>NZ_CP097562.1:555000-1155000 GCF_000487995.2 Mucispirillum schaedleri ASF457
AATACATACACAGTTACTTATAGGCATTTTCTTCCCTGTCGAAAGAACTTTACGACCCGAAGGCCTTCGTCATTCACGCGGCGTCGCTGCGTCACTCTTACGAGCATTGCGCAAAATTCCCCACTGCTGCCTCCCGTAGGAGTCTGGGCCGTGTCTCAGTCCCAGTGTGGCCGGCCACCCTCTCAGGCCGGCTACCCATCGTCGCCTTGGTAGGCCATTACCCTACCAACTAGCTAATGGGACGCGAGTCCATCTTTCAGCGTCAGGTCTCCCCAACTTTTCCTATATAAACATGCACTTATATAACTCATCCGGCATTAGCTCACCTTTCGGTAAGTTGTTCCAGTCTAAAAGGCAGGTCACTCACGTGTTACTCACCCGTGCGCCGGTTTAATCATCCCCGAAGAGACTTTCTCCCTGACTTGCATGTGTTAAGCACGCCGCCAGCGTTCGTTCTGAGCCAGGATCAAACTCTCCATACAAATTATTGTATTCCAAAAAAATTCTTACCTAACTAATTACTTAAGCTGTCTATCACAATTTAACCTATTCTATTGTCAATACATAATCCCTTAAATATAAACAGGGTCACATAACCTAATACTTTTTTTCATTATTGTCAAGAACTTTTTTAAATAAGTTACTCAAAACTTTATATAAAAATTCTTAAAACAATATTAAAGCCACATCTTTCTATATTAAACCAAGAATATCAGCAGCTTCTGTATCAAGGGAAAGTATATATAACAAAACTTTTTTATATTGTCAATATATTTTTTTACATCATTTTAAAATTTTTGGATGACATATAAAAAGCCTTGATTATAATATAATAAAATGGTAAAAATATACTTCTATAATTTTACCTTTGTTATTGTTTTAAGGAGAATATATAATGACAAATTACAAAAATACTCTTAATTTACCTAAGACAGAGTTTCCTATGAAAGCAAACCTTGCTGAACAGGAACCTAAAAGACTGCAAAAATGGGAAGAAAATAATGTATATGATAAAATACAGCACTCAAGAAATGGATGTCCTGAATACATTCTGCATGATGGTCCTCCTTATGCTAATGGTAGTATTCATATTGGAACAGCTTTAAATAAAATATTAAAAGACTTCATCATAAAAATCAAAACTGGACAGGGTTTTAAATCACCTTATGTTCCCGGTTGGGACTGCCATGGTCTGCCAATTGAGCTAAAAGTTGACCAAGAGTTAGGTGAAAAGAAAAAAGATATGACTGTTGCACAAATCCGTAAAGTATGCAGAAACTATGCAGGCAAATATATTGATATACAGAGAACTGATTTTAAAAGGCTTGGTATTTTTGGTGTATGGGATAAACCATATATCACTATGGATTTTGAATATGAAGCAACAACTCTTGCTGAACTTTATAAATGTTATAAAAAAGGCGAAGTATATAAAGGGTCTAAGCCTGTTTACTGGTGCCATTCATGTGTTACTGCCCTTGCAGAAGCAGAAGTTGAGTATGCTGACCACACATCTACATCTGTTTTTGTAAAATTTCCACTTGATGATAATGCAAAAAATAAGCTTGGTATCAGCGGTGAAATATCTGCTGTTATATGGACCACTACCCCATGGACTCTGCCTGCCAATGTGGCAATAGCTGTAAACAGAGATTATGAATATTCCATTATTAAGATAAATGAAACAGAAAACAGTAACTTATCAACAGGTGAATATATTATAGCTGCAAAAGAAATGCTTGAAAATTTAGCGGAAACATTCAAAATCGCAGGATATGATGAAGTAAAAACAGTTAAAGGTTCAGAGCTTGAATATCTTAATGCACGCCACCCATTTTATGAAAGAAACTCTGTGATAGTTTTAGCTGACTATGTTACTCTTGACGCTGGCACTGGTCTTGTCCATACTGCACCAGGACATGGACAGGACGACTATGAAACAGGACTTCGTTATAATTTAGATATATTATCTCCAGTTGATGATAATGGTATATTAAGAAATGTTGGTATATTTGACGGAATGAATATTAATAAAGCTAATAAAGAAATAGTTGCATATATGCAGAAACATGGCTCACTGCTTGCTCAAAATGATATATCTCACTCATATCCACACTGCTGGAGATGTAAAAAACCTGTTATTTTCCGTGCAACTCCACAATGGTTTATTTCTATGAGTGAAAACAGCCTAAGAGAACGCACTCTTGATGCTGTAAAAAATAAAGTCAAATGGATACCTTCATGGGGACAGAACAGGATTCAATCTATGATTGAAAACCGCCCTGACTGGTGTATTTCCCGTCAAAGATTATGGGGTGTACCTATTGCATTTATTACATGCCATGACTGCGGTGAAATAATATTTAATGATGAAATAGAAAAGACAACAGTAGAAGCATTTGAAAAAGAAGGTGCTGATGCATGGTTTGAACATGATGAAGCATTTTTCTTAAATGGTATAACAAAATGTCATAAATGTGGCTCTACACATCTTAAAAAAGAAAAAGATATTCTTGATGTATGGTTTGATTCAGGAACAAGCCATGCAGCAGTATGCGAAAAACGCCCAGAACTTGGCAAACGAGCTAATATGTATTTAGAAGGAAGCGACCAGCATAGAGGCTGGTTCCAAAGCTCTATTTTAGAAAGTATGGCAACAAGAGGTGTGCCACCATTTGATGAAGTATTAACTCATGGGTTTGTTGTAGACGGCAATGGAAGAAAAATGTCTAAATCCCTTGGCAACACTATTGCTCCAATGGATATTATTAATAAATACGGCACAGAAATATTAAGGCTGTGGGTTGCCGCAGAAGATTATACTGAAGATGTGCGTATTTCTGAAGATATAATTAAACGCATTACTGAAAGCTATAGAAAAATCCGTAATACTGCAAGATACATATTAGGCAACTTAAATGATTTTGACCCTGATAAAGATATGCTTGAATATGATAAACTTATGGAGCTTGATAAAAACATATTAGGCAGATGGCAGCTTGTGAAAGCAAAAATATATGAATCATATAATATATACCAGTTCCATGGCTTTTATCATGGGTTTTTAAACTTCTGTATTAATGATTTATCATCATTTTATTTAGATATAATCAAAGACAGAGCTTATTCGTCTAAAAATCATTCTTATGAAAGACGCTCTGCACAAACTGCCATGTTTACTTTAATCAAAGAAACAGCTGTTGTAATTAATCCAGTTTTAAGTTTTACTGCTGATGAAATATGGGAATATCTGCCAAAATGGAATGATAAAAAAGAATTTGTATTTGAAGAATTTTTCCCAAAAGTAGAAGATTATAAAATTGACTATAAGTGGGGAATTATAACTAATGTTCGCAAAGAAGTTAATAAAGCATTAGAAATTGCCCGTGCTGATAAAGTCATAGGTCATCCGCTTGATGCAGAAGTTATCATTTCTGTTAGTGAAGATATGGCAAAACATTTAACAGTAGATGAAGGTCTTGAAAGAATGTTTATTGTTTCAAAAGCTGTAGTTGTTACTGGAAATATTGAAAATGCTTATGTGTCAGAAGACGGGCAGATAAAAGTATTAGTGCAGCCATGCAGTGCACCAAAATGTGCCAGATGCTGGACTCATTCTGATACTGTTGGTAAAGATGAAACTCATATAGAAGTATGCCAAAGATGTGCGGAGGCTTTAAAATAGATGAGTTTTAATGCTAAACTTAAAAATATATGGCAAGAAATTGTTAATAAAAAAAAATATCTGCTGTTTTTTACTCTGCTTCCATTAGCAGCAGATATTATAACAAAAAATATTATTAAATCAACAATGGAGCTTTACAGTGCAGTGCCTGTAATTGATGGGTTTTTTAACATAGTATATGTTTTAAATCCGGGAGCTGCTTTCAGCTTTCTTCATGATATGAATGAAAACTACAGGCAGTTATTTTTTGTAACTGTAACAATAATTGCAATATTCATAATACTTTATATTTTTGCATTAGAAAAATCAAAGGCAGGTAATACAGGATTTGCTCTTATTTTAAGCGGTGCAGCAGGCAATTTAATTGACAGGATATATATGGGAAAAGTTGTAGATTTTCTTGACTTTTACTATTCATCATACCATTTTCCAGCATTTAATTTGGCAGACAGCTGTATTACTATTGGGGTATCATTAATTATTATAGATATGCTTTTTATTAATAAAAAGAAATGGGAAAAATAAAATGCAAAATACACAAAATGAATTCATAATATATAAAGAAATTCAAAAAAACACTATGCTTAAATGGCTTTTTGATAGTAAAATTAAGCATACTACAGAAGATGAGTTTTTTAAAGAATGGCAGGAATATGTAAAAAATGAGAATATGGAAAGGGTATATCTATTAGAACCTTTAGAAGCTAAAAGCGTAAAAAACCTGCATTGGAGAGATAGGCTGACAATGGCACAATTCATATTCCTTCATCCTGTATATTTTTCTTATGAATATTATGAGTTTATTTTGCAATTTATTCACGATAAAAAATATTTAAATATCCTGCTTTATCTTTTGTGTATAAGTAAAAAAAACCAATTAGAAGAAGTAAAAAAGTTATTTTTGCTTTTAGCGGATAAGGGTGCAAATTTAAATACTTTATTTTATTATAAAATGTCATACGACCACAAATTTGAACCACTTGTTTTTAATCTCGTTTCTGATTATGAATATCGAGACAAAAAGCAAAAGCCTAAGCAGCTTGAGGTTTTACGCTTTCTTTTAGAAATTGGAGCTGACCCTAATATAAAAAATATTGAAGGAATGAATTTATTACACTATGCAGTAGATACTGATAGTAGTTTTGCACAAGTAGTCATAGAGAGCGGTAAGATAAAAGACATCAATGAAAGGGTTGATAAATACAGAACAGACATGTATCGTGATGAAACAGCATTACATATTGCGGTTTTTGATAAACAATTAAGCACTGTAAAAGCACTCATTAATGCAGGAGCTGATGTTAATGCTATCAATAAGTGGGGAAAAACGCCACTAGAAATGAGTGAAAGCCAAAGCATAAGCAAAATCATTCAAAAAGCAGGTGGAAAAACTCTTGTAGAGCTTTTAGAAAGCGAAGAAAAAGCAAAAAATTGTAAAAATTCTATATGGGAAGAAAGTGAAAAAATAGGTAAAAACAAAAGAAAAAACGAAATCATATTTCAACAAAATGCAATCTACTATGATACAATCCATAATGAACCTCTTTGGAAGATTTTTATAGAAGTAAGCGACGAATATCTTGAAAAATTAAGTCCAATTTATTATATCTATACCAAGAAAGATTTAGAAAAACTAAAAAGCGGTGATAAATACAAGCCAAACAAAAGAGATGAGTTAAAGGCTTTAGTAAAAGATGAAAGTATAAATTTAAAAGATATTGATATAAGTCTAATTACAGATATGAGTTTTGTTTTTTCTGATAGTGAAAGGAAAGATTTTAGCGGAATAGAAGATTGGGATATGAGTAAAGTTACTAATACAAACTATATGTTTTACAATGCTAAAAACTTTAACCATCCATTAAACAAGTGGGATATGAGTAATGTTAGCAGTATGAAAGGTATGTTTTACGAAGCCCAGTCTTTTAACCAACCCCTAGATAAATGGGATACAAGCAATGTTACAAATATGAGTAAAATGTTTCATAAAGCTTTATCATTTAACAAGCCTATAGAAAACTGGGATGTATCCAATGTTAGAGATATGGGCGGTATGTTTGGTGAAACAGATGTATTTAACCAGCCATTAAATAAATGGGATACAAGCAATGTTACAAATATGAGTAAAATGTTTCATAAAGCTTTATCATTTAACGAGCCTATAGAAAACTGGGATGTATCCAATGTTAGAGATATGGGCGGTATGTTTGGTGAAACAGATGTATTTAACCAGCCATTAAATAAATGGGATACAAGCAATGTTACAAATATGAGTGAAATGTTTTATAAGGCTAAAAAATTTAATCAGCCTTTAGAAAACTGGAATGTATCCAATGTTAGAAATATGTATGGTATGTTTTATGAAACTTTATCATTTAATCAACCATTAGCTAAATGGGATATAAAAAGTGTTGAAAATATGAAATTTATGTTTTCTTATGCTAAATCATTTAATCAAAATCTTGATACTTGGGATCTCTCTAAAGTGAAAAATAAAGAATTTATTGCTGATAGAAAAAAAGTAAAGCTTAACATTCCTATTCCTACAAAACAAAGCAGTGCAAATGAAAAGCTTTTAAAAGCAATTCTTCGTTCAAATGTGGATAACTTCCATAAAGCAATTAAAGCGGGAGCAAATATTAATGAACCTATTGAAGTGATAGAAGATTATGACGACTGTGAAGAATATGAGGGATGCAGTTTTCTAGCTGTAGCACTTGATAAGGCACTTTATCATCTCACTTACTTTAATCATGGCAAAAGAGGGAAATTTAATAAAGAAAAATATGAAAAAAAATATGCAAAAGCTTTTGAGATTTTAAATACTTTAAAATCTATAAATCCTGATGAGAGTGGTATAGAATGTAGTGCAGCTGATAGACTAGACTCTATCATAGAAACAAGAGAGATGGAGCTTTATGATGACCCTGCCGCATATGGGTATGCAGATTTTGAAGATAAAATGAGTAAAGATGAATGGTTAGCATGTGACCCTGTAAAAGAATATTTGGAAAGTTTTGAGTTTTAATGCAGAGTTACCCAAATAAGCCATATAATCAATACAGCAAGAGAATTGAGCCTGTTTCCATGTCATACTGAAAGTGATAAGGCGAAGTATCTAAAAGAGAAGATAATTTAAATATATTATACATTACTGCAACAATATATAATTTAGATTTTTCGCATGTAAAATCAGGCTCAAAATGACTTATATGAAAAAATTTTAGAGTAAGTCCAGATATAATATAAAAAATAATTATATGTTTTATAAAAACTTAAATAACTGCTTCAATTATCACAATAGTTTTTAGATTTTACAATTAAAGTAATACTGTCTAATCTGTTATTGCAATTTATATTATAATAATATAAGATATTTCTGATTTATTTTTAAATATTTATAGAGGGTAAAAAATGCTAAATAAACCAAATTACGCCTTATTAAGCGTATCAGACAAAACAGGTATTGTAGAATTTGCTCGTGGCTTACATGACCTTGGTATTAAATTGCTATCTACTGGCGGCACTGCAAAAGCTATTAAAGAAGCTGGTATACCAGTTACAGAGGTTTCTGAATTTACTGGCTCACCAGAAATTTTTGATGGCAGAGTAAAAACACTTCACCCAAAAGTTCATGGTGGCATATTAAATATTAGAGATAATGATGCTCATCAAAAAACAGCAAAAGAAATGGATATTAAAAATATTGATATTGTAGCTGTAAACCTCTACCCTTTTGAAAAAGTAGCAGGAAATCCATCATCTACATTAGAAGAAATTATTGAAAATATAGATATAGGTGGTCCTGCAATGGTAAGAAGTGCAGCAAAAAACCATGCTTATGTTACAATTGTAGTTCACCCTCACGATTATAAAAAGATATTACAGGAAATTAAAGAGCAAGGCTCTACATCTATTGAAACAAGGCGTGTTTTAGCTGCAAAGGCATACAGCCACACTGCATTATATGATACTGTAATTTCAAACTATTTAGGCAGAAAATTTCAGCTTAGATTTAGAGAAGAATTTACTGTTGGCGGTAGACTTATACAAACTATGAGATATGGTGAAAACCCACACCAAGACTCTGCATTTTATAAAGAACCTTTAATGAGCGAAACTGGTGTATGCTATGCCCAGCAGCAACATGGTAAAGAGCTTTCATTTAATAATATAGTAGATTTAAACTCTGCAGAAGAATTATTAAAAGAATTTAAACGCCCTGCATGTGTTATTATCAAACATAACAACCCTTGCGGTGTTGCTGAAGCTGATACATTAAGCGAAGCATACGATAAAGCTCTTGCATGCGATCCTGTTAGTGCTTTTGGTGGTATTTTTGGTTTAAACAGAGAAGTTGATGAAGATGTAGCTAAAAAAATAGCAGAAATATTCGTTGAAGTAGCAGCTGCGCCATCTTTTAGTGAAAAAGCTGTAGAGATACTTTCTAAAAAACCAAGTATCCGTATTATGATTATGGAAGAAATTGACGGCAGAAGTTCAGAATATGATGTAAAAAAAGTTACAGGAGGCTATCTTCTGCAGGATAGAGATTTACATTCATTTGATGATTTTAAATCACTGCCATGCCCTACTAAACGCAAACCAACTGATGAAGAATTACAGTCATTAGAATTTGCATGGAAAGTTGCAAAACATGTTAAATCTAATGCTATTGTATATGTTAAAGGAAGTGCTGCTATTGGTGTTGGTGCTGGTCAAATGAGCCGTATAGATTCTACAAAAATTGCATATATGAAAGCTGAGCAGGCTTTTGGTAAAGATGCAGTGAAAGGTGCTGTTATGTCAAGCGATGCATTCTTCCCATTTAGAGATAATATAGATGCAGCTGCAGCTTATGGAATAACTGCTATTGTTTCCCCTGGCGGCTCTGTAAGAGATGAAGAAGTTATTCAGGCAGCAAACGAGCATAATATTGCAATGATTTTTACAGGCATACGCCATTTCAGACATTAATATGACAGGTGTAAAAAAATGAAAATACTTGTAATTGGTTCAGGTGGCAGAGAACATGCAATAGTGTGGAAATTAAGCCAGGACGACAGAGTAGAAAAAATATATGCAGCACCCGGAAACGGTGGAACTGCATGCGAAAATAAATGCGAAAATGTAAACATAAAAATTAATGACTTTAATGCATTAATTAAGTTTGTTAAAGAAAACCATATTGATTTAACAGTTGTTGGACCAGAAGACCCTTTATCAAACGGTATTGTAGATGCTTTTGAAAAAGACGGGCTTTTAATATTTGGACCTAATAAAGCAGCCGCACAAATGGAAGCTTCAAAAGCTTTTGCAAAAGATGTAATGAAAAATGCAGGTATTGCAACTGCTGACTATAAAGAATTTACAAACTATGATGAGGCTGCAGCTTATGTTAATAAAAAAGGTGCTCCAATTGTTGTAAAGGCAGACGGACTGGCAGCTGGTAAAGGTGTAACTGTTGCTGCAACAATAGAAGAAGCACTGAATGCCTTAAAAGAAATATTTGTAGATAAAATATTTGGTGCGGAAAATAATGTTGTTGTAATAGAAGATTATATGGATGGCGAAGAAGCTACATACCTTGCTTTTACAGATGGAAAAAATATTATTCCCCTTTCTGTAAGTCAAGACCATAAAAGAGTTTATGATGATGATAAAGGTCCAAATACAGGTGGTATGGGAGCATATACACCCGCTCCAATTTGCGACAACAAAAAAATGGAGCATGTAACTAATAAAATAGCTTATCCAATGATTAAAGAGCTTGAAAGGCGTGGCATTATATATAAAGGTGTAATCTATGCAGGTCTTATGATTAATGGTGACAGTATAAAAGTTGTTGAATTTAACTGCAGATTTGGTGACCCTGAATGTCAGGTAGTGCTTTCCCGTATTGAAAGTGGCTTTGTAGATGCTCTCACTGCTTCTGCTAAAGGCAGCCTTGATGGTGTAAAAGTTATAAATAAAGATATGACTGCTGCATGTGTTATATTAATTTCAGGCGGCTATCCTAAAGATTATAAATCAGGGTATGAAATATCCGGTATAGCTGATGCTGATAAAATAGAAAATATAAAAGTTTTTCATGCAGGGACAAAAGCAGATAATGACAGGATTTTAACAAGCGGCGGCAGAGTGCTCTGCGTTACTGCTATCAGCAAAGATTTAAAATCAACTATTGATAAGGCTTATGAAGGTGTTGCAAAAATATCTTTTAAAGATATGGCTTTTAGGAAAGATATTGGTAAAAAAGGACTAAATAAATAGGAGAATATCATGGCAAAAGTTGGATTAATAATGGGTAGTAAATCTGATTTTGATATTGTAAAAGAAAGTATTGATACATTAAAGTTTTTTGGTGTGGAATGTGATGTAATAGTTTCATCTGCTCACAGAACACCAGAGCAAACTATAGAATGGACAAAATCAGCAAAAGCAAAAGGAATATCTGTTATTATTGCTTTTGCAGGTGCAGCAGCTCATTTAGCTGGTGTAGTTGCTTCAAAAACTAACCTGCCAGTTGTTGCAGTGCCTATTGCTTCCACAACTTTAGGGGGGTTAGACAGTCTGCTTTCTTCTGTGCAGATGCCCGGTGGAATACCTGTTGCTACTATGGCAATAGGCAAAGCTGGTGCTAAAAATGCAGCTATTTATGCCTGCCAGATTATTGCATTACATGATACATTGCTTTATGAAAAATTAGAGCTTTATAGAAAAGAAATGGCTGATAAAATAGCAAAAGATAATGAAACTCTTAAATCTTTAATTGATTAATGTTAGTTTTAAAAGAAAATATTGATAATCTGGCAGAAGTGTTTAATATCTCTGCCAGAGAAAACATACCTTTAATTTTCCCAACTGATACAATATATGGTATTGGTGCTTCTATATCTAGTATATTAGCAAATCAAGAAATATATAAAATAAAAAAAAGACCAGAACATAAACCTTTTCCAATACTTGCAGGCAGTTTTGAACAGGCAGAATTAATTGCTGATTTTAAAAGCTTAAACAGCACTAATTACAAATTTATATGCGAAAATTATAATAAATATATAACTTTTATTATTAAAGCAAATGAAAGCCTGCCAGATATTTTTAAAAAAGATAATAAAGTGGCTGTCCGAATACCAAATAAAAAGATATTATGCAAATCACTATTACTGCATGGGTTTCCAGTAAGTGCAACAAGTGTAAATGAAAGCGGGCAGAATTTTTTAAACAATATTTCATATATTATTAGAGATTTTGATAAAATAAAATTATTTATTGAAGGCTGCACTATACAAAATATCAGTTCATCAATATACGATATAAGTGGTGAAAATATAGTAAAAATAAGATAATTGTGCAGCTATTGTTGTTTTTTAAAACAATAAAACATTATTTATAAATTAATCTTTTAAAATATTAAATCTTGTAAGATTATGAGACATATGTTACAAAAATAAGTATAAAAAATACCTCTTAGTATATAGTATAAAATTAAGCAAAAAACTAAACTAAACTAAGAGGTATCACAATGAATAAAGTGATAATAACAGAAGAAATGCGATTTCGTCAACGGTTATGTGAGTATGCATTAAAAAAAGGAGCAACGAAAGCAGCCCGCAAATATCAAGTGAACCGTATGTTTGTATACAGGCATTTAAAGAAATATGATGGAACAGTTCAGAGTTTATCTTTTAAAAGTCGTAGACCAAGAAACAGTCCAAATAAGCATAGTAAAGAAGAGCTTGATTTAATATTTAACACATATGCCGAGCATGGTTTGTATGGTAATGCGGAGGTATATGTCAGACTTCTAGAAATTGGTTATAATCGTAGTTTTGGCAGTATGTGTATGCAGATAAGGAAGAAAGGCTTAAAGTCATTAAACAAGTCAAAAAAGAGCTATACAAGATATGAACCAATAACAGGTCAGTATATAGGCGACAAGGTTCAGATAGATATAAAATATGTTCCACAGGAATGTATAATGTTTTCCAGCTATGGTAAAAAATATTATCAGATAACAGCGATAGATGAATACAGCAGAATGAGAGTATTAGAAATAGTAGAAGAAAAAAGCACATTTGAAACAGGTAAGTTTTTAGACGAACTGGAAAGTAAATTTGGCTTTCCACTAAAAACAATTCAAGTGGATAATGGCTATGAGTTTGTAAATGATAAGGAAGTTACAAACAAGAAAAGCTATTTTGAAGAGACAGCTGAAAAGAAAGGATATACTATTAAACGAATAAGACCTTATTCACCTTGGCAGAATGGAAAGGTGGAAAGAAGTCATAGAGAGGATGGAAAAATTTTATATGCAAATAATAAATTCTATTCCAAAGATGAATTAATTAAGGCTCTTAAACAGCATGAAGATAGATATAATAATACTGCTAAAACATGCTTAAATTTTAAATCTCCATATGAGATTGTTATTGAAAATAAATTATTGCTTGATTTATATTAAGTTAAGATTTATTTTTTACTAAAAGTGTAACATTTGTCCTGTTAGTTAAGAAATTAATCTTTTAAAATATTAAATCTATGATTGACATATATTATGAAAAAGAGTATATATAATTAATGTGTAATATACTAAAGGAAAAGGAGATTGATTATGAAAAAAGTTATCTTACTGACTATGGCTGCTCTTTTTGCATTTGCTGCTCTTGCTTATGCTCAAACAGTTCCAGCTGACAAACTTCAAATTAAACTTAATGAAGCTTGGAATGTTAAACCACAAACTCAAAAAGGTGTTCTCTATAACCATGAGCCACACATTAAAGCATTAAACAATAAATGCGATTCTTGTCACAGTTCACCACAAGGTGCTACAAAAATACAAGTACAAGGTGAAATTAAAGGTGCTAATGCTAACAACGGAGCACACAAATTCTGCTGGACTTGCCATGATAACACACCAAAACCTAATAAAACTCCTGGCAAAACTTGTACAAAATGTCATACACTGCCTAAATAAGTGATTTTAAATTAATTTTTTAATATAAAACCTGCTTTAATGAGCAGGTTTTTTTATGATTATCAATATTATACTATCATATAAAAAGGTATTTAATAAAATATTTATTCAGCATATATATAATGTCTTAATAAATTTGCAATTTGTATTAAATTATTATAACCCCCTATACAGCAGAAATTAATTTTTATACTACTGTAAGAAAATATATCTTGTATTTTTATTCTTTTTTGTTAGATAATTCTCTATATTTCAAGCTCAATATTGACACACTGTTTTCACACTATAAGTCATTTTGAGCCTGATTTTAAAGGAGAAAAATCTAAATTATTCTTTTATTACAGCAGTGCATAATATATTAAATTATATTATTTTTAGATACTTTGCCTTTTAGGCTCAGGACGAACCGTCTGAAAGTAAGCAAACTAATAACCATCCTATAAAATTATTTAATTATAAATAGGCTGATGATATATTTTATGAGAACTTAAAAATATTATTAATACATAACTATCACATTTTTAGAAGTTGCCAGTTTATAAGTCAGAATAAAAATGTAAGAGTATAAGACATATGTTACAAAAATAAGTACAAAAAAATACCTCTTAGTATATAGTATAAAATTAAGCAAAAAACTAAACTAAACTAAGAGGTATCACAATGAATAAAGTGATAATAACAGAAGAAATGCGATTTCGTCAACGGTTATGTGAGTATGCATTAAAAAAAGGAGCAACGAAAGCAGCCCGCAAATATCAAGTGAACCGAATGTTTGTATACAGGCATTTAAAGAAATATGATGGAACAGTTCAGAGTTTATCTTTTAAAAGTCGTAGACCAAGAAACAGTCCAAATAAGCATAGTAAGGAAGAGCTTGATTTAATATTTAACACATATGCCGAGCATGGTTTGTATGGTAATGCGGAGGTATATGTCAGACTTCTAGAAATTGGTTATAATCGTAGTTTTGGCAGTATGTGTATGCAGATAAGGAAGAAAGGCTTAAAGTCATTAAACAAGTCAAAAAAGAGCTATACAAGATATGAACCAATAACAGGTCAGTATATAGGCGACAAGGTTCAGATAGATATAAAATATGTTCCACAGGAATGTATAATGTTTTCCAGCTATGGTAAAAAATATTATCAGATAACAGCGATAGATGAATACAGCAGAATGAGAGTATTAGAAATAGTAGAAGAAAAAAGCACATTTGAAACAGGTAAGTTTTTAGACGAACTGGAAAGTAAATTTGGCTTTCCACTAAAAACAATTCAAGTGGATAATGGCTATGAGTTTGTAAATGATAAGGAAGTTACAAACAAGAAAAGCTATTTTGAAGAGACAGCTGAAAAGAAAGGATATACTATTAAACGAATAAGACCTTATTCACCTTGGCAGAATGGAAAGGTGGAAAGAAGTCATAGAGAGGATGGAAAAATTTTATATGCAAATAATAAATTCTATTCCAAAGATGAATTAATTAAGGCTCTTAAAAAGCATGAAGATAGATATAATAATACTGCTAAAACATGCTTAAATTTTAAATCTCCATATGAGATTGTTATTGAAAATAAATTATTGCTTGATTTATATTAAATTAAGATTTATTTTTTATTAAAAATGTAACATTTGTCCTGTTAGTTAAGAGCCAGTTTATAAGTCAGAATAAAAATTTGTTTACATAATCAATAAAATTATGATAGTATTATAGCTTAATCATAAATAAACTGGAGTTTTTAATGAATAACTGGATGACTTATGCTGCATTTATACTATACTTTTTAATACTAATATTTATGGGTATTCATTTTTATTTTAAATCCCGTAAACTAGAAGACTATTTATTAGGCGGCAGAGGTATGGGCAGCTGGGTAACAGCACTTTCTGCACAAGCAAGTGATATGAGTGGATGGCTTTTAATGGGACTTCCCGGAGCAATTTATCTTGCTGGTATGAACCAAATATGGATAGCTGTCGGACTTATTATTGGAACATTCTTAAACTGGATTTTTGTTGCTGCAAGGCTTAGACTTTATACTGGTGAAACTGGCTCAATGACATTATCATCTTTCCTTGGCAAAAGGTTTAATGACCCTACAAATTCTTTAAGGCTTATATCTTCAGTTATTACATTATTATTTTTTACTGTTTATGCTGCTTCTGGTCTTGTTAGTGCAGGTAAACTGTTTGAATCTATGTTTAATATAGATTATACAACAGCAGTAGTGCTTGGTATGGCTGTAATGATATTTTATACACTTTTAGGTGGATTTTTAGCAGTATGCTGGACAGATTTATTTCAAGCACTGCTTATGGTGTTTGCAATAGTAGTTCTTCCTTTTATTGCATACAACAGCATTGACCCAGATACAATGACAAAAGCATTTGCTGCAAAAGATGGCACATTTAATCCTATCCCACAAGGAGCAGCCATTGCAGTAATATTATCTATCATTTCAAGTGCTGCATGGGGGCTTGGATATTTTGGACAGCCGCATATACTTGTTAGATTTATGAGTGTAAAAAATATTAAACTTCTTCCACGCTCTATAACTATCGCTATGGTTTGGGTTTTCATTTCACTTACGGGTGCTGTTATTATTGGTCTTTTAGGAATACCTTTATACAAAGAGCTGCCAACTGGTGATGAAGAAAAAGTGCTTATTTATATGATAAGAGATTTTGTGTCTCCTTATTTTATTGGTGTGCTTCTAGCTGCAATTTTAGCAGCAATTATGTCTACTATTTCATCTCAGATGCTTGTATGCTCATCAACATTAACAGAAGATATTTATGCTAATGTTATTAAGCCAAAAGCAAGCAGTAAAGAGCTTTTGTTTGTAAGCAGGATATTTGTACTTATAATATCAATTATTGCACTTATTCTTTCTTTTGATAAGTCAAGCAATATATTCCAGCTTGTAACATTTGCATGGGGAGGATTTGGTGCAGCATTTGGACCAGTTGTGCTTATGGCTCTTTATTCAAGAAAAGCAACATGGTATTCTGCTCTTGCTGGCATGGTTGTAGGAACAATAGTTATGCTTACATGGTATTTTACTGGATTAAATAAATATATGTATGAAATTGTGCCGAGTTTTTTAGCAAATATTGTTGTAATGTTTATAATCAATTATTTTAAACCAAATACTAATAAAGATATAGATGATGAATATAATAGAGTTCAACAGTATTTAAAAGATGGATATACTCCACCAAATAAAGATGGTGAAGCTGACTGCTGCAATTAAAGAAACAAATTTTTAAGATGCCTAGACTTACCAAAAAAAATTATACAAAGCTATATAAGCAGGCAGGCAAATCAAGTTTAAATTATATCTTTACTTGCAGCAAATATTGTAAGATAATTTAAGCTAAATTAGGTTTTATATAAAGCGTGATGTATAAGCGAAGTATCTTAAAAATAAATACTCTAAATATGTTATACTCTATTGCAATATGAATAATTTAGATTTTTCGCCTGTAAAATCAGGCTCAAAATGACTGCTGTATAAAATTTTTAGATAACTCTAAACTGTTACCTTTTAAATACCCATTACACTTGATACATTTTATCTTTGGTGAAATTAATAATAAGTGTATATGGTTATAACCATTATTCTTTTTAAATATCTATTATACTTTTCTTGACATTTATTATAGATTATTTTTCTTCTATGTTTAGATGTAAAGATTATTTGATACAAGCATAGCCATTTGCTCTATGTGATAAACTATATTACATAAAAAAGGCGGTATAATTACCGCCTTAATAATGTTTATATCAAACCATATATTATTCATTTGATGTAATGCCAAAATACATTGGACCACTTGTCATTTTTTTTGCAGCAGCAACAATATCTGCTTTTGTAACTTTATCTATACCATTTTCATAATTTAAATGATAATCTTTAAAATCAAGCACATAAGCATAACCTATATTTTGAGCAAGAGAAGAAACATTTTCTTCTTCAAAAATATTTTTACTTTTCAGCCTGTTTTTTGCTTTTTCTATACGGCTTTCTTCTATATTGCCAGAAGCAATGTTATTTATAATCTCCATAGCTTCATTTCTAAATTTTTCACCATTGCCGCGAGGCACAACAGCCATTGCTCCAAAAAGACCATTATAGTGATTAAAAAGCCCGATGTCTGTAACATAAATTGCTGTGTTATTTTTATTTTTTATAATCTCATTTAAAAGAGAATATTCACCACCTGAAAGCACTTCTGCAAAAACTTCTTCTGCATATACTGTATTTATATCTTGAGCTCCTGTAGGAAAAGAAAATACAGCATAATCTACATTTACATCTGCTTTAAAATTTTTATCTATTGATTTTGTAAATGTAACTTTATTTTCTCCCTGATATAGCTTACCAGCAGGCACATCTCTTGTCTGGTTAAAATATTTTGCAGCTAAATCAAGAGCCTGTTTCTTTTCAATATCACCAACAATAACTAATGTCATATTCTGCGGATGATAAAAGCTGTTATAATAATCAACTATTTCCTGCCTTGTAAAAGCACTTACAGTTTCAGAAGAGCCAATTACCTGCCTTGCATAAGGTGTTCCTTCAAATAACGATGCCTGTAAATCCTGCCACATTTTATAAGATGGGTCATCATACTTTCTATTAATTTCCTGTAATACAACTGGCTTTTCCCTGTCTATCTCTGACTGCAAAAGAAGTGCATTAAATACCATATCACTTACTACTTCATAAGCTGCTTCTGCTTCATCTGCAGGTATTGTTACATAATAATTAGTAACATCAAGGCTTGTAAAAGCATTATTATATCCACCCTTAGCATCAAGATATTCATCTATTTCACCAGATTTGAATTTTTTAGTGCCATTAAAAAGCATATGCTCTAAAAAGTGAGATATACCTGACAACTTGTCGTTTTCATTAACAGAACCTGTTTTTATCCAGCATTGAACAGATACAACTTTAACACCCGGCACCTTTTCATATAATACAGTCAAGCCATTATCAAGTTTTGTTTCAATAGGTGCACTCATTACATTCTCCGAAAAAATAAATATTAAAAAAAGAGCGGTTGTTATCACCGCTCTATATCTATTATTAAAACATTTCATTAAATTACTCTTTTATATGATTAGTCCGCATCTGGACGAGGTTTTAATGCTACTTCAATAACAAATTCCTGCTCACCAACTTTAAATTTAACACCAATACATACAACATTACTTGGCCTGTTAATAGTGTGGTTTTTACCAGTGATAACATTAGGAATACCTATGTTATATTTATAACCCTGCTCAGCAAACACCCTTTTAGAACCGCCAGCAATCATATTAACAAACTCACCAATTGCATCTACAACATCTTTGCTCATATTTTTTTTAGGCTCACCAAGAAAACCAGACACAATGTCTAATGCAAGCTTTTCAGGAAAGCTCACCACAACAAATCCTGACATTTTACCAGCTATGCCAATAACTCCAGAAATATCGTATGCCATTTTATCATCTTGTTTAATATATACTTCGCCTTTTTTGGCTTCAATACCCGCCATTGTAGAAAGAACATTCAATGTTGCGGTAATGAAAGGGTTAATCATTTCAGCTTTCATCACAATCTCCTAATAATTATCTTTGCATTAATAAATCAATATATAATATTACATTAAATATGTCTACAAAAAAACATATTTTTTTTTATTTTTTTTAGACTATATCAAATCATATATTTTATCCAGTGCTTCTGGAAGCTTATCAATATGCTTTGTGCCAGCTTGAGCCATATCAGCTTTACCGCCGCCAGAGCCACCTGCTGCTGCTGCAATTTCTTTAACTATAGCTCCAGCATTATATTTATCTGTTAAATCTTTTGACACACCGCATATAATTACTGCCTTATCTTCATCAGTCTCTGCACCAATTACAATAATACAGCTGCCTAATTTATCCCTGCCTGCATCAATCACTTCTCTCATTAAAGGGATATTAGACTTTTCAAATAATATTCGTGCAACTTTTATTCCATTAATTTCTTTCACATTTTTAAATATAGTATCTGTAATTTTTGGAACAATACGCTCCCCTGCTGCTTTTACTCTCTTTTCAAGTGCTTTATTGTTTTTAAGTATATCAGCAACTCTTTCGGCTGCTTCTGCAGGCTGACATTTTAAAACAGTAAGCACTTGTTTCATACTTTTATCCATGTCTGAAAGATATTTAAATGCCTTATGGCTTGTAACAGCTTCTATTCGTCTCACACCTTGTGCAACGCTTGATTCTGAAAGTATTTTAAAAAGTCCAATTACACCAGTTCTATCCACATGGCAGCCGCCGCAAAGCTCTTTTGAATAGTTTGCAATCTGCACAACACGCACTTCTTCTCCATATTTTTCTCCAAATAGTGCAGTTGCTCCTTCCTGCATAGCATCTTCAAGTGTTTCTATTCTTTTATGAACTGGATAGTTAGCTGTAACAGCTCTATTTACTTCCATCTCAATTTCATCTATCTGCTCAATTGTTAAAGCCTGATAATGAGTAAAGTCAAAACGCAGTCTTTCATCATTAACAAGAGAGCCTGCCTGCCTTGCATGGTCTCCAATGATTTTTTGCAAAGCTTTATGTAAAAGGTGTGTGGCAGTATGATTATATTCTGTATACTGTCTAATAGTTTCATCAACTTCAACTTTTACATTATCCTGCTCTTTAAAAAAGCCTTTTAATACTTTACCCCTGTGGATAATCATATCGTTTAATTTTAAAGTGTTTTCTATTTTAAAAAGACTGCCTTCACTGCCAGAAATTATGCCTTTATCCCCTGCCTGACCACCGCCTTCTGGATAGCTTGTAGTAACATCAAGGATAATGTCAACATTATCCCCGTCCTGCACTTCATATACTCTTTTATCATTTGATACCATAGCTAGAATTTTACCGCTTGCAATAAGCCCTGCATAGCCGCCAAATTCTGTAACAATATGACCACTTAATTCCTTTAAAGCATCAGAAGTGCCGCATGCAGCAATACCAAGTGATGATGCTTTTGCACGCACCTGCTGCTGTTCCATCATTTTATCAAAGCCTGCCATATCAAGAGAGTAGCCTGCATCTGCTACTATATCTTCAAGTAAGTCTACAGGAAATCCATAAGTATCATAAAGTTTAAAAATATCTTCTCCGTCAATAATTTTTGATGATTTATATTTTTCAAGCAGTTCTTCTTCAATAATTTTCATACCTGTTGCAAGAGTTTTTCCAAAACTTTTTTCTTCTGTTTCAACAGTTTTTGTGATAAATGATTTTTTATCTGTAAGCTCAACATAATGGTCTTTCATAAAATCTACCACATACCCGCATACATTATAGAAAAATTCATGCTCTAAACCAAGCATTTTACCATGACGCATAGCCCTTCTCATAATTTTTCTTAATGTATACCCTCTTTTTTCATTAGAAGGCAGAACACCATCACCAATTAAAAATGTTGTGCTTCTTGAATGGTCTGCTATAACTCTCAAAGATATATCTGTCTGCTCGTCTTTGCCATATTCTACACCAGCAAGGCGTGCAGTATAATCTATAATAGGTCTGATTAAATCAGTTTCATAGTTGCTTTGCTTATTCTGCATTATAGCTGCAATTCTTTCTAAACCCATGCCAGTATCTATAGATGGTTTTGGAAGTGGAGAAAGATTACCTTTTTCATCTCTGTTAAACTGCATAAATACTAAATTCCAAAGCTCTAAATGCCTGTCACAGTCGCAGTCTGGGTTACAGTCTGGTCTTCCGCAGCCAACACTTTCCCCTTGGTCTATAAATATTTCAGAACATGGACCACATGGACCAGTATCGCCCATCTGCCAAAAGTTATCTTTTGCACCTTTTCTGTAAATTTTATCAGATGAAAGCCCTGCAACTTCCTGCCATAAATTAAATGCTTCATCATCATCCTGATATACTGTTACAAATAATTTTTCTACAGGCAGTTCTAATTCTTTTGTTAAAAATGTCCATGCAAAATTAATTGCATCTCTTTTAAAATAATCACCAAAAGAAAAGTTGCCAAGCATTTCAAAAAATGTATGATGCCGTGCAGTTCTACCCACATTTTCCAAGTCATTATGTTTACCACCTGCTCGCACTACTTTCTGGCATGATGCAGCTCTTTTATAGTTTCTTGTTTCCTTGCCAAGAAAAATATCTTTAAACTGGTTCATACCTGCATTTGCAAAAAGCAGTGTTGGGTCATCATGTGGCACAAGACTTGATGATAAAACAACTGTATGGCTGTTATCTGCAAAATACTTTAAAAATGCAGCTCTTATCTGGCTGCCTGTCATCTTTTTCATATATAGTCTCCATAATTATCATAACATAATTATATATCATTAAACAGCGATTAGTATTTTATTATATTTTTATATAAATGTGTAGCATAATTTACAGAAAATGCAAGTAAAAGATACTGCTGTATAAATATTTGACAGTATCTCAATAAAATTGCAGTATTTGTATTAATAAGATTATACTTATTTCTTACAATTAATATTTTGAACTTTTTAAAACACTATATGTTTTTAGATATTTCGCTTAAAAGCTCAGTATTGACATACAGTTTTCACATTATATGTCAAATACTTATCACATAAAAGAATACTAAACTATAAGTTTATATAATTCTACTGTAAATCGGTTGATTTATTATTATAATTAAGATGTAATATATCATAATCAAAATATAAATGGAGATTAAAATATGAAAAAAAGTTTAGGAAGTATTTTAACAGAATTACGGAAACAAAACAATATGACACAAGCTGATTTAGCAGAAAAAATGTGTGTTACAGATAAAGCTGTTTCAAAATGGGAGAGAGATATTTCATGCCCTAATATAGAAACAATACAAAAACTTGCTGATTTTTTTAACATACCTGTAAATGAATTATTAAGTGCAAAAAGCAGCAGTAAAAAAAATAATATAATAACCCTTATATTTAATGCTGTTGCACTTGCAATGGGAATATCTGTATTAGTATTAATGATAATGGATAGTATAGATATTAAAAATGCTGTAATAATGCTTGCAGCTGGGTTGGGAGCATTAAGCATTAATCTTTTAAAAAGTAAATAAGGCGTGCATTTTTGCACGCCTTATTATTTATATAAAATTGTGTAATTTTATACTTATGCTTTTGGAGCACCTTTTAAAACTTCACTTGTCATATCATTTTCAGGATATTTTTTGAAGTTTTCAATAAATTTAGATGCTAACTCTTTAAGAGCTGCATTATATTCTGCTTGGTCTTTCCAGCCTTTAGATGGGTCTAATATTTCTGGATTAACACCCGGAATTGCATTAGGAATACCAAATCCAAATACTGGACAATCATGGAAACCACCTTTATCAACTTCACCATCTAATATAGCATTAACAATAGCCCTTGTATCTTTAATAGAGAAACGCTGACCAACACCATATTTACCACCAAAAAGACCAGTGTTAACAAGATAAGCATTAACACCATTAGCTTTCATTTTTTCAGCTAAAATTTTAGCATAGAAGAATGGGTGGAATACCATAAAAGGCTCGCCAAAGCATGTAGAGAAAGTAGCTGTTGGCTCTTTAACACCTTTTTCAGTGCCTGCAACTTTTGCAGTATAACCAGAAACGAAGTGATACATAGCCTGATTTAAGTTAAGTTTTGCAACTGGTGGAAGAACACCAAATGCATCATAAGTTAAGAAAATAATATTTTTTGGCTGTCCGCCTTTATTATCTGGAGAAATTCTTGGCATTTGAGAAAGTGGATAAGAAGAACGAGTATTTTCAGTTAATTTATCACTGTCTAAATCAACTTCTCTAGTAATTGTATCATAAACAACATTTTCTAATATTGTGCCGTAAGAATGAGTAGTTCTGTAAATATCTGGCTCCATTTCTTTAGAAAGTTTAATAACTTTCGCATAACAGCCGCCTTCTATATTGAATACACCTTTGTCATTCCAGCCGTGTTCATCATCACCAATAAGAACGCGTTTAGGGTCAGAAGAAAGTGTAGTTTTACCAGTGCCTGAAAGACCAAAGAAAATAGCAGTATCGCCTTTTTCACCAATGTTTGCAGAGCAGTGCATACTCATAATTCCTTGTTTTGGCAGATAGTAGTTCATAACAGTAAATACTGATTTTTTAAGCTCACCAGCATACTGAGTGCCGCCTATTAAAACTACTTTTTTAGCAAAGTTTAACATAATAACTGTGCTTGAACGAGTGCCGTGTTTTGCTGTATCTGCTTGGAAATTAGGAAGATATATAACTGTAAAATCAGCTTGAAAACCTTGTAATTTAGCTAAATCTTTTTCGCATATAAACATATTGCGTGCAAACATATTATGCCATGCAAATTCGCCAATAACACGAACTTTTAAACGGCATGATTCATCTGCACCAGCATATAGTTCTTGAACAAATAACTCTTTGCCATCGCAAAAAGCCATCATATCATTATAAAGAGTGTTAAACTGTGCTTCGTTTGCTTCTTTAGCAGCTGAAGAATCCCAGTTTACATCTTTTTCAGAAGTAGCTTCTCTAACAACATATTTATCTTGAGCAGAACGCCCTGTATGTGCACCAGTTTCAAAAACCATTGCACCGCCTTTTACCACATGACCTTCACCGCGTTTGATAGCCTCTTCATAAAGAGCTTCTGTCGGCATATTTAAATAGATTGCTTTTGGATTATTAATCCCATAGGATTTTAAGTAGTCTGTTGAAGCATTGTAGCTGCTCATAGTGTCATCCTCCAATATAGTGACTGAATTTATATTTATAAACAGTCCTAATTTCATTATAAAAAGTAGTATAGTATATTATTGAAATAAGGTCAACAATATTAAGTAAAAAAAGAAAAATTTTTCTTAAATAACAAGACAAAATTACAAAAACAAGAATTACTAATAAATTAAGCTAAACTAAGCTGGACTTACCCAAAATTTTTGAAATACAGTCCGCACTGTTACTGTTTATTTTTTGGTGTTACACTAAACATTCTTTTATATTCTCTTGTAAACTGGCTTATGCTTTCATACCCTACTTTAAAAGCTGCTTCAGAAACAGTAGCATTTTCATACTTAATAATGCGAGAAGCTTCCAAAAGCCTTAAAGACTTCTGATACTGTATAGGGCTTAATGTTGTAACCATTTTAAAATGGCGGTGAAATGTAGCTGGCGACATATTTACCATTTCTGCTAAATCATTTATGCTGTAATGATTATTATAATTTTCTTTTAAATAATTAATAATTTTTAATATTTTATTATTCTGGCTTGAAGTAATTGCAAAAGAAATAAGTTTTTCCCTTAATTCAGTTTTCAGTAGAAAATAATACATTTCTTTAAGCATAAGCGGCGATAATACTTTTATATCATTATATGACTTATTCAATAAATCAGCAAGCCTTATAAAGCTGTCAATAATATCATTACCAGCTTCTATTTTGCCAAGGCTTGAATATGCATGGGTCATAGATGATATATCCACATTATCAAGTGAATATATAACTTCTGTCATAAGCTGCATATTAACTGCAAATACCATAGCAATATAAGGAATTTCCTTAGATGCTTTTAATACATAGCTGGAGCATGGCATTGGAGTGCCTTGAAATACTATCTGACCTTGTTTATAATCTATTATTTCACTGCCTGCAGAATATCTTTTTTCTCCCTGAACAGAAAAGATTAATAAAGGCTGCTGTAAACATACTTCTGACTGAAATGGAGCATCACGCTTCACAATCAAAAGACCATCAATATTTGTAGTATAAGACTTAGATTCAGGCATTAATGGAAGCAGTTTATCTAATAATTTATATTTATTTTTTTCAAAGTAGCTGTTCAATGTATCCTCGTTTTATTATTATTTAGTATATATTATTTATTATGAAAGTCCACCCATTAATAGAATTATGCAAAAAAATAACAGTATTGTATCTTTTTTATAGTATATTCATATATTATATTATACTATAAAATGAAAGTATATATTCAGGGGGCTTGTATGGCAGACATTTCAAGAAGAAATATATTAAAAGCAGGTCTTATTACACCGGCAGTGTTATCCAGCATTACAGTTGATGATTTATTTGCACAGGAAAATACATCTACTGTATACATGACTAAAGATTTAAGTCCTGAAGGTCTTAAAAGAATATATTCATATATTAATAAGGAAATCACTGGAAAAGTAGCAGTAAAACTGCACACAGGTGAGCCACATGGTCCAAATATTATACCACCAGTATGGGTTAAAGATTTTTTAACTGTTATAAAAAATCCAACAATTGTAGAATGTAATGTGCTTTATCCAAGTCCAAGACAAAACACAAAAGGTCATTTAGAAACACTTAAAACTAATGGCTGGACATTTGCACCTGTTGATATTATGGATGCAGATGGGGAAGTAAACCTGCCTGTAAAAGGTGGAAAACATTTTAAAAATATTGCATTTGGCAAAAATATATTAAACTATAACTCTATGGTAGTGCTTACCCACTTTAAAGGTCATGCAATGGGCGGCTTTGGCGGCTCATTAAAAAACATTTCCATAGGCTGTGCTTCTGGCAAAACTGGAAAATCTCAGCTCCATGAAGGAATGTGGGGTGCAACTGGTAAAAAATTTATGGAAAATATGGTTGAAGGCGGCAAAGCAGTTATAGACCATTTTGGAAAAAAAATAGTGTTTATAAATGTTATGAGAAATATGAGTATAGACTGCGACTGTGCAGGCACATCAGCTGCAAAACCAACAGTGCCAGATTACGGCATACTTGCTTCTACTGATATTTTAGCACTTGATAAAGCATGTGTAGATATTATTTATAATATGGAACATAATGCAGGTAAAGATTTAATAGAAAGAATAAAATCTCGTCATGGACTTCGTCAGCTGACTTACATGAAAGAAATGAAAATGGGAAATGATAATTATAAAATAGTAGAAATATAAGTATCTTGAATATTAATTAAATCAGCTTATAAAAATACTGCAAAAGCGGAAGTTTTAAAAACTTCCGCTTATCTTTTACTGTGGTGCAGCTGTAACAGCAGGAACACTTCCAAATAAATCTATTGCAAATGGAGCAACTAAAAATCCAAGAGCAACAGAAAGCACTATCATCAAAACACCTGTTACTAAAAATGAGTGGTTAAATATATATTTACCAATTCTAGTTGAACCGGTATCATCCATTTGAACTGCCCCTAATAATGTAGGATATGTAGGAAGTATAAATAATGCAGAAACTGCAGCAAATGAAGCAACAATTATATATACATCACCATTATTTTCAGGAGTAATGCCAAGTGCTATAATAACAGCTGGAATAATTGCTTTTGCTGTTGCTGCCTGTGAATATAAAAGCATAGCAGCAAACATCAATGCAACTGCAAGCATAAATGGATAAGTCCCAACAACATCCTGTGCTATTTCAGTAATACCCTCAATATGTCCCCTTACAAAAGTATCGCCAAGCCATGCAACACCTAAAACACATATTGCTGCTGTCATACCTGAACGGAATGTGCTTGTATCTACTAATTTTGAAACATCAAGTTTACATGCAATTGTTATAATTGTAGCAATAGCAAGCATAAAGCTGATAATCGCATGGTCTCTTTTCATAATAACAGGGTCAATCCATTTTAAAGCATCACTTATTGCACTTGCATAAATAACAACTGCAATAACACCTAACAGGAAAATTAATACAGAAAGTTTTGCCCCTTTTGGAAGCTCTTTATCTTGAACTGAAGCATGTGTTTTTTTAATAAGACCAGCAGCAAGTCTTTCTTGATATACAGGGTCATCAGAAAGTTTTAAATGAGTAAACTTATTAACAATAAATGCTGCTATCATACAGCCTAAATAAGTAGTAGGAATACATATGGATAATAAAAGCGGATAGCTTACACCAAGCGGCTCAAGCACACCACTTAAAAATATAACAGCAGCACTTACAGGAGAAGCTGTTATAGCAATTTGAGAAGAAACAACTGCCAGTGCCAGTGGAGCTGAAGGTTTAATATTCTGCTCTTTTGCAACTTCAACGATAACTGGTATCATAGAAAAAGCAGTATGCCCTGTTCCCGCAAATAAAGTTAAAAGATATGTAACTGTTGGTGCAAGATAGTTTATCTTTTTAGGGTTTTTTCTTAATGCTCTTTCTGCAATCTGAACAAGATAATCAAGCCCCCCAGCAACCTGCATAGCAGTAATTGCAGCAATAACTGACATAATAATTAAAATAACATCCCATGGAATAACACCCGGAGACATACCAAGACCAAGGGACAGCACAACAACACCCAAACCCCCTGCATAACCTATGGCTATACCACCAAGGCGAACACCTAAAAATATAGCAGCCAATAGAACTATAAACTGCAAAACTAACATAAAAGTATCCATAAAACACCTTTTAAAGATAAATTTTTTTAAATTATAAAATAAAGTTATATTTTATAATTATTTTTATGTTGTAACATAATTGAAATATTTGTCAACATATTTTTCAAAGCATTTTTTTACATATTTTTATATATTTTCACATTGTGTAATAATATAAAATATTTTAATTATTTAAACACAACTTTAAAAATTAAATTTTAATGTATTTACAAAAACTATTATCCAAAAATATAATATAGACATATTTTATATAAATGTTAATATTTATAAAGTAATCAACATATTTCTTGTTTAATATAAATAATTTAAGCTTTTTATAAAAAAATAGCACTCACCACTTGACAGTGCTAATAATTTTTATATATTTAGCTTTATAAATCATAAAGCTAGAAACACATTATATATAATAAGGAGAAAAATATGTTACCAGTAATTTTTAACAACCAGCTTTTTAGAGATTTACTCAATAATGATTTTACAAAAGATATGGAGAAAGTATTTCGCAGAAACGAATGTGATTTAATGAAAACAGATATTAAAGAAAATGACAGTAGTTTTGAAATCCATATCGATTTACCCGGCTTTAAGAAAGAAGAAATCAATGCGGAATTAAAAGACGGCTACTTAACAGTAAGCACAAGTAAAAATTTGGAAAACAACTCTGAAGATGGTAAATTCATTTTAAGAGAGAGATACAGCAGTAATTGTTCAAGAAGCTTTTATGTAGGCGATGCAGTATCTGAAAACGATATACATGCTGCTTTTGAAAATGGAATTTTAACAATATCCATACCTAAAAAAGAACCAGAAGAAGCACCTAAAAAAATGATTAATATTAAATAATATTAAATCATATACTAACACTCAAACAAAAAAGCCTTTTTGACACTCTCAAAAAGGCTTTTATTTTATATTAAAATAGATTTATCTGCATATAAAACTGCCATCTTTATCTGCTAAATTATACTTTTCTAAAAGATATACTGTATAATAAAGTAAACTTGAAAGCCTGTTATTCATACTATCATATACACCTGAATAATAAAACATTATCTCATCATAATATTTACCAAACACAGCTTTTACTACATCACTTAAAGCAAGCCCTTTTTCATAATCTCCAGTATATTTTATACCCTGCATAGAAAGCATATAATAAGACATAAATAAATCTCTGCCTAATATCCTTAAATTCCCATTATTTGCAGCAATAGTCATAGGAAGAAACATTATACCAAGAGAATATGCTTTTTTAATCTCCATTTCTTCTAAAGCAGTAAAATTTTCTTTATTTGAACGGTATATTTTATTACGATACTGTATAAAATCATCTGCAATTTTTCCAATTTTTTTGACCGATTCTTTATCTGATAAATTTTTTGCTTTTGCCATATAACATTCTTTCATAGAATAAAAAAGCCTGTCCATATAAGATATTTCATTATTTAAACATACTGCTTTTTCTATTGGAAATTCTGCCCTGCTGCAGTCAAAAGACGGCTTATATGTTTTTTGAAACTTTAATTCTTTAAACTCTTTGCCATAAGAGAAAATAGAAACAACATCACCTTTCTTATTTATAATACTGTCATAATATGATAAAAACGAAAAGCATTCACTTTCCTTTATCTTTTTTATTGTTTTATCATTAAAAATAATCTGCTTTTCATTAACAGGTATAAAAAAAGATATATCATCACTTTTATAACTAATACCATCAAGCTGCCCTTTATTATCTAATACTGCTTCTCCATTAAGGGAAAGTTTTTCATTGCTTTGTTTATAAGAAACAAAAAGCTGATGATTCATACCATATTTTTCTGTGTTTGATTTATCATAACTTGTTTTTAAAAGAAATATGTCCGTAGAATAACATTTTGATACAGGCTCAGAAAATACTATATATGGTATAAAGAAACACATAAAAATTATAGAAATATATACTCTAAACATAATATTCCCCACATTTATATATTTATATTAAATTATTAAAAATACAATGTCAAATATTAATTTATTATATTATCCTGATTTTAAAATCTAAAATATTTTACTTACATTTTATAAATACTCTTTTATTATTTGTAAAAGTGTGATAGAGTATATATCTTGTAAATATAACTCGTGGAGTATCATAAAAGCATGGAGCAAAAGGAAAAAAAGACTAAAATCCTTGCTGTTGATGATGACCCTGTTATTCGTGGTCTCATTAAATCTATCTTTTTGAACAGCAAATTTGATGTTAATGAAGCTGACAGTGGAGAAATGGCTCTTGAAATCCTGCCTGATATTATGCCTGATATAATTCTGCTTGATATAATTATGAGCGGTATGGATGGCTTTGAAGTTTTAAAATCTATACGAAGCAATGAAAAATTAAAATATATACGCATTATTCTGCTTTCTTCTAAAAATAATATAGATGAAAGGTTAAAAGGCTATGACCTTGGCACTGATGACTATATGACAAAACCTTTTGTTGGAAATGAGCTGCTTGCAAAAGTAAATGTATTTGCAAAGTTGAAACATTCTGAAGAACGCAATTTATCATTAACAGAGCTTGTTAATAGTGAAATCAAAAAACGCATGGAAAAAGAAAAATATATTCAAGACCAGAAAAGACTTATTTCTATGAGTGATATGATTATCTCTATTGCCCACTACTGGCGGCAGCCTTTAAATGCTCTTGGAATTACTGTGCAGGATATATATGATGCTTACACCCATAATGAACTTACAGAAGATTATCTTAAAGAAAGTGTAGACCAGTCAATGCGTCATATTGCTTTTATGTCTAGTATAATTGATTCTTTCCAAAGTATTATTGATGCAAAAAATGATAATGTTTCAGAAACTGTGCATATACCAGCACTTCTTAGGGAAGCCTTAGTTTCTATTAAAGATATGCTTGACCTTTCAGATGTAAAATGCACTATTAATGGTTTAGATTATCTTAAATATGCAGATATTTCTACAATTGATTTAATTGTAGAAACAGAGCATGCTGCATTAAAGCAGATTATAACAAAAATAGTTATTACTATTAATCATCTTATACAAAATTATCAGGAAATGTGTGTTGATAATAAATTTCATGGTCTTATTAAAATTAAACTATATACCACAGTGGAAAAAATAATTATTCAGGTGCAGGGAAATGGTGTGCAGTTAAATGATAATGAAATATCTCATTTTTTTGACCCATATTATGCTCTTGGAGAAAACAGATTTGATAACAAAAGCTTAGGTCTGTTTTTTACAAAAATGCTTGTGGAACAGCACTGCAATGGGAAGCTTTTTATTAAAAAAGAAAACGATGTAAGTATTTTTCAACTTGAAATTCCGTATTCCCCCCCCCAATCATCAAGCAGCATGATTATTGATACTATTAACCATAACATATAAAAACAATGATAAATAAAATATCAAGGCTTTTCAAAAGGTTTATGTAAATAAAGATTACTAGACTTACTAAAAAAAGTTGCATAACAGTAATATAATGAACTTATAAAGTAAATTAGGTCATACTGAACCTTATCAAAGACGAAGTATCTAAAAATCTAGATAACTTAAACACATTATACACTGCTGCAATATATGTAATTTAGATTTTTCGCCTTTAAAAAATCAGGCTCAAAATGACTGTAGCGGGGATAAGTCCAACACTATTATTTGACTTGCTAATTAACAGCAAAATATATTTTTTAACTAATTATTATAATACATTTTTATACAGTATCTAAATATTTTTTTACAATATTTAGATATTAAAACAAAAAATTCATAACTATAATAATATAAATAAATTTTAAAAAATACTCTATTTTATATTATTTGTCTGTAATATAGTCATCATTAATATAATTATCATAGGAAAGAGTTTCTACAAGATTTTCCACTTTATCAAGAGCAGCATATATTGCAGCATTATCTTGAAGAGAAAAGTCATCAGTTGCAAACTCTGTATTATCCATCATAATTTTTAATTCTTCCACAGACCGCTGCAAAGATAATAAATTCCCTTGAGCTTTTGCCATCAGCTCAACTGCATCTAAAAGAACATCAAATTCATCTGATTCTAAAATAGTATAAGCATCTGTATTAATATCTTTTGTTTCCATAATATCTCCCTGTAATAAATACATTACACTATACTTTTTAGCAAAAACAATGCCATAATATTAACTTTCACCTTCTCTAAAAATTAAATTATTAACAATATATACAGCAGTTTCTATACAGCCATCACAGCTTTTTAAAACTTTGCCTGTTCCAACCCCTTTTATCTCTTTGCAGCTCATAGAACCAACAAGGTCTATAAATTGATTATTTATCTGTGATACAAGACGGTATGTTTTTGTTTTTGTGCGGGTTTCTGCATCTTTTCCACCGCTGTTGCATATTCCTGCAATGATAACTGCTGCTGTTAATGCACCACAGCTGCCCTGCAGATTACCCATACCAGCACCAAAACCTTCGCTTATTTTAAATAAAACATCTTCATCAATATTTAATTTATCTGCAAAGGCAAGACATACTGACTGGCAGCAGTTATTGCCCTGCTTGTGTAACTTTAATGCTTTTTCTGTAATTTTATCCATACTTACGCTCTTATCTTTTTAAAATAATGTTTTTTATAACATTATAAATATATTTTTTCAATAAAAAAGCCTGCAAATTTGGCTTTACAGGCTTATAAATATATAAAATAAAAATATTATTTTACAGAGTCAGCATCACTTCCATCCCATTGAGTTACTGCATCAGTTTCTATTTCAGGAATATCACCTTTTATGTAAACTGGTATTTTTTCTTGATTCCATTGTGATATGTAATTATTTAATAAAGCTGTAACAGGTTTATAAAGCATAACAAGCACAATAATATTGATTAATGCCATAAAGCCCATTAAAAAGTCACCTAAATTCCATATTGTAGTAAGATTTGCAATAGAACCGCCTAAAACAAGCATCAATGTCATTACAACAACTATGTAGTATGATAATTTACTGTCTTTTATAGCAGTTACACCTGTCTGAATATAGAAAAAATTACCTAAAATTGAGCTGAATGCAAATAATACCACACATAAAGTAATAAATAATGAGCCAAACTGACCAAAATGAGTATTCATTGCATACTGCATAAGGTTAATCCCTTTTAATTCACCTATTTTAGCCATAGCTTCTGGAGAAAGTAAAAGAATAAAACCTGAAACTGAGCAGATTATTAATGTATCAGTAAATACTGAAAACATTTGAATAAAACCTTGACGAGCTGGGTGAGTTGTTGTAGCAGCTGCTGCTGCATGTGGAGCACCCCCCATACCTGCTTCATTTGAGAAAAGACCTCTTCTTAAACCAGTTGCCATTGTATGCCCTATTGCACCACCAAAAGCAGCTTCTGGCATAAATGCCTGAGTAATGATTACATAAAATACATGTGGAATCATTGTAATATTCATTAAAATAACCACTAAACCAAACAGTATAAATGGAATAGCCATAACAGGCACAATATATGTGCATGCTTTAATAATGGCTGTTCGTCCCGGGCTTAATAATATAAATGCTATGATAATTGATAATACAATACCTGTAATGCTTGGGTCTAAATTATAAGAACTTAATGCCCCAGCAATAGTATTTGCCTGCACACCATTAAATGCTGTATAAGTTAATATCATAATTACTGCAAATATTAAAGATAATACAGGAAGTTTTAATTTACTGCGTATGTAAAAAGATGCACCTCCAACATACTGCCCAAGAGAATTTTTCTCTTTATAAAGCTGTGCAAGAGTTCCTTCTGCAAATGCTAATGCAGAGCCAAATAATGCCATCATCCACATCCAAAATAATGCACCAGGACCGCCCACAGATATTGCCACCATAATACCTGCCATATTACCTGTGCCAACACGGCTTGCTGTGCTGATTGCATAACTTGCAAAACCAGATGTTCCGCCACCATGATGCTTAGCAAATAACAAACTACCTGCATGAAATACATACTTAAATTGTGAGCCTTTAAGTAAAACTGTAAATAATATTGCTACAACAATAAATACATAAAACACTATATTATTAAAAAGTATTTCTGTGCCTGTTGTAAGAAACTTATCAATAGATGCTATTAATGTTGACTGTGCTTCCATCTTTCCTCCAATTAAAATAATAGAATAGAATACATAATTTGCCGCTGCTTTGTCAAATAAAATCAGAAAATTTATAATAAAAATTAATATTTAAGGATTATTTGGTTCTTTTTTTAATAAATTAAGAATATATATAAATGGTAAAAATATGCTAGATAATTTTATAAAAAATAAATGTTTTGTATCTTTAAAAAATAAGTCTATTAAGAAAAAAGAAATAAATGATGATATTAAAACAGCAGCACTAAACCCTTTTAAATAATAAAGGCTGCCTAAAATATAATTTAAAATGATAATAAGTATAAATGACAAAACACTTCTAAATAACAAATGCTTTAACTTATTTTCTATTATAAAACATTTACTTGATATTACATAAAAAGATATAAATGGAACAGACCATATTGTTAAAGCTAAAACTATACTAGACTGAATATATTTTTCTCCATAAAGGATTTTTATAATAAATGGAGATAATAATGCAGCAAATAATGCCATTAAAATCAAAGGAATTGTTGTAACATAAAAAAGAGTTTTTATTCGTTCCTTATATTCTTCTTCACTTATTTGCTTTGCCTTAACTATTGCAGGAAAAAAAGCTGTCATTAAAACAGCAGGCACCATATACCATATCTCTGTAAGCCTTGCAGCAGCACTGTAAATACCTGATGCATAATCAGAATACATACTACTGATAAAAATAACAGTAATTTTTTGGTAAAATGTGTAAAAAAACACTGCTGCAAATAATGGAACAGCACTTTTTAATATATATTTTATATAAAATATATCTATATACCAGCCTGATACCGTATAATTTTTATATTTATACATTAGTATAACTGTTAAATAAAGCACTGCATAGTCAATAAAAACTGCAAATGCAAAATATATAACTGGAGCTTTAAATATTATTAATATTACTTTTAATAAAGATGATAAACTATAGCTTATCATTCTTGCAATAGATGTATATTTTGCCTGAGCATTTATTAAAAAAATACATGAAAAAACAGAAAATGGCTGAAATAAAACGGCTCCAGCTATTATTAATACAGAATAAAGTTTATCGCCATTATAATTTATTAAGCAGTATATGACTGTAATGCTGTAAACTATAAAAGCCACTGCAAATTTAATAAAAAGTGCTGAGCCCTGAATGCCGCCCTGTTTTTCTGCATGCTGCATCATATCTTTCATAATAATATCATCAATACCAAGAGATACAATAATAACAGAAACTGCATATACAGCTGTTGCAAAAGCAATAATGCCATACATTTCAGGACCTAAATATCTGGCAACTGCAATGCCTACAATAAGTGAAGCAGTAAGAGAAAAAATATAATCTCCCATCTGCCACGAAAAATTAGACAGATATTTTTTTAAACCTTCGCTTGATAATCCAGATTGTAAATATATATTATTTAGTATCTTTTTTATATCACACCTAATAAATTAATATTTTTAGCAATTTTACATTTTATACTATTGAAAAGCAAGCTAATATATGATAGTCTAAAACATTAATGAAAAATAAGGGGTGAATTATGAACAGGCAGATTCCGTTTGCAGATTTAAAATCACAATATAATGCTTATAAAGAAGAATTAGATAAAGCAGTTCTTGATGTTATGGGTTCATCTATGTATATCATGGGTCCAGAAGTTGAAAAATTAGAAAAAAACTTAGCAAATTATGTTGGTTCAAAATATGCATTAAGTGTTTCTTCTGGCACTGATGCACTTTTACTTGCTCTTATGGCTTATGATATAAAAGCAGGTGATGAAGTTATCACTACACCATTTACATTTATTGCAACAGCAGAAGTTATTGCATTAGTTGGTGCAAAACCAGTATTTGCAGATATTGATGAAAAAACATATAATCTTGATGTAGAAAAAGTAAAACCACTTATTAATGAAAGAACAAAGGCTATTATTCCTGTATCATTATACGGACTTCCTGCTGATATGGATAAATTTTATGAACTTGTAAAAGGCACTAATATTAAACTTATAGAAGATGCCTGCCAAAGCTTTGGTGCTGTAGATAATGGTAAATACAGCTGCAACTATAATAGTTTAGGCTGCACAAGTTTCTTCCCATCTAAACCACTTGGCTGCTATGGTGATGGTGGTGCGGTATTTACTAATGATGACAAAGAAGCAGAAATGATTGCAAGCCTTAGAAACCATGGGCAGATTGCAAGATATAAACATAAATATATTGGAATAAACGGCAGGCTTGATGCTGTGCAGGCAGCTGTTCTTAATGTTAAACTTGCACATTTTAAAGAAGAAATTGCTGCAAGAATAAAAATAGGCAGCGATTACACTGCAAAAATTAAAGCTGCATATAAAGGCGATATTTCTGACATAATTACTCCATATATACCTGAAGGTAAAGTCAGTGTATATGCACAGTATTCTATTAGAGTAAAAAACAGAGAAGAAGTTGCTAAAAAACTTAATGAGCAGGGTATCCCTACAGCTATTCACTACCCTATTCCTTTACATATACAGGAATGTTATGCAGGCTGCGGATTTAAAGAAGGCGATTTGCCAATCAGTGAAAAAGTTTCAAAAGAAATTATGAGCCTTCCAATGAGTGCATTTTTAAAAGCTGATGACCAGGATTATATTGTAGAAGCTTTATGCAAAGCAGTTTTGGAAACAAAATAATCTAATTTATTTATAAATTTCACTTATTATAAATATATGAGCAGGTGCTTAATATGCCTGCTCTTTATCTCTCATAACATAGATAGTTACTTCGGTTATTTCATTCTCTCAGGAATACATATTTTTATTTTAGGTAAAATCTAAAAACGATTGCAAAAAAATGAATAAATAAAAAAGTGGTTGTTAAAACTCTTTAAAAGAAATATTATTTTTTAGCCAAAAAAATAAATGTGAAGTAATGAGAATAATAAACTTATATATGAGTTTATTAAAAAGAAAACTGATATTAAAAACTTTTCAACTGCTTATATAAAAAAATACAAGACTGGATGAATAATTATGCTGGAAAATTATTTAATTATAAATCGGCTAATGATATTTTTTTATGAGAACTTAAACAACTGCTTAAACTTTCGCAATTGTTTTTAGATTTTATATTTTACCAAAAAATTAATGTATAGCCTTGTAATATAAAAATATATATGGTATCTTAATAAACATAATACTATGTTTACTTTCAGGGGGTAATATGAGTAAAATTAAAGTTTTATTTGTTGCAAGTGAAATAGAGCCTTATGCAAAAACAGGTGGTCTTGCAGATGTTTCTTCTGCACTGCCAAAAGCATTAGCTGGTAAAGGGATTGAAGTAAAATCTGTTATGCCCCTTTACTCAAAAGTAAATAGAGAAAAATATAAACTTAAAAAAGTTATGGATATGGCTTGTGTTCATATGGGAAACTGTGAAGAATGGTTTAGTGTTTATCATACTAATGAGCCTTATGGCAATGATGTATATTTCATAGAATTTAGCAAATATTTTGACAGACCGGGCATATATCATGAAAGTTTTGGAGAATATTCTGATAATCCTTACAGATATGCTTTTTTCTGCCGTGCTGCTATGCAGCTTGCAAAAGATTTAAACTTTCAGCCAGATATTATACACACTAACGACTGGCAGACTGGATTTATACCATATTATTTAAAATGCGGTGAAGACGCTTTTTTCTGGGGCACTCGCTCAGTGATTACTATACACAATATTGGTTATCAGGGCAGCTTTGATACAAGTGTAGTTGATTATGCAAAAATATATCCACAGGATTTTAATGCAGGTGCTTTTGAATCCTTTGGCAGATTAAATATTTTAAAAGGCGGTATCGCTTTTGCCGATAAAATAACAACTGTAAGCCCTACTTATGCCCATGAAATAATGGGTCCCATAGGCTCTGGTGGTCTTCATGACCTTCTTCGCAGCCGCTCTGCTGATTTATGCGGTATATTAAACGGTATTGATACAAATGTATGGAATCCTAAAACTGATAAATTAATACCGAAACAATATGATATTAAAACATATAAAACTGGTAAAAAAGCAAATAAAAAAGCACTGCAAAAAATGTTTGATTTAAATGATGCTCCAAATGTGCCACTTTTTGGTTTTATTGGCAGGTTTGCTTCACAAAAAGGACTTGGTCTTTTAGCAGGTGCTGTAGAAAGAGCAGTTAGTTCTATGGTATGTCAAGTGGTTATACTTGGCTCTGGTGATGAAGATGCACAGTGGTATTTTGGCGGGCTTCCTGCAAGGTATCCCGGCATAATAGGTGCATACATTGGCTATGATGAAACACGCTCCCACTTAATAGAAGCAGGAAGTGATTTCTTCCTTATGCCTTCCCTTTATGAGCCATGCGGTTTAAACCAGCTTTACAGTCAAGTATATGGCACACTGCCTATTGTGCGTGCAACTGGCGGGCTTGATGACACTATTGACCAGTATGATGAATATAATGGCACAGGAACAGGCTTTAAATTTTATGATATTGACCCACAGGCTCTTTATAACACTATGGGCTGGGCAGTTTCTACTTATTTTGACAGACCAAAACATATTGATAATATGATAACACAGGCTATGAAAAAAGATTATTCATGGTCTATCCCTGCTGACTTATATATAGGTATATATAAAGAACTTTCTGGCAAATAAATGTAAATATTTCCCTGCCTTTATTCAGGCAGGGTTTTATTATATATAGTATATGGAGTAAATGCTTATGCTCTTTAAAAGCAATGGCAAATTTATAGATGATGTAACAGACAGTTTTAACAGGTTTGGTTTACAGACAAAACTGGCAGAAAAAGGGGTATCTAAAAACACTCAGAAATTTGAAATGTATGATTCTATACATGATTCTGGGTATGTTGCTGTAGCAGTTGATAAACCTTTTGGTAAAAATGCTGCAAAAGAATGGGATAACTTAATAGAGAAAGACCTTATTCCTACACTTATAAATGAAAATAATGCAAATACTAACCCTGCATCTGCCTTAATAGTGCCTTCAAACGATATAGATATGGTAGAACAGCTTTTAAAGCAAAAAGGGCTTTCACCTACTGTATATCAGCTTTTTCCGGGCTATGTAGTAGCAGGAATAAACAAAAAAGATACATCTAAAATAGTAAATGAATATCTGGAAAAACATAAAGAAAATAAAAAAGAAGAGAATGAAACAGCAGAAGAAAAGCAAACAGAAATGCCATCTGCTGATATAAAAGAAACAAAAAAAAAAGAATTGCCTGTTAAAGAAACAGATAAAAATAAAGATACTGCAAAACAAAAAGAAGATATGCTTGCAAATCTTTCTAATATGAAAGAAACTAATAGCAATAGTTCAGATATAAAGCAAAATAAAAACAATAAAGCAGCTGATACTAAAAAAGAAACACCATCACACAAACCATTATCTACTGCTAAAAAATTAGCAGCAGCTGCACTTTTAGGCACAACTTTAGGGCTTGCTGCAATAAGTGCACCTGATATTAAAGATAAAATAGATGACTATATGATGAGCCCTGAAGAAAAAACAGAAAGAAAAGTATTAGACAATGCAGCAAAAAAATACTTTGAAGATATAAAAAACGGGTTTCCAGAAGATAATGAACTTTTAAAAATAATAGCAGAGAATCCACAGCTGGCTCAAGAATATATTAATGAACTTGCAAATACTCCAGTGCAGACTTATGCTTTAAGAAACAAAGCAGCTGACCCAAATATTTTACGAGAAAAAGCATCATCTGATGATGAAGCAGTCCGTGCTGCTGTTGCAGAAAACCCAAATACTCCACCAGATGTTTTAGAACACCTTGCAAAAGATAAATCAAATAATGTGCTTAAAGCTCTTGCTAAAAATCCATCTGTTTCTAAAAATATGATGGAAGATTTAAGCAATTATTCAGGACTACACAGTGATATGCTTGAGAACCCCGCCATTACACCAGAAATTATGCGAAAAATATCCGCAGGTAAAAACAGGGACTGCGATTTTAATAAAAAATATATGTCAAATCCATGCTTATCTATTGAAGAAATACTTTATAATGTGAATAACCCAGATGAATGTGTCCGTATGGGGCTTGCTGCAAATCCAAAAACACCACCCAAAGCTATTGCAGCTTTATCTGAAGATAAAAATCCCCTTGTAAAAAATACTGCATATAAACACCCTAATATGCCACAGGAAAAATTAAATAAACTTTTCCCAGAAAGATGGGTGCCAGAACCTGATAATATTATAAAAGAAGCAGAAAGAATGGCAGCTCTTGAAAATCCTAACATTAGCTCAGAAATTAAAGAAAAAGCAATGTTAATGGCACCAGAAAAATATGCAAAAGCAATAGCATCAAATAAAAATGCAGGTGCTTCAATGATTAAAAACCTGAAAAATATGGCTCAGGGTAAAAAAGGACTGGAAAATTTAATCTATTCTGCAAATGATATAAAAAATAATCCTGAAAAAATAGCTGATATTAAAAACCAGATGGATAATAATAAAGAAAATGCAGATAAACCTGTTAGGAGAATGATAAACAAAGACTTTGTTAATAATGTTTATGACCCATATAAATTAATAGAAGATATGAGAAAAATGCCATCAAAAAAGGCAAAATATAATACAAAAAAAGATAATGCAGGCACACAGAATAATAATTCTGAAAAATTAGCAGGATATGAAAATATTGTGCCTGATGTTGATAAGACGCCAACAATATTAGATAAATTTGGCAATGCTCCAGAATATTTTTCTTCCATGCCGCTTCCACCATTAAATAAAGGGGATATTTCATATAACCCTGATGCAGAAAAAGCTGCACTGAAAACTGCTGATGATATTATTACTGACCTTATGAGTGATGTGCTTCCAGATATTGAAAAATCTATTAAAGCAAGTTCATATACTCCAAGAAATAATAAATCAGGAAATAATGGACTAAGCAATGCAAATGCCGCAAATAATGCAGCAGACAGTGTGCCATCCCTTGCTGATAAAGTAAATAATAAATCAAATATGGAAAATAAATACTTAACAGGCAGGCAGAATGATATGTATGAAAATGCCTGTAAAAAGATTGACGGATTACACAAGATGTTTTAATATAAGATATAATTTATGATACTGTTTTAAATAAGTCCATCTAGATACTTCGCCTTATCACTCTCAGTATGACATAATATTAGTAATTTTGTCATTTGAAAGCACTTTTTATGCCTGCTTTCATTTTGAGAATAGCGAAGAATTTAATGTGATAATAATATAGTTAAAATTACGGACTTATAAAACATTATAAATTTATGGAGCGACAGGGCAGCCTGAAATAAGTTATGAGTGAAAAAGATATTTATACAAAGCAGTCATTTATAAACCTGATTGCAAGAACAATGCGTTCTATGGAACTGAAAATATTAGTAAGCGGTATAGATTACAGCTCGCCGCTTCCTCATCTTGTGGCAGTTTATCCAGATATTGAAAAATATTACCTTATAGAACCTATAAGTATGGAATGTTTTAGTAAAGAAAGCCCAAGACTTTATAAACAGGATGAACATAAAGATGTAAGGCAGTATTGCTGCCGTCTTTTTAAAGATAACTATGCAAAAGCCTCAGCAGTCGCTTCCATACTATGTGATTTATCTGCAGGTGTTGAAATGTTTACATATAAACTTGTTGGCACTTATGAGCTTATATCTATGGCAAAATATGCCTGTCTTGCTGTGCCATGTAGTATGGAAAATACAACATGCGAAGCTCTTGATTATTTAAAACTGGAATACAGACCATTAAATGTGCTTGATAAGTTTACATTAATATTAATAGATAAAGTGCAGACTGAAAAACTGCCTGAAATTAAAAAGTTCATTAAATTTATTTTAAATAATAAGTAAATATACTTATCCAAAATTTTATATTGCAGTCATTTTCAGCTTGATTTTAAAGGCTAAAAATCTAAATTATATTATTACAGCAGTATATAATATTTTTAAAACTATCTAGCTTGTTAGATACTTCGCTATATTTCAAACTTAGTATTGACACCACTGTTTTCACACTATAAGTCATTTTGAGCCTGATTTTAAAGGCGAAAAATCTAGATTATATATATTGCAGCAGAGTGTAATATATTTAAAGTATCTAGTTGTTTAGATACTTCGCTTAAAAATCAAGCTCAGTATAACAAGGAAAGAAGCAGGGTGCTTCGTCTTTAGTGAGCAATAGCCGAATTTGCTTTGGCAAAGCGTAGTTTTTCAAATTCAAGGGGAGTGTTTTTTTCACTACACTTCGCTTGGGAGTATAGAAAACGGCTTGCCATTAATATGGGCAATACCCCGTTTTTGCGATGCAAGCATTTCCAGACCGAATAGGAAGGAAACAGAAATGCGTAGCTGGACTGAATTTGAAAATAAAGAATAAATTTGATAAGTTTCCATTACCTTTACTCTAGACTAACGGGTTTTTCCTGCATATAGTTTTCAAAATCAGCAGAATAATACTTTATTATTTCTTTATTTAAATACTCTGTGCCTTTTTCATGGAGTGTTTTATTATCCATAACCAAATGTATAAAATGCTGTCCTGCTGGAGATAACCATGTATCAACTGTAAAAATTTTACTGTCTAAACTATTAACTGCTTTTGCTGCTGACTGCCAAAGTATCCGTTTTTTAGCTTCAATATTATCAACAGCAGATATTTCTTTTTCGTGGACTAAATCACTTAAAGCCTGCCTTACTATACTATTTTTAAGCTGAGATTTTGCTGCAAGCAATGCTTCCTGCTCATTATTGCCACTGCCTACTGCATTATTTTTAGGAAGATTTTTCCTGTTAGCTACCCAGTTAGGAATTTTAGCCGCCATTAATTCTTCAATATCTTTTACTTTTGGTGCAGCTGGTGACGATATTTCACTCATCTCTTTTGCTGGTGTGATTTTATCATCTATCTTAACATCTGCCACCTGCCCCACTGCTTTTATTTCAGGAACGGTGAGAATGCCATCTTTAAAAGAAATCTGTGGACTTTTTACTTGTGCAGGCTCATTAACTTTTGGAGCAGGCACATTATATATTTCATCAACTTTATCTATCTGAACTTTTCCAATATCCATGCGTTCTGGGCTGTATACCCCTGCAACCATTGCAGCAATGGGAGCACATATTTTATCTCTGTTATATTCCTGCTTTTCCATAGTGGAGCCTGCAGCTGCAGCAATAAATGATGCTGAAATATTTGTGCCATAAACAGCATCAGGCGGATAAAAATTAACTACACCAAGACTATCCACCGCTATTGTGCCAATATGAATATTCTGCTTTAAATCATATATTTTTATAAAATTGAAACCGCTGAAAGCTGCAAAATTTGCACCATCGCTCTTTATTATACCACCATTTACCCCATCAAGAGCAATAACAGGACGCATAGCTGGATAATCATAAACAGTAAAACCAATATCTGTCATTACTTCCAGCCTGCTTGAAAAATTTTCTACAAAAACAGATATAATTTTACCATTTAATATTTTCTCCATAGCAAAATCATCTTTTGATATACTGTATAATCCAGTATTAGATGCTGCTAAAAATTTACCTGTTTTTTCATCAAATATCATAGATGTTACATGGTTTGAAAGAGTAATATTTTTTTGCAGTTTGCCTGAAAATGTCCATACAGAAAGCCTGCCGTTTTTTTCTACAACATATAAAAGATTTGATTCTATATCTGGATAAATTGCTGCAACACCGCCTGTAAATTCTTTTACATACTGTTTTACAAGCCCTTCTTTTTTAAACTGATAAAGACCAACTGTAATACCATCACTGGCTGCAACAAACTGCCCCATATCTGACTGAGATATAAGATATACACTTCTTAAAAAATCATCAAAAGACTGAACAAGCCTGCCATCCTGCATATTATATACATATAAACTGCTGCCCCCTGCAACTGCATAGGAAGAAATATATTCAGAAATTATCATCTGCCTTATGCTTTTATCTACAGAAAAACTCATTAGCTGCTGACAGTTTCGTAGATTAACCTGAATAATTTGTTTATTCTTATTTACATCTGCAAGAATATTTAGTGAAGCAGCAAGTGATAAAAATTCACCGCTTAATATTCGGCTTGCTGAAAATGAATTGCTGCATAATATTAAAAAAAGTATTGCACTACTTGTTATTTTTAATATATTTTTCAAAAACATTCTTAAAACCAGTAAATTCATGACCTGATGCGGTATCTGTATCAAACTCAATATATTCTTTTACACCTTTGTAAAAATAAGGTTTTGTTAAAGCATTATGATTTATAAGCGGGTCATCTGTTACCCATACAGAAATATTATCTTTATTATAATATTCATAAGCATATAAAGAAAGTTTCTGTGCAATAATAACAGTAGAAACTGGCACTTTCTCTGTAACTTTTGGCACAATAACCATTGGCATTAAAGCAGGGTTTAAAAGTATTGCTTTACAGCCTGCTTTTGTAGCAACATAAAGAGCAAATAAGCCGCCAAGAGAACTGCCTGCAATACATACTTCGTCATTACTATTTTTTATTTCATCTATCAATTTATCAAATAAATCAGATACTTCCTCTGCTGATACATTAAAATCTGGTGCGGATATATTTTCTGCTCCCAAAATTTCACGCATTGCTTCTGCTTTGCATGCACTTGGTGAGCTGCCATATCCATGAAAATAATAATATTTCATATAACACATCCTACTTTGCTAAAGTTTTTAATGTTTGATATAAAAGGCTGGCACCCTGCTCTATATCTTCTTTTAATATCTCTTCATTCTGGTGGTGGCTTACACCACTGTCATTTTTTACAAATATCATACCACACTCAGTAATTTCTGCCATATTCATTGTATCATGACCAGCACCACTGATTGTATGCATATAAGGAATATTTAACTCATGACATGATTTTTCTATAATATCAGAAACATAATTATTTAACATACAAGGTTTCTCTGAAGACATTAACTCTATTTCACATGATACCTTATATCTAAGAGCAATTTTTGAAGATTCTGCTCTTATTAAACCAAAAAATTCATCTATTGTTTTACTGTTTATACCCCTTATATCAATATACATAATTGCTGTGCCTGGCACTACATTCATAGCAGAAGGAAAAATATCAAGCTTTCCAACAGTTGCAATAGCATTTCTTTCATCATAAGCAAGTGATAAGTTACGAACAGCAAGCACAAGTTCACTGGCTATAACAAGAGCATCTTTCCTATACCGCATAGCAGTAGAGCCAGAATGAGCTGCTTCCCCATGAATAATCACTTTAACTCTTAATGGAGCAGCAATACCATCTACCACAGCTACAGGCTTATTTTCATATTTCATTTTTTCACTTTGGTCTATATGCAGCTCAACAAATGCTTTATACTTATCCTTTTCTACAACACTTTTATGAATATCATAAAAATTATAGCCTGCTTTTTTCATAGCTTCTACAAGGGTTATGCCATTATTATCAACACTTTGCTCCCACTGCACAAAATTATCCAGCTTTCCTGCCATAATTTTGCTTCCCATAGTAGCATGACCAAAACTGCTTGATTCTTCTGCCTGAAAAACAATTAATTCTAACGGATGGCATATTGGAATATTTTTTTCTTTTATTGTTTTAATAGATGCTAAACTTGAAACAACACCTAAAACACCATCATATTTACCACCGTTTGGAACAGTATCAATATGTGAACCTGTGCCGATTACCTGCCCCACTGCTCCAGCAGGCTTATATAATGCAAACATATTGCCAAAAGTATCTTCTCTATACTCTAATCCTATATCATCTATCAGCTTTTTAAGATAAGCTCTTGCCTGCATATCACTTTGTGAAAAAGCATGCCTTGTAATGCCATTTAATGTCATACCTATCTGGCTTATTTTATCTATTACATCTAAAATCCATACTGTATTCATCGGCTGCCACTTCCTTTTACTGCCAGCATATTTATTAAATGTGCCTGATTTGCTGCCCCAAAACCATTATCTATGTTTACTACACTCACTCCTGATGCACATGAGTTAAGCATACCAAGCAGTGCGGCAATGCCGCCAAGATTTGCCCCATATCCAACAGATGTAGGCACAGCTATAACAGGAATAGAAACAAGCCCTGCAATTACAGATGGCAAAGCTCCTTCCATACCTGCAACAGCAATAATACAGTTTGAGCTTCTAAGAATATCCATATTATCCATAAGCCTGTGAATACCTGCAACACCTACATCATAAAGCCTTATAACTTTACTTCCAAATGCTTCTAAAATAACTGCCGCTTCTTCAGCAACAGGAATATCTGATGTGCCACCAGTTGCAATACATACCTGCCCTTCAAGCCCTTTTTTTATATCATTATAGATAACGATTTTTGCTATTTCAATATATTCTGCTTCTGGCACAAGAGAAATAATGGCTTCTGCCATTTCTTTTGATGCACGGGTACATACTGCTGCATTACCATTTTCTTTAATTCTCTTAAATATAGCTGCTGCATGCTCACATGTTTTGCCAGCACCAAATATAACTTCTGGATAACCCTGCCTTTTCTGCCTGTCATGGTCAATTTTAGCAAAGCCTATATCTTCATAACCTTTATTATTCATACACTATAAATATATTTTATTACCAAAAAAGGCAATAAAATATTTAAAAAATATTTTACCTTATATTATTCTGATAAAACAGCATTGCATTATTTTTTTATATAATTTGTAACATATATATTATTAGTTAATATATAATGCTTTTCATTTGTATGTAAAATCTAAAAACGATTGCAACATTTTAAGCAGTTGTTTAAGTTCTCATAAAATATATCATTAGCCGATTTATAATTAAATAATTTTCTAGGATAATTATTCATCCAGTCTTGTATTTTTTTAATATAAGCAGCTGAAAAGTTTTTAATATCAGTTTTCTTTTTAATAAATTTCCTTATAAGTTTATTATTATTCTCATTACTTCCCCTCTCCCAAGAGCAATAAGGGTGAGCATAATAAATAGTTGTTCGTTTAGATACTTTATCATACACTGATTTTTCTAAACCTGCCATATCTAAAAATTCTACACCATTATCTACTGTTATGCTCTTAAATATTAAGCTGAATTTATCTTTATACTTTCTTTCTAACTTATCTAATGCTGCTATTATACTTTTCTGTGTTTTATTTCTTAATTTGATTATTATTTCAAACCGTGATACTCGTTCTGTAAGCACCAGTAAGGCTGATTTACTGCCTTGTTTGCCCACCACTGTATCCATCTCCCAATTGCCATATAGTCGCTCTTTCAGTTCAAATGGTCGTTCGTCTATACTTCTGCCGCGTGTATTATTATAGGCTGTTCGTGGATTACTTTTACATTGTTTAGTATATTTTCTATATTCTATACTTTCTAATAGTCCTAATGATATATAGTTATATATTGTTTGGGTACTTATTGTTGATATACACTGATGCCTTAACTCTCCAGATATAACATCTGGGGAATACTTCTCATCTAACTTACTCTGTATATAGTCTAATAAGCCATATTCAATGTTATATTGTAATTTCCTACCTGTTTTACTCATTAAACCTTGCCTTATATTTAGAGAATAGTATGCACTATATTCTTTCCTTACACTCAAGTCACTGTTGAGAAATTCCACTGTCCCTCGCTTTATTTCTCGGTATATCGTGCTTTTAGACCTGCATAATATCTACGCTATTTCCAACACACTAACTTTGGATTTCAACAGACCTTCTAATTTATAACACTCAAATGCATTTAAGTGTTTATTTTTACGATTTTTTGGTGTAGTATCCATTTGTGGTTGTTACCTCTCTTACTCTATTTTTTGGCTAAAAAATATTATTTTATTTAAAGAGTTTTAACAACCACTTTTTTATTTATTCACTTTTTCGCAATCGTTTTTAGATTTTACCTGCTTTTCATTTGTAATAATTTATAATTGATTATAATTAAAAAATAATATATAATAGTGCAAATAATATATATAATAAAAAAACGGGTTATAATGATATATTTAAATGAATTAGGTATAGAAAAAGGAAGCAGAGTTATAGTTGCAATGTCTGGAGGTGTAGACAGCTCTGTAACAGCATTAATGGCACAAGAAGCAGGGCTGACAACTATCGGTATAACTATGCAGATGTTTGATAATAAAAATGAATTTTGGCATGATGCAAAAAATATGGCAGAATTTTTAGGTATAGAATGGCATTTAGCAGATTATACAGAATATTTTATACCAGATGTTATAGGATATTTTATTAGAGAGTATAAAATGGGCAGAACACCAAACCCATGCTCTAAATGTAACAAAGTTGCAAAAACAAAATATCTTTTTGACCAGATGCAGAAACATAACTGCCAGTATATTTTAACAGGTCATTATGCAAAAACAAAACTTATCGGAGAGCAGTATTATATACAAAAGGCAGATTATGCTGAAAAAGACCAGTCATACTATCTTTCTATGATAGAGCCATTTCATATAAATCTGCTTAAATTTCCACTTGGAAAAATGAAAAAAACACAGACAAGGGAAATAGCTGCAAAATATAACCTGCCTGTTGCAGAAAAAAAAGATTCGCAGGAAGCATGTTTTTTAGAAGATAAAGATTACAGAGAATTTTTAAAGCCATATATAAAAAATGTCCGCAAAGGCAGTTTTATATTAAATGGTAAAGTAATTGGTGAAAATAAAGGAATATACAACTATACACCGGGACAAAGGCGTGGGCTTGAAATAAGCTATAAAGAGCCTTTATATGTTAAATCTATTGACAGTAAAACTGGTGATGTATACCTTGGTGTAAAAAAAGAAGTATTTTTTAAAGGTGTGGCTTTAAAAGACTGCCAGTTTTTTCCAGATACACCATATATGGGAAAATACACAGCAAAACTCAGATACAGAATGAAAGATGAAAATTGTCTCATTGAAAGACTGCCTGAAAATAAAGCCAATCTTCTTTTTGATAACTTCCAGTTTGCACCTGCTGCAGGGCAGACGGCTGCAATATATGATGGAGATATAATTATTGGAAGCGGCGTTATAGACTATACTTTTTAAATAAATGGGTGGGGGTAAATATAAATGGCTTCGTTTGATACTGTAAGTGAAGTAAATATGCAGGAACTTGACAATGCTGTAAATAACTTAAAAAAAGAGTTAAACACTAGATTTGATTTTAAAGGCTCTAATACAGAAGTAGAATTAAATAAAAAAGATAAGCTGATTAAAATAATTACTACTGATGATATGAAAATGAATATGCTTAGAGAGATGCTTATTTCTGCTGCTACAAAAAGAAGCGTAGATGCTAGATGCCTTGAATTTGGAGAAGTGGAAAAAGCAGGCGGCTCTATGCTTAGGCGTGAAGTGAAAATTAAAGAAGGTATTGATAAAGATACTGCCAAAAAAATTACAACAGCAGTTAAAGAAAGCAAACTAAAAGTGCAGGCTTCAATTATGGATGATAAAGTAAGAATACAAGGCAAAAAAATAGATGACCTGCAGGCTGTTATACAAATATTAAAATGTTTGGATTTACCACTGCCTTTACAATTTATAAATATGAAAAGTTAATGGATTAGTGTATGATTTTTTATTTTTCAGGCTCTGGGAATAGTTATTATGCAGCAAATGTTATTGCTGAAAAGCTTGATACTCCGCTTATTTCTATGGCGAAATGTTTGCAATCCAGCAAACTGGATTTTGATGCAAGACATGATAAATACTGCGGATTTGTTTTCCCTGTGCATTTTTGGGGTGTGCCATATCTGGTTACTGAATTTATTAAAAATATAAATATGAAATTAACAAGTGATACCTATGTATTTGCTGTTTATACCTGCGGTGGCGGTGCAGGAAACACTTCTAAAATGATTGAAAAATTATTAAAAAAATCTGGTATTACTCTATCAAGTGTTTTTTCTATTAAACAGATAGATATATTTGTCCCATTATTTAAAATACCACCTAAAGATAAACAGGAAGAAGTTATTTTAAAATCAAATATAGAGCTTGAAAATATAATAAAGCATATTCAAAACTTAGATAAAGGGGATTATGATGAGAATAAAGGCACTCTGCCTTTCCTTGCTACTTCCATTTTATATCCTTTTTATTCATATTATAGAAACACATATAAATTTAGAGTATCTGATTTATGCACAGCATGCAAAAAATGTGAAAGTATATGCCCATTAAAAATTATAGAAATTAAAGATAACAAGCCTATATGGAAACAGAAGAAATGCACTCTGTGTTTTGCCTGCATGCATATATGCCCAGCACAAGCTATAAACTATGGAAATGTGCTTTTCTTCTTTGACAGTAAAAATAAAGGCAGATATAGAAACCCCTATGCACCTAAAAGCTATTAGGATACTTACTCTTATAATATTTATAATAATTGCTTCCTGTTCAGAAGAAACTAATCAGGATAATCATCATAATATACAGGATAACACCACTAAAACTGAATATGATTTTATCTATAATGAGCCTTGTGTTTTATATTCTATTGTCGGATGTTATAATGCTGAAACTGTTAAAAAAAATATAATGAAAAATAATATTACTTTATATTTTGATAATGTGCGAAATGAAGAAGTATATTTATTAATACCAGAAAGTGATGAAAATAAAAAAGATGGTGTAAGCTTTATTATATCTAATGCAAAAACTAAATGCAGCCCACTTGCAAATTGCACCATAACTTTTAATATGCTTATAAAAGAACAAAGTCCACTTAATAGTAACTTTACAATCTATCTGCCTGTTGCACTTTTAAATCAGCAGGAAATGATTACTTTTATAAACATGAATTCAGAAGAAAAATATAAACCATTTGCTATGAAATATTTAACAAATAGAATATATATTAAGTTTAAAATTACAGGGACAGTGGATATATCCAAAAATTTTGTATATCAGTCATTTTGAGCCTGATTATTTACAGGCGAAAAATCTAAATTATAAATATTACAGCAGTGCATAATATATTTAAATTATATTTTTTCAGATACTTCTCCTTTAAGGCTCAGTATAACATAGTAGCAGGCTCAGGACGAGTTTTAGTAGCTGTAGATGAACTTGTTTCAGCAGAATGTGGTTTAAAAAATACAAGGATGTATTTTTTAATAAAAGGTAAATTAATATACTTCTCTTTATCAATCTCAGTATAACAAGGAAGAGGCTGTATATGACCTAATTTACTTTAACTTTTATTGCTGTATTCATCACAGATAAAAGTATCATTAACCTGTTTTGCCTGACTGCTTATATTTATCACATACTCTATCATAACATTTATTTTTGCAATATTTCTGCAATTTTTTCTGCTGCTGTTTTTGATGGTGTTTTACCTTCAAAAACAGCTGATATTTTTGCAAGTTCTTCATTTATTGCATCTATATTTGATAATGCTTTATTATATGCTTCAATAACAAGCTCTTTTTTTGCACTGCCTTCACCTACACAGTGGACTTCAGGCAAAAGCTCATATCCAGCTATTATATTTGGCAGTCCAATAGTTCTTAAGTTTGAAAGTTTCTTTGCTAAAAACACATTTATTTTAGAAGCACTGTATACAATAATCATAGGTTTTTTCATTATAGCAGTTTCAAGAGTTACAGTTCCAGAACATGCCCATATAAAATCACTGTATTTCATTATATCATACTGAGCTTTTGGAAGTATTTTAATATTATTCTTTTCAGGAACAAACTGTTTTATTAATTCATCGCTTATATTATCTGCTTTGCTTATTACAAAATCTATATCATCATACTCCAAAGCTGCATCAATAAAAGCAGACATAAGTGAAGATATTTCTCTTTTTCTACTGCCGGGAAGTATACCAACAATCTTCCTATTGCCTGAAAAAGATAATGTTTTCAAAAATTCATTTTTATTTGAAAAATTAAATTTAAAATTATCTATTACAGGGTTACCTACATATACAGCATTAACATTTTCTTTTTTAAAATATTCCATTTCAAAAGGTAATATTGAAATAGTTAAATTGCAGTATTCTTTTAATGTGAATATTCTGCTGTAATGCCATATCCAGAATTGAGGTGCTATGAAATATATTACTGGTATATTATATTTTTTCAATTTTTTTGCAAACCGCAGATTAAACCCCGGATAATCTATTAATATAACAGCATCAGGTTTTTCTTCTGCAACAGCATTTTCAAGAGTAGAAAACATATTAAAAATAAAAGGAAGTTTTTTAAACACTTCAACAAACCCAATAATTGCCATATCTGAATCAGTAAAATATTGTTTTTGTCCTAATGATTTTAAATTTATACCGCCAGTGCCTGAAAATTCTGCATTTGGATATATTTTTAAAAGCTCCCTTGCTAAATTTGCACCATGAACATCACCTGATGCTTCTCCTGCTACTATAAAAAATTTCATATTATTCCCCAGTAGATTTTATCTGCCTGCATATATTATTATATTATTATCCACTTTATCAATAGATATAAACTGTTCTTTTACCATTGTGCCTGCATAAAGCCTTATTTCTGTAACTTCTGATTTAGAAGTAATTATAACCTGTTTAAAAACTGAGCCTTTTAAGAATTTACTGTATGGTATGTTCTGCAAAGGTTCATACCTGCCCTTTAAAATAATAGTTGTATAATATGGTGTTATATTTGATGCTGTTATATCTATATTTTCTGAAAATTCCAGCTTAATTTTTCGTGTTTTTAATGTTTTTTCTTCATTAATATCTGTTAAATACATTTGACTATCATTATTGTCATTAGAAATAATAATATTTTTGCCATTGCTGTATAAATTATGGTTTTTATAATTTAAAAAATAACGCACTCTTTTAGGAAAGCTCAGAGAAACAGGTGCTGAAACTGAAAAACATTTATTACTGTGAATATAATTTTGCTTTAAAGAAATATTATAAATATCTATATATTTCCTGCCGTTATATAAAACTCCGTTATAAAAAACAACTGCTCCATTGCTTTTTATAACTGTTTTATCATTACTGCACACTGTTTCTTCAATATATTCTGCTTTTTTTTCAGGTATATTTAATGAAACATTCTGCTTATATGTAAAAGAACTGCCATTTTTATTTTGAGTAAGGCTGCCCTTTGATGCAAAAAATAAAAAAATTTCTTTATCATTTTTCTTAATTACTGGCAGATTTTTTTTTGCTTTCTTTTCTACAAGCGGAGTAAATGCAGCAAATGAACCATTTTCAACTTCTATTTTCCAAATATTTTCAGGCATTTTTTTTATAGTATATTTACAGCCGTTATCCTGCATAGAAAGATTAATATTATCATTATTTTTACTTACTAAAAGTGATGATGAAATACACCCACTTTCCTGCTTTACTGCACAAGATGACATCATGAATGCTATGCAGAAATATAAAACAAACTTCATATAATTAATACACCAGCCCATGCAGAGCAAGCCCTAATACTACAGAATAGCTGTATTTATCTTTCTGCTGCACTTTGCCTGTATTTTCTGGAAGCACAATAAATTCCCAAGGGTTAAGGTATTCAACAGGCACACCATATTTTTCACGCAGAGATTTTTCAAGCCCAAAAGTCTGGCATGCACCACCTGAAAGATATATATGATTAGGCAGAGAGCCGCCCCGTAAAAGATAAAACTTTAATACATAATCAATTTCCTGAATATATTCTATAGAAAAAATTCTATCTAATGTAGTGCGGACTTTTTCAGGCTCAGAATATTCTTCTGGATTTATTTTAATTTTTTCAGCTGTTGCATTATCTACATCTAAATCATGCTTAATAAGGTCTGTAAAATATTTACCACCACGGCTTACTTCCCTGCAGTAATCAAAAAAACCATTTTTCATAAGTATAACAAATGAGCCTATATAACCCACATGTAAAATAAGCTGTATTTCTGAATTATTTGTTTTTTTAAGAGCTCTAAAAAGACGGACTATTGACATAGCTTCTGATTCTATAGCATAAGTCTGTAATTTTGCTGATTCTATTACAGAGACAAAATCTGTTATAATATCTTTTTTCGCAGCAGTCATAACTATACTTGTATGGTTATATAAGTCCTGAGACGGCAGAGTTTCAAAATCCATACACATTTCTTCAGGCTCAACACAGGCATACTGGTCTGCTATCCAGCGAAATTCTTTTAAATCACCTAAACTGTCATTATTTACAAGCATTTTACGCACAAGCACTGATGGACCTTTTAAGGCAACAGCTACTGTTCTAACAGGAAAAGAAGCATCTATTGTTTCTAATATTCTGTTTACAAGCTCACCATAATCATTAATTATACCATTTTCTGTAACAACACCTTCAAAAGTATTATTACGGAATCTATCAACAACAAATCCTGTTTTTGTGGGACTTAATGATACTGCTTTAATTGTATTTGCACCAATATCAAGCCCTATATGGTATTTATCAGACATTTAAAGTATACTCTCCATATATTTAATCTATTTTATAAGCTCCCTGAAAAAACAGCTTTTTTCACCAGTATGGCATGCTGCTCCTGTTTGATGAACTATATATAAAAGGCAATCTTCATCACAGTCTACCATTACTTTTACTATTTTCTGCAAATGCCCAGAAGTTTCCCCTTTTTTCCATAAAGATTTTCTGCTTCTTGAATAGTAATAAGCATATCCTTCTTTTAATGTAAGCTCTAATGCTTCCTTATCTGCATAAGCCTGCATAAGCACTTCTTTTGTATCTGCATCCTGCACAATAACAGGCACTAAGCCTGCACCCTTTTCAAAATCAATAATAATATTCATAATATTTTTAACTGCCTTAACAAATTCTAGGTAAAAGTTCACCCGGTGGCAAATCTATGTGGCGTTTGCCACCTGAAATCGTTTTTAATATAACTTTGTTATCACCAGTAACTTCCCCTATCACTGCAGCTCTTTCCCCTTCTTTAACGGACTTTAAAACAGCAAGCACTTTCTCGCAGTCATCAGCACCGCATATTATAACAGCAGCACCCTCATTTGCAACACTTAATGGGTCAAACCCTAATGTATCACATAATTCTGCCACATCCTGCCTTAATGGTATTTTTTCTTCATCTATTAAAAAACCTTTTCCACTTTGTTCTGCTATTTCATTTAAAACAGCAGCTAAACCGCCCCTTGTAGCATCTCTTCCAAATTTAATATTGTAAGGATAAACAGCTTTCATCATATTATTTAAACAGGCACAGTCGCTTTCAATATTTCCTGCAAACCCAAACTGACCTCTTTCAAGCATTACTGCCATACCATGACGGGCAATATCTGATGTTACAATAACTTTATCACCTGCTTTTACAGCAGAAAAGTCATTTAAGTTTTTAATAACTTTCCCCAGCCCGCATGTATTAATGATGACACCATCTATACCGCCACGCTCTACCACCTTTGTATCGCCGCAGACTACTTTTACACCAGCTTTTTTTGCTTCATGTGCTGCACTCTGCACTATTTTTTCTAATTTTTCATAGCTGTATCCCTCTACAACAACAAGAGCAAAGGAAATATATAAAGGCTCTGCACCGCTGACAGCTAAATCATTAACAGTGCCGCATATAGAAAGCTTGCCAATATCTCCACCACTAAAAAACTCTGGACGGATAACAAAAGAGTCTGTTGTAAAAGCAGAATTAGTGCTTGTTTCTATATGAGAAGAATCACCTAGATTATTTAATATATCATTATCAAAATATTTCAATATAATATCTTTTATAAAATTAGCGGTCTGCCTGCCACCACCGCCAATGGAAAGTGTTACTATTTTATCATCCATAATACACCTATCTTAAAAATTTGTAATAAGCTGCACATGTTCCTTCACCAGAAACCATACATGGACCAACAGGGTCTTCTGGAGTGCATCGTTTTGCAAAAAGAGGACAGTCCTGCGGCTTGATTTTGCCAGTTAAAACCTGCCCGCATTTACAGCCTTTTATCTCTGTAATATTTTTAGGCTTTAAATCAAAGCGTTTTAAGGCATCATATTCAATATATTCCTGCCTTATTGCAAGTCCGCTTTTTTTAAGCTCGCCAAGTCCACGCCAGAAAGCATCACTTTCATAAAATACTTTTGCAAGTATTTCCCTTGCATTTGCATTGCCAATATCTGGCACAACACGCCTGTATTTATTTACTATATGAAAGTTTTTATTATTTGCCTGTTTTACTATTTCATACACTGCATCAAGCATTTCAACAGGCTCAAACCCAGCCACAACAGCTGCTTTGCCTGCTTTTATTAAAGGCTCATATAACTGCACACCTGTTACTGCTGTGACATGACCGGGACACAAAAACCCATCTAAATACATATCTTTATCGCTTAATATTAAGTCAAAAGCTGCAGGCATTGTTTTACAGAAAGATAAAACAGATAAATTTTTTAAACCTTTTTCTTTTGCTTCCATAATTAAAGCAGCAATAGTTGGTGCTGTTGTTTCAAAACCAATCCCTAAAAATGTATAATGTTTATCAGGGTTATCTTCTGCCAGCTTTAAAGTATCAAGTGGAGAATATACCACATTTACATCTGCTCCACGGGCTCTTTTATCAATAAGAGTTTCTCCATTGCTTCCGGGAATACGGAGCAAATCACCAAAACTTGCAACAGATACACCACAATCAAGCAGCTCAAAAAATAAATCAATCTCTCCCTGACTTGTAACACATACAGGACACCCCGGACCTGAAATCAGTTCCACATTTTCAGGCAGCATACTTTTAAGCCCAGAGCGGGCAATAGCCATAGTATGAGTGCCGCATACTTCCATTATTTTATATGTTTTATGAGTATCTGCTTCCTTTTTTATAGACTGACTTACTTTTAAAGCAGTTTCTTTATCTCTAAAAGGAATGTTTGGATTCATCTGTATAGTCCAGTAAAAATTCTAATGTTTCTTTTGCTTCTTTTTCGTCTATTTTAGAAATAGCAAACCCTGCATGAACAACAACCCAGTCACCTGCTTTTACATCATCACCTAAAAAGATAGTGGAAATCTCCCTTTTAGTGCCAGCAACATCAACAGTTGCCACATGCACATCTAATTTTTCAATTAATCCCGGAAACCCTAAGCACATAATCACTCCCTTTATCTATTATTTGATTTTCCTTTAATTACTTCTGCCAGTTTAATAAAAATACCAATTATTACACCAGATAAAAAGCCGCCAAAATGCATCCAGTATGCAACATTTGATATACTTATAAACCTGTTTTTAATACCAATATATTCCTGAAAAGAATGAAGGTATTTATTTAAATTAAAAAACTGCTCACTATACCATAATAAAAGCTGAAATATTAAAAACAGTAAAATAATAATAACTGCAGGTATATTTCTTATTATTGCATATATTAATAAAAATATAAATGTTTTTATTTTTGAAAACGGGAAAAATATTCTTAACTAACAGGACAAATGTTACACTTTTAGTAAAAAATAAATCTTAACTTAATATAAATCAAGCAATAATTTATTTTCAATAACAATCTCATATGGAGATTTAAAATTTAAGCATGTTTTAGCAGTATTATTATATCTATCTTCATGCTTTTTAAGAGCCTTAATTAATTCATCTTTGGAATAGAATTTATTATTTGCATATAAAATTTTTCCATCCTCTCTATGACTTCTTTCCACCTTTCCATTCTGCCAAGGTGAATAAGGTCTTATTCGTTTAATAGTATATCCTTTCTTTTCAGCTGTCTCTTCAAAATAGCTTTTCTTGTTTGTAACTTCCTTATCATTTACAAACTCATAGCCATTATCCACTTGAATTGTTTTTAGTGGAAAGCCAAATTTACTTTCCAGTTCGTCTAAAAACTTACCTGTTTCAAATGTGCTTTTTTCTTCTACTATTTCTAATACTCTCATTCTGCTGTATTCATCTATCGCTGTTATCTGATAATATTTTTTACCATAGCTGGAAAACATTATACATTCCTGTGGAACATATTTTATATCTATCTGAACCTTGTCGCCTATATACTGACCTGTTATTGGTTCATATCTTGTATAGCTCTTTTTTGACTTGTTTAATGACTTTAAGCCTTTCTTCCTTATCTGCATACACATACTGCCAAAACTACGATTATAACCAATTTCTAGAAGTCTGACATATACCTCCGCATTACCATACAAACCATGCTCGGCATATGTGTTAAATATTAAATCAAGCTCTTCTTTACTATGCTTATTTGGACTGTTTCTTGGTCTACGACTTTTAAAAGATAAACTCTGAACTGTTCCATCATATTTCTTTAAATGCCTGTATACAAACATACGGTTCACTTGATATTTGCGGGCTGCTTTCGTTGCTCCTTTTTTTAATGCATACTCACATAACCGTTGACGAAATCGCATTTCTTCTGTTATTATCACTTTATTCATTGTGATACCTCTTAGTTTAGTTTAGTTTTTTGCTTAATTTTATACTATATACTAAGAGGTATTTTTTTATACTTATTTTTGTAACATATGTCTCATAATCTTACATTTATTTTTGAAAACGGGAAAAATATAATAAACAAACCCATAATACCTGCAACTGCACCACTTGACCCTATTATAGGATATTCAAGAGAAGGCATCATAAATGCTTCAGTAATTGCAGCCATAACACCAAGCACAATATACAGGCATACAAATTTTACAGAGCCAAGATATTCTTCCACATTTTTACCAAAAATATATAAAAAATACATATTTACAGCAGTGTGTAAAAAACTGCTGTGTAAAAACATATATGTAAAAAAAGATGACATTTTTTCACTGATACTCACTATCTCTGAAGGCATGGAAAGCTTTAAAGGCAAAAAACCGTGGTCTGCAAAAAGCAGCCCGTGAAAATTAATACGAAAATATATATAAATAACTATATTTATTAATATTATAAGCCATACACCATAAGCAAATCTTGTTACTGGAATATTTGTTTTTAATGGAAACATAGCTCCTCTCATTATTTTGAAAAGTATTATAGTAGTTTGCAAACATAATTGCAAACAGTTTTATAAAAAAGAATAAATGAAATGAAAAGGCAGATAAAACCATCTGCCTTTATAATATAATTGATAAGTTAAAAAATTTACTATTTTGTTCTTGTATATGCAACAGGACCGCCTACTCTGCCCCATGGGTCTACATGGAAGAATAATGAATTGCCTCCGCTGTCTTTAACATAAACTCTAAAAGCCTGCATACCTCTGCCAGCTTTATTAAAAGTTTCTACTGATTCTATATAGTAGCCTTTTAAGTTCTGTATATATTTTTCAACAGCATTTTTTGCCTGTTCAGCAGTAATAATCACTGGCTCACCCACAGCCATACCTTTTTTGCCTGTTTTTGGTCCATAAACACTGCTTGTGCATAATGGACAGTCTGGATATGGGCAGTTATAATATGCACTATTATTACCATTACCATTTTTTACTCCAATATTATTTTGAGCAAAAACAAAGCCTGCAATAACAAAAATAAAAAGTAATGATAATACTATCCTTTTCAAAACACACCTCCCAAAAAATTACCTGCTTATACACCACTCTCTAATAAAAAAGCAGGCAGACAAATATAAAAGTTTTCTAATTATTATATTGTGCTGCATCAGTTAAAGGACCTCTTACATACCCAAAAGGGTTTACAAAATAGTATAACTGATTACCTGCACTGTCTTTAACATTTACTTTATATGCATTGCCTCTATGAACCTGTATTTCATCTGTAGATGTAATAGTATAGCCTTTTAAATTAGCAATAGCCTGTTTTACAAGTTCTTCTGCTTGAGATATAGTTGTAACTGCTGCCTGATTATTATTCATCTGACCATGACCCATACCATGATATTTACCATAGCCATGTCCCATTGGACCATGACCCATGCCGTAATTCATACCATAACCGCATCCAGTGTTGCAGAAATTATCTGCTGTTTCAGAAGTAACAGGACCTTGCACCAAACCAAAAGGTGTTACTACATAATATTCTGTGCTGCCTGCTGTATTTTTTACTTCTACTTTATAGCCAGTGCCTTTGCGAAGCTTCAGCTCCTTAGAGCCTGTTACATTCCAGCCATTATTTCCTATCATACTTTTTACCATATTTTCAGCTTGAGCCGATGATGTAACTTGAGTGCCGTTAGACCAGCATCCACCCATACCCATTTGTGCATAAGCAAATGAGCCTAATGCTAAAACAATAAAAGTTGTTAAAATTAATTTTTTCACGGTATTCACCTCATTTTATATTCAATTTTTTATATATCCATAACATTTTTACAGCTGCTGTTAAATTATTAGATAAATCAGTTTAAAATAAATTCGCTTTTTAATTTTTTATTTCAAAATATTTTAATAAACATAAAATAAACTGACAGATAAATATTAGTATTTAAGGGATAAAATGGTTAATACTATCTGCCAGCTTATATTTATTTAAAAAGTATAACTTCACCCCATGGGTTTACATGGTATTCATAAGTTTTGCCATTTTCATCAGAAACATTAATAATATACATTGTTCCCTTGTGATAATGCCCCTCTGATGCAGAAACAACTTTTACACCTTTAATATTAGAGGTCTGCTGTAATACTAATGCTTTAGCTTCTTCCACATTTACAACCTTTGTATTATGATGAACACCTGCTCTGCCCATACCCATTTGTGCATAAACTGACATACTAAATGCAAAAGTTAAAACTAAAGCTAATAACATTATTTTTTTCATAAACATCTCCTTATATTAAAGATTTTGACTTATTTTTTATACTGCTTTATGCTTGATAGACAGCACATTTATACAAAAGTTTTAAAAAAATATATACAGCTTTTTCAATAAATAAAATATTTATTATTATAAATAAGTTAAAGTATTTAAAATAAAATAGAAATATAAAGGGAAATTATTCAAAAATTTTTATTGCAGTTATTTTAAGTATGATTTAACAAACAAAAAAATCTAAATTATATATTGCAATAGTGTATGATATATTTAAATTATCTGTTTTGCTTTGAACTTACCCGAAAATTTTGAACTAAGCCACTAAATAACTATCTTTTTCCTGTAATGGAGTAAGTCCATTTGCTTTGATTCTGTAATTATTATAGAAATCAATATATTTTTCAAGTTCATATTTAAACTGTTCTATATTTTTGAACTTGTTAATGTAAACCAATTCACATTTTAAAGTAGCAAAGAAACTTTCCATAACAGCATTATCATAGCAGTTGCCACGCCTTGACATACTCTGCTCTATATTATTTTCCTTTAATAACTTTCTAAATTGATTAGTCTGATATAATATACCCTGGTCTGAATGTATCATTAAATCTGTTGTATCTTTTGTTTTATCTATTGCCTGTTTTAAATTATCTATTACCATTTCTTCATTATTATATTTGCTTACACTGTATGCTGTTATTTCTCTGTTATACAAATCCATTATTGCTGATAAATACACCTTTTCATTATTAATTTTTATCTCTGCCACATCTGTTACCCATTTTAAACATGGTCTCTCACTTGTAAAGGCTCTGTTTAATTTATTGCTGCATATATGACTTACTCTGCCTTGTTTATACCTTTTCTTAACCCTGATTAGTGATGAAATTTTTAGTTCTTTCATCAATTTATACACTGTCTTCCTGTCATAAGTATAACCCAGTTTCTCTAATACCTTTGATATTCTTGGATAACCATAAGTCTTGTTAGATTTTTCATATATTTCTAATATGGATGCCTTGACTTCTGCATATTTATCTAATGCAGCAGGCTTTTTAACATTATAATAGTAAGTGCTTCTTTTCATATTACTCACAGACAACAGGATATCCAAACTGTAATACAGCTCTTTTTCAAGCTCTGCTATTCTTGCTTTCATTGATTTGTATTCTTCACACACTTCTGTTTAATTATTAATATCTTTTACAAAGTGAAGATGTTTATTATTCGGGCTCTTATATGACATATTATCTCCATTATAATTACAGCAGAAATTATGCCAATCATATATTACTGATGCTGATGGTATATTAAAATGTATTGCTGTCTGCTCATAACTTAAATTATTTGATGCCTTATAAGTTAACACATTTAATTTAAAAGCTCTACTATATTCATTGCGGGTAAAGATATGATGTAAACTTGATTCGCCTGAATGCTTATATCTGTTATAGATATTACATATTACTCCTTTATGAATTTTACAGCGTCTTGATAATTCACTGGCACTCATTATTCCATTTTCTAGGACTGTTACTAGATATTTCTTAAACTCATAACTATATTTTCTTGCCATATACACTCCTTATATGGCTCGTCCAACTTTTTTGGGTAAATTCATCAGGACGAGCCGTCTGAAAGTAAGCTATATATGAACTTGTTTTGGCAGAGCGTGATTTTTCAAATCCAAAGGGAGCGTTTTTTTACTACACTCCGCTTCTAGTATAGAAAACGGCTTGCCATTAATATAGGCAAGACCCCGTTTTTGCGACGCAAGCATTTCCCTACCGAATAGGGAGGAAACAGAAATGAGTAGCTGGATTAAATTTGAAAATAAAAAATTAATAAGGATAAAAAAAGGCTGCTTATTAAGCAGCCAAAAATCGGGGTGACAGGATTTGAACCTGCGACATCATGTTCCCAAGACATGCGCGCTACCCCTGCGCTACACCCCGTTTGAGAGTATTATATATATATTAAACTAATAATATTGTCAATATATTTTTTTAAAAAAAAATTAAAAAAAATATTAAAAAAATGAAACACAAAAAATAACATCAAAATAGTATATTTTCTTCTGTTACTGCATTCATTGGACTTACAAAAATTAGACTAATCTATATAAAGAGCTCATAATAACTTTATACTGCATTTGATTTATAAGCAAGGTATAAAATAAGATAATTTAAATATATCATACACTTCTGCAATATAAATAATCTAGATTTTTCGCCTGAACTTACCCAAAAAAGTTGGACGAGCCATATAAGGAGATTATATGGTAAGAAAATACAGCTCTTCTGGAACTTCATAATCCGTTAATTTTAAAAACTCTTTCGCTTTTTCTATGCTTAATTTATCAAATTCATTAAAGAAATTTAATACATATGCTTTCCATCTTTCATATCCTGCTTTATCTAATTCGCAAAATAATTCTTCTATTGTCTGGTATTGTAGTTTATATAATTCTTCACTTTCTTCATCTTTTATTTCTACATAATCAGGATCCCATGGCAGTGGAACTTCGTACAAAAATATTGATGATAATTTTAACTCTTTACAGCATGTAACAACTCATTATTATTGGTTATTATTTCATATACTTGCTGCATTTCATAGGTTCTTTCTATATCTCCATAACCATAAAGCTGATATACTGCTAAAAACAAGACTGTATCTTGATTTTCAAACTTTAACTGCATTTTACCTCGTTTTATGCCTGCATCTTTATTCACACGCTTTTTATGATAAGTATTTATGTATGATAAAACATTAGATAATAATTTATCATTCGCTTCTGGAATATATGTTTTTATTATATTTACTATATTTATGCCTGTATCTAAAAACTTATCTGTTATGGTGATTGTATTATATCTTGAAAATCCTGCAATTTTAAAAATATCTACTTCTGGATAATCTTGTATATCAGAATACAGATATGTGGCATATTGTTTATTAGTATCATAATTTTTTAATTTATCCAATTCTATGGTATAAAATTCTATTTTTTTTGTAAAAATATCAATAATTAATAATAAACTTATTATTGAAGCACAAATAATAAAAAGAAAAATACCAATTTTCATAAAATCAGATAAATTATAATAATTTATTCCAAATAATAGAAAAAAACTGATTATTATAACTGCAATAAATAATACGACTATCATAGCCTGAACCTTTTCAAATAATACAATTTTTACATTAATCTTCATCTTTTTCATTCTCCAATATATTGGATATACCATAATAACCCAAAATACCACCACCTATTGAACCAATTAGACCACCAATAATTGTGCCAATACCTGGAGTTCCTATAACTGAGCCTGTAGCGATACCTACTTTTCCACCAGCCCACATTCCAATATATGCTCCACCCCAACCAGCAACTTGTTTCGTAACTTCTTGTACAATAGGTCTGATAGATTTTTCTTCTGCAGAATTTATACCCGCATTTACTATTTCTACTGAAGTAAATATACAAGCTAATGGAAAAAAAGCTCTTTCAAGTTTTACCAATAATTTTGCTTTTGATAAACTGGCATCTGTATATATAGATTGGACAGATTTTTTATCTGCACCCTTAACAAGCACTTCTTGGTCAACTATTGCTTTATGTCTTGCGTCGTTATTTCGTATAACAGCATGTATATCAACTTTATTTTTATTCATTAACTTTTTATTAGCATCAATAAAAGCTTCTGAAATTTCTTCTGTAGAAATAAGTGTTGCTCCTGACTGTTTTAATTTATTAATATCAATATATAATTTTTTGCTACTGCCATTTATATTAAATCTCTCTGCACCGTTTGATAATGTTTATGCAGAAACATATTGACTATTTTTAGTGGTTCCCCTTACATGACTAACAATACTATTGCCAGATTCTGGACTAACTGCATATAAACCATATTTCTCAGGAAATACTTTTAAGTCTGTTTTAATTCCAACTAACTCACCTTTACTATGATACTTAATGGCATTCTCTGTTGTTTTATATGTATACCTAACCAAAAAACCTTCTCTGCCAAAATCATAAACTATAAAATAAAAATTCAATGGTGTTATTTTTTCTATTATAGCATCATTAAGTATTTTTATACCATTTATATTATTATTAAAATTTCTAATATCTATATAATTAATATTAAAATATGGGATAGGAACAAATACATAATTATTGTTCTCTATTTGTTTTACTTCATCTTTGGATAATATTTTATTTGGAATTATTGATATTATCTCTCCAGTCTCTGATAGATGATGAAATTTCTCATAAAGCTTAATTGATGGTTTTAAAACTGTAATATTTGATAAAGATTTTAATTCCCTGTTATTTAATAACATATAGCCCCATTTTATTTTATTTGTATCTTCTACATTACTATATGCTTTAAATTTATGCTCTAAACTTAATCTATTAACTTTACTTGCTGCTATTTCTTCTATATTATATAATTCAATTCCAGATATTATATCTTGTGGTATATCTCCCCTATTTATCGTAAAAGTTCTTTCTGCTTTTTTATTTTTCCTGTCTGTCTTATTTATCAGCATAAAATCTAAACTTTTGCTGTTAGCTGCTTTTTTACTTGCAAAATCTGCCTTATTAAAAGAAAACAATACTTTCTGGTTACTGTTTGTTTCTTCTGGGTTATAATAAAAGGATGCTCTGCCATTGCTTATTTTGCTCTCAAATATTTCTCCTGTTTTATTTACATACATATAGTATGGTTTATCATTTATATTTATTCATTTAATGTTTCATCTAAACTTGTTAAGATTATATCTAATTTAAAGTCACTGATTAAAAATTTCATTTCATCTAACTAATTTAATAAAAGATTTATTTATTTGTCATTATTATCTTTGCACTAAAGGGGTTTCTTCTTGATATTTGTCCATCTATACACAATGCCTTATTTAACTTTGGATTATATGATATTTCATAATATTTAGTGCAATTATCAATGGTATCATAATAAAATTTTACTGAATAACTAACAGTATGTGAAAAAATATTGCTATATGAAATATAAGAAATAGCTTTATTTTGAAATAAATCAAAATTATAATAACAACCTGATTTATTTTGATTATCACAAAATACTAAATGAAATCTATTATCTTTAAAATTTGCATTACCTGTTATTGCTAAATTAGACATATTATCTGATAAACTTAATACTGTATGTTCTGAAAGCTGAGGAGCTTCATACAAAAAATTATCACTAACAAAGGATATAACTACTATCCACATCATCACTGCTGGCGGTACCGTTACTAGAAAAAATATAATTCTTTTGATAGTTTTTTTACGATACTTCATAAACTAACCAATATTAATATAATAGGATAAAAGAATAATATAAGTCATACATCAATATAAGAATAAGAAAAATAAATATAGGAAGATACACAACAATAAGCTTATATGGTAATATTATAAATTCCACAAAACTTTCATTTGGCTTTATAAAAAAACTCTTAGATATATAGTAAAAAAAATAAGATACAATTAAAAAAATATGTATACCAGCATTATCTAATAGTCTACTAAATATTTTTTTCAATTTTTGTTCTCCTTTATTGTTTCATTAATATATTGTCGGAAATCACATATGATAATATCTTATCTGCTTTAATAGTATTAGTTTGTTCATAAAAATTATACAAAGAAAAACCAAGTTTTATTGCTGACTTATCACTTTCTGAATCACCTTCGGGAATCATAAGTTTAAAAATATCTTTTATATTATAAATAAGTTGTATAATGTCTTTTGTATTATCAATAGTTTCTAATGTATCTTTCATATTATTACTTAACTGCTTTATATCGTCTCTATTAGAAATTCTCTGAGCAATGTCTGCTCCAACTAATAATGTATTTTCACTAAATCTACAATATTTACCTATTACACCAAAATGTATATTAGACCATACATCATATGGGATTTCTTTATCTCTATATACATGATGATAACGCCTTGATAAGCCCATACTTGGAAATAAGGCTGATAACTGCCACTTATGGTCCCAAAAACTATCTGTTTTTACTGCTTCATAAAACAAAAAATATGGTTGAGCTGTTCCATATAACGGTATCATATCATAAAATGGATTTGAGAACCTTATAATATCTTGAGCAACACTGCTTTTTAAATTATTTTCAATTTCCCCTGCCATATAATTTGCTACATCAACAGCATCAAAACCAAGTTGAATATATTTACCTTGTTCTAATACAGGATTATCTATAAATGGACATAAGATAACTGCACATTCCTGCTCGCTATTATTTAGCACATAATAATAAGTATTTTTATCTTCATTATATACAATACTTCCTTGATACCTATATTCTTTTAAATCGCATGCTTTTTTTACTTCACTATTAGATGCTGCTATAACACTCACATTACCTGTAACTTCTATTTTATCTGTGCTAAAGGATGCAAAATCTATTTCTAATGGATTATTTTTATATTTATCTATTATTTCTTTGCAGGCTTCTTTTAATGATAATTCCCATATTTCTCTATTATTATCATCTTCTTTCTTGTAATTTGATTTTAAATCTGTTCGTATAGTAATTTTTAACCATTTTAAACCTGCTATACCATATGAAAAATGATTAAAATTATTATCATAATTGTCGGCTTCTATTTTTATACCAAAAGTATATAGTTTTCTAATATTATCATCTTTTGGATTACCTTTCAAGCATAATTCTGGGTCTTTATTGTATAAATATTCTGCTTCATTTTCAACATTGATAACATACAATGACCTTCCATAATAGGATGTATATTTTTCTGATAATTGCAGCTTATTAAAGATCGGTTTCTTATCAGGAAAGATTATATAAAAATTATATCCTTTAAAACCTTTAAGAAATATTAATGATTTATTATATATTGCAGCTACTATTACTATCTCTTGATTTTGATGCAGCTGGTTTCTTTTTTCTTCATTAAATATACTGCTTGGTGTAAAATGAAAACAATCTCCTGTATTGATATATTCTATTTCTTTATAATTTACTATTTTATCTTTATCATACAGTATATTTAATTTATTGAGTGGTATGGTAAAATATCCCCATTGGATTTTATCTATATACTCTGAAGATGTATGAACATTAAAATGATGTTCACAGATAAAAAAATCATCTTTTGCAGATAACTCATCTATATTAACAAGTTCTATTTTATCTATAACATTATGAAACACATCCATTAAATTTATATTAAAAGTTCTTTCTGCTTTTTTATTTTTCCTGTCTGTCTTATTTATCAGCATAAAATCTAAACTTTTGCTGTTAGCTGCCTTTTTACTTGCAAAATCTGCCTTATTAAAAGAAAACAATACTTTCTGGTTACTGTTTGTTTCTTCTGGGTTATAATAAAAGGATGCACTGCCATTGCTTATTTTGCTTTCAAATATTTCTCCTGTTTTATTTACATACATATAATATGGTTTATCATTTATATCTTCTTCTTTTAATGCTTCATCTAATATGCTTAATCTAACATCTACTGTAAATTCTCCGCTTGATTTATCTGATGATACTTCATATTCTTTACCCTGCATATCTACCTGTATATTGCCTGTATAGATGTCTGTTATAAAGTTATAGAGTTTTACTTTACTTATTATTTTTTCTTCTGTTTCACAAGTTATATGAAATATATTTGCATTATTACTTAATCTGCCTGATAATTTATTATTTTCTTCTGCACTGAATAATAATATATTCTTTTCATAACGGCTTTCTTCATTAGAATTTTTTTCTGCCTTAAAGGTATCTTTTAAAAGTTCTGGATGATATTTACCATCTTTCACACTGTATAACATTATGTTTGTCTGTGATGATGACTTCTTATCTACTTTAAAAGAATATGTATAACCTGCCTTTACTGCTATTGTAAAGTGAACATTTGGGCATTTAGACTGTAATATAGATATATCATTAACTATATCTGATGTGCTGTTTAAAAACAGCAATACATTACACTTTGCCTGTAATGATGAATATTTTAGTGACATCACTTCTAAAAACTTTTCTTTATTTATACATTCTACTACATATATATTTTCTAATAAAAATAATTCTTCACTGCCCTTTTTAGCTTTTAATTCTTCTCCAAAACTCTCTTTTATAAACTGGGTAAATATTGAAAAAATAGTGCTATGTGATGCAAAATCTATTATATTATCCAAAAATTGACCTTTAAAGTATGATGCATCAGTAAAAAAATCTTTTATAAAATCTACTGTTTGGAGTGAATTTTTTATAACATCATATCTTGACTGCATATTAAATAATACTAACCCATCATCTACAGCTTTTGTATCTATTATTTTACATCGCTCATTAGTTTTTATATAACTAAGATATGTATTATCAACACTTGCCATAAAAAAATTTAAATAGGAAAAAACATCAAGTATTGTTGCTGGAATATCTGCTTTTTTTGTATCTACTGCCTGATTTTCTATTAAACCAAACAAGGTTGATTCATGCAGCCGTCTTTTATACTGCTTAGTAAACCTTAATACATTATATCTTAATGTAAACCATAGTAAAAAACGGCTTCTATTTGCATGCATAAAATCATTTACACATTTTCTTAAACTAACATCTGTATATCTATATACAAAAGATAACAGTGATATATACAGTTTTGTTTCTTTGATACTCATGTGATTAAAGGGTTTATTGTGCTCTGTTAAATATATATTTAATTTATTAGTATATTCTTTTTTACCTATATTATATATAATATCTATTTCTTCCTCTGTAAATGTAAAGGAAAAAGATTTTACAGGGATTTTCTCTATTCCATCTTGTTTATTATATTCTTCTATTAGTTGCTGGATTTCCTTACTAAGTTTGTCTAGATGGGGAATTTTTTTATTATTTAATACTTTATAATCTGTTTTATGTCTGCGGATAATATTTAATAGTTTACTATTACTGCCTTTGCAACAGCATTCTATAAAATTATCATACTTTCCGTTGCTGTATGATAATACATCGCTCTTATAACCAATTCTTTCTATTTCTTCTAATGACTTTAAGCCTGAAAGTTTTTGAAGCATTGCTATAACAAGCCAGTTCGGATTGCCCTCTATATTAAAACCAATACCAAAGGTTAGTAAACCTGCATTATCTACATATAAATCATAATCTGTTGTTTTAGGGTCTGCTTCACAATGAAGGATAAATTTTTTCTCAAGCTCTTTATAATCATCTGTTGAAAGTTTTGTATAAATGCCCATTAGTTACCACCTGCCATATGCACTTATAAATAATAAGGTGATTAATTGCAGACCAGCATATTTATAATAAAGCGAACTAAATAAATCATTATTTAGATAGCACCTATCTACATCGCTTAGAGTATACATTCTATCCCACTCATAGCCCCGAAACATTCTTCTCTTATAAAAACATGGTGTCTTGACATGAAAATTATGAGTAAAGTAAAACTTTTGACCTGTCAGCTCTTCAACTTCTTTATAAGTATAGTACTCTTATGCTAATACAACTTAATGAATAAAATATATTTATAAAATATAGTATTAATTTGTATCAGTCTTGTTTTATATAAATGCCTAATTTGTCCTTATTATCGTTGCACTAAAGGGGTTTATTCTTGATATGTTTCCATCTATACACAATGCATTATTTAACTTTGGATTATATGATATTTCGTAATATTTAGTGCAATTATCTATTGTATCATAGTAAAATGTTTGAGGATATTTTACCAATGGATCATAATAAGATCCGTCCTCGTAATCATTTTTAATTAACCCTAAAAAATTATTTTTATATGCAATATAGGCAATAGTTTCATTTTGAAAAGAATCACACCTATAACTTTCTGTATCTTTGCAAAATTTTAAACAAAACTTATCGTCTTTAAAATCAGCATGACCTGTTATTGCTAAGTTAGATAAATTATCAAACAGACTTAACACTGTTTTCTCAGAAAGCTGTGGACCATAATCTATACCATCAATAGCATCACTATTATCAATAACAACAAAAAATAGTAGCAACCACATTGCAAGTGCTGGTGGAAACAGTATTAAAAAAAATACAATATTGAATATTATTTTTTTTCTATTTTTCATATATATCTCTACCTAATACAACATATATCCTCTATATGTTTCAATAAAAAAATTATATAAGGCAATATATGGCCATAATATATACCAAAGAAAGCCTTCCATAAAGAAAGGACCTACAATAATAAAGTAAAATACATCAGTTATCCCAGTAAAAACATATACACAATATGATAAAGATTGAAAAATTTTCTTTATTTTATTCATCTATACACTCCCATTTGTAAAAAGAATATTTAAAAAAATTATTATCAACTATATGTGATAACACAATACCAGCATTTATTGAGCGGCCTTGTATATAGTTATCATATAGAGAAAAACCTATTTTGATAGCAACTTTATCACATTGAGTATCACCTTGTGTGAAAGATCTATTAGACCATTTCTGATCCACATCTGCTCCATATAATAATGTGTTTTCACTAAATCTACAATATTTACCTATTACTCCAAAATGTATATTTGCCCATACATCATATGGGATTTCTTTATCTCTATATACATGATGATAACGCCTTGATAAGCCCATACTTGGAAACAAGGCTGATAACTGCCACTTATGGTCCCAAAAACTATCTGTTTTTACTGCTTCATAAAATAAAAAATATGGTTGAGCTGTTCCATATAACGGTATCATATCATAAAATGGATTTGAGAACCTTATAATATCTTGAGCAACACTGCTTTTTAAATTATTTTCAATTTCCCCTGCCATATAATTTGCTACATCAACAGCATCAAAGCCAAGTTGAATATATTTGCCTTGTTCTAATACTGCCCTTTCTATAAATGGACATAAGATAACTGCACATTCCTGCTCGCTATTATTTAGCACATAATAATAAATATTTTTATCTTTATTATATACAATACTTCCTTGATACCTATATTCTTTTAAATCGCATGCTTTTTTTACTTCACTATTAGATGCTGCTATAACACTCACATTACCTGTAACTTCTATTTTATCTGTGCTAAAGGATGCAAAATCTATATCTAATGGATTATTTTTATATTTATCTATTATTTCTTTGCAGGCTTCTTTTAACGATAATTCTTTCTCTTTCTTATTGTCATCTGTTTCTTTTACTTTTAAGGCTGTTGTAATGTTTATTTTTAACCATTTCAAACCTGCTATACCATATGAAAAATGATTAAAATTATTATCATAATTGTCGGCTTCTATTTTTATACCAAAAGTATATAGTTTTCTAATATTATCATCTTTTGGATTACCTTTCAAGCATAATTCTGGGTCTTTATTGTATAAATATTCTGCTTCATTTTCAACATTGATAACATACAATGACCTGCCATAATAGGATGTATATTTTTCTGATAAGTAAAGCTTATTAAATATCGGTTTTTTATCAGGAAAGATTATATAAAAATTATATCCTTTCAAACCTTTAAGAAATATTAATGATTTATTATATGATGCAGCTACTATTATTACCTCTTGATTTTGATGCAGCTGTTTTCTTTTTTCTTCATTAAATATACTGCTTGGTGTAAAATGAAAACAATCTCCTGTATTGATATATTCTATTTCTTTATAATTTAATATTTTATCTTTATCATACAGTATATTTAATTGATTGAGTGGTATAGTAAAATATCCCCATTGGATTTTATCTATATACTCTGAAGATGTATGAACATTAAAATGATGTTCACAGATAAAAAAATCATCTTTTGCAGATAACTCATCTATATTAACAAGTTCTATTTTATCTATAACATTATGAAACACATCCATTAAATTTATATTAAAAGTTCTTTCTGCTTTTTTATTTTTCCTGTCTGTCTTATTTATCAGCATAAAATCTAAACTTTTGCTGTTAGCTGCCTTTTTACTTGCAAAATCTGCCTTATTAAAAGAAAACAATACTTTCTGGTTACTGTTTGTTTCTTCTGGGTTATAATAAAAGGATGCTCTGCCATTGCTTATTTTGCTCTCAAATATTTCTCCTGTTTTATTTACATACATATAGTATAATCTATCATTTATATATTCTTCATTCAATGTTTCATCTAAACTTGTTAAGGTTATATCTAACTGATTAAAAATTTCATTTCATCTAACTAATTTAATAAAAGATTTATTTATTTGTCCTTATTATCTTTGCACTAAAGGGGTTTATTCTTGATATGTTTCCATCTATACACAATGCCTTATTTAACTTTGGATTATATGATATTTCGTAATATTTAGTGCAATTATCTATTGTATCATAGTAAAATGTTTGAGGATATTTTACCAATGGATCATAATAAGATCCGTCCTCGTAATCATTTTTAATTAACCCTAAAAAATTATTTTTATATGCAATATAGGCAATAGCTTCATTTTTAAAAGAATCACACCTATAACTTTCTGTATCTTTGCAAAATTTTAAACAAAATTTATCGTCTTTAAAATCAGCATGACCTGTTATTGCTAAGTTAGATAAATTATCAAACAGACTTAACACTGTTTTCTCAGAAAGCTGTGGACCATAATCTATACCATCAATAGCATCACTATTATCAATAACAACAAAAAATAGTAGCAACCACATTGCAAGTGCTGGTGGAAACAGTATTAAAAAAAATACAATATTGAATATTATTTTTTTTCTATTTTTCATATATATCTCTACCTAATACAACATATATCCTCTATATGTTTCAATAAAAAAATTATATAAGGCAATATATGGCCATAATATATACCAAAGAAAGCCTTCCATAAAGAAAGGACCTACAATAATAAAGTAAAATACATCAGTTATCCCAGTAAAAACATATACACAATATGATAAAGATTGAAAAATTTTCTTTATTTTATTCATCTATACACTCCCATTTGTAAAAAGAATATTTAAAAAAATTATTATCAACTATATGTGATAACACAATACCAGCATTTATTGAGCGGCCTTGTATATAGTTATCATATAGAGAAAAACCTATTTTGATAGCAACTTTATCACATTGAGTATCACCTTGTGTGAAAGATCTATTAGACCATTTCTGAGCCACATCTGCTCCATATAATAATGTGTTTTCACTAAATCTACAATATTTACCTATTACACCAAAATGTATATTTGACCATACATCATATGGGATTTCTTTATCTATATATACATGATGATAACGCCTTGATAAGCCCATACTTGGAAACAAGGCTGATAACTGCCACTTATGGTCCCAAAAACTATCTGTTTTTACTGCTTCATAAAATAAAAAATATGGTTGAGCTGTTCCATATAACGGTATCATATCATAAAATGGATTTGAGAACCTTATAATATCTTGAGCAACACTGCTTTTTAAATTATTTTCAATTTCCCCTGCCATATAATTTGCTACATCAACTGCATCAAAACCAAGCTGAATATATTTACCTTGTTCTAATACTGCCCTTTCTACAAATGGACATAAGATAACTGCACATTCCTGCTCGCTATTATTTAGCACATAATAATAAATATTTTTATCTTTATTATATACGATACTTCCTTGATACCTATATTCTTTTAAATCGCATGCTTTTTTTACTTCACTATTAGATGCTGCTATAATACTAACATTACCAGTAACTTCTATTTTATCTGTGCTAAAGGATGCAAAATCTATTTCTAACGGATTATTTTTATATTTATCTATTATTTCTTTACAGGCTTCTTTTAAAGATAATTCCCATATTTCTCTATTATTATCATCTTCTTTCTTGTAATTTGATTTTAAATCTGTTCGTATAGTAATTTTTAACCATTTCAAACCTGCTATACCATATGAAAAATGATTAAAATTATTATCATAATTGTCAGCTTCTATTTTTATACCAAAAGTATATAGTTTTCTAATATTATCATCTTTTGGATTACCTTTCAAGCATAATTCTGGGTCTTTATTGTATAAATATTCTGCTTCATTTTCAACATTGATAACATACAATGACCTGCCATAATAGGATGTATATTTTTCTGATAAGTAAAGCTTATTAAATATCGGTTTTTTATCAGGAAAGATTATATAAAAATTATATCCTTTCAAACCTTTAAGAAATATTAATGATTTATTATATGATGCAATTACTATTATTACCTCTTGATTTTGATGCAGCTGTTTTCTTTTTTCTTCATTAAATATACTGCTTGGTGTAAAATGAAAACAATCTCCTGTATTGATATATTCTATTTCTTTACAATTTAATATTTTATCTTTATCATACAGTATATTTAATTGATTGAGTGGTATAGTAAAATATCCCCATTGGATTTTATCTATATACTCTGAAGATGTATGAACATTAAAATGATGTTCACAGATAAAAAAATCATCTTTTGCAGATAACTCATCTATATTAACAAGTTCTATTTTATCTATAACATTATGAAACACATCCATTAAATTTATATTAAAAGTTCTTTCTGCTTTTTTATTTTTCCTGTCTGTCTTATTTATCAGCATAAAATCTAAACTTTTGCTGTTAGCTGCCTTTTTACTTGCAAAATCTGCCTTATTAAAAGAAAACAATACTTTCTGGTTACTGTTTGTTTCTTCTGGGTTATAATAAAAGGATGCTCTGCCATTGCTTATTTTGCTTTCAAATATTTCTCCTGTTTTATTTACATACATATAGTATGGTTTATCATTTATATCTTCTTCATTCAATGCTTCATCTAATATGCTTAATCTAACATCTACTGTAAATTCTCCGCTTGATTTATCTGATGATACTTCATATTCTTTACCCTGCATATCTATTTGTATATTGCCTGTATATTTATCTGATATTAGGTTATAGAGTTTTACTTTACTTATTATTTTTTCTTCTGTTTCACAAGTTATATGAAATATATTTGCATTATTACTTAATCTGCCTGATAATTTATTATTTTCTTCTGCACTGAATAATAATATATTCTTTTCATAACGGCTTTCTTCATTAGAATTTTTTTCTGCCTTAAAGGTATCTTTTAAAAGTTCTGGATGATATTTACCATCTTTCACACTGTATAACATTATGTTTGTCTGTGATGATGACTTCTTATCTACTTTAAAAGAATATGTATAACCTGCCTTTACTGCTATTGTAAAGTGAACATTTGGGCATTTAGACTGTAATATAGATATATCATTAACTATATCTGATGTGCTGTTTAAAAACAGAAACACATTACATTTTTCCTGCAAAGATGAATATTTAAGCTCCATCAGTGCAATAAACTTTTCTTTATTGATACATTCTACTGCATATATATTTTCTAATAAAAATAATTCTTCACTGCCCTTTTTAGCTTTTAATTCTTCTCCAAAACTCTCTTTTATAAACTAGGTAAATATTGAAAAAATAGTGCTATGTGATGCAAAATCTATTATATTATCCAAAAATTGACCTTTAAAGTATGATGCATCAGTAAAAAAATCTTTTATAAAATCTACTGTTTGGAGTGAATTTTTTATAACATCATATCTTGACTGCATATTAAATAATACTAACCCATCATCTACAGCTTTTGTATCTATTATTTTACATCGCTCATTAGTTTTTATATAACTAAGATATGTATTATCAACACTTGCCATAAAAAAATTTAAATAAGAAAAAACATCAAGTATTGTTGCTGGAATATCTGCTTTTTTTGTATCTACTGCCTGATTTTCTATTAAACCAAACAAGGTTGATTCATGCAGCCGTCTTTTATACTGCTTAGTAAACCTTAATACATTATATCTTAATGTAAACCATAGTAAAAAACGGCTTTTAGCAACTCCTTGAAATATATTACTATGTTCTTGTAAAGTTCCTCCCCCCTGCTGATATGTAAAGGATAATAATGAAATATAAAGCTTTGTATCTTTAATACTATGGATATTAAAAGGTCTACCTGTCCCTGTTAAGTATTTAGCCAATTGATTTTCATATTCTTTTTTACCTATATCATATATGAGCGATATTTCTTCGTCTGTAAATTCAAAAGAAAAATCATTCACAGGGATTTTTTCTATATCACTTCCTTTATTATATTCATCTATTAGTTTTTGTATTTCCTTGCTTAGTTTATCTATATTTTTTACCTTTGTATTTTTTGCTGTTTTATATTTACGGATTATTTGCAATACTTTATTATCTGAACCATTACCATTGCAATTTTCTTCTATAAATTTATTATATTTACCATTACCATATAATAATACATCTTTCTGATAACCAATTGTATTTATTTCTTCTATAGGTTTTAAACTTGAAAATTTGTGCAAAAGTGCTATAGCAAGCCAGTTAGGGTTATCCTCTATATTAAACCCTATACCAAAAGTAAGTTTCTTTTTGTTATCTACATATAAGCTGTAATCTGTTGATTTTGGGTCTGCTTCACAATGAAGTATAAATTTTTTTTCAAGTTCTTTATATTCTTCCTTATTAAGTTTGGTATATACTCCCACTATGCACCTCCAGTATATGTACTGATGAATGCTGCTGTAATTAACTGTAAACCCATATATTTATAATAAAGGGAAGATATTAGTATATTTTCATTTGTAGTATAAAGCACATCATCTATTGGGGACATTCTATCCCACTCATAACCTTTCATCATTCGGTTTCTATACATACATGGAGTTTTTACATGAAAATTATGGGTAAAATAAAAGCGTGTTCCTAAAATCTCTTCCGTTTCTTTATATGTATATTCATATATTTCTTTAATAATATTTCCTTTATCATCTGTTATTCTTTCTGGATACTTCCTCATAGGTGGTGCAGGCTCTTCTATGGGAGTAAAAAACCATTTAGTATATAAATCTCTTTCTCCGTGCTTATTTGCCTTTGCCTGCTCTATAGACCTGCCACATACTTCCCATAACTCATCATAACCAGGACCTAGTTTAGGATTATAATAATCATTTTGAAAATTATATGACTGCTCTTTATATTTTTTATTGTATTCATTATCAGCACTTTTTACTATTATACTTTTATCTGATAGTAATTTTGGAGTTGTACATTCTAGGCGAACTATATTCCTATCTATATTTGGAAAAAGTTCTAACTCTGTTTCAGAACCATATAACTGGTTAAACTTTAACTCTTTATAAGTAAATGTATTTTTTGGTAGTTTATAAAGTGGAATATACTTATTTATAATACCATTTTTAAATGATGCTCTTAATGTTTTACATACTCCGTTATAAAATAAATCATATATAAAATCATATAAGGTAAAATCTGTATTTCTAAATGCATCATCTACAGCAAATTCAAAATCTGCAATGTTATATATTATTTCTTTACTATAATCATCATACCCTGATTCTTTTTTATATGATATTGTCTTATACTTCTTACCATCTAACTGTTGAAGTATAGATGCCATGGATTCAAATGTGGCTGTATAACCAAAATCACTCTCAATATCTGGGTTTTTGGTATATTCTTCATAGGGTAAGTAATGATAACTTAAATATTTATTAAATGATTTATAATCTTTTATAAATTCTGATGCACCTATTAATTTTGGGTTGCTTTGGCATATACTATATATTTTATTGAGTATCCAATATTCTACTATTAACTGAATATATGGATATTTCAGCACTAAACGAGATAAATGACTATCTGACTGTTTCGCTGTTAATACTGCCTCTTTCACTAGCTCTGCAGGAATTGGGATACTAAAAGCATAGTAACTGCCATATTGTTTTTCATTATCAACATCTACTAAATCTAAAGATGATAATGGAAACAAATTTAATTGCATTGATAATAATACATCATACATATTGTCATGTTTACTTAATATGTCTTTAATTGTAATCTGATTATTTTGATGCCCCATGCTCTTTCCTTGTAGATGTTAATAAGTTTATTTATTTCCAAGCCTGCTAAATTATTACAGGCTTGGAAAAGAATATACTATATTATTTAAAAGCAATGTCTATAAATTATATTTTAATTTAACCAATCTATCGGTAAAAAATAACATTCTGCATCATTACCATTCTGTATGTAATAAGAATAATATTTGTTATCTGTCTCGCATGATGTATCTATAACACCTACACTTCCATTATCATCCCATACATACTCTGCTTTACCACACCCATCGCTTGTAACATTTCGAGTCTCTGTTCCTGCACTTGGCAGTTCATCACTACTTAATTTATAGTATAAATCATCAATTGAAGCATTTTTCATGACTGTTTTCATTGGGTGTTTATGAAAAAATATTGGAATATCTTTATATACTGTGCCTGATTTTGTTTTTATATCACTTTTGTATATATAATCAACCCATATATTTTCTTTATCACCATAAAAATCATGTAGTTTTTCATCAAATAAATATGGAAATCCTTCATCATATTTCTTACTATTTTCAACTAAAAAGTCAAGATATTCAGAATTTTTGGTAATAAATACATCTTTCCCTTGCTGCTTAAATTCAATTTTTGCTTCAACACCACCATTAGCTCTAATAGTAATATTTACAACATTAGGACTTATAGTATATATAACTTCACCTGATAAATCTTGAATACCTGTTTTTGTTGAAATTCTTTCTGCTTTTATACCAGTTTCAATATTTTCAACATCAATAATCATTTTGGTATCTTTAGATGGAAGTTTATCTGATAATACTCTATATAAAGGGTGATAATCTGCCATCAATGTTTTAAATTGTGGATATATTTCTTTAATAGTTGTATTTTTTACAACCGCATTACCCCATGGTGATATTGGACGGCATATTTCTACTGACATATTGTAAAACATGGTGTTTACACACATATCATTATTTTGCAATCCATTATTATTTGAAAAATTAATTTCTGCTCCATATACATTAGAGCTGATAAATATAACAAAAATAAATAATATAAATTTTTTCATATTTCCTCCTTATATTTATTTTTTCTTATATTTTTTTGCAACATAATCATATTGCTCTGTAAAATTTGTTTTAATATATTCTTTATATGGATTTTTATCTGAAAAAAAATCATCTATACTCTTATGGTCACTCCATTTATTACATGGGGCAATTTCATTAGATGGATATTTAAAATCAAAAAAACAGGCAGGATTGATTTTTTTATCTAATCCACCTAATCCTTCTGCACCTATACTTCTTATTTCTATATGTAAATGTGGTGAATCTGAACCTTTTGCATTTCCACTAGAACCTGTATAGCCGATTAAATCGCCAGCTTTAACTTCTTTTTTAGTTCCTATTAATTTATGGTCAAATTCTTTTAAGTGACAATAAGAAAATGTATATACATTATTATCTGTTTTATAGCCATTTCCCATAAGTTTTTCATAAAGATTTGGATATAATAATTGATATTTTTTTCTTTTATCCTATTTTTATATATATCTAACCCTTTTTCTGTATTAATTTCTAGAAATATTCTATATCCATAACCATAATTTTTTTTTCATCAGTATAATTATAATGTATAATTCCATCCATACATGCATACACTGGTGTTCCATCTAATGCAAATAAATCAAGCCCTGTATGTATTTTACCTCCTTTTTCTCTCATATTACCAAAAGCTCCATGCGATGGCCGGTATTGTTTCATATTAAACAAAGCAATTTCCATTTTATCCAATGGGTCACACCAGTCTTTACTATATTTCACTTCCAGTTTTATTGGTACTTTACCATATACTTTATATAATTTATCTTTATAAGTATTATCTATTATATTATTTAAAGCATTAAAAAAATTATCTGCTTTTTCAGATAAATCTATACCACCATAGATTATGTTTGATGTCATAAATTTATTATAATGACTTGTAACATTCATAATATAATCTTTTATAGTAATCATTGTATTAAATGATTCTTTATCTGTAAAATCAATATTATAGTGTTCAAATATATGCATATATCTAGAACCTTGAACATTTAAAGCTTCTTTTAAAGCATTAGGGTTAGTTTTTATATCATTTGCCATGATATAATAAGAACCCTCTGGTATTGTATTAGTAGCTTTATCATCATAATAGAACTTTTCACTTTTTTCAATATTTAATGTATTACCTGCTGAATAACCAGGATAATGTACAGCCTTTAAATTATCATTTAACATATTAAGCGATATTGTATTATTATGCTGTATTTGATTATCACTTATAGTCTGGTTGTGAACTTACCCAAAAATTTTGAACTAAGCCACTAAATAAATTTCTTTTTCCTGTAAAGGTGTAAGTCCATTAGCTTTTATTCTGTAATTATTATAGAAATCAATATATTTTTCAAGTTCATATTTAAACTGTTCTATATTTTTGAATTTGTTAATATAAACCAATTCACATTTTAAAGTAGCAAAGAAACTTTCCATAACAGCATTATCATAGCAGTTGCCACGCCTTGACATACTCTGCTCTATATTATTTTCCTTTAATAACTTTCTAAATTGATTAGCCTGATATAATATACCCTGGTCTGAATGTATCATTAACCCTGTTGTATCTTTTGTTTTATCTATTGCCTGTTTTAAATTATCTATTACCATTTCTTCATTATTATATTTGCTTACACTGTATGCTGTTATTTCTCTGTTATACAAATCCATTATTGCTGATAAATACACCTTTTCATTATTAATTTTTATCTCTGCCACATCTGTTACCCATTTTAAACATGGTCTCTCACTTGTAAAGGCTCTGTTTAATTTATTGCTGCATATATGACTTACTCTGCCTTGTTTATACCTTTTCTTAACCCTGATTAGTGATGAAATATTTAATTCCTTCATTAATTTTGCTACTGTCTTCTTATCATAAGTATAACCCAGTTTCTCTAATACCTTTGTTATTCTTGGATAACCATAAGTCTTGTTAGATTTTTCATATATTTCTAATATAGATGCCTTGACTTCTGCATATTTATCTAATGCAGCAGGCTTTTTAACATTATAATAGTAAGGGCTTCTTTTCATATTACTCACAGACAACAGGATATCCAAACTGTAATACAGCTCTTTTTCAAGCTCTGCTATTCTTGCTTTCATTGATTTGTATTCTTCACACACTTCTGCTTGATTATTAATATCTTTTACAAAGTGAAGATGTCTATTATTCGGGCTCTTATATGACATATTATCTCCATTATAATTACAGCAGAAATTATGCCAATCATATATTACTGATGATGATGGTATATTAAAATGTATTGCTGTCTGCTCATAACTTAAATTATTTGATGCCTTATAAGTTAACACATTTAATTTAAAAGCTCTACTATATTCATTGCGGGTAAAGATATGATGTAACCTTGATTCGCCTGAATGCTTATATCTGTTATAGATATTACATATTACTCCTTTATGGATTTTACAGCATCTTGATAATTCACTGACACTCATTATTCCATTTTCTAATATTGTTACTAGATATTTCTTAAACTCATAGCTATATTTTCTTGCCATATACACTCCTTATATGGCTCGTCCAACTTTTTTGGGTAAGTTCAAAAAATCTAATATATAAGCTGTAGTTAAAATTGTATATTTATTCAGGCACTATAATCTATAAATTAAAGGCTTCCATAACTATGCAGACCTGAAAATAATAAATTAACCCCTAAATATGTAAAAATAGTTACTAAGAAGCCAATTAATGCGATTGATGCTGCCATTTCTTTTGACCACCTGAGAGAATATCTTCCATGTAAATATATACCATATATTACCCATGTAACAAATGCCCATGTTTCTTTTGGGTCCCAGCTCCAGTATCTGCCCCATGAAGTTTCAGCCCATACAGCTCCAAAAACTAAACCGCCTATTGTAAATATTGCAAAGCCTGCTGTTATAAATTTATATATTATCCTTTCAAGCATATCTAAATCAAAATCTATATTTTTAAATAAATTTTTAATAGAAAGACCATAAATAAAAAACAGGACACTAAAAATTATCATAAAAAGCACATATAATATATTTATAAAACTGTTTGTTCCAAAAACTTTTATTAAAATTAAAAATATTATAGATGCAGAAGATAAACCTAAAACTAATGTCCATATAATATAATAGTAACTTTTTCTCATCTTTGATACTTTTATTAAATAAAGCAAAGCAGCAATAGCAGAGACTGCAAAACATACATAAGCTGTAAAACTTAATGATACATGGGCTAAAAGCCAGTTACTCTGCAAAGCTGGAACAAGTGGGTTTAAATTAGAAGATGCTCCTATTGCATTTATAAAAAGCACTGTTGCACCACATAAGGCAAAAGCAAAAGCACCAAGAGATTTATTTTTTGTTTTAAATTCTAATATAACATAAAAAACTGCAAGTAAAAGAGCAAAAAACATAAGCGATTCATAAAGATTTGTAATAGGAACAGCTCTTAATATACCACCACCTGCAAATTCATAAAACTCTGCCCATCTCATAAAAAACGAAACTATGTGAATAAATGTGCCTATTACACCAGCAGCTGTTGCTGCAATACCAGTATTTTTATTTTTAAAAATCAAATAAAATGTATATAATACCATAGCTAAAATATACAATATACCTGCTATGCCAACCATCTTATCAGTCATTACAGTAAGAATTGATGCTGTATTTTCCATAATAGCTGTTTCTCCTTAACTTATATTAAAATATTTATAAAATTTATCAGCAGGGTTTACAAGCGGGAATTTTCTGTGAGTAAAAACTTTATACTTTAATATTCCATTAGAAACTGTAAAAATAATGGCTGTATAGTTTAAAAGATAAATAAAAACTACACCAAAGCATAACAGTATACCGCCAAAATATACAATGGAAATGCCCGGATTATATTTTACAGAAAAACCACTGTATACTACATCTTTTAATTCTTTAAACTGAAAAGCCATATTAAGTGGCTCTACATAAGTAGGCTCTTTAGAATAAAGCAGCAGCCAGCCACCCATAAGCCCCCTGCCGTCTTTATCATATACAGCTAAATATAAAGCAGGATTTGAAAGATTATATGATTTATTATAATATTCTCCTGTCTGGCTGTTGTAGGCAATATCAGAATAAAAGTCCCTTACTACTATTTTATAATCATTAAAATCATAAGCCTTGCCATATTTTAAACCCACTGTTTCTGATTTATTATCTTTTGATATTAATACATTCATAACCATATCATTATGTGGTGACTGACCATAACTCGCCTGATAAAAAACTACATCTTTATATTTTAATGGGTGATTTACATTAATATCTACATTTTTTACTTCGTTATCATTTTCTATAAGGCTGATATTACTTGTAAATGCTTTTGCAGTTTTTGAGCCTTCATAAAATTCAATATTAAAATCATTTAATTTAACAGCAAAATTTAACTGTATTTTTTCACCATTCTGTTTTTCCACTTCATTTAATATTTGGTTTTCAAAAACAAGCATAGAGCCAGAAAAACCCATATAATGCCCTATAAATGCACCTATCATAATAAATATTATACCAAAATGAGTGATTATTACACCATATCTGCCCGGTTTGTGATGTTCTGCTTTTACTAAATTATTATTTTCATGGCTTCTACTGACATGCCAGCCTTCTTTATAAAAAAAGTCTGTTACCGCTGATATATCATCTTTAAAAGCTGCTTCATTTTTTAATGCACTTTCATCTATAAAAGGAAACCCTTTTTTTGCAAAAGGAAAAAGTTTAAATGTGCATATAAGCAGATTAATTGTAAAAAGAGAAAGTAATGTAATAAATAATGGGCTTGTATAAATATTTAAAAGTCCAAGTGTAGATACAAAATCTCTAAATTCATTTGAAGATGTATCAAAAAACAAAGAAACTATAAAATTATACTTAATTTTATCAATAGAAGCATCTGAAATAATACTGCCAATTATAGATAAAATAATAAGAGATATAATTAAGATAAATGCAAATTTAATTGAGCCTAATATTTTAACAGCTGGCTTTATATATAAACTGTAAAAATTTTTCATCAGAGTTATCCTTGGATATTTTATGAAGAACTTATATATAATAAATTATTTATAAAATGAACAAGAAATAATTAAGTGTCCAATTTTTCTACACAGTCAAAAAACAGGGCAGCAAAATTACTCTGCCGCCCTGCCTTATATTGTGTTACCATTCAGCAGCTATTTTTTCATAGCAGCATCAAGCATATCATAACCTTTCATAGATTCATTAATTGATTGAGTTAATGATTCTCTAGCAAGTTCTGGATTATGGAAACCATCAGAGTTTTCTGCTGTCCAGTATTCCCAAAGGATATGAGCTTTTGAATGCTGAGTTCTTGCTGCATCTAATGTAGCTTTATCAACACCTAAGCGTTCTGCTAATGCTATTGTGTCTATTAATTGAGCAAGCCAGAATTCAGCTTTTCTCATTTTACCAGTAGTATAAGTTTTAATAGAGTCAATAGAGTATTTTGCATCTTCTGCTGTCCAGTTAGTAGATACTTTTACATATTCAGCATCTTTACCCTGCCAGTTAGCATGTTTATCTGCACCTGTTCCATGGCAGTCAGAAGTTAAGCATGTAGCATTAAGTATATATCTTGGAGATTGAACAAAGTGAGATGTATAATCTAATTTACCGCCTTTTTCAACTGTTTCCATGTGACATTGAACACATGATATACCAGCTTTATCATGGACAGAATTGTAGTATGTTTCATATTCTGGGTGCTGACCTTTCCAAAGCATTGCACCAGAGAATTTGTTTTTAAAATCAGCAAATTTTAAATTTACAAAGTAGTGGTCATATAATGCAAGTGCATTTTTAAGTGGAAAATGGTTAGTTCTTGGGTCATTCATACCAACTTTTGCACCAGTTCCTAAATCTGTTCCAGCTCCACAGTTATATTCCACATGGCATTGAGCGCATTGTAATGACTGTCTTCTTGGGTCATCTTTTGGAAGAATAGCAATTTTTCTAATCATTTTTGGCTCAGTATCATCCATCATACTTCTTGTATCAATAACACGGATTTCTGCTTTAACTTTATTCGCATCTTGTTGATACAGGTTATTTTTAGCATAAGGAGCGTCGCTTGAAATTGCCTCAATTAAAGCATCACGAACAATTCTTGGCTCAGCAGAGTGTGGGTCGTGACAGAAGAAACAGTTAAGAGCATGGTTCATATTTTTCGCCATTTCAACTGGATTAGAAAGTCTAGACCATTTAGCTTTTGGATTTGGTTCACCAAGGTATGCCCAGTCAAGCATGTGGTCCATAGTTTTACAGTTCATACATACTGGATTAACTGCTCTTGCAGTTTGTGGAAGGTCTTTAAAATCAGGGTCTTTTTCTTTTGCATCATATAATACATCCCATACTGGACCTGATTCAAATATATAATTCCATCCGTCTTTTGGCTGAAACTGACCGCCAAATGCTCTATCTACAACAAACTGGTCAATAAGCATTAATGAGTGTGAACGAGTTGCAGCATGCTCTTTTGTAAAACCATAAGGAGCCATAAGTTTATCCCATGCTGGATTTGGTGAACGGCCATTAAAGTTAGATTTTTCAAAACGAGCTGGTCTGTGTTTGCCAACATCTAAAAATGAATGCATTTGGTTATCATGACACTGTCCGCATGCTTCCCAATTCATATTAACTTTTGGTCTGTTTGCTGGCGAAGGTGCTTCTGTATGCTCTGTCGTAATGTCAAAGTGGCAGTTAGAACAGTCTAAATCTTTATGTAAACCTCTATTATGAAGTTCACTTACACCAGTGTGGCATGAAAAACAAGTTTCTTTATCTGTTTTTCCAGCATTTTCTTTTACTTTGCCTGCTGCAAGAGTAAAATCAGCTTTTGATGCTGCTAATGCACCTCTATCATAGCCTGCTTTAACAACTGCATTATCTGCTGATGAAGCAGGTGCTTGTGCTGAAGCAGATGTGCTGTTATTATTTTGACATGCTGCTGCAAAAACAAATAATAAAGCAGTGATAAAAGCCATAACTGAATATTTCAGTATTTTTTTCATAACATCCTCCTCATAAGATATTATTTTTATAATTTATAGAATACATACAATAAAGTAAATGTGTTGCAAAAGTAGTATAAAAATTGTAAAGATTTATCTTTACATAATTTTTCTACATAATGACAAACTTAACAACATATTTTCACAATATATGATATAGTATATATGTAAGCAAATCGTTTGGAGGAATGTATGAAACAATCTATCATATTTCTAACACTTTTATTCTCACTTATTTTTTCTGTGGCTTATGCTCAGACAGCAAAAGTAGAACACCCATTGCCTATAAATGGTAAAGACTGTGCAGTATGCCATGCACCGGGCAGCACAGAAGAAACACCTGCAGACTCTGCAGCTTATCAGGAATGGGAAAGCTCAATGCATGGACTTAACAGTGTAAAATGTGTTACATGCCATGGGGAAGAATCTACATTTAAAGCAGATTCTGATATTAATATATGTTTATCCTGCCACCCACAGGAAACAACAGTTATTAATAAAAAAGTAGAAAGTGCAGATTATGGGCTTGTATGCTCTGCATGTCATAAAGTTCACAATTTTACTGTAACAGAAGAAGCAACACCTGTTCATACTAAATAAAGGGGGCTACTAATATGGATATTTCAAGAAGAAATTTAATAAAAACATCACTTGCTGCAAGTGCTGCAGCTGCAGCTGGTATTACATTAGGCTGCAAGAAAAAAGAAGCAGTGCAGGAACCTGTTAAACAGGCACCTGTAGAAACAAATAAAATAGTTTCTACTCAGGAAGTGGATAAATGGGTAAAAGGTGTATGCAGAATGTGTGGAACAGGCTGCAGCATTTATGTTGGTGTTAAAAATGGCAAAATGGTTGCTATAAAAGGTAATGTTGATTCTAAAACAAATACAAAAGGCTTTTTATGTATTAAAGGTATGAATATATGGAAAGTTGCATACCATCCTGACAGGCTGACTACTCCCCTTATTAGAAAAAATGGCAAATTAGAGCCTGCTTCATGGGAAGAAGCTCTTTCATTAATAGAAACAAAATTTAAAGAATTTCATAAAAAATATGGTTATGATTCTGTTGCATACTATGGCTCTGGTCAATGCACAACAGAAGAAAGCTATACTTTTAATAAAATATGGAAAGGCGGCTTTGGCTCAAATATGATGGATGGTAACCCTAGGTTATGTATGGCTTCTGCTGTTGCAGGCTACCTTTCATCATTAGGTTCAGATGAACCAGCAGGTGCTTATGAAGATATAGAAAATGCAAAATGTATATTTTTAACTGGTTCTAACACTTCAGAAGCTCACCCTATTCTTTTTAGAAGAATTGCAAGATATAAAAAAGAAAACCCTAATGTAAAAATAATTGTATGCGAGCCAAGAAAAACTCAAACCTCAAATATTGCTGATTTATGGATGCCATCGCTTCCTGGAACAGATTTAGCAATATTTAATGGTATGGCTAGAGAAATTATTAAAAATAACTGGCAGGATAACGAGTTTATCTCTAAACATGCAAGATTTACACAAGGAGATGGCTCAAATGTCTCATCTTTTGATGAATATATTAAATTTATAGATAAATATACTCCAGAATATGTGGAAAAAGTAACAGGCTGTCCAGCTGCATCTATTAAGCAGGCTGCTGAATGGTTTGCAAAAAGCGGAGCTACAATGTCACTTTGGTGCATGGGCTTAAACCAGCGTTCAAATGGTGTATGGGCTAATAATCTTATCCACAACCTTCATGTTATTACAGGCAACTTTGGAAAACCCGGTTCTGACTCTTTCTCTTTAACAGGTCAGCCTAATGCATGCGGCGGTGTTAGGGAAACAGGCTCTCTTTCTCATCTTTTACCAGGGTGTAAACCTGTTGTAATTGAACCATGGAGAAAACATGTTGAATCTTACTGGAAAGTTGCAGAACACAGCATAAACCCAGCTAAAGCAATTAATCCAAAACCGGGATTTCCTGCAGTAAAACTTTTCTCAAGTTTAGGTGGTGAAAATGAAAATGATAAACCTGTTAAGGGTATTGTTATATCTACAACTAACCCAGCACAAACACTGCCTAATTTAAATAAATTTATACCTAATATAAAAAATGCTTTTACTGTTGTTATAGATATTTTCCCAACAAGAACAGCTCAGCTTGCATCAGTTGTTCTTCCTGCTGCATTTTTATATGAAAAAGGTGGTGTATACGGCTGCTCTGAAAGAAGAAGTTTCTTAACAGAAAAAGCTGTAGAAGCACCTGATGGCACAAAACCAGACCTTTGGATTGCCTGCCAGATAGCTAAAAGAATGGGACTTGAAAAATTTATTGCATGGAGCAATGAAGAAGATATAGTTAAAATGGCAGAAATGGCTTGGAACGACTATACAGGCTGCACAGCAAACAGTGAAAAAACACTTGCTGGTGCAACTTATAAAAGACTTAAAGAATCTACAACAGGTGTTCAGTGGCCATGTCCTTCTGAAGACCATCCAGGCACATATAAAAGATATGTAAGGGGGATGGACCCAATTTTTGATGACCCTAAAAAATATGGTTTAAATATACCTGCTGATGCTGATATGTATTTCTATGGCAGACCAGATGGTAAAATTAATGTGTTTATGCGAGATGCTGAGCCAAAAGACAGTGAAAAAATTTCAAAAGAATATCCATTTTTAATGACTACAGGTCGTGTTATAGAACAGTGGCATACAGGAACTATGACTATGCGTATACCAGAGACTGCATCAGCTCACCCTAACTCATACATTGAAATACATGTTCAGGATGCGAAAAAACTTGGACTTTCTCAAGGGGATATGGTAAGAGTAGAAAGTATCCGTGGCATGAATATATTACCAGTAAAAATAGTTAATATGACACTTGAAGGTGTATGTTTTGTGCCAATGCATGACCAAAAAGGTAATCGTATGGTAAACTTTATATGCAGTGATGTAGTAGATGCTACATCAGGTGAACCTGATTACAAAGTGTCTGCTGTTAAAATAGTTAAAATCAGCGGACCTGAAAAAGTTGATGATAGATATGTAGTTACAAAAGAAGAGCTGGATAACCCTACATTCAGTTAAACCACCCATATTACAACTACCCTGCTAAGTATCCCTTTACTTGGCAGGGTTAATATTATAACTCTTATGGTGATATATGATTATTGCAGCAAGTGTATTATATTTTGATGAAAAAAAATATGATGAAGTTTTAAAATTATTAGAAAAATATGATAATATAGAAACTCACCAGCAGGATATAGAAAATGGAAAAATGGTTATCACTATTGAAGCTGAAAATAATAAAGCTATAGAATATATAGAGCAGGATTTTATTAAACAGGATTTTATTGTAGATTTAGCCCATTTTGCTTTTCATTTTGGTGAAGAAGTAGAAAAAGTTTTAGCTGGTGGAAAAGTGCCTGATTTTGACATTACTAAACCGTTTAGCAGGAAAAGGCTGCAATGAGTATATGGGAAGAAATAAAAAATATACTAAATAATTTTCCACTTAAAAGTTCATATCAAATAAACCGTATGCGTCCACCGGGTTCATGTGATGAACAAATGTTTATGAAACTGTGTGTTAGGTGTGCAAGATGTGTGGAAGCATGCCCTTACAGAGTATTACGCCGTTCTTCTGCTACAAAAAATGGTGAAATAGGCACCCCTTATATTTATGCAGATGTTGCAGGATGTCAGCTGTGCATGAAATGCACAAGTGTATGTCCAACAGGAGCAATAGACAGCTCAACAGTTGAAATGCAGCAGGCAGCAATAGGTGTCGCAAGAATAAATGAAGATACATGTATGAATTATCTTTATTCAAAAGTAGAATCTGGTGAAATAGAGCCAACAGGCAGTATGGCAATATGCAATTCTTGTTTGAATTCATGTCCTTTAAGAGAAGAAGCAATATACTTAAAAGATGGAATAATCCCTTCAATTACAGAAAAATGCACAGGATGCGGCTTGTGTGTTGAAAGATGCCCTGTTAAGCCTGTTAAAGCCATTGCAGTTATACCAAAAGGTATGCCTGATGCAGAAACAGCAGGATATTTTCATTATTTAAAAAGGATTGGTAAATAATATGAATAAATTAAGAAAAATAATGCAGTTTATGTTTTTAGCCCCATTATTTATTGTTCCAATACTTAATCTGCTTGAAATATATTTTATTAAGGGCACATATATTTCTCTTGATATTGGCGGGCTTTCTATTTCTGACCCTGTGGCTGTGCTGCAGGCACTTTTTATATCGCACAGTGTCCGCCCTGTTATGCTTGCTTCTGTTGCAATTCCTGCATTAATAGTTATACTTTTTGGCAGAATATGGTGCAGCTGGGCATGCCCTTACTATCTTATGCTTGATGGATTTGAAAAATTAAGAAAAAAATTAAAAATGAAGCCATTGAAGCCAAAATATAGCCCTGAAATTAAAAGAAAAGCTAATATATCAAGACTTGCTGTATTTATTATTGGTCTTATTATTGTGGGAATAGCAGGTATACCTTTAATGTATCTTATTTCTCCACCGTCTATTATGAGCTCACAGGCAGTGCTTTTAATAAAATATACATATATAACTGCAGAATTTATACTGCTTCCTGTGCTTGTTATTATAGAATTTTTCTTCGGATATAGAATATGGTGCAGATATGTATGCCCAACAGGCACATGTTTAAGCCTTATGCAGTCAAAATTTTCCATGCATGTAGAATATTCTGGAAACTGCTCAAAATGCCAGAAATGTGTTCAGATATGTCCTATGATATTAGACCCTAAAACAGATAATCTTTCTTCTGCCTGCAATAACTGCGGAGAGTGTATTTCTTCATGCCCTGATAACCAGAAAAAGCCTACTCTTTATTTTAAATCGCATTAATTTATTGAAATAAAAAAAATAATAAGGTATAGTAAACTATGCGGTTAATGAGTAAAATTATATTAATCATTTGTATTGTTGTATCAATAGTTTCTATACCTGCTATTACTCTGCTTTGGAAAAATCAGCAGAAAACAGTTAGAGAACAGGCACATATTCGTGCACAGGCAATTTATCAAATGATAGTTGTTACAAGGCAGTGGGTAGCAGATAATAGAGAAGCCGTTGACCCTGTGCCTGCTGTTGTTACAAAAGAACTTGCTAAATATGCAGACCACATGGCTACATTTAAATTTCACATTACAAGTGACAGACTTGTAAACCCTGAAAATGCTCCTAATAACTTTGAAAAATATGCTCTTAAAAAAATAGAAAATGACAACCTGCTTGAATATGCAGATGTGCATATAGATGATAATAAAAATAAATTTTACAGATATGCTGCACCACTTTATATTAACCAGTCATGCCTTGCCTGCCATGATAATCAGGATTACAGAATAGATGATGTCAGGGGCTTAATCTCTATTGAATTTCCATTAGAAGAAATGGAAAACTCTATTGCAAGCAGCAATAAAATTACTTCTTATGCTGTAATAATTGGTCTTATTATATTAATTGCAAGTATAAGTTTTTCTATTTATATGCTTGTGATAAGGCATTTAAGGACTTTACAGAAAGCAGCAGATGCTATGCGGCTGGGTATTAGAGAAGAAACAAACATAGAAACAGATGATGAAATAGAAAACTTATCACTTGCCTTTGACCAAATGAGCCTGCAGATTGTTAATAATGAAGAAATATTAAAAAGCAACCTGCAGCAGGCAGTATCTAAATATATTGATTTAGTTAAAGAATTAGAATTAAAAAATGAGAAGCTGGACAGCTTAAATAAATTGAAATCTGATTTACTTGATTCTGTAGCTCATGAAATACGCACACCGCTTACAAAAATACTTTCCTATTCTGAGCTTTTAAATGATGAAAGAGTGCTGAGACAGTCTGATATGCGTGAAAAATTTACATTAGCTTTAAAACATAATGTAAATGTATTAAAAAATATGTTCAATGATATTATTACTTTAAGCCGCTTAGAGCATGACCAGCATACATATCACCATATCCCTATACAAATTGAATATTTAATACAGGATTTAATATATAATAATGAAATAGATATAATCAGTAAAAATCTTCAGATTATGCAGCATATTGAGCCTTATACAATTAATGTAGATGGTGAAACATTTTCTATTGCCATATCAAATATTTTATCTAATGCAATAAAATATTCAAAAGAAAATGGAGTAATAGAAATTAACGGCAGAAAAGAAAATAATAACTATATACTTACTTTTAAAGATTACGGCATAGGTATTACTCAGGAAGATATATTAAAACTTTTTGAAAGATTTCACAGAGGTGCAAATGCTAAAAAAGAATACCCCGGCACAGGGCTTGGCCTTTCTATCGTTTCTAGAATTATAAAAGCCCATAAAGGAAATATTGAAATACAATCAGAATTAAATAAATATACTATCGTTACTGTTACGATACCATTAATAAATGACTGTAACAAATAAGGTTATAAAATTTTGTCCTTTCTCATAATACCAGTCATAAGACCTGTCAAAAATAATGCCTGCATGCAGGACATTGAAAGACCTGTATTATATTCTGTAAGTGCTTCTATAAAATATCCTGCCATAACCGCTGCTCCGCAAAAAGCATAAGGGGAGTTAAAAATATTTTTTACTAAATCAAATATTATCTTGCCATAAAAAAGGCAGAATGTAATAAATCCAAATATACCAAAAGTTATTAAATGCATAAGAAAGCTGTTATGAGCATGACTTAAAGGAAGAAATATATTATTTTCAGGCATAACTGTAACCATAAAGTCTTCATAAGCATTAACACCTATACCAAACAAAGGATATTCCTTAAAAACTTCTATTCCATTTTTCCATAAAAGAAGCCGCCAGCCGTTGCTTGATAGTGGCTCATCAAATGATGCAAAAAAGTTATCAAACCTTGCAAGCATATAATCATTTGTAATTATATAAATAAAAGAACTTATTAATATAAGCAGTGCAGCAATTACACCTTTCCACCTTAATTTTATTATAAGCATTAATGAAATAACTGTAATTACAGCAATCAAAGGCATTCTTGTTGCTGTAATAAAAAGCATATTTAAAGAAGTAAGAATGACAATAATATAGAAAATAATCATATATTTATTTCTTTCAAGTTTTGATAACATAATAGCTGCAAGAAATATAATACCAATAGAAAGCAGGTGTGCAGTCATCATATATCCACCTGCTAAACTATGGCTGCGAAAATATCTGTAATCTGTATCACCAAACATTATATAGTAATAGTAGCCTGATAATGTAATTATAAATAAACCTGCAGCAAAAGCTGATACTATATAAGGCAGATATTTCTTATCAATAAAATAAACAGATGTAAAAAAAATAAGCATAGGCCATGGACTTGTTAGACCTTTACCCACTGCTGCATATTCACTGCCTAAAAAAGTAGATAAGAAAGCAGATATCCAGTAAAAAATAAATAAAGTAAAATAAATATCCTTTGTAAAAATATTATATCTATTATCAATAATATAAATGATAAGACATAAAAGTAGAACACCAAGAGCAATTTGAGATAAAGAAATAGAAATATTTAAACAAAAACCTAAAATTATTAAAAATGATGCTGTTGTAATATGAAAATATTTATTTGATATTATTTTAGCCATAAGATACCTTATTGTTTAATATGATTTTATATAATAACCATATATCTTTGTCAAGATTTAAGAAAAAATATTATACTTTTATAAAATCTAAAAACAACTGTAAAAATTAGATAAAATATAAAATCATTTACTTTAAATTAGACTTCTTAACTAACAGGACAAATGTTACACTTTTAGTAAAAAATAAATCTTAACTTAATATAAATCAAGCAATAATTTATTTTCAATAACAATCTCATATGGAGATTTAAAATTTAAGCATGTTTTAGCAGTATTATTATATCTATCTTCATGCTGTTTAAGAGCCTTAATTAATTCATCTTTGGAATAGAATTTATTATTTGCATATAAAATTTTTCCATCCTCTCTATGACTTCTTTCCACCTTTCCATTCTGCCAAGGTGAATAAGGTCTTATTCGTTTAATAGTATATCCTTTCTTTTCAGCTGTCTCTTCAAAATAGCTTTTCTTGTTTGTAACTTCCTTATCATTTACAAACTCATAGCCATTATCCACTTGAATTGTTTTTAGTGGAAAGCCAAATTTACTTTCCAGTTCGTCTAAAAACTTACCTGTTTCAAATGTGCTTTTTTCTTCTACTATTTCTAATACTCTCATTCTGCTGTATTCATCTATCGCTGTTATCTGATAATATTTTTTACCATAGCTGGAAAACATTATACATTCCTGTGGAACATATTTTATATCTATCTGAACCTTGTCGCCTATATACTGACCTGTTATTGGTTCATATCTTGTATAGCTCTTTTTTGACTTGTTTAATGACTTTAAGCCTTTCTTCCTTATCTGCATACACATACTGCCAAAACTACGATTATAACCAATTTCTAGAAGTCTGACATATACCTCCGCATTACCATACAAACCATGCTCGGCATATGTGTTAAATATTAAATCAAGCTCTTCTTTACTATGCTTATTTGGACTGTTTCTTGGTCTACGACTTTTAAAAGATAAACTCTGAACTGTTCCATCATATTTCTTTAAATGCCTGTATACAAACATACGGTTCACTTGATATTTGCGGGCTGCTTTCGTTGCTCCTTTTTTTAATGCATACTCACATAACCGTTGACGAAATCGCATTTCTTCTGTTATTATCACTTTATTCATTGTGATACCTCTTAGTTTAGTTTAGTTTTTTGCTTAATTTTATACTATATACTAAGAGGTATTTTTTTATACTTATTTTTGTAACATATGTCTCATAATCTTACATTTATTTCATAAATCAAAAATTTGTTGTTTATAATAAAAGAATACAAAAATATACATATAGTTAAGTAATATTTATATATTATAAGAAATTTTATTTTAATTACATAACTTCATAATATAAAAATATTTATAAATATATCTTTATTTGTATTGATGTATTTAAAGTCTATTTTCTAAATAGATTGATTTTTATAAATTACTGTTATATAAAATAGCTGCTGAAATAAAAAAATATAATAATAAATATTAACTTTTTTAACAAATAACCATACCTGCTCTAAAATGTTTATTTATTTTCTGCTTATAATGAACAGGATACTGCTTTTATTTATGTTGTGCTGCTTTTGCTGTTTCAAAATAATATGATTTATAAAAACTGTTTTTTTGATTAATTACCATAGGAAACATAAAAGCAAAATCAGTATTTACATGAATATAGTTACATATACCTTTTTAAAATCATCTGTTACTCAGCTAGATAGTTTCGCTTTAATATATTTTAAAGATATTCTATTTTTAGCCATAATAATTATATAAATTTTAATATTTACATTCTGTATAGCTGGTATGACTATGTTATCTTTGTAATCGCATTAAAAATATCTTTTAGATGATGTATTAATAATGTTTGTATATCTTTTGATATATTCTTAGATAAAGCAATATTCACATAATTTATTTCCTTTGGTTTAGCCCCTCTGGCGAGCCTGCTATATTAAAAATTAATCAATATTATTCACAGACTTATATGCAAATAAATTTGCTAAGTCTGTAGATAGCTTATCTAAATCATAGCATAAATTATCAAACTCTATTACTTCATACTCTGATTTATATTCTAAAGTCCTTGAAATGTAAAATATTTTTCTGGTAGACAAAAATTTTTGATAAGTGGCATACTTAATGGGTAGATGGAAAAACCAGACTGAATAAAATCATCATCATATTCAAAAGCAATCAACCCATTGTGTGCTTTTGCTAAAACACCAGCATATATATTATTATAATATACATTTCTAGTATTTTTTAAGAATCAATACTACAATCAATATTATCTTCTGTTATAATAAGCTGATTAATTAAAACATTATCCTTATACTTTTTTAATTTTCTTTCAGGTCATTACATATTCTTTTAAAAGGATTAAATTAAGAAACGGAGGAGGTAGGATTCGAACCCACGGTAGGCTACTAACCTACAACGGTTTTCAAGACCGCCGCCTTAAACCACTCGGCCACTCCTCCAAGGAAGTATTTTTATACTATATATTTTTTTATAATGCAAGCATTTTTTTTAAAAAAATAATATTTTTTACAGATATATTTTTAGTGGATAAATCATTCTATTTATTGCTGAATATTACTATATCAGTCCCAGAATTGTTGTCTCCTGCAACTACCTTTTCGCCATAAGAATGGATAGAATATTTTACACCGTTGCTTTTATATTCATAATTTCTGCCCCAGCCGTCTACTAAATCAGGTGCAGGAAAATTATAACCTTCCCATTTTAGATTTCTGCTGTCAAAATTTCCTTCTAAATATCTGTTTGGAACAATATGGTCTGGCACAACTGTAACATTATATTTTTTGAGATTTTCAAGCCCTTCTTCTGTCTTTGGATAGTGTCCATGCTCTTTTTTATATGCTTCAAGCTGTTTTTCTATTACAGAAATATCATATATTGAATGCTTTACTTTATCTTCATGGCTTTCATTACTATTTTCTGCATAACTTATACATGTAAATAACAAGCCCGCACAAATAATGTTTAATAATACAAATATTTTTCTCATAAAATACTCCGTTTTCTGATTAATTTTATTATAAAATTTCATTAAGCATATTTAAAAATTTATCAGGATAATATAGTGCAAGTTCACCATGATTTAAACCTTTATATTCTATTATCCTTGAATGTGGCAGCAGTTTTTTCAGCTGCTCTGCTGAATGTTTAACACATTTCATTTCTTTAGAACCATATATACATATTATATCAGTTTGTGAATTTTTAATTGTTGATTTTAACTGATATGAAGCCATATATGTATCATATATATTATAAAGTGTTTCTTTTTTCAAGACAGGAATATATTTTATATACATTTGTTTTTGGATATTAGTAACAGTCCTTTTTCTTGAAAATTTTAAAAGAAACATCTGTATTTTGCAAGCTGTTTTTGTAAACATTATATTATAGCAGTATTTAACAATAATTTTTGATATTTTTGCAAGTTTTGGCTGTGGATAAAATATACTTCCATCTATTACTGCTTTTTCAGCAATATCTGGTTTTGATGACATCATCTCTAATGCTATCTGCCCGCCAAGAGAAAGACCGTATAATAATTGTAATTTTTTTGCAGGGCTTTTTCCAATATATTTAATAATTTGTTCTGCACAATATTCTGTAGAGATATATTGTGTTTGACTATCTTCACTATGACCATCAAGTGTTGGAATAATAACATAATATGATTTAGATAGAGTATCAATATAGTTTATAAAATTCCACCATCCATATCCTGCTCCGTGTATAAGCATAATATGTGGGTTATCTATGCTGCCATAAGTATTGAAAATCATATATTTTATCCAACAATAAAAAATTATTTCATAAACTTTGCTTTTGCAGTACGCAGTATTTCTCTATGGTCAAAAGCTATATTTTCAGGCAGATTATCTATATGGAAATATTTTGCATCCTGTGCGTCATCATTTGCATCAGCTTTTTTATCAGAGAAATACACATATACAGCACTTACCGTATGCCCTCTTGTATCTCTTTTTGGGTCAGAATATATTCCAAGCAGGTGCAGGTCATTAATATTTGCTTCTATCCCTGTTTCTTCCTGCAGTTCTCTTAATGCTGCATTTTCTATTGTTTCATATAAATCCACAAATCCGCCGGGTATTGCCCAGCCAAGCGGCTCATTTTTCCTGTCTATTAATAAGACTTTATCATCATTGATAACTAAAACATCAGCAGCAAGTGTAGGGGAAATTTGAAACCAGCCGCCATATTTTACATTCATAATTTTAAGCAGACAGTCGCAGTATGGAGCAGCCTGCCCATATTTTTCATGAGTGCGAACAACAACCCCTAGTATCGCATCAATCTCTGGGTTTCTGTTTGCTTCAATATCCTGATACATACTTGATTTAAAGGATACATTTTCCTTACATCTTGATGTTATTTTATCATATTCTTCATCTGCTATATCCACACCACATAGTTTAGCAGCATTTTGAGCTTCTTTAAAAAGAGATTTAGTCAGGCTTATGGCATCATCAAAGCTGCTCATTTTAAAAAATGTTTTGCGGAAAAGTGCTGACAGTGGGTTTAAAACAATATTAAGCATTAACTTCTGCCACTGATAATATTTTATATTATCAGTATATTTTGCATTTAATTCTGCATGCTGTAATATCTGCATATATGTATCAGCATATTGAGAATTTTTCCCATTAATATGACCAAAAATAAGCCTGCCCTCTGCCATATATTCTAAAATACCTTTTTCCTGCATAACCGCTGTCATATATATAACATTTGTAATGATTTTTTCTGGCATAATAAAAGCAGAAATAATATCAGGGTTTTCCACTCCATTTTGGATAGATACAACAAAGCCATCATTATTTAAATGGTTTTTTACATGTTTTGCAGCATCAACAGTATCTTTTGATTTAACACATATTAATACTGCATCATACAAACCGATTAATTCTTTAACTGCATTTACTTTCAGATTATAAGGAGACTTATCTTGATAATTTTTAACAATAAGACCCTTTTCTTTTAATACATTATACCCAGAGCGAGCCACAAACTCCACATTAGTAAACCCATGTTCAATAAATTTTGAGCCAATATATGAGCCTATGGCACCTGCACCAAATATTGCTATCCGTTTATTTAATAAGGACTTCATTATTTTTCACTACTGCTTTAAATACTTTGCGTTTTGGCGAAGTATCATTTATTAAAATATCAGCAAGTTTATCTTCAATATGGCTTTGCAGTATCCGTTTAACAGGTCTTGCACCATACATATATGGATAATTATTTGTTAAAAGATACTCTTTTACATCATCAGATATACTTATTTTTTTACCGCTTGGAGCAAGCCTTTTATTAATTTCAGCAAGCTGAATATCAAATATTACTTTTAATTCTTCAAGCCCTAACGGTTTAAAATAGATTATATTATCAAGCCTGTTTAAAAACTCTGGAGCAAATCTCATTTTCAGCTCTTTTTCTGCTGCTGATTTAAAACGGCTGTGGTCTAATGTGCCTGCATTTTTCATACCACCAAAACCAAGAGATTTATCATCTGTGCCTTCTTTTGTTCCTATATTAGATGTAAGGATAATAATAGTATTTTTAAAATTTACTTTATGACCAAGGCTGTCTGTAACAAAACCCTCATCTAGTATCTGCAGTAAAATATTCATAACATCTGGATGAGCTTTTTCAACTTCATCAAAAAGCACAACAGAATATGGCCGTCTTCTAACCTGCTCTGTTAATTTGCCCCCTTCTTCATATCCTACATATCCAGGGGGAGCACCAACAAGTCTTGAAACATTAAATTTTTCCATATATTCACTCATATCTATTCTGATAAGAGCATCCCGTGAGCCAAACACTATTTCTGCAAGTCTTTTTGCAACTTCTGTTTTACCAACGCCAGTAGGTCCAAGGAATATGAAAGAGCCAAGTGGTTTATCAGGGTTTGTAATACCTGCAAAGCTGCGTTTTATAGATTTTGCAACACTATCTACTGCTTCATCCTGCCCTATTACATATTTTTTAATCTCTGAAGCAATACCCGCAACTCTTGCTTTATCATCAGACTGTAATTTTTTAGCAGGAATACCTGTCATAATAGATACAACTTCTGCCACATCATCACTTGTAAGGCTTTGATATGTTTCATTAATATCTTTATTCCAGCTGTTTATTTTAGCTTTATATAAAGCATCAAGCTTATTAATTTCTTTTGTAAACTGCTCTATTTTATCATATTCATTATAAGGAATATATTTTTCTCTTTCTGAACTGGCAGAATTAATTCTGTGCTTTAACTTTTCCAGATTCTTAGGCAGCATATTTTTATTAATTTTTCGTTTTGAACATGCTTCGTCAATAACATCTATACTTTTATCCGGCTGAAATTTATCAGTAATATATCTATCAGTTAATGAAACAACTTCTTCTGCCACTTCATCAGGAATTAATACTTTATGGTATTCTTCATAATATTTTTTTATGCCTTTAATAATAGCAACAGTCTGCTTTTCTGTTGGCGGCTGCACAATAATAGTCTGAAACCTGCGGACTAATGCACCATCTTTTTCAAAATGTTTTCTGTATTCTGCCAGCGTTGTAGCACCAATGCACTGAACACCACCTCTTGCAAGAGCCGGTTTTAACATGCTTGCAGCATCAATAGAGCCTTCTGCAGCTCCAGCTCCAACGAGTGTATGTATTTCGTCAATAAAAAGAACAATATTTTTTGCAGTTTCTATCTCTTTCAAGAGTTTTTTCATACGCTCTTCAAACTGACCGCGGTATTTTGTGCCTGCGACTAATGCTCCCATTTCTAAAGAAACTATCCGTTTATCTCTTAAAAATACAGGTATATCTTCATCAAGCATTCTTTTTGCAAGCCCCTCTACAATAGCAGTTTTACCAATACCCGGTTCTCCTATAAGCACAGCATTATTTTTCTGCCTTCTGCCTAATATTTGTAAAAGGCGGATAATTTCATCCTGCCTGCCAACAACTGGGTCCAGTTTTCCGTCACGAGCAAGAGCAGTTAAATCTCTGCCAAACTCATCTAAAACTGGTGTTTCACTGTTTTCTTTATCTGATGAACCTTTCTTATAATATATTTTAATATCATTCCTTAAAGATTCCACATCAAAGCCTATCCTGCTTAATATGGCACTGGCTTTTCCCTCTGTTTCACGAACTAAGCCTAAAAGCAAGTGTTCAGTATCAACAATTTCTTTGCCAAAAGTGTTTGCTTCTTCTGCTGCATATTCTAGAACTTTTGTAACAAGTGGGCTGTAATTCAGGTTACCCTTCAATGCAAAAATATCGCTCATATCAGAGCTGCGGCGTATTTTCATTACAATTGATGAAATATTAATATTTCGTTTCATAAAAATAGTGGCAGCAATACCCGTTTTTTCTATAAAAAGCCCTAATAATATATGCTCTGTATCAATAACAGGCTGTGCCAGTTTATCTGCTTCTTCCTTTGCATGAGCAAGCACCTGCATAGCTCTGTTGCTTAAATTATCAAACATTTAATTCTCCACAATTAAAAATACAAGTATAATATCCATAGTATTATATTAAATATTTTATTTTTATCAAGTAGTAAAATATGTTGTCTAGATAATGTCTATACATTATGCAGGAAAAATGCTTGATACTTACATATTGGACTTACCTAAAATTTTTTACAGCAGTAGTGTTGAGTCTGATTTGAAAGGCGAAAAATCTAAATTATATATATTAAAGTATTGTATAATATATTTAAAACTATCTAACTTTTTAGATACTTCGCCTTTCAGGCTCAGTAAAACAATGCAGGGACAAGGAAGTCCCGTCGCATAGCGTAAGCGATGGGAGCATTTACTGCGACCAAGCGTGATTTTTCAAATTCATGGATGAATTTGAAAATGAAGGGTAAATTTAGATACTTCGCCTTTCAGGCTCAGTAAAACAATGCAGGGACAGGAATTGTCTTAGTCTAAATTTTTTGAATAAATCCATTAATTTTATTTTCAGTCATTATTAATTCATCATAAATCTTTTGAATATCCATATCTTTAAAGTATGTTTTTATATGTGCAGAAATACCTATTGTATCAGGCATTTCTAAATATCCAATGCCATATTCTGCAAATACATATTTTTCAAAATTTAAAGGAATGTTGTATAAGTTTCCTTCAAACATACATTCTTTTAATGGAAAAATATCATCATATTTAAAAATTCTTCCATGATTATAAGCATATAATGATAACTTTCTATTGCTTTTAGAAAGACTTTTTTTCAATATCAAAAAAAGATACTAGTCTAGAGCCTTATTTATATTGTATAAAAAGGTATATCTACCTCCATAAGCCTTTATAAACCTTAAATATAAAAAATATCTTGCTTATTATTATATAATTATCTATCTTATAAATATATTCACATGAGGTTATATATGGATAAACAATATTATTATGCATTAAGTTTTGTAAATACTGACTCAAAAGGTATTGTGGCAGATACTACAAAAGTTCTTTTTGATAACGGCTTTAATCTATCTGATTCCAGCTCCACATTATTACAGGGCGTTTTTTCTATGATATTTATAGTCACAAATGATAAAGAATATAAAGAGCAGGAAATAAAAGATATGTTTAAAAATGTCCGCTCTAATATGGAAGTTTTTAAATTTAATAAAAAGCCTGAAATAAAAGACGGCAGTCATTATTCTATTTCTGTATATGGTGCAGATAAAGCAGGCATTGTTCATGCTATTACTAAAGAGATAACAAAAAACAATTTAAATATTATAGATTTACAGACAAAAATCACAGGCGGCAGCACAAAAGTATATATTATGATGCTGGAAGTTGTTGCTAATAATGAAGATAATGAAAATATCTGGCAGGAAGCATTAAAGAAAACTGCAAAAGAAATTAACACCCAAATAAATATAAAAAAAATTGAATTTTATGAGCTTTAATCATGGCAGTAAGAGAAGTTTTAAAATACCCAAATGATATATTAAAGCAGGACGCTGCTGATGTTATAGAATTAACAGATGAAGTTAAGCAGATTATACAGGATTTAAAAGATACAATGCTTGATGCAAGACATTCCACAGGGATTGCTGCTCCACAGATAGGCATACTTAAAAGAATAATCACAATAGATGCATCTCTTAATAAAAAATGCAAAGAAAACCACGGCTTTATGGTAATGATTAACCCAGAAATTATTGAGCACAGCGGCACTATTACATCACGAGAAGGCTGCATGAGTGTGCCTGATTTTACTGGCAATGTTACACGAGCAGAAAGAATAGTTGTAAACTATTTTGATGAGAATATGCAGCAAAATGTGCTTGAAACAAGCGGCTTTGAAGCTGTCCTTATCCAGCATGAAACAGACCATCTTAATGGTATGCTTTTTATAGACAGAGTTATATCAAAAAGGACAGATTTATTTAGAAGAAAAAAATATTAGGAGTCAGTATGAAAGTTGTTATTACTTCCAAATTACCAAACATTATTACTAATTATTTAGAAGATATACGCATTGATACAAACAGTATAGATGAGCCGCTTCCGCCTATCAGGCTTAGGCAGATGATGAGCGACACTGATGCTTTAATATGCACATCAAGCGATATTATTGACAGACCATTAATGGAAGCAGCTCCAAAACTTAAAGTAATAGTAAATTATGATGCGGGAAGTGATAATATAGATATAGATTATGCTACTCACAGGGGCATAACAGTATGCACAACAAAACATATATTAACTCAAAGCACAGCAGAGCTTGGCTTTGCTTTATTAATGAGTGCAGCTCGCCACATACCAGAAGCAGACAAATATGCAAGAAATGGCAGATTTTCAGGCAACACTAACCACAGCTTAATGACAGGGCTTGATTTTTATAAAAAAACATTAGGTATTTTTGGTATGGGAAATATTGGTCAGGCTGTTGCAAAAATAGCAACTGGCTTTTCTATGGATATAATATACCATAACAGGCATAGAGATAAGCAGGCAGAATTAATTTTTGGTGCAACTTATGCTACATTTGATGAGCTTTTGGAGTGGTCTGATTTCCTGATTATCACTGCACCATTAACACTTGAAACAAGGCATATTTTTTCATTAAGAGAATTTAAAAAAATGAAAAAAACTGCTGTTTTAGTAAATATTGGCAGAGGAGCAATTATAAGAGAAAGTGATTTGGCAGCAGCTCTTTCTGAAAAAATAATATATGCAGCAGGGCTTGATGTATACGAATATGAGCCAGATATAAATGAAGAATTAAAAAAACTTGATAATGTAGTGCTTTCCCCCCATTTAGGAAGTTCTACACAGGCAACAAAGGAAAATATGGCAATATGCTGTGCAGAATCAGTTATAAGTGTATTAAAAGGCGGCATTACACCAGATACTGCTATTAATAAAACAGTGCTTATATAGTTTTATATTTTTGCAGGTTATAGTTTAAATATATTATACAATACTGTAATATATATATAATTTAGATTTTTCGCCTGTCAAAATCAGGCTCAAAATGACTTATGGTGTGAAAACTCTATGTCATACTGAGCCAAAGGCGAAGTATCTAAAAACAGATAATTTAAATATATTATACACTTTTGCAATATATATATAATCTAGATTTTTCTCCTTTAAAAAAAGGCTCAAAATTACTGCCACACAAAATTTTTGGATAAGTCCAAATACATTAAAAAATACTGCTGTTTTTAGCAGCAGTAAAATACATTATTTTTAAATAATATTAAAATATTTTTTCTGGAACTATTGAGCGGGAATGAGCAGACCTTGCACTAATATCTACTTCTTCTTTTGATACAATTCTTTCTGACTGAATAGTTCCGTCTTCATTATATACTGTAAATTTAAATTTATCCACTTTTGCATCAGCAATAGAGAAAGCAAGCATTAATAATACTGTTACTGCAAAAGCAATATACCAGTATTTCATATATTCTCCACCAAAATATCTAGAAAACTTTTTAAATTTTTCTCCCATTATATTCTCCAGCTATATACTATGTTTTTTAATATTTTCAAGAAGCTTTGGAAAATCATTAAGACTAACCATATTAGCACCATCAGACAATGCTTTTGCAGGCTCTGGGTGAGTTTCTGCAAAAAAACCACGAATACCGCATGCACTTGCAGCTGCTGCAAGGTATGGAGCATATTCCGGATTGCCGCCGCTTTTGCCATCTAATGCACCCGGTTTCTGTGTAGAGTGAGTTAAATCCATAATAACAGGCACATTAAACTGCTGCATATCTATAAGGCTGCGGAAATCTACCACAAGATTACCATATCCAAACATTGTGCCCCTTTCTGTAAGCATTACCTGATTATTATCTGCTGAATATACTTTTTCAAGTGGATACTTCATATCTAACCCACTTAAAAACTGAGCTTTTTTAATATTTACTATTTTTTTTGTTTTTGCTGCTGCTGTTAATAAATCAGTCTGTCTGCATAAAAAGGCAGGTATTTGTATTATATCACATACTTTGCCAGCTGGCTCAGCCTGACAACTTTCGTGAATATCTGTAACTATAGGCACATTAAATTTATCTTTAACAGCTTTCAAGATTTCTAACCCATTTTCAAGACCTGTGCCACGAAAACTTGATGCAGCTGTTCTGTTTGCTTTATCAAAAGATGCTTTGAAAATATATGTAAATCCATATTGTTCTGCCACAGCTTTTGCTCGTTCTGCAATTTCAAAACATATATCTTTACTTTCTATAACACATGGACCTGCCATAATAAATAAGTTGTTTTTTAATGTTTCATATAATGTCATAACTTTTCCTATTTTAATAATATAAAATCTTCATACAGCTTGCCGTCAATAACAGCTTTAACTGTAATTTTAGTAATATTTTCTTCTTTTAATGAGCCTTTATATAAATGCAAATCAAATATTTCATCATCTGATTTTAAAGGAATATTAATTGAAGAATCATCTTCGTTTAAAATTCCACCATTTTGAAGAACTGCTATTGCTGGATAAATATCGTCTATTACAGTATTCCATACACGCCTTGTATCAGCATCAGCTATAATTTCAATCTGCTCTAAATTTCTGCCACGGGCAGAAACATTTAATGAAATCACAATATCGCTGCTGCCATCCTTTTCTATATAGCCTTTGTTAGAAACCATATCTTCCCCTTCAAAATCTTTAAGAGCGATACTTAAAACTTTACGGGGTTTATATGAAGCTGCATTACCATAATAGCTTAAATCTATGCTGACATTGCTGCCATTAAATATAATATAATCTTTTTCATCACCAATTAAGCCTATAAAATAACCCTGCTCATTTGGCTGGCGGATTTGGCTTGAAATATCAAGCTTGATTTCATTTTTATCTTCTTTTGTAATTGTTTTAAGTGGTGCAATTCTCTGCATAGAGACATATCCGTTTTTATCTACCACTTTTTTAAAAAGCACAATTTCTGCTTTATTTTTAATATTTAAGCCCAGAATATTCAGTTTTAAAAATGCTTCTTTAAAATAAAGCATATCTTTGCCTATAAAATCATTTGTTTTAAGTTCAAGATAGCTTTTATTTGCAGTGCCTGCATTAAGCGGCATATTTTTTTGACTGCTGTATTTCTGCACACCATTTTGCAGCACAGAAAGATTTAGTGCTATACCTGTATCTCTAATATACGGGCTTTCTGTGATTATAGTAAATTTATTTTTATCTATAATAAAATCGCCACTGCCAACACCTATTGCTTTACCCTGCACTATATAATCAGAAACAAGACTTCCTTTAAATATTTTACGGCAGTTTAATGTGGAACCCGGCTCAGTGCAGTCTGTATCTATCGTTACATTATCGCCCCTTACATATCCAGTAACAGGAAATCTTTTATTAAGGTTTGTATCTATAAGATAGCCTGACACCCTGTTATTTTTAACAAGAATATTTAGCAAGCCGCTAAACACTTCTTTACCTTTATTTTTAACTTCTATAGGATAAAAACCTGTTGATAATGCAAGCCTTTCTCCACTAATAGAAAATGGCAGCATAATAGTTTTAACCATAGAAATAGATTTGCCTTTGCCAGAAGTAACATTAATACTAAACCTGCCATTTTTATCACTTACTACACTTTGGTTTGTTTCAACTGCTGTAATTTTTGCATCAGGAACAGGTTTATTATTAACATCAAGCACTATACCGCTTATTAAAACTGAAGCTATTTTATCACCAGTAAAAGAAAGGCTGTCCATATATAATGAAGTGCCTGTTTCAACTTTTAAATTTATTCTATTTACCGCATAATTTATGCCTTTTGTTTTAAGATATTTATAAATATTGCTTTCAATAGCTCCAGACATATCCATCTGAGCAAATCCGTCATCTGAATAAACCTGTATTACAAAGTTTCTGAAAATATATGTAATATAGAAATTAGCCTGCTGGCTTTTCCCCTGCTTTTTCTGCAATGGCAAAGCAACCATTATGCCCTGCTCCCCAAAAGGAACTGGTGCAACCTGTTTACGATTTGCATATTTTTTAGATATATCTGCAAGCTCTTTATAGTTTTTTAATGCTTCTGCAAAATTATCACATTCAAATATTCTGGCAGAAACAACATAAGTATTTTCACGCTCTATATCTAGTATTTTCTCTTTTTTAGTTGAATAATAAGCATAAGTATTTTCATAAACAGTGCATCTGTCCCGTTTTTCTGCAACCACACCTGCAACTATCCATGAAGAAGAACCGCCTTTCATTTGAGAAGCTTTTGGGAAAATATCTGCTACTGTTTTTATTTCTTCTGCAAAACTTGTAAAAAATGAATAAAAAATAAATATAGTTATAAGTAATGTTTTTTTCATAATATTTCTTTTAGCATATTTTTATTTAAATTTAAATAATTTTTTATTTAACTTTTAAGTATTTATATGTTATAAAATTTTAAATTTGTATAAACTGGAGAAAGTATGCTTGCTAAACGCATTATTCCATGTCTTGATATAAAAGACGGCAGAGTAGTTAAAGGAGTAAATTTTGTTAATATTAGAGATGCTGGTGACCCTGTGGACGCTGCAATAGAATATGAAAAACAGGGAGCAGATGAAATAGCTTTCTTAGATATTACAGCGACACATGAAAAAAGAAACATTATGATTAATGTTATAGAAAAAGCAGCAGAAAATGTCTTTATGCCTATAACTGTTGGGGGCGGTATAAGAACTATTGAAGATATACGCAGCCTTTTTGCAGCAGGAGCTGATAAAGTGTCTATAAATTCTGAAGCTGTTAAAAATCCTGATTTTATAAAAATGGCGGCTAATAAATTTGGCTCTCAGGCTGTTATTGCTGCAATAGATGCTAAATCAAAAGAAGATGGCTCTTATGAAGTAGTTATTGCTGGCGGCAGAAAAAGAACAGGACTTGATGCAGTAATGTGGGCAAAAACTATGGAAGATTTTGGTGCTGGAGAAATACTTCTTACAAGTATGGATAAAGACGGTATGAAAACTGGCTATGATATAGAGCTTACAAAGGCAGTAAGTCAGGCAGTAACTATACCAGTAATAGCGTCAGGCGGCGTTGGCACTATGGAGCATTTTTATGAAGGCTTTAAATATGGTCTTGCAGACGCAGCCCTTGCTGCAAGTGTATTTCATTTTCAGGAAATGACAATATTAGAAGTAAAAAAATATTTAAACAATAAAAATATACCTGTTAGATTATAGAGGATATAATATGGAAAATATACTGCTTATACTAAACGAAACAATTAAAGATAGACATCAAAACCCAAGCCCTGCTTCTTATACTACTACATTATTTGAAGGTGGTGCTAACAAAATCATAAAAAAACTTGGTGAAGAAAATGCAGAGTTTATTAAAGCATTTTTAACAGAGCCACCTTATGAAACAGCAGCAGAAGCAGCAGATTATATATATCATTTAATGGTTGCACTTCGTTTTAAAGGGATAGACTGGACTGATGTTTTAAAAGAACTTGAAAAAAGACATGCACTAAAAGGAGATAAATAATGAGTGAAAAACCATGGGCTGGCAGATTTAACCTGCCTACAGATATATTTGTAGAAGAATTTAATGCATCTATCTATTTTGATAAAAGATTATATAAGTTTGATATTAAAGGAAGTATTGCTCATGCTGTAATGCTTAGCCGTCAAGGAATAATAGCAGAAAGCGAAGCAAGAGCAATAGTATCAGGTCTTGAACAGGTGCTTGATGAAATAGAAAAAGGTGAATTTCATTTTGATATAGGCGATGAAGATATACACATGGCTGTTGAAAAAAGACTTACTGAAATAGCAGGTCCTGTTGGTGGTAAACTGCACACTGCACGCAGCAGAAATGACCAGGTAGCTGTTGATGTTAGAATGTATGTTATGTATGAAGCAGAAACTGTAAAAGCATACCTTATTAACCTAATAAGAGTGCTTGTTGATAAAGCAGTGAATAATATAGGTATAGTTATGCCGGGATTTACTCATTTGCAGCAGGGACAGCCTATTTTATTTTCCCATTATTTAATGGCTTATTTTCAAATGTTTAAAAGGGACTTTCAGCGTATAAATGATTTAATGATTAGAGCAAACTACTGCCCATTAGGTGCTGGTGCTCTTGCTGGCACAACTTTTCCCATAGATAGAAACTACACTGCAAATACTCTTGGTTTTTATGGACCTACTGAAAACAGTATAGATTCTGTGTCTGACAGAGATTTTATTATAGAGTTTTTGTCTGCTGCAAGTATCTGCATGATGCATTTATCAAGGCTTTCTGAAGAAATAATACTTTTTTCTAACCCTGATATTAATTTTGTCACATTAACTGATGACTACTGCACAGGCTCATCTATTATGCCACAGAAAAAAAATCCTGATATTCCAGAGCTTATTCGCGGCAAAACTGGCAGAGTGTATGGCTCTCTTATGACAATGCTTACAATTATGAAAGGGCTCCCGCTTGCATACAATAAAGATATGCAGGAAGATAAAGAGCCGCTTTTTGATGCTGTTGATACATTACTTGCTTCACTGAAAGTTTTTGCTCCAATGATAGAAAAAATGAAAGTAAATGTTGATAAAATGCAACAGTCAGCAGGAAAAGGCTACTCTACAGCTACAGATTTAGCAGATTATCTTGTCCGTAAAGGTATACCTTTTAGAGAAGCACATCATATTGTTGGTAAAACTGTTGCTTATGCTATTGATAATAATAAAAATTTAGAAGAATTGTCTATTAATGAAATGCAGATATTTTCTAAATTTATAGAAAAAGATGTTTATAACTATATTACTCTTGATGCTTCTGTAAACAGCAGGAACTCTTATGGCGGCACATCAGTAGAATCAGTTATGACACAAATAAAACTTGCTAAGAGCTTTTTAGATGACAATTTATAAATATACTGTTCTTGTATTTACAGTATTTATGATTTATGCCTGCGGGTTAAAATCTGACCCTGTGCCAAAAGGCACACTTGATATACCATACCCGCAAGCCATTGACTATGCTGTTAATAGTGATGGTATATCTATTTATAACGGCAGTGATAATTATACTTTATTTGTAGAAAAAGTAGATGAAAGTATAGGATTTTTTAATCTGGCAGGCTTTAAGCGTGTAGCATTAATTAACCCAAAGCAGACATATACGGATACTGATGTGGTAAATAATAGAGTATATAAATACAGATTTCGCCACTATTATGGAAAAGTTAAAACTTATTCTCCAGCATTAGTAAAAACAATTAAATATTACAGACCAATAAAACATACTGTTATTAATATAACTTATGAAAAAAATAAACAAATATGTGTTTATCCCGGGCTTAGTGATGTTGTAGCAAACACTGTTGTTACTATTAACGGCACAAAAATTGGCGATGCGAAAAATGGTATTAAAACATGTTTTGATGAACTGCCTGTAAACTCTACAACACTTTCTGTTATGGTTATACCCTACGATTATGATAATAATACAGGTATCCCATACAGGCAGGATTTTAAACTGGATACAAGCAAACTAAACCTGCCGCCACAGAATATTATAGTCCGCCGTAACGGTAATGATATAGTATTAACATGGGATAAGGAAAAAAACAGCTCAAACTATAATGTTTATATTACAACCAACGGAAAAGATAAGTTTATACAGCAGGTAGATGTGGAATTATTCAGATACAGTGCAAAAGATGATAAATGTGTTGATTTTAAGCTGACAACTATAAGAAATGGTAAAGAATCTAAAAAAATATCTATATCTGCATGTAAATAATATGATAACTTATATACAGCAGCTTATATGATTATTAATGAATGAAAATAATTTTATCAAAATATTTTTATAATTATATTATGGTATAATACATAAAAATAGTCAGTATGAAAATGATATTTTTTGGATTTAACCAAAATAGCATATTATACAAAGTTTTGATTTATAGTGTGAGAGATATATGTCATACTTGACCTGCTTCCATGTCATAATGAGCCTGAAAGGCGAAGTATCTTAATTCATCTTTTATTAAAAAATACATCCCTGTATTTTTTAAATCACGCTCTGCCAAAACAAGTTTGTCTATCGCTTACTAAAGACGGGACTTCCTGTCCCTGCATTAGTCATACTTGACCTGCTTCCATGTCATAATGAGCCTGAAAGGCGAAGTATCTAAAAAACAGATAATTTAAATATATTATTCACTTTTGCAATATGTATAATTTAGATTTTTCGCCTATAAAATCAGGCTCAAAATGACTGATATTGTAAAAATTGTATGTCAATGCTGAACTTGAAATATAGCGAAGTATCTAAAAAATAATATCTCATTTTTCTCAATAATAAACTACTTCTCTAAAAAGCCGTCAAATGTTACAGAATATGCACACTGACCTGTAAAATTTACAGTAAATAATGCTATGTTTCTATGAAAATTCTCATCATAATCTTTCATAGGAATATTAAATTTAAAATCACCTGTATTACATCTAACAAAAGAAGTGTAATCATAACCGGGCATAAGCCCTGAACTTGTCATATCAACAATATTAAAGTTTACAAATTCAACATAACCATTAGATGATTTTGGTATATTAAAGCCTTTATAGCCAAGATAAAATGGCATATCCAGCTTTAATCCATCTTTATCCGTCCAGCCATAATCAATAGAATATATGTCGTTTAATCCTAAATTTTGATATAAAGCAGAAAACTCAAATTTTGTATTAGTATCACCTTTTTTATAAGCTATTAAATCTCTTGCATAATCTTCAGAGTATTTTCCACTGATACCAGTAACTTTTTGAGCAAATAACCCTGTCCCATTAGCCTGTATATTACTTTCCCCTTTTATATGAAGTGCAAAATACATAAGACTTGTATCATCACCAAACTGTGATAAAAATAGAGTAGGAAAATATTCTTGAATCAATGTATATTTTTGTGAACCTAAGGCAGCTCTTTTTGCAGCACCATTCTTTTTATATTCCAATTCAAGTTTAACAGTATAATCTCCACCTTTTTTATACAGCCAGTGTCCATTATATTGACCTTCTGCAATGCCCCCATCTCCAAAACTCCAGTAATATTCAACAATCTCTATTATTTCAGGAATTTCTTTTTCAATCACATCACAATCAAGGGCTAATTCATTAGGATAACAAATAAAAGATATGTCTATTCCATCTTCTATAACAGTATCATCTGGATTCCCCCCCCCATAACCACTGTTATCACTATCTGTATCACCATTGCTGCCAGTATTGCCACTATTATCATTACCGCCTGTATTTCCACTATTATTAGAATTATTTTTATTAAAAATATCAGAAACATCTCCACAGCCTGATAATAAAAGGAATATTGAAACACAAACAATATTAATACTCTTAAAAATTATTGATTTCATATTTATCATTATTCACCTCACAAAATAACTATTAAATTAATATATAAACCATCTATATAATATAATTACTTATTGACAAATCCATCAAACAGCACATTATAAGAACAATTTGAATCACCATTAAAATTTATTGTAAATTTAGCAATATTCTTATGAATATCAGGATTATAACCATTTGGAATTGTAAACTTTAAATCATCTGTCATACATCTTACAAAACTTGGGTCCCCTAAAAAAATTGTATTTTCCTTGTCTTTTATAACAAATGAAGCAAAAGAAATATTTTTTGAATTAATATCTGTTTTAAAATCTGCATCTCCAAGATAAAAAGGCATTTCCAATTTTTTACCGTCATAGTCTGCCCAGCCATATTGCACATTATATAATTTTATTCCCCACAAATCCCACAGACCCCATTTTTTATAATCTCTTGAAAATATAATGTCTTTTTCTCTGTTACCATTTTTTAATTGAAATGATAAATCTTTGGCATATGTTTTATGCTGCTGCATAAATAGTCCGTTTGCAGCACTGCCTGTTATATGCAGTGCAAAATACATTTTATCAGGCTCCCTTCCAAAACCTTCAAAAAACAAATCCATTAGACTAACATTAATCTTTTTACTATGATATATTTTTTTATCATTATTTAAAACTGCTTCAAGAATAACTTCATATAAACCGCTTTTACTATAACTATGAACTGCTTCGTAGTCAGAATATATGTTTCCATCCCCAAAATGCCATATATATGATTTTACATTATCCACAGGCTCAGTTGAAAATTTAACTGTTAAACTCTTAGTTTCATATTCAAAATCAATAGGTATTGAAAAATTATCTACATTATCAGTATTTTCATTAATACTAATATCTATATTTTTACTTATATTCAATTTACTGTCATTATCCAAAATAACTTCAAGAATAACTGTATATAAACCTTTTTCGCTGTAATGATGTGTATGAGATTTAGAAGAAGAAGTGCTGTTATCACCAAAATTCCATAAATAAGATTTGACATTTGTTTCATCAATATTATTTAAAATAACTGAATATGAAACATATAAACTATTTATATCATATATAAAATCAACTGTCTGAATATTATCATCAGAAACATAGGAATGGGGGGGGGAATCAGATATGTCAGAACACCCATATACAAAAAACAGAGCAGATACCATAAAATAATATAGTATATATTTTTTTAAAAGAGATACCATACCATTAAAGTAGCATAATTATAATCAAAGTCAAGGATTAAAATATCATATGTAAAAATAATCATATTAAATTGGTATAATATTATAGTTGATATATTATAGTTATGATAAAAAATTTATCATTTCAAAGACTAATTGAAACATATATAATGAAGATAAAACAATATTAAATGTTTATTGATTATTAAAATTTAATATTCTTGAACCAAAATTAAGCATCAAAATTGCAGTAATAAAAAGTTTATTTCCATCTTTCAATTCTTGCCCATGCATTATGGTTATGAATTGATTCCATATTTTCGCATTCTACTTCAAACCATATAATCCTGCTGTCATTCATAAGTTTTTCTGTTATATTACGAACTATATCTTCTACAAATGCAGGGTTATCATAAGCATATTCTGTTATATATTTTTCATCTTCTCGTTTTAAAAGAGAGTAAATAGATGAACTTGCTGAACTTTCTGCTATCTCTATTAAATCTTCTATCCATACAGTTTTATTAAAGCGGACAGAAATAGAAGCAATACTTCTTTGATTATGTGCTCCATATTCTGAAATTTCCTTTGAGCATGGACATAATGACTGGACAGGAACTTTTACTTTTAATACAAAATCAAGCCCTTTTTCAGAGCAGCTTCCAGAAAATTCACAATTATAATCCATAAGTGATGTCATTTTAGAAACTGGTGCTGTTTTTTCCATAAAGTATGGAAAAGAAAGAGATATAAAAGAAGAATCTGATGAAAGCCTTTCTCTCATATCCTGCAATATAGAGCCTACATTATGAATATCAATATTATCTTTATATTTATTTAAAATTTCTACAAATCTTGACATATGAGTGCCTTTATACTGATGTGGAAGCATAACACTCATTGTGATTTTTGCAATTGTATTTTGAATACCTTTATTTCTATCTTTTAAAGATATTGGGTAGATAATATCTTTTATACCTACCTGATTTATATCTATATTTCTTGTATCTTTTGAGTTTTGTATATCTTCAAGCATAAATTCTACTTATCTTCTAGTTATTTTTTGTCTACCTATTAATGTTTGATACTGTTTTATTCCCTCAGGCATTTTTGCTAAATGAAGCTGCAGCCATAAAGTATTATAAGCCTGCATTTTTATTTTCTTTCTGTTTTTAAGTGCATCACTAGCATTTTGCAGCCTTTCATCTGAAGGCAGTTTTTTCATAGCTTTTGCAAGCACAGCAATAGCACTATCAACATCCCCAGTTTCTGATAAGAAATAAGCATAAAGACACTGAGTAAAGCTGTCTTTTTTATTAGCCTTTGAAGCTTTTTCCATAACAGCTTTCATATTTGCATAATCTTTTTGACGATAATAATATGCAGCAAGCATACTCATTGCCATCCAGTTGCTTTTAAGTGATTTTTTAAGGTAAGGCAGAGCCTCATCAAACCTTTTATTAGCATATAATATTATACCTATTTGCGAATCTATCTGCTCTTTCACCAAAAACTGCCATTTAGAATATTTATAGCCTGTTTTCAATTTTTCTATTGCAATATCTGCTTTGCCTGCTTTAATATCTTTTTCTATTGAATTAAATACTTCAGTTAATTTTTTCATAAAATAGCGTCCCATGAAAAAATTAAACAATAATACACCTGCAATAAATGTTAAGCTTGCAAGCACATAACTTGGATATATTAAAAAACCTAAATAACCAGTGATGACACCAAATAATAATCCTATCAATAATGTATACATTATATCTCCTAAATCCTAATGATTTGTATTCTCATCTATAAATTGATTTTTGCATTCTTCTGAACAGAAATAATATATTTTATCATGCAGTCTTACTTTATATTTAGTAGTTTCTTCCACATAAGAGCCGCATACAGCATCCTGTTTCATTTCAACAGCTTTTACTTCCTCATTATCTGCATACTTCTGCTCGTCCTGCTTTTTATCTTTTATTTTAAAAAAGAAATAAATACCAGCAAGTATTGCGACCAGCACAAATATTTTCATAATCATTAGTTTTCTTCTCTATTATATCTATAATTTCTTCTCTTATTGTTAAATCTGCCCTTACCATTTCTTGGCTTATCTGGCACTATTGATACCTGTTTTAATGGACCTTCACCTGTAGAAATAGTTGTAATTCCCGGCACATTTTTCAATGCAATATGTATTTCTTTTCTTAATATGCTGCTCATTGGTGCCAGTTTAAATGGTCTGCCTGATTTTTTAACTTTTTCTGCCATTGCAAGTGATTTAGCAACATTTTCTTCTACTCTGCGTTTTCTGTAAGAGCCAACATCTACAATAATGCTTATTTCACTATCTTCTGATAAGTTTATCATTTTATCAAATATATACTGTAATGCATCAAGTGTTTGAGCAGATTTACCAATTAATAATTCTGGTGTTTCAGTTTCTATATTTAATAAAAGTCTTTTATCGTTTTCTTCTACACTGACATGAGCATCTGTAAAGCCTGCTTTTTCCAAAAGTTCATTAAGTATAAGTTTTGCTTTTTTCTTTACACACTCTGCTTCATTGTAAGTAATTTTTACTTTTGTATTTTTTTTGCCAATACCAAAAAGCCCTTTAGAGCCCTGCTCAATAACTTCATAGCTGATGTAATCAGCAGGAATATTCTGCTGTTTTGTAAACTGAGAGATAATCTCTTCTACACTATCTCCTTCCACTTCAAAAATTCTCATAATATAACCTCGTATTAAATACCAGTTTGTTCTTTATTTTCTTTTATTAATTACATACTGCTGAATAATAGACAGCACATTGTTTGTAAGCCAGTAAAGCACAAGACCAGACTGGAAGTTTATAAACAAAAATGTAAATATAACAGGCATAGCTAAAAATATTTTCTGCTGCATAGGGTCTGCTGTTGTTGGGGTCATTTTCTGCTGAAGAAACATAGTGATACCCATAACAATAGGTGTAATATAGTATGGGTCTTTTGCAGATAAATCTACTATCCAGCCAAAGAAAGGTGCACCTTTTAATTCTAATGATAAAAGTAATGCTTTATATAATGCAAAAAATATTGGTATTTGTAAAAGCAGTGGGAAACACCCGCTTAAAGGGTTTACTTTATGCTCTTTGTATAAATCCATTGTAGCCTGATTAAGTTTTGCAGGGTCATTTTTAAACTTTTCCCTTAATTCTAAAACTTTTGGCTGAATTTTTGTCATCTCTTTCATTGATACCATACTTTTCAATGTAAGTGGTAATGTTAACACTTTTACAATAATAGTAAGTATAATGATGGCTATACCATAGTTATGAAATATATCATTTAAAAAGTTCAAAACATAAAGCATAGGAATAGCTATAAAATAAAACCAGCCATAGTCCATACTTTTTTGCAGAGAAAGCCCTAAATCTTTTAACTGGTCATAATATTTAGGACCAACATAAAAATCAAAAGATGCCTGATGTCTGCTGCCCGGGTTTACTATAAAATCAGTATTAATAGAAGCAATGGCAGACTTATTTTCAGGAAATATTTCTGCTTTTTTAAATAAATCATTACTTGCTGCTGCAAATAAGAAATATTTTGATGTATAACCAGCCCATACTGCATTGTCTAAAACTTCGCTGTCAGTATCATTCATTTTCACTCTGTATGTTTTGCCACCATTAGTTATAACAGCTCCTTCAAATACATAAGATGATTCTTCAAAACCAGACCCAAGTTTTGGTCCAATATTTATTTTAACAGGAATATTTAATGAATTACTGCCTGTATTTGTAACATCTATTGTAGACTTTATTAAATATGAATTATCAAATAATTGATATGATTTATTAATTATTAAAGAGCCGCTTTGAGCTGTAAAAGTAATCAATTTACTGTCCTGCAGATTTATCACTTTTTTTGTATAGCCACTTGATACTGGTGTTAAAATTTTAGCATAATCTGATACACCATTTTTATTAAAAGTAACAAATCCGCCTTCTGTATCTTCCCATGCTGGAAGAGCAACACTTCTTATATCACCTGTTGCAGTATTAAAAGTTACTTCCATTAGTTTAGATTTTTCAGTAGTTAATTCTTCTGGAGCTGATACCTGTAATTCCTTATTTATATTAACAGGTGTTACATTATCAACTGCTGCATTTTCAACTGGTGCCTGTGGTATTTTTGAAACTGTTGTATTATCTGCAGCTGGCTGAACAGGTGAAAACATAGGTGCTATAAAGTAAGTCCAGCCTATCAATACTACAAAACTAAGCACAAAAGCTATAACGGTTCTTTTATCCATATATAAAAAATCCTTAAATATTTAATATTCCCTACTTAACAGGGTCATAACCACCCTTACAGAATGGATTGCAACGCAGAATACGCCATACAGTCAATAGAAACCCTTTAATAAAACCTTTTTTCTGAAAAGCCTCTATAGCATAACTTGAACAGCTTGGATAAAAACGGCAGTGGTTACCAAGGTATGGAGAAATACAGTATTTATAACATTTAACTAACATTACTGCTGTGTTCTTTGGATGCAATAACTTTAAAAAGCGAAAGAACTTCATTTTTAATTTCATTAAAATCAGCTCCCGCAGCTTGTGGCAGCACTCGTATAATTATAGATACACCTGCAGGCAGTAAATTTCTATTTTGCCTGTATATTTCCCTTAATCTTCTTTTAAGCTTATTACGCTTAACTGCTGATTTACTAACTTTTTTACTGACTGTAAAACCTGCTTTGCCTATACTGCCCAATATATTATAATAGATTATAAACATTGAGCCTGAAACTCGTTTCCCCGTATATATTGCCGTAAAATCTCTTGATTTACAAATATGCATGCTACGGGGAAAACATTCAGGTTTAAACTGCAAGGCGTTTACGACCTTTTGCGCGTCTTCTTTTAATAACAAGCCTGCCACCTTTGGTAGCCATTCTTGCACGAAAACCTTGTTTGCGAACTTTTTTTAAGTTGGTACGCTTTGCCAGAGTAAGCTGTGCCATCTTTTGCCTCCATAAATTTATAAGAGAATGTCTGATATACCAGACCCACTTTTTATACAATGAAAAATGATAATAAGAATTTTATGTAAAATTGTCAAACAAAATTTTAAATGTTTTTAAAATTTCTATCAAATTTTTCTTTTTCTATATAAACTCTACACCTATTTTTCCGTTTGGAAATATGGTAAATCTGCCTGCTTTATTATCATATCTGTATTTTGCATCATCAAATATAACTTGAATACTGCTTAATATATTTTCTACTATATCATTACCGTTATCAAGCACTTCTTCACCACTTAAAGATAAGCCTTTAACTTGACTGCATAATTTTATTTCATCATTATAAGATATATCAAAAGTTATATACATTAATGGTTTAGCAGTAAATTCCTGCTCAAAGGCATCTGCTGCTGCCATTAAAGCAACAGCTTCTGCACTTTCATATCCATCTTCTACTGCACAAAAAATATCAAAGACAAATTCTTTATAATAAAGTGTTGCAGCATCTACCTGATTTTCACCATTATTTTTAAAGTAAAATAATACTGAAAATAAATTAAGCTCATCTACTTTTTCTCCAAAGTAGTCATACATTGCAGGATAATATTTACCATACTGAGAACCTAATTCTTCCATATAGCTTTCATCGTTTATATCTTTATCAGTATCTTCTAAAATATTTATTTCTATAAATGGGTTAGCAGAAGTATTATAATAAGGATAAACCATTGTAAAATTTTCTGTATTTTGAATAAGCACCATACCATTATCCCATTTATCTACTGGGCTTAATATATCAGAGTGCAGGTTATTCATATAATTTAAAGCATATTCTTTTTCATTGCCATATTCAGGAAAATAGTCATTATCTTCATCATCATAATAATGCTCATGATTACAGTTTTCATCATGAATATGCTCATGTTCTCCATGAAATTCATCTTCTTCTATTGGATAATATGTTATACCATATCTGCCGTCTTTAAAAAGTGTAACTGTAAAACCTGAAATATCATAAGCAGAAATATTAGACAGAAGCTCCGCAATTTCATTTATAAATGATTTATCTTCTTTATATATTTCTGAAAAATCCATTTCTTTCACACCATTTTCAGAAAGCACTAAAAAAGATGTTTCCTGTTTTATATCAAGACTGCCATCAATAACCGAAAATGTGCAGTTTAATATCTGCCAGTTTATATCATAATCTACCATTAATTTTGCTGATAATTTTCTTAAAAGTTCTATTTCTTTATCCTGCGATTTACCTTTATTAATTGATGCAGGCACATCTTTTCTGTAAAATAGTCTGCTTGCTCCAGTCAGCTTTTCAAAAACAAACTCTACTTCATCATCACCAAACCCAGTAATCACATATCCATCTTTATTATCAGAAAGATAAAGACCATAAAAAATATCATATTTATTATCGTCTGTTTCATTACCACCAAGCACTTCAAGTCCATACATATCATCTATAATAACATCTCTTGCAGCATAAAGCTCAGATGATGAATTATCAAAAAGACTGTCAAAAATAACTTCCAGTTTGTTATGTATTTCATACTGAGAGCAGCTCTCTGCTTCCATAACTGCCATTAAATACTTGTTTGCATTATCTACCCATGAAAAACAAATACCATTTTCTGCCGCAGCTTCTATGGTTAAATACGCATCATCAATATTTTCTATTAAACTAAATTTCAAGTTAGTTTTATTTATATTTTCTTTTTTTAATGCAGGAAATGCTTTTTGTATTGCAGACAGCCATTTATTTGTCATATTATCAAATCCTTATATATTTTTTTTAAAAATTTTATCCATAAAATTTTTAAACTACGCTTGGTCGCAGTAAATGCTCCCATCACTTACGCTATGCGACGGCACTTCCTGTGCCTTATATATTTTTTTTAAAAATTTTGTCCATAAAATTTTTAAACTACGCTTGGTCGCAGTAAATGCTCCCATCGCTTACGCTATGCGACGGCACTTCCTGTGCCTTATATATTTTTTTAAAAATTTTGTCACACAAGTCATTTTGAGCCTGATTTTAATGGCGAAAAATCTATATTATTTATATTACAGCAGTGCATAATATATTTAAAGTATATTCTTTTTTAGATACTTCGCCTTGCAGGCTCAGTATGACCTAGCATAAATGCTAAATATAACATAATTTATTTAAATACTCTTGCTGCATTCATTGACAGTAATTGCTTTTAATAATACTAAAAAAGGCGATTAAATAATCGCCTTAAAATACTGATTAATTTTACATTGCTGTAATATTAAAGCCGCCATCTACATAGATAACTGAGCCTGTAATATTTTTAGCCTTTGGACTTAAAAGAAATGCTGCTAAATTACCGCAGTCTTCAATATCCACATTTCTGCCAAGTGGAATGCGCTGTTCATTTGATGATAGCAGAGATTTAAAGCCAGAGATACCAGCAGCAGACAATGTCTTAATAGGTCCAGCAGAAACTGCATTTATTCTTTTGCCATTTTTGCCTAAATCTACAGCTAAATAACGAACAGCTGCTTCAAGGGCTGCTTTTGCCACACCCATAACATTATAGTTAGGCACAACTTTTTCACTGCCATAGTATGATAATGTAACAACACTTGCATCATCACTCATAATTCTTTCAAACTTTTTCACTACTGCTATGAGAGTATATACGCTAATATCCATAGCAACACGAAAATCATCTCTTGTAACTTCCATAAATCTGCCAGAAAGAGCTTCTCTTGAAGCAAATGCAACAGAGTGGACTATAATATCAATTTTACCAAATTTTTCTTCATATTTATTTACAAGATTATCTATTTCATCATCGTTTGATAAATCACATTCTTCAACAAATGTGGAGCCTAATTCTTCTGCAATAGATTTTATTCTTTTTTCATGAACTGCAGCATAAGATAATGCAACGACTGCACCTTCTGCCTTTAACTGTTTTGCAATGCCGTAAGCAATACTTAAATTACTTGCAATACCAAAAACTAAAGCTTTTTTACCTTCTAAAATACCCATAGGATGCACCTTTATATATTAAATTAAAATTTCTTATTAGCAATATACCTGTAATCTGTAAAATATCAATAGTTTTTTTATATATATCTATTATTCAACTGATATTATAAAACTTTTCAAAAAATCTTATTAATTTATCTGCAATACTGTTTTTCTTTTCCTGCCTGTTTTCTTCCCTGCTGAATCTGGAAATCGGCGGAAGAAGCTTATCAAAATCAACTCCAAATGTTTTAATTTCTCCATCGCGAAAAGCATTATTAATATAACTTAAAGTATCTTTTTCTTTTAAATTTTCTGCTTTTATTATATCTGTAATTTCTTTTTCTTTTGTTTTATCTATATAATGCTCCCATTCTCTATAACCATCTTCTTCTTTATTAATATTTGTAATATTAATAAATTCTTCTATTAATTCTTTTTTATTTCTTAACATAATACTTGAATCAATTGATTTATATATTTTTAAAGCAAGTTCTTCATCTTGTTTATTTTTAAGTAAATATTCCATAACAAGTTTAAGAATATAGTCAATATTTACTTCAACCTGTTTTATAAGCTCAATTTCAAAAACAATATCATCAATTATACTTTCTTTTTCACTATTTGCTTTTTTTACTATTTTATTATACAAATCAATATATTTACTTTGATAGTCCTGCAAGTCTCTTTCTTTATTTTCTTTTTTAAATGGGTCATCATTATCAAATTGTTCAAAAGTAGATAAAATATTTCTTAACTTTAAAATAATTCCGTATAATGCAATAAAATCTTTTTCATTATGTTCCCCTGTAATTTCTTCATTAATAGGAAATTTACTATAAAGCTCTTCAATATAATCAATATATCCTTTTTCATGGTGTCCGTTTTTATCATATCCGTAAAAATAACTGTTATAATCTTTTAAAAGCACTATATTTTCAGCATCTTTATTGCCAAATAAAGCAACAGCATCTTCTACATCCTTTACTAAATTTCTAAAACAAACAATATTTCCAAAAGTTTTTACAGAGTTTAATATTCTGTTAGTCCTTGAAAAAGCCTGTATCAATGAATGATATTTTAAATTTTTATCTACCCATAATGTATTTACAGTTTTAGCATCAAAGCCGGTTAAAAACATATTTACAACAATCAATAAATCAATCTCTTTATTTTTTACTCTTTGGGATATATCTTTATAATAATTTTCAAACTTATCACTGCTTGTATCAAATGCTGTATTAAACATTTTATTATAGTCATTTACTGCATATTCTAAAAAATCACGGCTGCTTTTGTCTAAATCTGCTGTATCAAAACTTTCATCATCTATATATCCATTTTCTTCTTCATTAGGGTTATAAGTAAAGATGACAGCAATTCTTAATGGATTTGTATTTTTCTCTAATAATTTTTTAAAAGCCTTGTAATATTTAACAGCTGCAGGAATAGAGCTTACAGCTAAAATAGAATTAAAACCATTTACTCTTTTGCCATCTATGCTGTAACTGCTGTTTCTTTTAGTTTTTATATCAAAATTTTCTAAAATATATTTTACTATCAGCTCTATTCTTTTATCATTTATAAAAACTTCTTCTTTATTTATACCGGATACTTTTTTATCATCAATATTATCTTTATTTTTAAAAGTATCATGATATTCTATTTTAAATGGCAGCACGGTTTCATCATGTATAGCATCAACTATTGTATAAGTATGCAGTTTTTCACCAAAAACCTGCGGTGTTGTTTTGCCCTGTATTTTATTTATGCTTGATGCATTTTCTTTAAAAATAGGTGTGCCGGTAAATCCAAAAATACTGTATTTTTTAAAATACTTTATTATATTTGTATGCATTTCACCAAACTGAGACCTGTGGCATTCATCAAATATTAATACAACTTTTTTATTATAAATATTATGAAATTTATTTTTCTTTATAAAAGTAGAAAGTTTTTGAATAGTTGTAACTATTATTTTACTATCACCCTCTATCTGCTGCTGCAATATACGAGTGCTTTTATTAGATGATACACATCCTTTTTGATATTTTTCATACTCTTTAATAGTCTGATAATCTAAATCTTTCCTGTCTACCACAAAAAACACTTTATCTATATAATCTGTTTTAGAAGCAAGCAGTGATGTTTTAAATGAAGTTAAAGTTTTGCCGCTTCCTGTTGTATGCCATATATAGCCGCCTGCATCTATCCCGCCATATATATTTTTATTTTCCGCATACTTTATTTTATTTAATATCCTTTCACAAGCTGCTATTTGATAAGGTCTCATGATTAAAAGATTACTATCTTCTGTTAAAACACAGTATCTTATAATGATATTTAAAATTGTATGGCGGGCAAAAAAGTAGTTTGTAAAATTTACAAGGTCAGCTATTCTTCTGTTTTCTGCATCAGCCCAAAAAATTGTAAATTCAAACGAATTATTTGTTTTTTTAGCATTTCTTTTTACATGATTATATCTTGTAGTATTAGAATAATATTTAGTATGAGTGCCGTTTGATATTACAAATATTTGTATAAATTCAAAAAGAGAGCTTCCAGCCCAAAAGCTGTCCCGCTGGTATCTATTTATCTGACTAAAAGCAGTCTGTAAAGCAACACCCCGCCTTTTAAGTTCAATATGTATAAATGGCAGTCCGTTAATTAAAACAGTAACATCATATATGGATTTATATTTTCCATCATATTCTTTATACTGGTTTATAACCTGTAATTTATTATTATGTATATTATTTTTATCTATAAGATTTATATTTTTAATAACACCTTTGCTGTTTATAGTATTTGTGATACAGTCATCATTATGTATTATTTTTGCTTTTTCTAAAATACCTTCTTTCTGTATTTCTTTTTTTAAAAATATTTCCCATTCATCTTGTTCAAATTTATAATCATTTAACTTTTCAAGCTGTATTTTAAGGTTAGCTGTTAATTCTTTTTCATTTTTTATATTAATATATTCATATCCCAAATTTGTAAGATTATGGATAAATTCATTTTCCAACTCTTTTTCTGACTGATATGATTTATTATTTTTTCTTTTATCTTCATACCTTGCAACAACAGTATCATAATCTGTTTCGTATAAAATGTTATAATCCATTACTACACCTTTAAATATTGTTTTATGTATTATTTATCAGTCTGTTATACAGGCGAAGAATTTTATATTATGTTAATCAGTAAAATTTATACTATCTTATCTTTGCTCTGATAGACAAGTTTTAAAAACTCAATAATTTATCTCTGTAATATTCATACTGCTTTTTTCTTGCTGCTATCTCTGACGGAAGTCCTTCCGTTAAACTGTTACACATTCGCTCAAATTTATCAAGTATATTTACTATTTCTTCCTGCACTTCAAGGGGCGGGATAGAGATAAGAATATTGTTTAATTTATTAGGTGTTATTTCTATAACTTTTGTTCCGTGTGCTATTTTTATTTTTTGCTTTCTAAAATGTTCTGATGAAAACCAATAATTTATATATTTTCCATTTTGCTTTGTCTTGATTATTGCTGTATGCCCACCCGTAACAATTTTTTCATTACCTAACCATACTACACTTTTGCCTACATCATCAATATTTTCACTTGTTACTGCCATTATTATATCATTATAATATACTTTTTGTAATTTTGAAGCAATTTCATTATCAGTAAATGATATTGTCCTATCTGCATTTAATTTATAATAAGTATAAATTTGTCCATAATGTATGCAAGGAATACCTTTTTCTACAAACTCTGATTTTGATAAACCTTGCCCCCTAATAATATTTGCTACTTCACCTAATTTCTTAACTACCCCCCCCGTTTTAAAATATTGTCAAATGACAATAACTTATCTCTATAATATTCATACTGCTTTTTTCTAGCTTGTAGTTCAGCTTGTAAATTAGTTGATAATTCTACACAAGTATCTAATATACTAACTATTTCTGCTTGTATTTCTAATGGTGGAACAGGAATAAGAATAGAATTCCATCTATTAAAATCAAATCGGAATCTAGCACCTGATTCTGTTAAAGAAATAATTTTATTTAAAACAACAGATGATTGAAGTAAATATAATAAAAATTGTTGCATTAGCTTTGTAGTATCAATCTCAAAAACAACATACATAGGAGAAACTAATGCTTGATTATCTTTCAAATATGCAATAGAACCTATATTTAGCCGTGCAGGATTATAGGCAAACATACCTTTATACATAATAGTATAATTTGAAGTATCTTGACTATGAATTATATGTTCACGATATTCATCAGCAGGAATTAATCCTTCATTTTTACTAACACTATAAACTTTTATATCTGTAATATTTTTAGCTTTTTTGTTATAGCGTTTTATTAAGCTACCAATACTTCTAAACTCTATACCATCAGGACATAATTCTTTTACCATTTTTTCTATTTTATTCATATATTATATATCCTGTTTTTTACTTTTCAATATTTTCCTGCTGAATTTATCAAAATCAGAATTAATTTTTTGTGTTTTATTAAAAACATTATATTCCTGCTCTGCTTTATCTTTTGCCATATTCATTGAAATACTGCCTTTATTAGATAATATTTCGTATCTTCTAAAATTTAAAAATTCATTTATACTTGCAGAAAATTCTTCCATTGTAAAAGTATTTTCTCTCTCTATTAAATCTTCAATATAATCAAAATAGCCAGTTACTGCCCTTTCAAGCTGTCTTATTTCTTTTTCTGATAAATAATTTTTTGCAACTAATACATCAGATTTTAATATTCTTCCCAAAGGTGCATTCTTCCAAGTTGTTAAACCCATACTTTTTTTACTGCTGTCAGCACTTTTATATATTATCTCTGCAGCTGTTTGATGAGTAATTGCATAATGAAATTTGTTTTGAATAGCAGCAAAAAAATCTTTTGTTACAGAAGAATTTTTATTATAATCAATAGAGCATTCTGCAAAAATATCTGTTATCTGCTGCCATATTCTTCTTTCACTTGCTCTAATTGAGCGAACTCGTTCTAACAGCTCTTTAAAATAATCTTTGCCAAAAGTAGTTTTTCCCTGCTTTAATCTTTCATCATCTAAAACAAAACCTTTTTGTATAAATTCTTTTAAAACACCAGTAGCCCATATTCTAAATTTAGTAGCTTTTGTAGAGTTAACACGATAACCAACTGAAATAATTGCATCTAAATTATAAAAATTTACTTCTCTTATTTGCTCTTTTCCTGATATTGCTCCATGTTGAGTGGCTATTTCCATTTTGGAAATAACCACTTTTTCTGCCAATTCACCTTCTGCAAATATATTATTTAAATGTTTATTTATTGCTGGAACATTAACCCCAAAAAGTTCTGCCATAGATTTTTGAGTAAGCCATATTGTTTCGTCTTTTACTACAACATTTACAGATATATTTTCAGATATATCACTGTATAGCATAAATTCAACTGGTGTCATTTTATTATACCTACTCTCTTTATTAATAATTAATTGTTTTTACCATTCATTAATATAAACCAATAAAAATAGAAATCACACTTTCTATTTTTATTTCCTATGAAAATATTTTGTGGTGAACAAAATATTTTTGCATTCAGGGGAAAGCTAGAAAGGGGAAAAATTCCCCTTTCTAAATAGTTTAGTAAGCCATATTGTTTCATCTTTTACTACAACATTTACAGATATATTTTCAGATATATCGCTGTATAGCATAAATTCTACTGGCAGCATTTATATATCCCCTAACTCATTTATAATTTTATTAATATTATCTCTTAAAACCTGCTGTTTTTTTACTATTGCTTCTATTTCAGCATTAAGGACATTAACATCTATCTTCTCTCTTGTATCTTCAAGCTCTACATAAGTGTTTACTGATAAATTATAATTTTCTTCAACTACCTTTTCATACTTTATAAAAGATGAAATATATTCTATATTTTTTCTTTCTTCATAATATTTTAAAATATTATCAATATTTTTATCTGTAAGCTTATTATTATTTGTTACTTTTACATATTCTTTTGAAGCATTAATAAATAAAATGCTGTTATCTGATTTATTCTTTTTTAATACCATTATACATGTTGCAATAGATGTGCCGTAAAAAAGATTTTCTGGAAGCTGTATAATGCAGTCTATAAAGTTATTATCTACTAAATATTTGCGGATTTTCTGCTCTGCACCACCCCTGTAAAAAATACCGGGAAAACATACTATCGCTGCTGTGCCGCTGCTTGCAAGCCATGAAAGAGAGTGCATAATAAAAGCAAAATCTGCTTTTGATTTAGGTGCAAGCACACCGGCAGGGGAATATCTAGGGTCATTAATTAAGACAGGGTCTTCATCACCTTTCCATTTTGTAGAATATGGCGGGTTTGAAACTATTGCTTCAAAAGGCTCATCATCATAATGATATGGTTTTATTAATGTATCACCATGAGCTATGCTGAATTTATCATAAGGAATATTATGTAAAAACATATTAATACGGCATAAGTTGTATGTAGTAATATTTGTTTCCTGTCCAAAAAAACCTATTCGCACATTGTTATGTCCTAATATTTTAGCATATTTCAATAAAAGGGAGCCGCTGCCACATGCAGGGTCATACACTTTATTTACTTCCTTTTTACCTGATAATGTAAGCCTTGTTAAAAGCTCAGATACTTCCTGCGGTGTATAATATTCCCCTCCACTTTTGCCTGCATTTGATGCATACATTCCCATTAAAAACTCATAAGCATCACCAAAAACATCTATTGTGTTATCTCCATAGCTTAAAAGGTTCATAGAAGCTGTGCCGCTCATCAATTTTCTTAATTTTTCCACCCTTTCTTTTATTGATGCTCCCAGCTTTTTGCTGTTTACATCAAAATCATCAAACAAGCCTTTAAAGTTATCTTCGCTTTGCCTGCTGACAGCAGAATTTTCTATACTTCTAAATATATTATGAAGTGTTTCATTTAGATTTTCATCACTACCAGCCCGTTTATACACATTATAAAAAAGCTGACTTGGATATATAAAATAACCTTTTGTATCAATAAGTTCATCTTTTATATCATCAGTTATGCTGCTGTCATCCAGCTCTTGATAATTAAAACTGATATTGCCTGCTTCATGCTCGTTTTTATTAATATAGTCAGTAATATTTTCAGATATATACCTGTAAAAAAGCATACCTAATACATACTGCTTAAAATCCCAGCCGTCTACAGTCCCCCTTAAATCATCAGCTATATTCCATATTATTTTATGAAGTTCTGCTCTTTCCCGCTCTTTTTTATTATCCATATACTTCCTGCAAATTATAGTTTTAATAAATCATTTATGTTTTTCACATTAACTAATTTTATATTTTTACTTTTTTCATGTTTATTATTAGTATATAAAGTTTCCACTCCAAATTTAGAACATTCATTTATTCTGCCTTGTATATTGGAAACAGAGCGGATTTCTCCAGTCAAGCCAACTTCCCCTGCAAAAGCCATTGTATATGGCACTGGCTTATCTTTAAATGATGAAATAAGGGCAGCACATACTGCTAAATCTGCACTTGGCTCATTGATTTTAATTCCACCTGCAATATTTAAATAAACATCTGCACCAGATAAGTTTAAGCCGCCCTTTTTTTCTAAAATAGCAATAAGCATTGCAAGCCTGTTGTTGTCATAGCCTGTGGCATTTCTTTTAGGGTATTGAAAAAATGTTGGTGCAACAAGTGCCTGTATTTCTATTAAAAAAGGTCTTGTGCCCTCTAACACAGGGCATATTACTTTGCCGCTTGCCTGACTGCTGTCTTTATCAAAAAAGGCTCTGTCCCCTGCTTCTATTAAACCAGACTGGCTCATTTCAAAAATACCCACTTCATCAGTTGAGCCAAACCTGTTTTTAACAGAGCGGATTATGCGGACTCCCCTTGAATAATCGCCCTCAAAATAAAGAACAGTATCAACTAAATGTTCTAATACTTTCGGACCTGCAATATTGCCGTCTTTTGTTACCTGCCCTATAATAAAGACAGTAAGACCAGTGCTTTTTGCAAGCTCTACAAGCCTGTATGTAACATGGCGAATCTGCCCTACTGCACCGCCGCCTGAAATAATTTCTTCACTTGTAATTGTCTGTATAGAATCTATTATTAAATAATCATACTGTTTAATAGCTGTAGCAGAAAGCACATCTTCAAAAGAAGTAGTTGTTAAAAGCTCTAAATTATCAGCTGTAACATTTAGTCTGTCTGCCCGCATACGGATTTGTGATGGTGATTCTTCACCTGATACATAAAGCACTTTTTTATTTTTCTTATTTAATATGCCTGCAACCTGCAATATAACAGTAGATTTGCCAATACCCGGCTCGCCGCCTATTAAAACAACAGAACCTTTAACTATACCGCCACCTAATACCTGATCCAGCTCTTTTATGCCTGTTTCAAAGCGGTGAGTTTCTATACCTGCCACATTTGATAAAATAACAGGTGTGTTTTTAGGAATATAGTTTTGATTATAAGATGATTTTGATGATGACTGCTTTTCAATAACTTCTTCTACCAGCGAATTCCACTGATTACATTCTGGACATTTTCCCATCCATTTAGACTGGACTGCTCCACAGTTCTGGCATACATAAGTTGTTTTTAATTTTGCCATTATTCATCTTCCAAAAATTCTTCAATAGAAGTTTTATGATTATAACGGATACCTAAATGGTCATAAGTTATTTTTGATGCCACTCTGCCCCTTGGAGTTTTTTGAATAAACCCTTTATATATTAAAAATGGCTCTATAACATCTTCTATGGTATCTTTTTCTTCGCTTGTTGCTGCAGCTAATGTTTCTAAACCAACAGGGCCGCCATCATATTTTTCTATAATAGTCATTAAAAGCCGTCTGTCGTTTGCATCAAGCCCCGCATTATCTATTTCTAGCCGTTTCAGTCCGTCGTAAGCAATATCAAGAGATATTATGCCCTTATTAAATACATGGGCAAAATCTCTCATTCTTCTAAGTATTCTATGGGCTATCCTTGGAGTGCCGCGGCTGCATTTAGCTATTTCTAAAGCTGCTTTTTTTTCTATGGGAGTGTTTAAAAGACCAGCACCGCGGGTAATAATCTGGGCAAGTTCTTCATCTTGATAAAATTCAAGGCGGATAATCATACCAAACCTGTCTCTAAGTGGAGATGTTAAAAGCCCTGCACGAGTAGTTGCCCCAACAAGAGTAAATTTTGGCAAATCTATACGCATACTTCTTGCGCCCGGTCCCTGACCTATTAATAAATCAAGCTTAAAATCTTCCATAGCTGGATATAATATTTCTTCCACACTTGAATGCAGCCTGTGTATTTCATCTATAAAAAGCACCTGTCTAGGTGTCAGGTTAGTTAAAAGTGCTGCTAAATCACCAGATTTTTCTATGGCAGGTCCGCTTGTTACAGTAATATTTACACCTAACTCATGAGCTATTATATTTGCAAGAGTAGTTTTTCCAAGACCGGGTGGACCATAAAAAAGGCAGTGGTCAAGGCTGTCCCCCCTTTCCTTTGCTGCTTTTACATAGACTTTTAAGTTTTCTATGACTTTTTTCTGCCCTGTATAATCATCAAAACATTCAGGACGAAGTGCACCAAGCTTATCTTCATTTGTTTCTGATATGCTGTAAATATCTGTTTCTTTCATTATTTTTTACCTGATAAAAACTGCAGAGCATTTTTTAAAACTGTTTCAAAATCATCATTTGGACTGCATTTTTCAACAGCTTTTCTGCTTTCAGGCACTTTATAGCCTAAGTTCACTAATGCACCAACAACTTCTTCTCTTATATCCTGCGGTGCATAAACAACCTGCTGGTTTTCAAATTTATCTTTTAATTCCACAACTATTCTTTCAGCTGTTTTTTTACCAATACCCGGAATAGTTGAAAGCATTTGATGGTCTGATGATGATATGGCAGCAATAAGGCTTTCACATCCTATGCCACCAAGAATTTTTACTGCCATTTTAGGACCAATACTAGAAACTGATATAAGCATTAAAAATAACCGTTTTTCTTCTTTTGTTGCAAAGCCGTATAAATATATGCCGTCTTCTCTGACAGCCATATAAGTATAAAGCTCACATATTTCCCCCAAACTTCCAACAGATGAATATGTTGCAAGTGAACATACAGCTTCATAAGCTATGCCACCAGTATCTACAACAATCATATTCGTATCTTTTTCTAGTATTACCCCTTTTATTTTATAAATCAAAAGGAATACCCCCTTTATAAGACTATATTACAATGCTTCTCGTTTCATTATATGCAAGACATAAGGCACATGCAAGTGCATCTGTAACATCTAACGGCATTCCGCCTTTTACAACAATATTTAACTGCAATTCAACAAGTTTTTTTACCTGCTCTTTTTCTGCCTTGCCATAGCCTGTAACAGCTTTTTTTATCTGCAATGCAGTAAACTCTTTAACAGGTATATCGTGTGCTATCATAGCAGCAATTAAAGCACCGCGAGCCTGCCCTAAAAGCAATGCACTTTTTGCATTAACTGAATGGAAAATATCTTCTACTGCACCCATATCTGGCTTATATTCTAAAATAAGCTCTACCACACCACTGATTAATGCTCCAAGACGAAATGGCAGCGGGTCACTGGCTTTTGTTTTTATAAGACGATGGGCAATATATTCCACCTTTCCAATATCAGCATATACAATGCCCACACCTGTCTTATTAAGCCCCGGGTCTATTCCCATAAAAATCATATTATATTAAAGCTCATCAAATACAGAATCATCTATTTTATAATTGCCATATACTTCCTGAACATCATCTAAATCTTCTAATGCTTCAACAAGTGCAATTAATTTTTTAGCTGCTTCGCCTTCCACATCTATTGTAGTTTTAGGTTTCATAGAAAGCTCTGCAAAATCTATTTGAATATTGTTTTCTTCTAAATGTTTTTTTACATTTTCAAATTCAGCAGGCTCTGTGGTGATAGAATAAATATCCCCGTCTGTTACCACATCTTCTGCACCTGCTTCTAATACATAGTTCATAATATCATCTTCAGAGCATGCAGTAACTGGCACTTCTATAATACCTTTATTTTCAAACTGCCATGCAACTGAGCCGGCTTCTGCCATAGAGCCGCCCCTTTTTGTAATAACAGTGCGCACTTCCATAATAGTTCTGTTTCTGTTATCTGTAAGAGTTTTTACTAAAATACCAACACCACCGGGAGCGTATCCTTCATAAGTAATGTCTTCAAATATCTGGTCATTACCCTCACCTGTGCCTTTTTTGACAGCTCTTTCCACATTATCTTTTGGCATATTTGATGCTCGTGCTTTATCAAGAGCTAAGCGAAGACGAGAGTTAGAAGCAGGGTCGCCACCGCCAATTTTTGCAGCAACAGTCAACTCTCTTGCTATTTTAGTAAAAATTTTACCTTTTTTATTATCCTGTGCTTCTTTTCTATGCTTAATATTTGCCCATTTACTATGTCCTGCCATAGTGATATTCCTCCACTTTATATTAACTTTTTTTGCATTATAGACTATAAAAGATAACCTATATAGAAATTAAAATCAATAATATTATTTTAAGTTTATCATATTTTTTTTATGGCAGTGTATAATAAATTAAAGCTGCAGATTTACTTAGATACTTCGCCTTATAAGACTCAGGATGGCAGTGCAGCTTTCACATTTCAGTAAGACATGGAAGCATTTCCCGACCAAATAGGGAGGAAACAGAAATGCATAGTTGGACTTAATTTGAAAATAAAGGATAAATTTAGACACTTCGCTTAAAAATCAAGCTCAGTATAAACTTATGAATTTTAAAATCTCCTGCTATACTTATTATATGGCTTAGTTCAAAATTTTTGGGTAAGTCCACATATACATATAACTATTGACGATAACTCATATATTCTGTTATAACCAGTATCATATCTAGAAATCTCTTTTTAAGAGTTTCTATTTTCTATAACTTTTAAGTAAAAAAGAAAACTTTTTTCATAATTTAATGGTGGAACATCTATGCAGGATTTTTTTATACCTCAGGCAACTGAAAACGAAATAGCAAAAGAAAAAGCAAAGGCTAGAAAATTAAGAAAAACTAACTGGTGGCATGAAAAAATATCTCATGGAGAATGCTATTACTGTGGTAAAAATTTTAATCCAAAAGACTTAACAATGGACCATGTAGTGCCATTAATAAGAGGCGGTAAATCAACTAAAAATAATATTGTTCCTGCCTGTAAAGAGTGCAACAATGTTAAAAAACATAAACTGCCTGTTGAATGGACAGAATATTTAGAAAATATAAAGAAACAATGATTTTTATATATATTTGTGTTGTAAAAATTTTATGCTGCTGTTAAAATAACTATTAATTAATATATGAGAGTATTACTTATGAAAAAAATATCATTGTTAGCTTTTCTTTTGATTTTCACTTTTTCTTATGCTTATGCTGGAGAAAAAGAGTTCTTTCAAGAATCAATGCGGACTATTTTAGAAACTGGTGGTAAAATAAAAAATATTACAGATATTCTTAAACCAAATACAAGGCTTTATATATACAAACAGCTTCCAGCTATGAAAGAAACATTATCTACAAGTATAGAAACTATTAATAAAATTAGAACTCAAGCATTAGATGAAATCAATAATACAACTTTACAGACAGTGCTGCAGGACACTGCTTCTATACAAATTTTAACAATCAATGTTGCAACAGAATTACTTGAAATATATGAAAATAATGGAGCTATTACAGAAAGAGAATATAGAAGTGTAGTTTCAAAATATGAAAAAGAAGCAAAAAGACTGCAACGCTCATTAGAAAAATATAAAAATATGTGATAAAAATGAACGAACAGGAATTTAATCTATCTAAAATAATAGCAGAAGCTGGTGCTAAAAATGCAACAGGTGAAATTAAAAACTTTGCTGATGATATAGACCTTTTAAGCTCTGGGCTTGAAGCCCGCTTTGAAGATATTAATGACCAGATAGATAAAGTTGTTAAAATGCTTGATATTACAAAATATCAGCTTACAAGAAACGATGTTTTTAAAATGCGTAATACTTTAAAAAATCTTGAGCATAACTTGACTATTTTAAAAGCAAACTTTGCAGGGCTTAAAACATATAAAATGCGTGTTTTTATTAACCTTTTAGACAAACAAAACCGTTTTAAAATAGCAAAAGGATATGAAATTATTAAACGATTTTCAGAAAATGAAGCACTTACTTTTCAAGAGTATAAAGGCATTGTTACAAAATATGAAAAAATAGATGAAAAACTAGGCGAAGAAATTATGGACTGCCTTTACAACCAGTTAAGCAAAGAAGAATATAGAATGATTTTAAATAAATATGATGATAAAGAACAGACAGTAGGAAAACAGTTTATTAAAACCACTATGCTTGTGCTTGCTCTTGCAGGTGGAATGCAGGAATAGAGTCTTTGCAGGGAGAAAATATGAAAAAGTATATATATTTTTTACTTTTTATAATGCTGTCTTTTGGAACTGCTTATGCAGATAATAAGAAAGATTTGTTTGATGATTATGGCATATATACTAAAGAAATGGATGAGCAGATAATAACTGTAAAAAAAGAAGTATATACAGAAATATATAATATAAAAAAACTGATGCTTGAAAATAATCAAAAATCAGTTAATGAAAAGCTTAATATTATTCGCAGTAAAATTCAGCAGCTTGATAACTATATAAAAGACAGCAGTAAAACACTAAAAACAGAAAATATGAAACAAGCTCTTACATATCCTGTATATGAGCTTTCTTTTTATGAAAAAGTAATAAAAGAAACTGCAGGATATTATTATAAAAAAGGGTCAATTACAAAAAAAGAAATAAAAGAAATTGAAAAAAAATATAAAGACGAAGAAACAGCTGTAAAAAAACAGGCAGAAATTATACGAAATGATTTTTTTAAAGCTGTTTTTGAGTGATGTAATAAAAATTTAGGTAAAATAATGAAACGATTTTTAATACTTTTTATATTTTTATTTTCAGTATCAGGAATTTGTTCTGCAGCATCAGCAAAGTATGATGATATTGTTGCAGAATATATTGTTTACAGAGAAATAGAACAAAAAATTGAAGATGCACTTACAAAAATTGAGAAAATAATGATAAAAATAGATAGTGCATCAGAAAGTAAAAACAATAAAGATATAAAAGCAAATATCAAAACAGTTGAAAGTCAAATGAAAGTTGTTGAGAAACAAATAAAAGCACAAATAATGAAAATCAAAACAACAGAAGTAAAACAGTATTACGATGTAAAGTTTAGATATTTTCAGCTTTTTAATAACTTTGTAAAAGATACAGCAGATGTTTTTATTAAAAAAGGAAAAATCAGCGACATTGATAAAGAGACTTTAATAAAAAAATATACTCCACAATTTGATAAACTTAATAAAGAAGATTTAGAAATATCAGAAGTATTAATGGATATAATACGACCTGAACAATGTGAATAGAATAAGGAGAAAATAATGAAAAAAATTTTAATGTATTTACTTTTAGTATTTATTACAGCAGGATTATGTTTTGCTGCCTCATCAAAAGAAGAAATAACACAAGACCTTAATTTATATAACAGCGACATAAACCCAAAAATCGTAGATGCTCTTTCTAAAATAGAGCAGGAAATGGTAGAAATTGATAATATCATTGAAGGCAAAAGCAAAAAAGATATTAAAACCATCATAAAAATTGTTGATAACCAAGTGCAGACTATTGAAAAGCACATGAATGCTCAAGCTCCAAAAATTAAAACTCCAGAAGTTAAAAAATATCATAATGTAACCCTTGCCTACATTAAACTCCGCAATAATTTCCTAAAAGATGTTGCAGATGTGTTTACAAAAAAAGGCAAAGTAGATGAAAAAGATAAAGAAATTTTAACAAATAAATATGCAGGAGAATTTGACAGACTTAATAAAGAAAATGCAGAAGCATTAAAAGTTTTAATGGAAGTTATTCACCCTGCCCCTGCTGGAAATACTGCAAAATAAATGTAACCAGTTAATATTATGGCTTGAATATTTATTATTCAAGCCATATTCTTTATATAGTAATACTTAAACTATGTGAGGTTGATATGAAGAAAGCAACTGTTGGTATCATAATTTTATTAATTACAGTTATTTGTATTGCTGTCGCTGTTATTTTAACACCAAAAGAAGAAACTGCTGCTAACACTGAAAACTCTCAGCAAAATACTAATTATGATGAAGCATATTTAGAATTTAAAAGATATATTACATCTTCTAAAGAATTACAACAAGACACCAAATATTATATAAATCAAATAAGATATGATATTGTAAATACTTTTGATACATTAAACCATGAGACAGATGAACTGCTTGATATTATATTTGATAACAAAACTGCTGATATAGAAGAAAAATTAAAATCTATTAAAAAAGGTGACGCAGAATTATCTGAAAAAATAGATGCAGCAATTAATCAATTTGTAACTGATGATTATAAATCTGCTTTTGCTGCCCTGCAAAAATATATGAGCCTGCAAAATCAAATGATTTATAATATTGCAGATATTTATAAAAAAGAAAAAAGTGTAAGCTATGAAATGTTTACTGGCATGCTGCATACAACTCATCAGGATATGAGCCAGCAGGAAATAGATTATATAAACTTCTTATCAAGTGTTGATTATTATGCTGATAAAGAAAAATAGTATAACACTATTAACTTTACTGCTGATATTTACCATTTCTGCCTGTGCAAAAACTGATAAAATTATGCTGCAGAAAGATATAAGCAGATACTCTGCAATTGAAGAAGAATTAAATATTAAAATTAAGCTGATTAATACACAGATGACTTCTACTATTGCAAAATATAAAAGAACGAATGATTTTACACAATTTGAGCTGGATAACAAGCAGATTAATGACGAACTTTTAAGGCTTCTGCAACTTGCAAAAGAAGTAAATATATATATATCATCAAAGGAAATGAAAAATTATCATAAAATCACGGTTAAACTTATAGAAATACAAGCTGAATATGTAAAAGTTACTATTGAACAGTTTAAAACATTAGGTGAGCATGGTAATAATGATGCAAAATCTACACAGCTTAAATATAACAGAAAAATAAGAGCACTGCAAAAACAACAGGATAAACTTTTAGAAGAAATTATAGAAAAAATTTATGAAAAATAAATGGAGCTTGTTAATGAAAAAAGTATTATTTTTATTTTTAATATTATTACTTGCAGCTGCATGCAGTAAAAAATTAAACACAATTGAGCAGGATTATTATATAATCATACATGATATTGTTCCATTGCAGGAGCATTTTGCAAATAAATCTTCAGAGCCTGTATATAAATTAAAAGATGCTCTTGAACAGGGTGCAGAATTTGATGTAGATAAAGCGATAAATGATATAGAAAAAGTGCAGGCTGATACTAAAAATACTGTTACAGAAAAATCAAAAAATATAAAATCAGATATTGGCAAAAAATATATAAGTATAAAAATGGAATATATTGACAGTGTATGTAATTTTTCAAAAGGTATGCTTACTAATTTTAAAAACCTGCAGGATAAGTCTATGAAAACATTTATAGAAATCCTTGCAAATGATGTGGCAGTATCTGGAGAAAAAATAGATAATCTTCTAAAAGAAGAAGCAAGAGTTTTAGACGAAATTAAAAATATGATTGAAAAGAAATAATATGAAATATTTATCTGTTTCTGCCTGTTTTATTGTTTTATCATCATGTGCTGCTAAAAATAATACAGCATCTTTTTTGCAGCATGAAAGCAAAAGCACTGATATAAAAGCAGAATATACAGAAACAGAGAATAATATTGAAAAATACAAATATCAGTTAGAAGATAAGCTGTTTTTAATAACTAAAAATATTATGGAAGATGAAAAAGAAATTACAAAAGCCCTTTCATATAAAAGAATGGTGCGGTTTATAGGCTATATTAAAAAAGAGCTGGATAAATCATTAGAAATTATTGATGAATATCAGAAAAAAAGCGACAATGCAGAATATCAAAGTCATATAGAATATGTAAAATGCACATACCTTGTAACAAAATCATCATATCTTTATATGGAATCAGTCATTAAAAGTGAGCAGGAAAACCAGTATATAAAATATCTTGATAAATTTAAAGAGAAACTTAGAAATAATACTGCTGCCATATTCCTAAAAGATATGGAAAAATGCGAACAAATTAAAAATATCTACACAAAAAACAGATAATTTTAATATAAAATACTTGCATAAATAAGATAAAATAAGTATATTTTAAAGATAAAACATAAAACAGGAGGCAAATATGTCTATATCTAACTCTATAAAAACAGCTGATTTTAAAGCAGAAAAACATGTACCAGTTATAAAAGTAGTAAGCCGTGATGGCGATACTGCAGTTATTGAAGTATCTGTTGGTGCTGAAATTGCACACCCAAATACTACTGAGCATTTTATTGCTTATATTGATTTATATTATAAAGGCGAAGCAGCTATTCAGCATATTGGCAGAGCAGAGTTTTTAGCTCATGGCGAATCTGCAAAAGGTGCAAATCAAGGTGCACTTCATACTGAACCTGTTGCATTATTTAAATGCAAACTTACTGCTTCTGGCGTTCTCCATGCTGTAAGCTACTGCAATATCCATGGCTTATGGGAATCAGAATTAGCAATCTAATTTAAATATACAAACTTATTGGTTTTTTAAGCCTTTGGGGTTATTCTTATGAATAACCCTTTTTTTATTATTCAAAAGAATTGTAATGTATTTAATACTTCGCCTTTGACTCAGTAAGACATATAGCTTTCACATTATAAGTCATTTTGAGCCTGATTTTATAGGCGAAAAATCTAGATTATTATATTACAGCAGTGTATAATATTTTTAAAATATCTTGGTTTTAGATACTTCGCTATATTTCAAGCTCAATATGACCTTGAACTTACCCAAAAATTTTGAACTAAGCCACTAAATAAATTTCTTTTTCCTGTAAAGGTGTAAGTCCATTAGCTTTTATTCTGTAATTATTATAGAAATCAATATATTTTTCAAGTTCATATTTAAACTGTTCTATATTTTTGAATTTGTTAATATAAACCAATTCACATTTTAAAGTAGCAAAGAAACTTTCCATAACAGCATTATCATAGCAGTTGCCACGCCTTGACATACTCTGCTCTATATTATTTTCCTTTAATAACTTTCTAAATTGATTAGCCTGATATAATATACCCTGGTCTGAATGTATCATTAACCCTGTTGTATCTTTTGTTTTATCTATTGCCTGTTTTAAATTATCTATTACCATTTCTTCATTATTATATTTGCTTACACTGTATGCTGTTATTTCTCTGTTATACAAATCCATTATTGCTGATAAATACACCTTTTCATTATTAATTTTTATCTCTGCCACATCTGTTACCCATTTTAAACATGGTCTCTCACTTGTAAAGGCTCTGTTTAATTTATTGCTGCATATATGACTTACTCTGCCTTGTTTATACCTTTTCTTAACCCTGATTAGTGATGAAATTTTTAGTTCTTTCATCAATTTATACACTGTCTTCCTGTCATAAGTATAACCCAGTTTCTCTAATACCTTTGATATTCTTGGATAACCATAAGTCTTGTTAGATTTTTCATATATTTCTAATATAGATGTCTTGACTTCTGCATATTTATCTAATGCAGCAGGCTTTTTAACATTATAATAGTAAGTGCTTCTTTTCATATTACTCACAGACAACAGGATATCCAAACTGTAATACAGCCTTAATGCAGTTATTATTTGTGCTTTTTCTGTTGAACTCTCTGTTCCTTTGACTGCATTAAGGCTTCCAGCTTTTTTAAATATGCATTCTCCGCTGACTTGTAATAAAGCTCTTTTTCAAGCTCTGATATTCTCTCTTTTAATTGTCTTACTTCTTCACTATCATCTGATTTAGTGAGTTTAATATCAGTAGAGTTTGAGTGTTTACTCTTTTTACTGTTCGGGATATTCTTATCTGACATATTATCTCCAATAAACTTACTGCAAAACTTATTCCAGTCATATATTACTGATGCTGATGGTATATTAAAATATAGTGCTGTCTGCTCATAACTTAAATTATTTGATGCCTTATAAGTTAACACATTTAATTTAAAATCTCTACTATATTCATTGCGGGTAAAGCTATGATGTAAACTTGATTCGCCTGAATGCTTATATCTGTTATAGATATTACATATTACTCCTTTATGAATTTTACAGCATCTTGATAATTCACTGGCACTCATTATTCCATTTTCTATGACTGTTACTAGATATTTCTTAAACTCATAGCTGTATTTTCTTGCCATATACACTCCTTATATGGCTAGTACAACTTTTTCGGGTAAGTTCACCTAGAGTTTCCACATTGCAGTCATTTTGAGCCTGATTTTTTAAAGGCGAAAAATCTAGATTATTATATTACAGCAGTGTATAATATATTTAAATTATATGGTTTTTATATACTGTTCCTTTAAATCTCTGTATAATCTGAACTTTTTAAAACACTATCAATATTTTATCAATTCTTTCATAAAATTAGAAAAAATTTTATTTTTCAGAGCTCTCTAAATCATTTTCTACTTCTTCTGCCAGATTTTCACCTGCTAATTCTTTATTTTCTGACAAAAATTTATCAAGTTCTTTTTGTGTAACTCTAACAGCAAGACCCACAATTTCATCCATTTTCTCACCATTTTCTTGTGCATTCTCAATAGCTTTTGTCATAATTTTCCAGAAAAAAGTATCTAAATTTTTAACACCGTTAATAAATGAATCATTTACTTCCCCTTTTGTTTGGTTCATATAAGGTATAAGCACTGCCTGTGCAGTATGAGTGAAAAATTTAAATTCTTCATCTGATGGGCTGATACCTTTTGAAAATTCATCAATAACAGAATGCATACCGTCCCTAAATGATGTAATTTGAGAAGCAATATCCCAAAAAGCTTTTGCAGGGTCTTTTGGACGGTTTCCACCAAGTTTTGTATCAAGCTCTGCAACAGTCTGTCTGATAGGAAACATTACATTATCATACTTATCAACAATCGTCTGCACAGGTATAACACTGCCTTTTCTAACATTTCCAGTAACAACTGTAAGCACAGCATTATATTTGACATATACCCTTGTGCCGTTTTCCATAGCAACATCTGCTAAGGCTTTTATCATTTTGCCAAAAGCAGATGCATCAATTGCTTCAAAAAACTTACGCATACGCAGAAGTGCCAGTTTTGTATCTTTCATAAATGGAATAATTTCTTTAACATACTCTCTTTGCAGTTTATTAATAGATTTACCCATTATATATTCAAAATGATGCAGTTTATCTCTAAAATCATTAAGTTTTATATAAATAATTTTAGCTTTTGCATTTACAGAATACTGCTGCATTAAGAAAAACCATTTATCAAGATAGTTTTTAATAGTTTTTAATGTAGTTCTAGGAACAATGGATTTTGCTTCCTGGTCTTCAGAAACATACATTGCAAACTTTTCTTTATGCATAGGAAAATAGTTTGTTTTAGATTCTAAACAGGTTTGACCTATGCGTTCCATATATATAGCAGAAACAGTTGTGAGTTTATGAGCAAGTGCACCTTCTTCAGCATCCCCTAGTTTATTAAAAGCATCATCCATAAGTTTGGATATGTCACCTAAATCATCAAGAAAATTACGCTTTGATTCTGTTTTTTTATCAGCTGGGTCAATACCAGTAAAACCATCTATCAGCTTTTCATAGTTAGGGTTGTCTTTTAAAAATGCAACAAGAGACATTCTTAAACCTTTTCTAACATTTCCATATTTAGTTTCCAGTTCTTTACACTTCTCAGCCTTTAATACTTCATCTGCTATCATTGCCATAAGTCATAACCCCTGATTAATGATATAAATACTACTACTTTTTAGATTATCAAGTTTTTTATATCTATGCAATAAAAATATAATATTTTTATACATTATTTAAATAACAAATTTTTATTTATTTTAGTATAAACTTATAGTGAAAAAGCCTCCGATAGAGCGGAGGCTTTACAGTATAAATATTTATAATTAATTAATTTAAGTTTTGAGTGCCAAATGAGCCGTCTGCTTTTTTAACCACTTCTAAAAGAAATGGCTCTTTTACAGCACTGCCTGTTGCATCAATAGACATTTTACCAGTGATGCCTTCAAAATCTTTTATTTCCATAAGTTTTGCTCTTATTGCATCTCTTTGAGAAGCATCTGAACAGTCTGTAACATTAGCAGCTTTCATTGCTTCAACAAGCAAGTATGCAGCATCATAACCTTGTGCAGAAAATGTATCTGCTTCTTTGCCTTTTGCAAGCATTTTAGCTTTAAAAGACTGGATATTAGGGCTGTCTATTTCAGCAAAAAAAGCAGTAAAAAACATAGCACCAACTGCTGCATCTCCTGCAATATTCCACAAATCTGGTGACTGGAAACCATCTCCACCAACAAGCGGAGCTTTTAAACCTTGAGTCTGCTTAGCTAAAAGAAGTCGTGCAGCTTCCTGATAATATCCTGTAAATATTACTGCATCCACATCACTGTTTTTGATAGAAGTGATTTGTGCAGAAACATCAGTATCACCGTCATTAATTGACTGTTCAATTACAACTGTGCCACCTGCATTTTTAACTGCATCTCTAAAAAAGTTTGAAAGACCGACAGAATATTCATTATTAGTAGATGTAATAAGGGCAATTTTTTTAAAACCTTTATTATGCACTAAATATTTTGTCAAACTCAATGCACCGTCAGAATCTTGCAATGTGTTACGAAAAGCAAACGGAATATGCTCATAACCATCTCCAGTTCTTCTTTCTGTAACATGCTCTGCTGTTGCACCAGTAGAAATTGCAACTGTGCCACCGTCACTTGCAAGCTCTCTCATTGCAAGAAAACTGCCTGATGTAATTTCTCCAATAATAGCACAAGAATTTTCTTTTAAAAGACGCCTTGTTAAGTTTACAGCATCAGTTTTTTCACCACGGCTGTCGTAATGAGCAAATTTAATCTTTTTGCCATTTACACCGCCATCAGCATTAATTTCTTCAAAAGCAATTTGTGCTCCTAAAACAGTTTTAGAGCCGTAATCAGCAATAGGTCCTGTTTCAGGATTTTGACCGCCTATTATTAACACATCAGCATCTGATGAAGCATTATTATTACCCGCTTTTTTACAGCCTGCAAGAGATAATACTGCAAATACAGATAAAGCTGTTATTAATAAAAGTTTTTTAAAAGACATAATATTCCTCCATTTATCTTATCCTGTAATAGCTTAATATAATAAATTGCTTATAAAATAAATACAAGTAAAAAATTTATTTTTTTAAATATTTTATATTGAAATAGATAAAATTATATAGTAAATACTTTCAATGAATATATTATTACATCAATGCTGCGGGCCATGCTCTATATATCCTGTTATTACCATGCAGGCTCAAGGGCATAATATTACAACTTATTTTTTTAACCATAATATACATCCTGTTCAGGAATATTATAAGCGTATGGAAGGAGCTGTGCTTGTTTCAAGACATTACAATATTAAATGTATAGTAGAAGATTATTATGGATTAGTAGAATTTTTACGCCAAAATGTTTATCATGAAAATGAACGCTGCAAATACTGTTATGAAAGAAGACTTTTAAAAACTGCAGAAAAAGCAAAAGAATTAAGAATGGACGCATTTTCATCAAGTCTTTTATACAGTAAAATGCAAAATCATGAAGTTATAAAAGAAACAGCAGAAAAAGCAGCAAAAAAATATAATATACCTTTTTATTATTATGATTTTAGAGAAGGCTGGCAGAATGGCATAGATATTTCAAAAGAACTTGAAATATACAGACAAAACTACTGTGGCTGTATATACAGCGAAGAAGACAGGTTTTTAAGCCAGCTTTCAAAAAAATATGCTAAAAAATATGAAGAAATTAATGAATATTATGAAAGTATTAAATAAAAATAATAACTATTACTATTTTCCTTGCAAAATAATTTATAATAATATATAAAGCAAGTATCAAATATTAGGAGAACAAAATGACAAAAGAACAATTAAAAGAATTTAACGGTGAAAATGGTAAACCTGCATATATTGGATATAAAGGCAAAGTATATGACTTATCAAAAAGTGATTTCTGGACAGGCGGCAGACATATGGGTAGATTTCAAGCAGGAGAAGATTTAACAAACAGTATTGATATGAGCCCACATGGAGAACAAAATATTTTTCGTTTTGAAGAAGTTGACATATTAGAAGATGGCACAACTCAGGAAACAAATACTGAAACAGTTGTTCCTGATTCAGAAAGTATGCTTTCTGATATGGATAAAAAAATGATGGCAAAAAGACAGTGGTATAAAAAGAACCACCCACACCCAAAAATTATCCACTTCTCTATTGGTATGTTTGGTATGGCATTTTTTGTGCAGGTTCTTGCTGCTGTTCTAGGCGGCAAATCAGGCAGTTTCCTTGCAGCTACATCACTTGTGGCAACAGCATTTGGAACACTGTTTTTAATTCCTGCAATAGCTTCTGGTGCATTAAGTTTTTATATTAACTATAATGGCTTTGCAAACTCTATTCTGAAAAAGAAAATGATTGGCTCAGTAGTTTTATTAATCACTGGTGTTGCAGCAGTATTAATTGGTAAAATGGAGCTTACAGCTGCAGGTCATATTTTAGGTGCTGGGGATACACTTGTTTCATTTTTAAAATATAACCCATTAAAATCAATCTATTCTATTTTTACAGTTATAAATATGGCAGTTGTTACTTTTATTGCATCTAATGGTGGTAAAATAACTTGGCCGCAGGATAAAAAATAAGGATAATAGATGCAGACATTACATATTTCTCACAACGATTTAGACGGCTTAGGCTGTGGAATATTAATTAAAAAATTTATGTCTGGAAATATTAAAACAGCATATCTTGGCTATGATGATATAGACAGATATATTGAAGATAATTATCAATACTATGACAGGATTATAATAACAGATGTATCCCCGCAGTATGGCACTGTAGAAATGCTGGCTGGTGAGAAAGATGTATTAATTATTGACCATCATGCAAGCAGTGAAGCATTAAAAGATTTTCATTTTACATACCACAATATTACAAAATGTGCAACACTACTTACTTATGAATACCTTTTAAAAGAAGGTTATAAAGCAGAAGAATATGAAGAATTTGCCCGCTGTGTTAATGATGTTGATATGTGGTTTTTAAAGCGGGAAGACAGTTTAAAAATGAGTGTTCTTTTCAACCTTATGGGTATTACAAGGATGGAAGAACGCTTTTTATCTACTCCCTATAAATGCTTTACCGATACAGAAAAACTTCTTATTAAATTAGAAGAAGAAAGACGAGACAACTATATTAAAAAAGCTATGAGAAATATTGAAACTTTAAAAGATAAGGATGGTTTAACTTTTACAGTAGTTTTTGCAGAAAGTTATGCTTCAGAGCTTGGAAACTATATCATAAGTGAAGATATTTCTGATTATGTAATGCTTATAAATGCTCAGTCAAAAAAAATATCTCTCCGTTCAAGAAAAGATGTTGATATTCGCCATATTGCAGAAAGAAATGGCGGTGGCGGCCATAAAAATGCAGCTGCTTTTTCTATAAAAAATGAAACATTTGATTTAGATAATCTGCTGAAAAATACAGGTGTTATATAGATGAATGCATCATTTATCTTATCTGCAGCAAAACCTGAGCAGTTTATAAAAAGTGATTTACCTGAAATATGCTTTGCAGGCAGAAGTAATGTAGGGAAATCATCAATGATTAATAAAATATTAAGCCGTAAAAATCTTGTAAAAGTAGGCAATACTCCGGGGAAAACAAGACTTGTAAATTTTTTTAATATTGGTGAAAAATATATTTTCACAGATTTACCGGGCTATGGATATGCTGCTGTTTCTAAATCAGAGCGAGCATCATGGGGAAAAGTAATAGAATATTATTTTGCTAATAGAAAAAACTTAGCCTTATGTGTGCTTCTTCTTGATATAAGGCGTGTTCCTAATGATGATGATATGAAAATGATAGCTGCTATGCAGTCAAGAAATGTTCCATTAATTGCAGTGCTGACAAAATCTGATAAACTATCAAATAATGAAAAAACAAAGCAGATAAAAATAATATCTGAAAAAACACTTATTTCAAAAGAAAATCTGATTGTTTTTTCCGCTGTTACAGGCACAGGGAAAGAGCAGATATGGCAAGAGATAGAAAAAATTACAGCTATTTAATTAGTATATTAAAAATTATCTCCCCTGTTCTTTTTGCACTTTTTATCCTTATTGCAAATATTATTTCAAAATCTGATTTGCAGGAAGGTTCTTTTAAAATATTAAATGATAATGAATACATCGCTTCTTTCATATCAGATACAGCAAAAGCAGAAAAAAGTATTATATGTGCTTTATTTATGTATAAAATAGATAACTATAATATTAACAATTTGGAAGAGCCTGTGCCACTGATTACTTCTGCATTTATTAATGCAGCAAAAAGAAATGTAAATGTTACTATAATTTTTGAAAAATCAAGTGATAAAGATGACTTGTCAAACAAATATAACACAAATACTGCAGCATATTTAGAAAAATATGGTATAAAAGTCTTATTTGATAATGAAAGTAAAAAACTGCATGCAAAACTATGCTTAATTGATGATAAAATTATTTATACAGGCAGTCATAATTTTACATACAGTGCTATGAAAAGAAACAGTGAAAATTCTGTTAGAATAGTATCTTATGATGAAGCAGAAAAAATAAAAGAATATTTTACAAAAATACAAGAATAGTGTAACTTTTTTTTATTATAAACGACTATATATCATAATGGAGTAACAATATGAAAAAATTAATATTATCCAGCCTTTTAATAATAATCTTTTGTTCTGCTGGATTTGCACAAAAAAGCAGATATGCAGGAGTTCCTGTGCCTATATCATTAACAAACCCATTAAGCTTTAACGGCACTTATAAAGTAGAAAGGTTAATTATTAGAAACAGCGATAATACACTGCTTGATTCCAGCAACAGTTATGATGTATATGATGATAAAGGTATTGCAACAATCAATATGAAAATAAGCCAGAATAATGTTGCTGTTGATTTAATATATAAAATGCAGATGGTAGGTCCTGCTTTTAAACGGGCAGAAATATCTAATTATTCTTTTTTGTATGACAGCCAGACTTTTACAGCACAAAGACCATCTGGCACATCACTTTCCAGTGCTCTTTCCTCAATAGGTATGACAATATATGACCATGAAGACTTAATATGGGAAATGCCGTTTGAAAAAGGATATACTCTTATTTTAAAACTGGAAAAGAAAAACGATATTTCTACTATAATAGATAAAAAGCCTTTTATAATTATTGAGGAATAATATGCATGTTATTTTAATACTTCTTGTAATGCTGGCAAACTATACTTTTGCTTTTGCAGAAATTTCTGAGCCTATGACAATAAATATTATAGAAAATCCTGTAAGTCTTAACGGCACTTATGAAATAGAAAGGTTTGTCATATTAAAAGATAAGCGAATATTTATAGATTCAGATGATAAAAACTCTATTACAGGCAGCAAAGGTCAAGTAACTATTGATTTAAATATTACAGGCAATATTATTAATTCCACATTAAAAATGCAGATGAAAGGCAATATTTTTGAAGAAGGCTCAGCTTTTGCAGGATATGACTTTATTTACTCCACAAGAGTTATACCAATGCCTGCAGATAATAAAAAAAATAAAGTAAATTTAGAAGATAAAATTTCTGCCATAGGTCTGCATTATTATAAAAATGAAAACAGGGTTATATGGGAAATACCTTTTGAGCAGGATAAAATTATTATTATGATACTTGATAAAACAAGTAATAAAATAAAAAATCTTTCTCATTCAAAATATATGTTTTTATAAATAATATTGTTTATAAGTAATATAAACACTGCTATAAAATAAATAAGTATAAAAAAAGTATAATTTTTATATATATTGACACTATATATTATAATTTGTCAAATTTTATATCAAATAATACAAAGGAGTAGAATATGAGTAAATTAATAGTTGTTTCTTATGATGATGAATTAAAAGCTGAACAGGTCAGGCTTGATTTTTTGAAAATGCAGAAAAGTTATCTTGTAGAATTAGAAGATGCTGTTGTTGCTGTAAAAAAACAAGATGGTAAAGTAAAACTTCGCCAGATGAATAATTTAACTGCATTTGGTGCATTAGGTGGTGGTTTCTGGGGTATGCTTATTGGTGCAATCTTTTTAAATCCACTGCTTGGGTTTGCAATAGGTGGTGCAGCTGGAGCAGTAAGCGGTGCATTAAGCGACATAGGTATAGATGATAATTTTATGAAACAGCTGGCAGAGCAAATGAAACCCGGCACATCTACACTTTTTATTCTTCTTCACTCTGATTTAAGCGATAAAGCATTAGCAGAGTTAAAAGGAACTGGTGGCACAATTATTCAAACATCTCTTGCAAGTGAAGATGAAGAAAAACTACAAAAAGCTATTTCAGAAACAGGAACTGAAATAAAATAATAAATTAACTTTATAATGTGGAAAATATTTTTCCACATTATATAAGTGCAGCAAATATATATATTTTACATAATTGGTCTTATCCAAAAATTTTGTGTAAGTCCACCAGTATTGACATACAGTTTTCACGCTATAAGTCATTTTGAGCTTGATTTTAAAGGCGAAAAATTTAAATTATATATAACAGCAGTGCATAATATATTTAAAATATCTAATCTTTTAGATACTTCGCCTTATCACTCTCAGTAAGACCTAATTTAGTTTAAATTTTCTCTTTTTGTATTCATTATGAGCAAAGGTATAACTGAAAACTGTTCGTTTAACTGATTAGTTTAATACTAAGCATATTATATTTAAATTAAACAGTGAAAACAATGGAATAATATCTATAACTATAAGTGGGTGAGATAAGCATGTTGCAGGACTATGCAACAACTATACAATGGCTATGCAATTTTCAAAAACTTAAAACAATTTTAACTTTTTTTCACGATTTTTATGTTTCCTTATCTCATCATTTGACTAAAAAATATCTTATCACGATATAAATAAAAGAATGCTCTGCCATTGCTTATTTTGCTCTCAAATATCTCGCATGTTTTATTTACATACATATAATATGGTTTATCATTTAGATATTTGTTTATATTTTTCTGTATATTTTAAGTATTTTTTGTTCATTAATATATCATACCATTCTTCTGGAACTTCATAATCCGTTAATTTTAAAAACTCTTTCGCTTTTTCTATGCTTAATTTATCAAATTCATTAAAGAAATTTAATACATATTCTTTCCATCTTTCATATCCTGCTTTATCTAATTCACAAAATAATTCTTCTATTGTCTGATATTTTAGTTTATATAATTCATCACTTTCTTCATCTTTTATTTCTACATAATCAGGATCCCATGGCAGTGGAACTTCATATAAAAATATTGATGATAATTTTAACTCTTTTACAGCATGTAACAACTCATTATTATTGGTTATTATTTCATATACTTGCTGCATTTCATAAGTTCTTTCTATATCTCCATAACCATAAAGCTGATATACTGCTAAAAACAAGACTGTATCTTGATTTTCAAACTTTAACTGCATTTTACCTCGTTCTATGCCTGCATCTTTATTCACACGCTTTTTATAATTAATATTTATATACGATAAAACATTAGATAATGACTTATCATTCGCTTCAGGAATATATGTTTTTATTATATTTACTATATTTATGCCTGTATCTAAAAACTTATCTGTTATGATAATTCTATTATATCTATATAAGCATGCTACCTTAAAAAGATATACTTTTGGATATTCATCAATGTCAGTATATATATATGGTTTATACTTTCTACCTTTTTTTATACCATATATTTTTATATCTTTTATATAGCTCCTTATATCAATATCATCAAGTTTACCCAGTATTATACTACTTGTAAGCAAAACAATTAAAATTATAAATCCAAAAACCAATTGTCCTTTTGCAGTTCTTAATGACGGAAATATTTCAGCTGAAATATATAATAAAGATAATAAAATGCATATTCTTATTACACTCTTGATGCCAGATTTAACTTTATATACTATATTGTTTAATTTAAAATGTTGATTTTCCACCAATCCTCCTTTTTATCAATCTATAAAAAGCTCTGTTCCATAGTAACCCCATAATCCACCAATGAAAGAACCAACTATTCCTCCTATTACTGTTCCAGCAAATGGTATGCCTGATCCTATAGATGCTCCAATTTTTGCACCAATCCATGCACAGCCCCAACCGCTTACTTGCTTTGTTAATTCTTTTGTAAGTGGATTTACAGAATTAGTTTCTATAGATTGTTTTGTCGCCGTTGCTAATTCTTGTATTGTTATGATGATGGCAACTGGATATAACATGTTCTTTGCAACCATACCTGTCTTATACTGATATGGTCTCATAACTGCATCTATGGATTTTTTATCTGCACCCTTAACAAGCACTTCTTGGTCAACTATTGCTTTATGTCTTGCGTCGTTATTTCGTATAACAGCATGTATATCAACTTTATTTTTATTCATTAACTTTTTATTAGCATCAATAAAAGCTTCTGAAATTTCTTCTGTAGAAATAAGTGTTGCTCCTGACTGTTTTAATTTATTAATATCAATATATAATTTTTTGCTACTGCCATTTATATTAAATCTCTCTGCACCGTTTGATAATGTTGATGCAGAAACATATTGACTATTTTTAGTGGTTCCCCTTACATGACTAACAATACTATTGCCAGATTCTGGACTAACTGCATATAAACCATATTTCTCAGGAAATACTTTCAAATCTGCTTTAAAGCCTATTAATTCTCCATTTGAATGATAACTTATGGCATATTCTACTGTTTTGTATGTATATCTTACTAGAAACCCATTTTTACCAAATTCATCAACTACAATATAAAAATTTAATGGCAAATCTATTTGTTCTATTTTATTATCACTAATTTTTATACCATTTATATTATTATTAAAATTTCTAATATCTATATAATTAATATTAAAATATGGGATAGGAACAAATACATAATTATTGTTCTCTATTTGTTTTACTTCATCTTTGGATAATATTTTATTTGGAATTATTGATATTATCTCTCCAGTCTCTGATAGTTGGTGAAATTTCTCATAAAGCTTAATTGAGGGTTTTAAAACTGTAATATTTGATAAAGATTTTAATTCCCTGTTATTTAATAACATATAGCCCCATTTTATTTTATTTGTATCTTCTACATTACTATATGCTTTAAATTTATGCTCTAAACTTAATCTATTAACTTTACTTGCTGCTATTTCTTCTATATTATATAATTCAATTCCAGATATTATATCTTGTGGTATATCTCCCTTATTTTTATTAAAAGTTCTTTCTGCTTTTTTATTTTTCCTGTCTGTCTTATTTATCAGCATAAAATCTAAACTTTTACTGTTAGCTGCCTTTTTACTTGCAAAATCTGCCTTATTAAAAGAAAACAATACTTTCTGGTTACTGTTTGTTTCTTCTGGGTTATAATAAAAGGATGCTCTGCCATTGCTTATTTTGCTCTCAAATATTTCTCCTGTTTTATTTACATACATATAGTATAATCTATCATTTATATATTCTTCATTCAATGTTTCATCTAAACTTGTTAAGGTTATATCTAACTGATTAAAAATTTCATTTCATCTAACTAATTTAATAAAAGATTTATTTATTTGTTCTTATTATCGTTGCACTAAAGGGATTAGTTCTTGATATTTCTTCATCTATACATAATGCCTTATTTGACTCTTTATTATATGATATTTCATAATATCTTGTGCAGTTATCTATTGTATCATAGTAAAATTTTATAGAAGAAACATCAACATACTTTGAAAAAATACCTTTATATGTAATGTAAGCAATAGCTTTATTTTGAAATAAATCAAAATTATAATAACAACCTGATTTATTTTGATTATCACAAAATACTAAATGAAATCTATTATCTTTAAAATTTGAATTACCTGTTATTGCTAAATTAGATAAATTATCACATAAGCTTAACACTGTTTGTTCAGAAAGTTGCGGACTTATAGTAATATTTGTATGAGTTACAAAAGATGTAATTATAAGAAACCAAAAAAAAAGTGATGGAGGACCTGTGATAATTAAAAATAAAATTTTTTTTAAAGTTTTTTTGTTGTTATTCATATTTTATTCCTACTTAGTATAATATTATAAAAGAGTAACATATGTGAATTATACTAACAAAATATACTGCAATATAAGGGTCTAATAAACCAACGATAAATCCTTTTACATCGGTATAGAAAAATAGTAATATACCTATATATAAGACATCAGATGTAATAATGAATATAAATAGAATATAGTATATCTGAAATAACATTGAACGAAAAAAATTTTTTATTTTATTCATCTGGACACTCTCCATTTTGAAAATAATATTTCAAAAGATCATTACCAACTATATATGATAATATATCATAAGCATTTATAAAACTGCCTTTTACATATTTATCATATATAGAAAAACCTATTTTAATAGCTGCTTTATCACATTGCGTATCACCTTTTGTGAAAGAATGATTAGATTCTTTCTGAGCTAAATCTGCTCCATCTAACAATGTATTTTCACTAAATCTACAATATTTACCTGCCACACCAAAATCTATATTTGACCATACATCATATGGGATTTCTTTATCTATATATACATGATGATAACGCCTTGATAAGCCCATACTTGGAAACAAGGCTGATAACTGCCACTTATGGTCCCAAAAACTATCTGTTTTAACTGCTTCATAAAATAAAAAATATGGTTGAGCTGTTCCATATAACGGTATCATATCATAAAATGGATTTGAGAACCTTATAATATCTTGAGCAACACTGCTTTTTAAATTATTTTCAATTTCCCCTGCCATATAATTTGCTACATCAACTGCATCAAAACCAAGCTGAATATATTTACCTTGTTCTAATACTGCCCTTTCTACAAATGGACATAAGATAACTGCACATTCCTGCTCGCTATTATTTAGCACATAATAATAAATATTTTTTACTTTATTGTAAATAATCTTTCTTTGATATGCTTCTTTTATTTCTGAAACAGATTTAGAGATATACTCTGTTGCTGCTATAACACTCACATTACCTGTAACTTCTATTTTATCTGTGCTAAAGGATGCAAAATCTATATCTAATGGATTATTTTTATATTTATCTATTATTTCTTTGCAGGCTTCTTTTAACGATAATTCCCATATTTCTCTATTATTATCATCTTCTTTCTTGTAATTTGATTTTAAATCTGTTCGTATAGTGATTTTTAACCATTTCAAACCTGCTATACCATATGAAAAATGGTTGAAATTATTATCATAATTGTCGGCTTCTATTTTTATGCCAAAAGTATATAGTTTTTTAATATTATCATCTTTTGGATTACCTTTCAAGCATAATTCTGGGTCTTTATTGTATAAATATTCTGCTTCATTTTCAACATTGATAACATACAATGACCTGCCATAATAGGATGTATATTTTTCTGATAAGTAAAGCTTATTAAATATCGGTTTTTTATCAGGAAAGATTATATAAAAATTATATCCTTTCAAACCTTTAAGAAATATTAATGATTTATTATATATTGCAGCTACTATTACTATCTCTTGATTTTGATGCAGCTGTTTTCTTTTTTCTTCATTAAATATACTGCTTGGTGTAAAATGAAAATAATCTCCTGTATTGATATATTCTATTTCTTTACAATTTAATATTTTATCTTTATCATACAGTATATTTAATTGATTGAGTGGTATAGTAAAATATCCCCATTGGATTTTATCTATATACTCTGAAGATGTATGAACATTAAAATGATGTTCACAGATAAAAAAATCATCTTTTGCAGATAACTCATCTATATTAACAAGTTCTATTTTATCTATAACATTATGAAACACATCCATTAAATTTATATTAAAAGTTCTTTCTGCTTTTTTATTTTTCCTGTCTGTCTTATTTATCAGCATAAAATCTAAACTTTTGCTGTTAGCTGCTTTTTTACTTGCAAAATCTGCCTTATTAAAAGAAAACAATACTTTCTGGTTACTGTTTGTTTCCTCTGGGTTATAATAAAAGGATGCTCTGCCATTGCTTATTTTGCTCTCAAATATTTCTCCTGTTTTATTTACATACATATAGTATGGTTTATCATTTATATTTATTCATTTAATGTTTCATCTAAACTTGTTAAGATTATATCTAATTTAAAGTCACTGATTAAAAATTTCATTTCATCTAACTAATTTAATAAAAGATTTATTTATTTGTCATTATTATCTTTGCACTAAAGGGGTTTCTTCTTGATATTTGTCCATCTATACACAATGCCTTATTTAACTTTGGATTATATGATATTTCGTAATATTTAGTGCAATTATCTATTGTATCATGTATATGTTAGAATAAATTAAATAGAGAATTTACAAGTGATAGACCAGCATTAAAATGGGTAACAGATGTAACAGAGATAAAAATAAATAATGAGAAGTTGAACTTATCAGTCATAATGGATTTATATAACAGAGAAATCAAAGCATACAGCATAAGTAAATATAATAATGAAGAAATGGTAATAGATAATTTAAAACAGGCAATAGATAAAACAAAAGATACAACAGGGTTAATGATATATTCAGACCAGGGCATATTATATCATGCTAATGAGTTTAGAAATTTATTAAAGTCCTATAATATAGAGCAGAGTATGTCAAGGCGTGGCAACTGCTATGATAATGCTGTTATGGAAAGTTTCTTTGCTACTTTAAAATGTGAATTTGTTTATATTAACAAATTCAAAAATATAGAACAGTTTAAATATGAACTTGAAAAATATATTGATTTCTATAATAATTACAGAATAAAAGCTAATGGACTTACACCTTTACAGGATAATAAATTTATTAAGGTGGCTTAGTTCAAAATTTTTGGGTAAGTTCATATCTAAAAATGTAATAATTTAAATATATTATACACTATTGCAATATATGCAATTTAGATTTTTTGCCTTTAAATTCAGGCTCAAAATGAATTATATTGTTAGAAATAATATAATCTTATTTAATAGATGAAATATATATACAATAATCATAAAAAATATTTATTGATTATTTTTTCTATACTTATAAAATTATCACGAATACTTGCTTTAAATAAATCTGCCATTTCTATTATTTTTTAATTACATCAATATTACATAAATTAATACTTTAATCATAAACTAATGCTCTTAATACTTCTTTGCATGAAAGGTTATACTTCGTTTTTATTTTTATTGTATATTTGCTATTAGTATTATTAATTTCTAAAATATTTTTTAAAACCTTAAAAGCAATATAATTAATAAAAAATAATATAGTATTGATAATGTATATTTTCATAAACTTAAACATTTTACTAAAAAAAGGGTGCTTAAAAAGCACCCTTTTATATATCAAATATAATGAATATTAATTATTTAAAGCTGTTTCGCAGAATTTTAATGCAGTTTCTTTTTCCCTGCGGATATCATTGTCAGCTATTTCACCAGCTAACTCTGCACTTAATACATCATACTCAGCTTTAATTTTTGCAGCATCAATGTCTTTCACATATACTGCTTTTTCAACTAATACATTAACTTTATTATCTGCTACTGCAAGAAACCCTTTAGATACTATAACCTTAAATGTTTCTTGACCTATTGCATAGGTAAGCACACAAGGCACTAACTCTGTGCAAAATGGGGAGTGATCTGGATATAAACCAAATGCACCGCATAACCCAACAGCAAAAACATTATCTACCTCTGATGATACAAGTAACTTTTCAGGTGAAACAAGTTCAAGAAACAATTTATCAGCCATAATTATTTTCCTTGTTTAGACTGCTCAAAAGCAGTTAAAACTTCATCAATTCCGCCTTTCATAAGGAATAACTGCTCAGGTATTTCATCGCATTTTCCTTCTAATATCATTTTAAAGCCATTAATAGTGTCTTTTAATGATACATATTTACCAGGTGCACCAGTAAACTGTTCTGCAACATGGAAAGGCTGAGATAAAAATCTTTGGATTTTTCTTGCTCTTGCAACAGTTAATTTATCATCATCAGATAATTCTTCCATACCTAATATTGCAATAATATCCTGCAACTCTTTATAACGCTGCAATACTGCCTGAACACCACGAGCAACATGATAATGTTCTTCACCAACATAGGCAGGGTCCAATATTCTTGATGTAGAATCAAGTGGGTCAACTGCTGGATAAATACCGATTTCTGCAATAGCACGGGAAAGAACTGTTTTTGCATCAAGGTGAGCAAATGTTGTTGCTGGTGCTGGGTCAGTCAAGTCATCAGCAGGCACATATACAGCTTGAACTGATGTAATGGAGCCTTTTTTAGTTGATGTAATACGCTCTTGTAATTCACCCATTTCTGTTCCTAATGTTGGCTGATAACCAACAGCAGACGGCATACGACCTAAAAGAGCAGAAACTTCACTACCTGCTTGAGAGAAACGGAAAATGTTATCTACAAATAATAATACATCCTGACCTTCATCTCTAAAATGCTCTGCAATAGAAAGTGCAGAAAGTGCAACCCTCATACGAGCACCAGGTGATTCATTCATCTGACCATATACAAGAGAAACTTTATCTATAACATTTGATTCTGTCATTTCTAAAAAAAGGTCATTACCTTCACGAGTTCTTTCACCAACACCCGCAAATACTGAGTAACCACCATGACCATGAGCAATATTATGGATAAGCTCCATAATAATAACTGTTTTACCAACACCTGCACCACCAAAAAGACCAGTTTTACCACCTTTAGTATATGGCTCAAGTAAGTCAATTACTTTAATACCAGTTTCAAGGATAGCAACACTTGTTTCCTGATCTTCAAGTGCTGGAGTAGGCTGGTGAATAGCTCTTGTAGCACCAGCATTGATTGGACCTCTGTTATCAACAGGTTCTCCAACAACATTTAATATACGACCAAGAACTTCTTTACCAACTGGAACAGATATAGGTTTGCCAGTATTAGAAACTTCCATACCTCTAACTAAACCATCAGTAGAAGCCATCGCAACAGCACGAACCATATCTTCACCAAGGTGCTGTGCTACTTCACATATAACACTTCTTTTTTGAGCTTTATCTTCAATTACAAGAGCGTTGTAGATTTCCGGCAGTTTGCCAGTAGAAAATTGAACATCTACAACAGGTCCGATAATTTGAAGGATTTTGCCTGTATTTTCAGCCATGAATGTTCTCCTAATTATTTTAATGCTTCAGCACCGTTGACAATGTCTAACAGCTCTGTAGTAATAGCAGCTTGTCTTGTTTTATTATAGTTAAGAACAAGCTTTTTAATCATTTCACCGGCACTTCTAGTTGCATTATCCATAGCAACCATTCTTGCACCATGTTCTCCGGCAACTGATTCAAGCATACTTTGGAATATACTTGTATTTATAAATTGAGGCAGTAAACTGTCTAACAGAACATTTACATCAGGTTCATATTCAAAATCTGGATATTTTGGCTCTGAACCACTCTCAACTGCAAGAGGTAATAATTTTTTAATTCTAACTAACTGGGAAGAAGTAGATTTAAATTCATTATATATAAGATGAACTTCATCAGCGTTACCATTAATGAAGGACTTAGAAATAAGCCTGCCTGCATCAACAGCATCATTAAAACTATATTTACCGCCAAAACCAATCCACTTCTCAACAATTTCAAAACCACGCTTAGCAAAAAAATCAAATGCACGCTTGCCAACAGGAACTATTTTTATAGTTTTGTCTTTATTTTCTTTTGCAAAGTTATATGCCGCTTTTAATACATTTGAGTTAAAAGCACCACATAAGCCTTTATCACTTGTTACAACAACAAGATATATTGTATGCACTTCTTTTGCTTCAAAAAAAGCATGTTCTGTATTGCCGCCTGCACGGTTAGAAATTTCTTGTATCAGTTCTGCCAGTTTATCTGTATAAGGGCGTGCTGACTGCATAGCCTCAATAGCTTTACGCATTTTAGCAGCAGAAACCATTTTCATAGTTTTTGTTATCTTTTGCGTATTGCTGACAGAATTTATTTTTCGTTTAATATCGCGTGCACTAGCCATTAAAAGCTCCTAATCTCCTAAAATTATCAGTGAGCATACTTACAGATTGCTCTGTGGTCATTTTATGCAGTAAATTGTTTTTTAAATGTTTCTAAAGCAGATTTCATTTTATTAGTTAAATCATCAGAAATAGCTTTTTTCTCTGCAATTTCTTCCAGTATGCCTAAACCACTAGATTTAAGATATGATAGATAGTCCTGTTCAAACTTTCTAACATCTTTAACTTCTATATCATCTAAGTAGCCATTAATTGCTGCAAATATAACAGCAACTTGTTCTTCAACTGGGAATGGTTTGTTTTTATTTTGTTTCAAAAGCTCCATTAAACGACTTCCGCGAGTAAGCTGTTTCTGAGTAGCTGGGTCTAAGTCACTGCCAAACTGAGCAAATGCTGCCATTTCTCTGTATTGAGCAAGCTCAAGACGAAGTTTACCAGCAACTTGTTTCATTGCTTTAATTTGAGCAGAACCACCAACACGAGAAACTGAAATACCTGCATTAACAGCTGGACGGAAACCAGAGTTAAAAAGGTCTGTCTCTAAGAATATCTGCCCATCTGTGATAGAAATAACATTTGTTGGGATATATGCAGAAACATCCCCTGCTTGTGTTTCAATAATTGGCAGTGCTGTTAATGAGCCAGCACCTAAATCATCATTTAATTTAGCAGCTCTTTCTAATAATCTAGAATGTAAGTAGAATACATCACCAGGATATGCTTCACGACCCGGTGGGCGGCGAAGTAATAATGACATCTGTCTGTAAGCTGTAGCATGCTTAGATAAATCATCATAGATTAAAAGAGCATGTTTGCCATTATCTCTGAAATATTCACCCATTGTGCATCCTGCAAGAGGAGCAATAAATTGAAGTGGAGCAGGGTCAGAAGCTGTTGCTGCCACAACAATTGTATAATCCATAGCACCATGCTCTTCTAATGTTTGAACAACTTGTGCAACTGTTGAGCGTTTTTGACCTATTGCAACATAAACACAAATCATATTCTGCCCTTTTTGGTTGATAATAGTATCAAGAGCAATTGCAGTTTTACCAGTCTGGCGGTCACCAATGATAAGCTCCCTTTGACCTCTGCCTATAGGTATCATTGAGTCAATCGCTTTAACACCTGTTTGAACTGGTTCATGAACTGGTTTTCTTAATACGATACCAGGAGCAACTTTCTCAATAACATCTGTTTTTTTAGCATTGATAGGACCTTTGCCGTCAATTGGCTGACCAAGGGCATTTACAACCCTGCCTACAAGTTCCTCACCAACAGGAACAGATGCAATTTTACCTGTGCGTTTTACAGTATCACCTTCTTTAATACCAAGATAATCACCCATAACAACAACACCGACATTGTCTTCCTCTAAGTTCAATGTCATACCATAAATACCGCCAGGAAACTCAACTAATTCCCCAGCCATAACATTGTCAAGCCCGTAAATTTTTGCAATACCATCGCCTGCGCTGATTACGGTGCCAACTTCCTCCATAGCAACCTTTTTATCAAAATCTTTGATTTGGTCGCGTATGATCTGGCTTATTTCTTCCGCTTTTATGTGCATAAAGCCATGCTCCTTGAATATATTCTTTTACTTATGAAACCATAAGTTTAACAAATCTTATATTAATGATGCTTTTAATTTGTCAAGCTGACCTTTGATTGTAGCATCATAAAGTCTGCTTCCAAGCTTCACTTTCACACCACCAATAACTGATGGGTCAATCTTGTCTTTTAATACAATAGTTTTGCCTGTTAAATGCTCTAATCTTTTAACAAGTTCTTTTTTAACTGCATCATTTGCAGCCTCAGCAAATACTGCCTCTGCTTCAACTTTGTTTTCTGCTTCCATGATAAACTGTTGAACAGATTTCTCAATATCAGCAAATAATGTAAGACGCTTTTTCTCAATTAAAACAGCTATAAATTTATACAGCTCATCAGATATTCTGCCTGACTTTTTTAATGCTGAAAATATAGCAAGTTTTTCATCATTAGAGATAGTTGGGTTTTTTATCACATTAGCAAAATCACTGCTTGTGCTGCAAAGAGACGCAAGAGCAGAAAACTCTTCCCATATTTTTGCTGCACTTGATGCATGGTTTTGGTTAATGTATGAGAAAAAAGCACCTGCATAACGACGCGCAATAGTATTGTTACTCACCTGCTACTCCCCTATACGCTTAACGTATTCATCTAATATTTTAGCAGCTTTACCGCCGCTTATTTCTTTAATAAGTTTTTGCTCTGCCTGATTTGCTGCCAACTCTACAGCTTCATGGTGCAGCTCTTGTATAGCACGCTCTTTTTCTGACTCTATCATATTAATAGCAAACTGTTTCATTTGTTCAACATGCTTTTTAGCATCAGCAATCATATATTCTCTTTCTGATTCTGCTGCTTTTTTAGCATTTGCTTTCATTTCTTCAAGCTCTTTTTCAAGCTCTGCCATTTTAGCTTCATACTGCTTTACTTTAGCCATAGCCTCATCTTTTGCAGTTTCAGCCTCAGCAAGTGCTGCTTTAATATCTTCAGTTCTTTGGATAAGCATAGCTTTGATTCTTTTAGCTGTAAGAAAATATAAAAGTGCTGCGAAAATAACAAACATTGCAACACGCCAGCCAAATGTTTTCCAGTCAAGCTCACCACCAGCAGCAAATGCAGTTAATGGAAAAGAAAGCAAAGCTGTTAATAAAAATGCTTTTTTCACCTGCTCCCCCTTTTATGCCACATTACCAGAAATGGTTTTGTATATTATTTCACTAATATCTTTTACTTCTTTTTGTAATGTCTGTTTAGCAGCTTCATAAGACTGTTTTAACTCATTACGGGAAACATCTGTAGATTTTGCAATTTCTGCTTTTGCTTCTGCAATAATAGCTTCAACTTCCTTTGCTGCTTCATCTTTCATTTTAATTTGATAAGCAGACATTTCTGCCCTGACAGCAACAAGTTTTTCTTCGTAAGCTTTTTTAGAATCTTCAACAGATGCAAGCCCTGAATCTGCTGTTAATTTAAGCTGTTTAATCTTTTCATCTCTAGATTCAATAGTAGCTTTTACTGGGTTAAGGTATAAAAACTTAGCCATAATAATGACTACAATAAGAAGGAAAAGTTGGATAAAAAGAGTTTCATCTAAACCGATAGAAATCATCAGCCACGCTCCTTATTAGATTTGGTAGTATATTTTGCTAGAATAACACAAAATATATCTGAGATAAAATATGCTGATACCTAAGCATAATTTTACTAACAATATACTCTATCAGTAATCTTTTAATGTGTCAAGATTAAAACAGCTTTGTATTCTTATTTTTTGTTAATACAGTAACAGTTGTTTATCAAAAATGCGAGCATCATTATTTATTCTTACAAAGTAAAAATTTTTATAAAAAAATGTTCTAGTCTACAAACATAGCAAAACATCACAGTTCAGTATAATCTATATATATTTGCTTTTTTATTATAATTATTTTTTAGTATCTAATACTATAAATCCTGTCTTTTGTTTTTTCCAGCTTCCTTATTGTTTTTACTATTATTTTGAATTCATCATATATCATACTAAATACTGTCTTATTATTACTTTTATTTTTAAAAATATTTACATTCTGCTTATCAGAGCAATATTTATAAACATCACATACAATGTCTTTTAACTTCAATTTATTATTAAAATAAACAAACTGTTTTTTTAGATACTTCACTTATACATTAAGCTAAGTATTAACATACGATTTCACAATATAAGTCATTTTGAGCCTGATTTTTTAAAGGCGAAAAATCTGCATTATATATATTACAGCAGTGCATAAATATTTAAATTATTTGTATTTTTAGATACTTCGCCTTTCAGGCTCAGTATGACCTGAAGCTTTTGCATTGCAGTAAGACATGTAAGCAAGTTCTGTAAGACAATGCAGGGACAGGAAATCCCGTATGAAAGAATAATAAATAAACTACTTCGTTTTTCAGTCTCATTATTTCTGCTTTTACTTTCAATATTCTTGCTATATATTGCTCCTTTCTACTTTCTACTTTATATCTATATTAATAAAAACATCCGCACTTTCTTTTCCACAGGCATTATACTAAGTATCTATAAATAAAAAATATATATGTTTTCTTTATAAAACAACGGAGCTGAAAAATTATCCATTAATCAGCTCCGCTCATATAATACAGCAATACTATTTTACTATCTTAAAATATCAATACCCGGAAGTGTGCCAAATTCAACATATTCTAAAGATGCACCACCGCCTGTTGAAATGTGAGATATATTAGCAGCAACACCTGCTTTTTTAACAGCAGAAACAGAATCACCACCGCCAACAATAACTGTAACACCAAGAGAAGCAAGTTTATTTGCAATAGCAAAAGTGCCTTCTGCATAAGCAGGCTGTTCAAATACACCCATAGGACCATTCCAAAGAACAGTTTTGCAAGGCTCTAATGCCTTTGTATATTCTTCTCTTGATTTTGGACCAATATCAAGCCCCATGTAACCATCAGGGATTGCCTGCTCATTGCAGACACTAGGCTCACCGCCAAATTTATCAGAAATAATGTGGTCGCATGGAAGCAGTATTTTAATACCTGATTTATCTGCCTGAGAAAGAACATCTCTAACTGTATCCATCTGCTCATCTTCTACTAATGATGTGCCTGTTGAAATACCTTTATATTTTAAGAAAGTGTAAGCCATAGCACCACCAATTAAAATTACATCAGCAATTTTTAAAAGACTTTTAATAACCCCTATCTTATCGCTTACTTTTGCACCACCAATTATTGCAGCTAATGGTTTTTCAGGGTTTTTAATGAGTTTATCAAAATATTTTGCTTCTTTTTCAACTAAAAATCCAGCTGCTTTATCATTGATTAACTCTGCTGCACCATAAACTGAAGCATGTTTTCTGTGGCATGTGCCAAATGCATCGTTTACATATACTTCAAATGGTTTTGCAAGTTCTTTTGTAAATTCTGGGTCATTTTTTTCTTCCCCTTTATAAAAACGGACATTTTCAAGTAAAATAACTTCACCGTCTTTCATATTATTAACTGCATCTTCTACAACTTTGCCAACACAGTCTTCTACAAATTTAACAGGGAAAATATTTTTTGCATTAATATAGTCTGCAACAGGTTTTAAAGAAAACTCCATTTTCTTTTCGCCTTTTGGTCTTCCTAAGTGGCTGCATAAAGCAACACGAGCACCCTGCTCCATTGCATATCTAATAGTTTTTGCTGCTTCCTGAATACGAGTATCATCACCAACAACACCATCTTTTATAGGCACATTAAAATCAACCCTGATAAATGTTTTTTTACCTTTTAAGTTTAAATCTTTGATGCTTTTAACCATATTGTTCTCCAAATTTAAAAATATGAAATGATAAAAAAATGGGGGAGCATAAAACTCCCCGCAGAATATATATTATAATCAGATTATAATACTTTAGTAAGCAGTTGTGCTGCTCTTGTAGAATAGCCCCATTCGTTATCATACCAAGAGATAACTTTAACCATGTTGCCTTCCATAACTTTTGTAAGTTTTGAATCAAAAGAAGAAGAATTGTCATTGCCATTAAAGTCAATAGAAACAAGTTCTTCATCATAGTATCCAAGAATACCTTTTAATGGACCTTCTGCAGCTTCTTTAACAGCAGCATTGATTTCTTCTGCTGTAACATTTTTCTTAACTTTGCATACTAAATCCACAACAGAAACATTTGGTGTTGGGACACGGATAGCAAAACCATCTAATTTACCTTTTAACTCTGGTAAAACTAAACCAACAGCTTTAGCAGCACCAGTAGATGTAGGTATCATAGATACAGCTGCAGCTCTTGCTCTTCTTAAATCTTTATGAGGAAGGTCTAAAATTCTTTGGTCGTTAGTGTAAGAGTGAACTGTAGTCATAAGACCATGTTCAATGCCAAATTTGTCATTAATAACTTTTGCAACTGGTGCAAGACAGTTAGTTGTGCAAGAAGCATTGGAAATGATGTTATGTTGAGACTTATCATATTTATCAAAGTTAACGCCTAAAACAACTGTAATGTCTGGGTCTGTTGCTGGTGCAGAAATAATAACTTTTTTAGCACCTGCCTGCAAATGTTTTTCAGCATCTGGGCGTTTAGTGAAAAGACCAGTTGATTCTAAAACAACTTCAACACCTAATTTAGCCCAAGGAAGATTAGCAGGGTCTTTTTCTTTTGTGATTTGGATTTTTTTGCCATCTATAGCGATATAATCTTCACCATAAGTGATTTCATTTTTTAAGTTACCATGAACAGAGTCATATTTTAATAAATGAGCAAGTGTTTTAGGGTCTGTTAAATCGTTAATAGATACGAAATCAATATCTAATTTGTGTTCTAAAGCAGAAAGAAGTACGCATCTACCTATGCGTCCGAAACCATTAATACCAACTTTTACAGCCATTTTTGCCTCCGATAAATTGCCACTGTGGGCTTCTAATTGTAGTATGCTATATGGTATAATTTTAAATCAATATTGTCAAATAAAAAAACTAAAAATATCTTAAAATTTATCATTTTTTTTCAATATGTATTTATGAATATAAATAGTTATTTTTTCTTGCATTAAGGTTGTGATTTATATAACATATAAAATAAATAATATTTTTAAAGGTATTTATTATGAATAAAATATATTTTACAAAAGAAATGATTGATTTTTATGAAACACTTGCAAGAAACAATAATAAAGAATGGTTTGCAGAAAACAGACATATATATGATAATAAAATAATTCCTGCTGCAAAAGAATATGTTATAGACATGGGTGAAAAATTAAAAACTATTGTGCCAGATATTTCCTATGCTCCAAAAATAGACGGCTCTATTTTCCGCATACATAAAGATGTGAGAATAAATAAAGGCAAACCGCCTTTTAAAACTCACCTTGGCATAATATTCTGGTCTGGTGCATCAAGGCTTGAAAGCCCGTGCTTTTATCTGCATATTGAGCCGCCTTTTTACTATACAGGAGCAGGCATTGCAAAGTTCTCTCCAGAAATGCTTGCTGCATACAGGATTATGGTAAACAGTAAAAAATATCAGGATATTCTTATAAATATTAAAAATACAGCACAGGAAAATTATTTTAAAATACTTGGAGAAAAACTTAAAAATGTGCCAAAAGGTATTGAGCCTTTAAATGAAAATGCAGCCGACTTTTTAAAATACAAGCACATATATATTAATGATGAAATGCCTTTAAATAAAGACTTTTTTAGTGAAGATTTTTTTGCCTATACCTTTAATATATTTAGCAAGATGAAAGATTTTTTCATTTTTATATCAGATGTAGTAAAAAATTCTAAATCTTAATATCTGTTTTGGCATACAGCTTGCTATATAGTTCAGTAAGTGAATGAAAAAAGTGAATTTATTGATTATAAGGAAGTGAAGTATGGGTTTAGGTATTGAAGAAAGATATGATGAATTTTTAAAAGCATGTCAGGCAAATGATTTAGAATTAGTAGAAGATTTAATTTTTGACAGAAAATTCAGACTTGATGTAAACCGTCCATTAAAAGATGGAACAAATGCAATAATTATTGCTGCTCAGGAAGATAAATATCAGCTTGTTAAACTATTACTTTTAAACGGAGCTGATGCAAACTCTAAAATACCAAATGGCTGGAATGTATTAATGCTTGCTATTAGAACAGGCAATTATGATACATGCAAACTTTTAATTGATAAAGGTGCAAATATCAATGAAAAAAGCCCTGAAGGTATAACTCCATTAACTCTTGCTGCTTTTTGTAATAACTTTGAAATAGTAAAACTGCTTGTACAAAAAGGTGCAGATGTTAATGCTGTAACAGAAGATAAAAAAACACCTTTAAATCAGGCAAAATCTAAAGAAATTAAAGAGTTCTTAATAGAAAATGGTGCTGTTGATACATCAACAGATACTACTAACTATAAATATACAGCAAAAGTTTTAAAATCAGCTCAGGAAAACTTTGAATTTGGTCAAGAACTGCAAATGCATAACCTTTATAATGAATCTATTATTTATTTTGACAAAGCAATAGAAATGGATAAAAAATTTGCAAGAGCATACACCGGTAAAGGATTATCACTATTAATGACTGGTAAATATTATGAAGCTATTGCATACTGTGCAAGAGCAGCTTACATGAACCCTTATGATTCAGAAGCCTTTTTATATAAAGGTGATGCTCTTACAAAAATTGATAAAAACTTAGAAGCATTAAGCTCTTACGATAAAGCATTAAAAATAAACCCATCATCAGCTATATGCTACATAAACAAAGCAGACTGCCTTGCTGCTATGAATAAAATTGACGCAGCATTAAAAGTATATGAATCTGCAGCAATTTTAAAACCAGATTTAAGAGAGATTTATACGAAAAAAGCAGCTCTGTTAAACAAAATACATAGATATGAAGATGCAGTTGTTAATTATGACAAAGCAATAGAATTAAATCCATATATTGCAGTTACTTATAATAATAAAGGTGTTGCAATGCATAAATGTGGCAAACTTGCAGAAGCCATAAAATGCTTTGAACAGGCTATTGAAATAGACCCTGAATATGAAAAAGCTATTGCAAATAAAGAATTTTCCTTAAAAGAAATGGCAGGCTGATTTTAGTTTACTGGGAAGCTGTGTTAGTATATGGCAGTTTTTTCCTGTAAGGGAACTGATTTGCTATAATACAACTTCCCATATTTATTAATACATAGTAATAAAAATTTTAAAATTTTCCTTTTATACTGTATATGTATATTATATATGAGTATCTATCAAATCTAGAAGTGCTTTATAATATTCAATAAATGTAATTTTAAATAAATCGTATTATAATAATTAATAATATCAGGCTCAGAATTAGGAAAAACAAAGTTCCACAAAATACCTGCTTTATACATTTTATAAAATATGTCAAATAAGGTGAAGTAGCTAAAAATCAGATACTTTAAATATATTATGCACTTATGCAGTATAAATAATTTAGATTTTCTGACTGTAAAATTCAGGCTTTAAATGACTATAATAAAAATTTTTGGGTATATCCATAGCTTTTCATTAAAGTTATGCAAAGGAAGTATTATCAGGGCTGACATCTAAACTGCTAAAAAAATACATTTTTCCGCAGTTTAGCTGCCAGTTTCAAATAGTGATTATTTGTTTTATATTAATTTTAAGTTTAACTGTATCTAAGAATGAGTTTGTCTAATATAGATACTAAATCTTCAACATCTTTTTCAAGTTCTTCAACAAGTTTTTTGTTTTCATTAAATTTATTGTTTTCTATATTACTCATAACTTGAATACCTAAATCATGAACTTTTTTATGTATTGGCTCAATTGCTCTGAAATCTTTATCATCGCTATATTTTTCCATACCATCGCTGTAATAAAATTTACCAAAAGAACAAGTCTGATGGTTAGGAAGCTGTATAACATTTTTCATATAATTATTAACAAGCAGTCTTCTCATAAATGCAACATGGGCTGTTTTTGCAGCGATAAATGAACCTGCTTTGGATGCATATTTAATATTAGTAAATTTAGTTTCAAGAGTATTTAATGATAATGCCATATCATTAAATGCCTTAAAAAGCTCAGCAAGATTATTTATAGACAGCTCTGATGCATCACTCATTTCTTTTAAGTTTGAGCTTATTTCATAAATAACTGCATTTTGTTCTTCAGATGCTGCCATAATTTCACTAATAGACTGGTTTAAATCAAGGCTGGAATTATATATATCTTGAAAGTTGTTAAATGAAGAATCAATACCTGCTCTTTGTTCCATAAGCATTTTTGTAATAACATCCATTCTTTGTGTAACTGTTGAAATACTTTTCTGCATATCACTTACTGTTTCACCAATCTGTTTAGTAGAGTGAGATGTTTTTTCTGCTAAATTTCTAACTTCATCTGCAACAACTGCAAACCCGCGTCCTGCTTCACCTGCACGAGCAGCCTCAATTGCAGCATTTAATGCTAAAAGGTTAGTCTGGTCAGAAATTTCATTAATAACAGCAATAACTATCGCAATTTGGTCTGCATTATCATTTAATACACTTACTTCACTATTTAACTCTTTTATAGTGCTGTCAATATTGTCACTAACATCTCTTGCCTTTTCTATCATTGCCCGTCCTTCGTTAGTGAGTTCAACTGTTATATTTGATTTTTCATTGATAGTGTTGGTATTTACTGTAATATTTTCTGTTGCAATAAGCATTTCTTTTGAAACAGTGTTAATAGACTGAGAAATTTCATTATTTTTTTGAACTAAATCATTTGTTATCATAAGGTTTTGGGTAACAAACAGCCCCTGCTTTCCAGTAGTGGCAACAGTATCCAATGTGCTTAAATAATCATTTTCTGTATTACACATATACTTATTAATACTATTGTAAAACTTTTCCATATCAGGATTCTGTTTTATATCTTTTGAAGAAATACGGACTGAAATATCATTAGTTTGATTTGCAATGTTATTCATTAGTCTATCAGCTGAAATAAATCCTTTTGTCTGAAAATGATAAACTAAAAAATATCCTAATATGATGACTGCACTCATTAATGCATCAACTATAACAGGCAGATTTAAAAAGATTATCAATGGAAATAAAATTAAAGAAAGAATTGTTACAACTAGATATAAATATTTAACTTTCATAAAAGACTCCTATGCTACACATTATTTAGTATATACATAATATAATGACTTTTGTAAATAATTTTTTTTGACTAATGTAAAAAAACAATATTATCCTTAACACTTGCTATCTTTTTTTAAAAAAAATAAAGTATAAAACTAATTTTTTAATCAAAGATATAAATAGTGCTGCAAAATATATAAAGCAATCATATAAAGGGCATACTGAGAGTGATTTTTAAGCATTGAATATATTATACAATACTGTAATATGTATAATTTAGATTTTCGCATGTAAAATCAGGCTTTAAATGACTATAATAAAAATTTTTGGGTAAGTCCATATAGAGCTATTGATAAAATAAAAATTCTTAATACTATATTTAAGATAAAAAATATAATAACCTGCATTATTAAACATTAGCAGTATTTACTATAATATTTTAAAAATATATAAAAAAATGGGGAAGTTTGCTCCCCAAAAATATATTAAATATAAATAATTAAACAAGTCCTAATACATTTTGCATATTATACATTCCCTTTGGCTTATCAGCAAGCCATAAAGCTGCAGTAACTGCACCGCCTGCAAATGTCTTTCTTGAATGTGCTCTGTGAGTTATCTCTATCCTTTCTCCATTTCCAAAGAAAAATACAGTGTGGTCACCAGCTACATCACCGCCCCTTAAAGTCTGTATCCCTATTTCATTTGGTTTACGCTCACCAATAATGCCATGTCTTGCATATACTGCATTTTCTGCTAAATTTAAACCTGCACCTTTTGCAGCAGCTTCTGCCATAGCCATAGCTGTGCCGCTTGGAGCATCTTTTTTCATATTATGGTGAGTTTCCACAAGCTCTATATCATAACCTTTTAAAAGTCTTGCTGCTTCTTTTATTAATTCTAATGCGACATTAACACCAAGGCTCATATTTGGTGCAAGCACAACAGGCACTTTTTCTGATAATTTTTCTACTGCTTTTTTCTGCTCATCAGAAAAACCTGTGCTGCCAATAACTATTGGTTTGCCTGCTTTTTCATAAATAGAAAGGTTATTATATGTAGGTTCTGCACCTGTAAAATCTATTATCACATCTGCATTTTTTGCACTTTCAAGTATGTCATCAGTAATAACTGGACCACCTTTGCCGCATCCAGCAGTTTCATATAAATTCTGACCTAAAACATCACTTCCTTTTCTATCAACTGCACCTGCTGCATCAGCATTTTCATTATTATACACTGCCTCTGCAATATTTTTGCCCATTCTGCCTGCTGCACCTATAATACATATTTTTACAGCCATTTATATTCTCCTTACTAATCTCTGACTATTTTAATATTAAGTTTTTCCATAATGGATTTTAATTTTTGAGTATTTTCTTTTGTCATTTCCACAAGCGGCAGGCGTATTTCATTTTCTGCAAGCCCCATCATATAAGCTGCTTTTTTAGCAGGTATAGGATTTGTTTCAAAAAACATTCCTTTACATAGGTCTAAAAGCTCATAATGGAGTTTTCTTCCAAGCAGCATATCATTATTTAACATGGCTTTACACATTTGAGCCATTTTTTTAGGTGCAGCATTTGCAACAACAGAAATAACACCCTTTGCTCCCATTGCCATCATAGGAAAAGTAAGAGAATCTTCTCCAGAAATTACATCAAAACTATCATCAGTATGCTGCAATACAGCCCCTGCCTGGTCAAGAGAGCCGCTTGCTTCTTTAATACCTACTATATTTTTAATTTTAGAAAGGCTGATAACTGTATCTGGCAGCATATTAACACCTGTTCTACTTGGCACATTATATAAAATTATAGGTATATCTACATGTTCAGCAATAGTTTTAAAATGCTGATATAAACCCGCCTGTGTAGGTTTATTATAGTATGGAGTAATGGAAAGCACAGCATCTGCACCTGATTTTTTAGCATGCTCTGTGAGAAATACAGATTCCTTTGTGCTGTTTGAACCTGCCCCTGCAATTACAGGTATTCTTTTTTTAGCCTGCTCAATAACTATTTCTATAACATGGCAGTGCTCTTCATGGGAAAGTGTTGCAGACTCTCCTGTTGTGCCGCATGGAACAATAGCATCAGTGCCTTCTGCAATATGAAACTCTACAAGTTCTCTTAATGCTTTTTCATCAACTTCATTATTTTTAAATGGTGTAATAAGTGCAACTATACTGCCTTGAAACATAATATCCTCCGCTTAATAATTATATGCTTCTTCCTTTAACTCTGCTGTATATATCCTGCGTCCTTCTCCTTGAAGATACACAGTGTTATCATCATAATATACCGTAAGGGTTTTTCCTCCATAAGTCAATAGGTGGACAGGTCCTTTTACAAGCCCCTTTTTAATGGCAACAATGGCAGAAGCAGCACATCCTGTTCCGCATGCCAAAGTCTCACCTTCCACCCCTCTTTCATAAGTCCTTATTTTTAAAGAATTTTCTCCAGTTACTTCTATAAAATTAACATTGGTGCCATTTACTGCAAAATCTTTATTATATCTTATATCTCTGCCTAGTGAAAATACATCTGTTTCTGCAATATTATCACAAACCAAAACAGCATGTGGAACGCCAGTATTAACTGAATGAATATTATATTTTTTTCCACATGCAGTAATTTTTTTATCAAGCTCTAAACTATGTGGAGAAGTAAGCATTGTTTTTACTTCATTATTTTCCATAATTTCAGCTTTAATAATGCCTGCAAGAGTTTCAAATGCCATACTTTTACCTGCTATATTTTCAATAAAAGCATATCGTGCAGCACACCTTGCTCCATTGCCGCACATTTCTGCAACTGAGCCGTCAGAATTAAAAAACTGCCATTTAAAATCAACCGTGTCTGATTTTTCAATAAAAATTACACCATCTGCCCCAACAGATAAACCTCTTGCACAAACTTTTTCTATAAAATTTTTATTATATAATGATATGTATTTACCATCTCTATTATCTATTACAATAAAATCATTACCATTGCCGCTCATTTTAGAAAATGTAATATTCATATTTGCCCCATTATTTTAATCGTGTAACAATGAATAACATATTTATCATAATATTTCAATTAATTTTATATTCATATAAATACATCTATAATATTTTTAGTTTTGATTAAACTGCTGGTTTATGCAAATGTATAACCTATTGACATTTTTTCTTTTTAATATATATTATATCCCTATGAGTAAAAATGCAAATAATTCAAACCTTGCTACAAATAAAAAGGCTTATCATGAATATGAAATTTTAACTGAGTATGAAGCAGGTATTGAGCTGCATGGCACAGAAGTAAAATCTATCCGTGCAGGTAAGATGAACTTAAAAGAATCTATTGTAAAAATAATGAAAAATGAAGTTTATCTTATTAACTGCCATGTTTCCCCTTATGAGCAGGGCAATATTTTTAATAAAGACCCACTCCGCACTAGAAAACTACTCATGCACAGGAAAGAAATTAACCAGCTGATAGGTAAAGTGCAGGAAAAAGGGCTTACGCTAGTTGCAACAAAGGCATACTTAAAAGGAAGAAAAATAAAAATGCAGGTAGCTCTTGCAAAAGGTAAAAAACTCTACGACAAAAGACAGACTATAAAAGATAAAGATATTAACAGAGAACTTGAAAGAGATTTTAAATTAAAATTTAAGTAGTTTGTATTGAGTTAGCAGGCGGAGTTTACTTATACAAGTAAATGAGCATTGTGAGCAAAAATATAACGCAGTATTACGGAAAATTGTAACATATTAAGGGGGTGCTTGGTTTCGACAGGGAGCCAATATCCTCAAATGCATGTCAAGGCTGTCTGAGCCCTTGCCAAAACTCAGGCAAAAAAGTAAACGCTAACGACGAATTAGCTCTCGCTGCATAGTGTCAGCGACGCTCTTATAGACTGTCCGCCCATGACGGACTGTAAGAGTGTCAACTAATATGGGCTGGTATCTGCTTTGCTCTGGAGCAGGTATAAGACTTTAAGAGCTTTCCCCAAACTTACTTTGTCTGTGGAGATGGGCGGGGAAGATTTAAGCACAGACTAAACATGTAGTATTTGTGGAAGTAAGCTTTTTGGACAGGGGTTCGATTCCCCTCACCTCCATAAATATATCAAGGGATGGCTTTTGTCATCCCTTGATATATTTATATAGTGGGAATTGGTAAATCGTAAGATATTAAACTTTTTGATATATAATCAAGTAAATATTTTATTAATAGAGCAACTATCTATTCTATGTTCTTCTAACAAATTATTTGATTGTTTATCTTTATTATAATAATATAATTGTATTTCAATATTTTGTTCCATTTTATCAAACTTATATGGATTACTATTAAATATATTTCTAAAACCTTGAATTTTCTCTATTGGATTTTGTTCGTGTATAAGTCCTTTTGGATCAACAAATACTACTTTATATTTATTTTTTAATTTAATCCAAAAAATAAAATCTGGATAAAACTTATATTCACTATTATATGTATTTATATAAGGTATATATATTCCTTTATCATAATATTGATTAATTTTTGAAAAATACCACCATTCTACACTATCACTAATATTACCAATATACTTCAATAGATCATCAATAAATATTTTCTCACTTTCAACATCAATTGAATTTTTAAATTCAAACTCTGCTATATCTGATATGAATACTGGATTATAATAATGTGTTGTAATTTTTTTGATTGACTTACTAACAATTTTTGCATGACTTAATGCACTAACAGCCTCTAGTACTTTATTCTGGTCTCCACTTGACATAAAATTTATTATTTCAGCTTGAATATCAGCAATAGTTTTTTCATTAGAATGCATTATTTTATCAATTTTATCTGATAAATCATTATAAGTATGATCATTGGTAATCTTGACTTCTATATATTTATAATGAATAATATCATGATCTGTAATATTTCTAAATTTACTAAATAAATGCCGTTGTTTTGTATAAAACTCTAACATATTTATCAATAAATTCTCATTTATTAAAGCTTCATCTTTACATGATTTAACTATTTCTATTTGCTCATTATTTTCAATATTTTTACATAATTTTGGAAAATATTCAATATATTCACTTTTATTATGAATATATTCAAATAAAAATATTGTCTTTTTATTCTTAATAAAGCATTTTATTTCATCAAGTTGTTTTTTTGTTATTTTATAAATTTTATCACAATCTGCTATTTGATCATACTCAGGTAATAATAAATCTTCTTTTTGTGATATTGGTTGAATTTTATCACTAATATTTATGTAATTATAATCACCCTTTTCATCATATAATGATTTTAAAATAGAATTAATATTTTCTTGGTTTGTTGCAAATATGAATAAACTTTCTATTAATTTAATAGCATCATCAAATGAAACACTATTATTTGGTTCATTTTTTACTTGAATTGAGTCACAAACAGGTAAATAATCATTACGTTTACGATAATTCTTCATTGGCTCAATTCTAACACCACGTCCTATTGCTTGTAAAATAAGTTTACTATTTTCACTATTCATACCAAGTCCAATAAAATGAATAATGTTAGGTCTGTTTGAATCCCATCCTTCAATAAACATTCTTGAACCTAATAGCATAGTATATGTACTAGATTCATTGTTAATTTCTGAAAAATAATTTGAATCATCAATTGAATAGATTTCCGAACTCTTAGGTAATACATCTTCAATCCAATTATGAGCATCTGAAAATTTTAATAGTGCAAAAGGAGTATTTGAATTTTTTAATTTTAATGCAACTTCAGATTTATTATTGGACGATAATTTATATACTTCTAAAATACTCTTTGTATTATTATAAGCATTTAGAGAATACATTCCTATATCTTGAATTGTAATTGATTTTATAAAATCAATAGGAACATAGCCATCATCTCCAATAGTATAAGCTGGGTTAGGTTGGATATCACTTAATAGTATTGCCATTGATTCTTTAAAAATATTTTCGTCAATAGAATTATTTATTATATCATTTAATACAATAAAAAATTCTTTTAAATCACTTTTTATACTGGAAGTATATTTCTTATTAATACTATGTGCAAAAACTAATAATAGCGGATTATGATAATAACTATATAATAACTTCTTTGCTTTCTTTTGTGCAGTTAATAAAAGTAAACTTTGTATAATTGATATTTTTTTTTCTAAATTAGTATCGAGTTTATTAAATCCATAGTTCATAACTCTTATTTGTTTTCCATAACCACTTCTAATGAATTTATCAAGATTCATATTATAAACAGTATTAATTCTTTTTATTGTGTCAATAAATGTGGCAGAAAAATTAAACATAAATCCTTTTGATGACAATAAATGAAAATATGCTTGCGATGAACTATCCTCATCTCCTTTGTGAGCTTCATCTAAAAAAACATACCATTCACCATTATTATATACTTCTTCATAATTAATTCTTTTTCCTTCTTTATTCTTTTTAGATACTAACTTTTCACTAACAACAGATGAAGTAGTAGTATAATATACTTTTATTGATGGACCATTATAATATTTATTTTTTTTAAAATCCTTTAAAGGTACAAACTCTATCTCAATATCACTATTCTTATTAAAAATTTCTATATGTGTTTTTATTTGCTCTATAATAGTATCATTAGCTGATGAAATCATTATATCATAATTTGGGATTTTTTTATCTAAAATTAACATACTCAACATTTCTATTAATTTTATAATTACCAATGTTTTCCCACTACCCGTAGCCATCCAAAAACACATTTGTTTAAAAAAAAGTGAATTTATTCCAGAAATTGTATTTAATAAATCAAAATCTTTATGATAACACTTATCAACACTATTTTTATATGTTTGAAATATGTTATTTATATCATTAATTTTATATTTATTTAACCTATTAAAATATTGTTGTATATAATTAGTATTATTACTTTTATAAGTAAAATATAATACCACAAGAGCATTTTTTAATGCAGACAGTTGGAAATCATGCAAAGTCCATGTTAAACCAAACTGCTTATTTATATAACTTTCCCAATCATTAGGTAATAACGAAATATTATTTTCTGCAAATTTTTCTAAATAATTGTTATACATTAATAAGTATCCCACCAAATTAATTTTTTAAATGTATTTAAATAAGTTGCATCTATAATGATATTATCCATATCTATTTCTCCAATTGTATCAAGGAGCAACATATTTTTATTAATTTTTATTATATCATACCCAAACAGATTAGATAATGTTTCTGCAATATCACTATATTTATAATGTTCATCTTGAAAATTTGTATATCTATCACCAAGTTTTGCAAAATCAATTAGTATTTTATCATCTTTATAAGTAATAACATATGATAGTTTCTCATCCCATATCAAAATGTCATTTAAATTATTATGTTCTACATATCTTGCACTAGCTAAAACATCCTCATATGTTTCTAATTCATAATATTTAACAAAACCTCCAATTTTAAGATTATTTTCTTTTTTCAATGATTCACTTACACCAGATATTTTTCCATATAATGTTTGTTTTATACGTGGTATTATTACAGAATAAAAATGCTCACCCATCTCTACACCTATCCACTTTCGTCCCATTTTATGTGCAACATTTATTGTAGTTCCTGTGCCTAAAAAACAATCTAAAACTATTGAATCTGAATTTGATGATACACCAATTATTCGTTCCAATAATCTTTCTGGTTTTTGAGTTAATTTATATTCTGATGCAAGTTTAATATATTCTGCTGACATATTAAATACACTACTTATATCCCATACATCTGGACAAGCAACTATACTATAATACCCAATATTATCTTTTCCATTTTGAGCTTCTTTAGATTGATCTTCAAGTGCAGGTATAAAATTTAAATAACGTTTAATCTTAATGCTATTAAATATATAATTACCTGTTTTACTATATAACAATATATCATCATGTTTTTTTGCATACTCTTTCTTGCCTTTTCCACCCATAAAATATTGCCAAACGATATGATTAATCAGCAAGTCAGAACCAAAAACATTATTAAGTATTAATCTACCTAAATAATTAGCCCTATAATCCAAGTGCAAATAAAATGAGCCATAATTACTTAACATATTCTTACAAATCATTAATCTATTATCAATAATAGTAGACCAAGTCGAATCTTGAAAATTATCTATATATCCAAAATCACTCCCTGTATTAAAAGGTGGATCAATATAAATTAAATCTATTTTTTCATTATATTTACTTTTAATAGTATTTAAAGCCTGAAAATTATCACTTTTTACTAATATACCATCTATGTGTTTATCAATATCATCAAAACATGCTAAAATCTTATACTTTAAAGAACCACTAATATTTTTTGTATCTAATGGAAGATATTTATATTGCTCATCTTTTAAGTTAATCCATTTCCAACTTTTTGGAATAAATTCATAATTTAACCATTCATCATATTGCTTTCTTGGTTGTTCAGAGATTAGTATATCAATAATATCAACAGATAACATATCTATAGTAATAATATAATTAGAATTTTTCACCATTTTTGGTTTTTCCCAAATGCTTTTTAATTCATTTTCAAAACGAGCAATTAGCTCAATTATTTCAATTGCTAATTTTCTAACATCATGATATCTGTTTATAGTTTCTTCAGTAAACTTAGTAACAACATCTTTACCTATTTCTTCAAATAAATATATATCTAATTGTTCATTTAAAAACTCTTTTGCATTTTTATGTATAAAATAATCTATATCAGATTGTTTATTAAATTTCTTTATTGCATCATATAAATCATCTTTATTATATAGACTATATATTTTTTTTATTTCTTTCAGAAAATTATCACAATCTTTTTTATTTAATATATTATAGCCATCAATTATATCTTTATTACTTACAACATTGATACATACTTCACACAATATTCCTTGTTGTTCATTTAATTTTTTTATATTTTTATTTTGGATTATATAATAATAAGTGATTTTCTCATTAGCAATTTGTCGTTCAATTAAAGAAGTATCAAAAACATATTTGACATTATTCATATCAAAAGTCATAGATTCAAATACTTTCTCTGTTTTAATATAATATAAATCTTGTGTTTTCCAAAATAATGCAACATCCTTATTATCTTTTAATTGTACATAATTAGTATTATATACCTTTACATTACTATAAAAGGGAGTCCCTGTGTCATTTAAATATTTATTAAAAAACGTATATATTTTTTCATATATATGTTTTATGTACTCTTGTTGTTCTTTGTTAGTTGTTGCTAAAGAATATGACAATAACTGTTCTGTTTCCTTAATAGTCTTAATAATATCTTGATAATATTGGGATTTGATATATATAAGATTTATATAACCACTATTTCCCTCTAAATTTTTAATTCTACCTAAATATATATCTTCTAATTTTTTTAGAAATTCTATTTGAAAATCCATTAATATGCTCCATTTAATACAATATGATATTACCTATATTATACATAGATGTGTAAAAAAAACAAGTTTATAATAATGCTATTAATTTTTTATAATAATTATGCGATATAAATATTTATACTAATGTGGTAAAAGTTATATAATACAGGTGATAAATATTATCCACTATATCCTAATCATCAACATACCCTTCTGGCAGGTGGTCATTTCCAGATACTTTATCTAAAAAGAATGAGAGCAGTGCAGGTATTACAAACATGGTAAACACTGTTGCAAGGGCAAGACCGCCTAATATTACACTTCCCATACCACGATAAAGTTCACTTCCTGCCCCTGGTGCTATAACAAGTGGCAGCATACCAAAAAGTGATGTAGCTGTGCTCATACTAATAGGGCGTATCCGTGTTTTTAAAGCAAGGCGAACTGCTGCTTTGCCATTCATACCAAGTTTTATATAGTTTAATGACTGATACACTATTAAAATAGGGTTATTTACTACTGTCCCCACAAGCATAATAAAGCCAAGCATAGTAATAATGTCAAGCGGCTGCTCTGCAATAAACAAGTCTGTTAAAGCAAGCCCCATAAATCCGCCTGTTGCTGCAAGTGGGATAGAAAATAATATGATTAATGGGTATAAAAAATTATTAAGCAGTGCTGCCATTAAAAAATATGTAATAATAACTGCTAATATAAAGTTGCCAGACAAAGCATTTTTAGCATTTTCAAGTTTTGATGAAGCTCCACTTGTAGATATAATTATACCATTCAGCAGTCCTTCTGCCCGCATTGGCTCAATTACTTTATTCATAATATTATCACGAAGTTCTTCTAATACCATACCTTTTTGCAGTATAATTTTAAATTCAAAAGCTCTTTGAGAATTAAAACGCCTTATTCTTTCTACACTTAAAACTTCCTTAACATCAAACAAATTAGCAACAGGGACAGCAAGCCCAGTAGAAGAATTTACTACAAACTCGCTGACTTCTACAGGGTTTGTTTCCATATTTCCAGTTTCTTTTTCTTCATAAGGTCCACGGAGTGAAATATCTATGGTGCCTATTTCTGGATCTTTAAATTCACCTATTTTTCTGCCGTCTAAATAAACATCTACTGCTACACCCACTTCTTCAGTAGTAAGCCCTGAAGCCATAATTGCTTCCCTGTCTGGATTAAGCTGCACTTCTGGATAAACTGGATTTGCTGACGGGCTTATCTGCATCTGCACATCTGCCATTTCCTGATATATTCTTACCTGAATAAGCTGGACAATAGATATTAACTGGTCATAACTCATATTGCCAGATACATTCATTTTAAATTCGTTACCCTGTCCGCCGCCAACTTTAAATAATGGTGATTGAGAAGTAGAGCCGCGAATACCGGGTATCTGGTTTACAATATTTTGCAGTAATGGTTTATAGTCACCTGCTCGCTGTTCGTCTGTGCTTGTTAATATTGCCCTTACATTTGCACCGCCAGCAAATCCAAATGTATTAATGCGTGGATAGCCGTCTAAATCCTGCTGCATATATGGCTCTAATTCTTTATAAAAAAAATTACCAATCTTTCTTCTTTCTGCTAATGATATACCCGGTGGAACGGTAAGTTTTGTTTCTATCATATTTTTATTGCCAAGTGGAAGATAATCCATTTTAGGCATTAAAATATAAGCACTTATCAAAGATACAGCAGTTAAGCAGGTAACAAATATTATCCTTGTGCTGACTTTTGCATTTATTTTATCAGAAACACTTACTGTAAAATTAACTATTTTTGAGCCAATATTTCCAACAGTTTCATTAAAATGCTGGATTTTATTATGAAATTTTGAATGTGAATTAAACTTAAACTTATCAGTTTTTTCATATATTACTTTTGTTGCAACAGGTATTACAAATACTGATGTTATAAGGCTTAAACCAACTGATGAGCTGACAGCTATTGCAATATCCCCAAAAAGCTGTCCTGCTTCTTCTTTTATAAAAACAATAGGAAGAAATACTGCTATTGTTGTAAGAGTAGATGCTAAAATTGCACCCCATACTTCTCTTACTGCATCATAAGCTGCCAAGACTGCCTTTTTACCCATTTTCATGTGCCTGTCAATATTTTCAAGCACAACAATAGAGTTATCTATAAGCATACCAACAGAAAATGCAATACCTGCAAGACTTATTACATTTAATGACCGCCCTAATGCATTCATTATAAAAAATGTGCCTATAATACATATTGGAATAGTTGTGGCAATAACAAGTGTTGAACGGATACTTCTTAAAAAAATTAAAAGCACAATAACTGCTAAAAGTCCGCCTGCAATAATATTAGATTTTACTAGACTTACAGCATTTAAAATATATCCACGCTGGTCTGACACCCAGATAAATTCTATGCCGTTATCTTTTAATATAGTATTATTTAAATCATTTATTACTTTTTCCAAATCGTTAGTTAAATCTAATATATTATAGCCTGCCTGAGCAATAATACCGATATTCATAGCATTTTTATTATTATATCTAACAAAAGCATCCTTTTTCTCATAGCCGTAATCAACATGAGCTACATCGCCAAGTTTAAGCCTTGAATTATCACTGCTTACAATTACAATATTTGCTATATCATCAGGGGTTTTACCTTCTCCAATAGTTCTAAAACGATAATTTTTTGCACCATAAGCTCTTGTTCCTGCTGAAACATCAATATTTTCTTTCTTAACTGCATTAATTATTTGAGAAAGGCTGATATTATATGCCCCCATTTTATATGGGTCTACAATAATCTGCACCTGTTTTGCCCTGCCGCCCCAATACCACATATCTGCAACACCCTGAACACGCTCAATATATGGTTTGATTACTTCTTCAAAGTAGCTTAAATATTCATCTACACTTCTTGTATTGCCGTCTCTTGTTGTAAGCATTAATTCAACAGACGCAAATGAGTCGCTGTCTGCTGAGCGGATAGTTGGTTTATCCATATCATCAGGATACCCTTTAACTTCATCAAGTTTGTTTGATACAAGAAGTATTGCATCATCAACATTAACAGATAAATCAAAAGTAAGTTTTACATTACATCTGCCTTCCATAGCAGCACTTTCAAACTCTATCAAGCCCGGTATACTTTTTAATACTCTTTCCTGCCTGTCTATAATTTCTTTTTCCATATCATAAGGGGATGCACCTGTCCATGTTGTGCGAATAGTAATCTGCGGATATTCTATATTTGGAATAAGACGGTATGGCATATTCAAAGCAGCCTGCACACCAAAAAGCACTACAAAAAAGACTGCTACTAATACTTTTACAGGGTTCTCTAATGCATATTTAATCATAATATCAGCCTATTTTAGAAGTTATTTTAATTTTTACACCATTATTTACTGCATTATTGCCGTCTAATACTATCTGGTCATCTTTCTTTAATGAGCCTTCTGTTACAGAGCTTACTGCTGCATAGCCACCGTTATAGCCTATTATTTTCACTGGGATAAATCTTACTCGCTCATCTTCTGATACTTTAAATACTCCCTTAACACTGTTTCGCTCTACAACAGCATCTCGCGGAACTAATAAGGAATGGATTTTACTGCCTGATGGGATTAAGGCGATTACAAAAACTCCTTCTTTTAAATCTGGGTCTTGACCTAAATCTATCCTTGTTAAAAATAATCTGGTGGCTGGGTCACCTTTGGAATTGATAGATAACACTTTGCCAGTATATTCTTTACGGCTTGTCTTAACTGTTACTGACTGACCAGCTTTAATATAGGGAAGCACTGTTTCTGGAATATAGACTTTTGCTTCATAAGTCAAGGTAGCTACTCCTGCTACTACTCCGCCAGAATTAACCCATTCGCCAACTTCCACATTCTTACTAATCACTACTCCTTTTAACGGGGATTTGATTACCATTTTATCTTTCTGAGTCTCTAACTGCTTCTGCTGTGACAAGGATGATATATACATACTTTGTGCATTTGTGTAATCTGTTAATGAGTCTTGATATTTCTGCTGAGATATGGAATGCTGGTTATATAAGGCTTTATTGCGGTTAAAATCTCTTAATGCTTTATCTAAATTAGATTTTGCCTGCTTAGTAGATGCTTCTGCACTTGATACACTGTAACTTAATAAACTGTCATCTAAACTTGCAAGTGGCTGACCTATCTCTACTGCATCGCCTTCATTTACATATACTTTTAATACTTTGCCTGCACTTTCTGCTGCTACTTCTGAGCTTTCACTAAAATAGGCTGAACCCGTTATCATCATTGTTGGAAAGCTCATCCCTTCTGACACTTTCTCTACTGTTACTAATACTACACGCTCTTTACTAGATGATATGCCTGATGGTTGTTTTTGTGCTGATACTAAAAATGGAATAAAAAGAAGGATAATTAAAATTACTAAAAAGCACTTTTTCATAAACAGCCCCATAACACTGACATATATTTTAATAGATTATTACTATTAGTAAAAGTTCAGCAATTTTGCAAGCCCAAATTAAAATATAAGCAGTGTTATGAAGCATAATCATACATTTTAAATTATAAAATTATCGTAATACCCTCATAGAGTTTAATAATGCAAGTAAAGCAACACCTACATCGCCAAATACTGCCATCCACATTGAAGCAATATCAAATAAGCCTAAAATTATAAACAATGCCTTAATACCAAGGGCAAAAACAATATTCTGCCATATAATTCTTTTTGTTTTTTTAGCAACTTTTACTGCATCTGCAAGTTTAACTAAAGAATCATTCATTATAACAACATCAGCTGTTTCAATAGCTGCGTCACTTCCTGCTGCTCCCATAGAAACACCAACATCTGCCATAGCAAGAACTGGTGCATCATTTATACCGTCTCCCACATATAATGAATAACCGCTTCCTTTATATTTATCTGCAAACTCTTTAAATTTTACTGCCTTGTCACTAGGCAGTAAATCATAATAATATTCTTTAATACCAGTATCTTTTAATGTGGTTTCTGTTGCATATTTATTATCTCCTGTTAAAACAGTAATGTTTTTAATGCCTGTTTCATACAGTTTATTAACAGCTTCAATAGTATCATCTTTTAGTTCATCGCTTATTATAATATAGCCTGCATATTCTTTATCTATTACCACATGGGCAACACTGCCTAAAATATTACATACACTTTCATCATGAATAGTATTTGTAAAGTGCAGCAGGCTGTCGTTTCCTACCATTATTTCTTTATCTTCTATAGATACTTTTACTCCCCTGCCGCTTATTTCTTCATATTCATTAATGGAATAATTAATATTTCCTGCATAATCTACAATAGAGCGTGCAATCGGGTGGCTTGATTTACTTTCTGCAACAGCAGCATATTTAACTATTTCATCTTCAGAATATTTACCAAAAGATTTTACTTCTGTAACTGTAAAAATACCTTTTGTAAGAGTGCCTGTTTTATCAAATGCAACAGCTTGAATATTTGATAATGCTTCAAGATAATTTGCACCTTTTATCAATATGCCTTTTTTAGATGCTCCACCAATGCCGCCAAAATAACCTAACGGAACACTGATTATTAATGCACAAGGGCATGACACAACTAATGCAACTAATGCACGATAAAGCCACTGACTAAATGAGCCCATATCTAAAAGCGGCGGCACAACAGCTATTATAAAAGCTGTAAAAAACACAACTGGTGTATAATATGATGCAAATTTTGTAATAAAATTTTCAGTTTTTGCTTTATTTGCAGCAGCATTTTCCACCATATCTAAAATTTTTGATGCTGAACTTTCTGCAAATATTTTTTCCACCTGCACTTCAATAATACCTGTTAAACTTATCATACCAGATAAAACTTTATCGCCAATTTTAGCACTTCTTGGAACAGATTCGCCTGTTAATGCTCTTGTATCAAGAGATGTTTTTCCTTTAATAATTTTGCCGTCAAGTGCTATTTTTTCTCCAGCTTTTACAATTATAGTTTCGCCAATATTTATAGTTTCAGGGTTAACTCTGCATTCTTTGCCACCACGCAGAACAACAGCATAATCTGGGCGTATTTCTAAAAGTGAATGAATAGAACGGCGGCTTTTATGAACTGCCAAATCTTGAAAAAACTCACCAGCTCTGTAAAAAAGCATAACTCCAACAGCTTCTTCATGGCTGCCTATTGCCCATGCTGCAAGTGTTGCAAATGTCATAAGAAAATTTTCGTCAAATATTTTACCATGACGAAGATTTTTTATAGATAGTAAAATTACATCTTTACCTGCAACTAAATAAACTATTACTAATACTGCATAACTTACATAAGACATGGGTGGTGTTTGAAAAGTATGCAGCATATAAAACCCTGCTCCAAAAGCAGCAAGCAGAACACCTAAAAGCATCAGCTCATTTTTTACATTAAAACTTTCTTCCTGCTTTTTTTCATGTATAACAACACCTTTTTCTATTTTATCAATAGCCTGCTGCACCTGATATATATTATCAGTATCTATCATTAATGTTTTTGTGGCAAAAACTACTGCTGCATCTTTTACGCAGGCAAGATTTTTTACACCTTCTTCTATTTTTGCAGCACACATTGGACAGTCTAAATTTTCAAGTGTATACTTTTTCATTTCATTACCTCTTTTCATTTATATGCTCTAATCCCATTAAAAGAATACTTGTAATATGGTTATCATCAAGGCTGTAATATACATTTTTACCTTCCTGCCGTGATTTTACAATACATGTCTGCCTTAAAAACCTAAGCTGCTGTGAAACAGTAGACTGTTTTAATGATAATGCAGCACATATATCATATACACAAAGCTCTACTTCTTTTAAGGCAAACAATATTTTTATCCTTGTTGTATCTGCAAATACTTTATAAAAAAGTTCCAGTGCTGCAAAAGAATATTCAGAAGGCAGGCTCTGCCTTGCTGTATGCACTGCTTCTGCATCAATAATTTTGCTTTCATCTCTCATAAAAAACTCCTGTATTTATAACATCAATTCATCATATCATTATATGATGATATATAACATTAAAAATAATACTTGTCAAGAAGAAATTTTCAATGTAAATATATTTATTATGAGTGATAAAATTAATATATTAATCGTCGAAGACGAAATCAAAGTTGCAGAAACAATTAAGTCCTACTTAGAAAAAGAAGGCTTTAATGCTTCTTTTGCTATTTTAGGCTCAGCAGCGGTGAATATTTTAAATGAAAAAACATTTAATTTGATTATCCTTGACTTAATGCTGCCAGATATTTCTGGTGAAGAAATTTGCAAAATGGTTAGAAAAACAAGCGATGTTCCTATTATCGTCCTAACTGCCAAAAGCTCTGAGGATTCAAAAGTTAATGTTTTAAATACTGGTGCTGATGATTATCTTATTAAGCCAGTTTCTCCAAGGGAGCTGGTAGCAAGAGTAAAAGCAGTGCTGCGTCGTGCAGGGCTTTTCAGTGAAAATAGTGCTGTGCCTTACAATGACGGTTTATCCATTGATTTTGCTTCAAGGACTGTTAAGAAAAATGATATAGAAATTACCTTAACGCCTAATGAGTATAAACTGCTTAAATTTCTTGCCCAGAATGCTGGCAGGTATTTTTCAAGAGAAGATTTAATTGAAGGTGCTATTGGTGCTAAATATGACGGATATGACAGAGCAGTTGATTCGCACATTAAAAATCTTCGCCAAAAAATTGAAGATAACCCTAAAAGCCCAAAATATATTGTTACTCAATATGGAGTAGGTTATAAATTTGCTGGAACTAAAATATGAAATTAAGCATTAAAAAGCAGTTTTTATTGCTTTTTCTGCTTGTTACTATTGTTTCGCTCTTTATTCTGTCCTTTATGCTTAGGACCAGTATTGACAGCTGTTTCTATGATTATAAATGGGCAGAACAAAGCAAAATATTTGATTTAATCGTATCCCGTCTTGAAACATTTTATGCTGAACATAAATCATGGGATAGTTTTAATGGCAATGAAATAGGCAATCTGGCAATGAAAGAAGGATGTTATTTTACCTTATATGATAACGAAGGTAAATTAATATGGACTTCTGAGCATACTATTGCTGCCAGAAATAATACTTCATCAGTGCATAGATACTGGCGTAATATTTATCCTGTAAATTATAAAAATCAAATAAAAGGTAAAGTGTATATTGTCCAGTTTACTGACAGTATTTTTACTCAAAAAGATATTACTTTTAGAGAAAGTGTTCTTACATATATACTAATATCATTAATTATTGCATTACTTTTATCTTTACCTTTTATAATGATATTATCATCGCGGTTTTCAAGCCCTATTACATATCTTCAAAAAAAAGCAGAAAATATGATTAAAGGCGATTTAACTACTAAAATTAAAATATCATCATCTACTACTGAAATAATAAAACTTTCTATATCGCTTGACAGACTGAGAAAATCACTTCTTCAGCAGGAAGATTTAAGAAAACAGCTTGCATCAAATATTTCTCATGAGTTAAGAACACCATTAAATGTTATTCAAAACCAGCTAGAAGCAATAATTGATGGTATTTTTGAGCCGACAGAAGAAAGGCTTGACGGGCTTTTACAGGAAGTTATCAGGCTTACAAACTTGGTAGGTGAGCTTGAAAAAATCACAACAATAGAATCGAATGAGTTTATTCCAGATATTAAAGATGTAAAACTTGCATCTGTTGTTGAAAATGTATGCTCTACTTTTGAAGCAGCATTTCAAAGAAAAAATATTGATTTAATAACAAAACTGCAAAAAGGAATAATTGTTAAAGCTCAGGAAGATAAACTGATACAGCTTATTATAAATATTGTAAATAATGCTTTAAAATATACAGAAAGTGGCAGTGTTACAGTAAGCACTTATATGGAAAACGACCATGCAGTATTTGAAGTAAAAGATACTGGCATTGGTTTATCAGAAGAAGACAAAATAAAAATCTTTGAAAGATTTTACAGAGTAGAGAAATCTCGTAATAGAAACACTGGTGGTGCAGGACTTGGGCTTGCTATTGTTAAAAATATAGCAGATGCTCATGGCTGGGAAATAGAAGTAGAAAGTGATGGTAAATCCTGCACTACTTTCAAAATAAATTTTTAATATTTAGATTTAACCATACTGCAGCATATATAATTTAGATACTTCGCCTTTTAGGCTCAGTATGACAATTTAGGGACAAAAAATGAATTTACTAAAAAAATAAGGGAAAAGTCAAATAACCTTTTCCCTTTTTATTATTATTCTAAACCTTTTATCATTAAAGATGCTACTCTTTTTGCAAAAAGTCCTGCATCTACTGGTTTTGCACCTTCTAATATTAAGGCTTCATCATAAAGCAAATCTACATACTCTTTTAATACTGGGTTTTCTTTATCTGCATTAAACACTTCATTTAATTTAATAAATAATGGGTGTTCTGCATTTATTTCCATAGTGCGTTTTGCTGCCATATAAGACTGCCCCATAGCTTTCATAATCTGCTCTATGTGTGGGTCAAAATCTGTTTCGCCGCGAACAAGGCATACTGGGCTGTCTGTAAGCCTGCTTGAAAGGCGGACATCTGCAACTTTATCTTTTAACTGCTCTTTAATAAAGCCTAAAATAGAGCTTAATTCTTCAGTTTTCTTTTCTTTTGCAGCTTTTTCTTCATCAGTTAAGTTCATATCGCCTTTTACTACTGATTTAAACTGTTTGCCTTTATATTCATTAAGAGCAGATATTACAATATCATCTATATCATCAGTTAATATAAGCACTTCATAGCCTTTATTAGTTAAGCCTTCCATATATGGACTTGCCATAGCTTCTGCTCTGCTTGCTGATAATATATAATAAATATCGTTCTGCCCTTCTTTCATACGGCTGATATATTCTGCAAAAGTTGTATATTTTCCGTCTTCTGTGGCAGTTGATTCTGCAAGAACTAAATCAGCAATATTCTCTTTTTTATCATATTCAAAATGCAGACCTTCTTTTAATATTCTGCCAAATTCTTTATAAAATGAAACATACAAATCATATTTTTTATTTTTCATATCACTTAAAGCATCAAGCACTCTTTTAGTGATATTTTTACGCATAACTTCAATAAGTTTATTGTTCTGCAGAATTTCCCTTGAAATATTAAGCGGTAAATCATTTGATTCAACAACACCTTTTACAAACCTTAAATAAGGCGGGAAAAGTTCTTCACAGTGTTCCATAATCTGCACTCTTTTTACATAGAGCGTAGGTCCTGATTTATATTCTTTATATATAATATCAAAAGGTTTCATTTTTGGTATATATAAAAGCCCTGCAAATTCATGAGTGCCTTCCACTTTAAAATGAATTGTTTTTAAAGGGTCAGAATAATCATGAGTTATATGTTTATAAAAATCATTATATTCTTCTTCTGTAATTTCTGATTTATTTCTTAACCATATAGCTTTGCGGGAGTTTAAAACTTCTTCTTTTATCTCTTTTTCTTCACTTGGTTTGCCTTCTTCATCTTTTTTAGGTCTTTCAATATCCATAACTACTGGATGTTCTATATAGTCAGAATATTTTGAGACTAAATCTCTTAATGTCCACTCATCAAGATATTTTTTATCATCTTCTTTTAAATGAAGAATAATATCTGTGCCGCGGTTTGCTCTAACAGCTTCGCCTATTTCAAAAGTGCCAGCTGCCTGACTTTCCCATTTAACACCTTTTTCCTGCCCTGCTTTTCTTGTAATAACAGTAACTTTATCTGCTACCATAAATGCAGAATAGAAACCAACACCAAACTGACCTATCAGCTCCACTGCATCTTTGGCATTTTTTTCTTCTAACATTTTCATAAATTCTTTTGTGCCGCTGTTTGCAATAGTGCCAAGTGTATTAATTACTTCATCGTAATTCATACCTATACCGTTATCTGATACAGTAAGTGTGCCAGCACTTTTATTTGGTGTAAGTTTGATTTTCCAGTCAGTATCGTTTTCATATTTGCTTTGGTCCAGCAAACCTTCATAACGGATTTTATCTACTGCATCGCTTGCATTAGATATAAGCTCTCTTAAAAAAATATCCTTATTAGAGTAAAGGGAATGGATAACAATATCTAATAATTTAGATACTTCTGTTTTAAACTCCATAGTTTGTGACATAAATATATCTCCTAAATTAAAATAATTTTAAAATTATTAGCACTCATAACTAATGAGTGCCAAAGATAATGTAATAAGTATAAGCCATATTGTCAAGAGATTAAAATTAAATAATCATAATTTATTGTGATATATTATGATGATATACATAACAAACACATAGTATTCTACGCATAATAATATATTAACACAGATAAAAATATATAATTCTTGATTTATATACCTTTATTATGGTAAATTATGACTTTAATTATTTTATTTTGAGGATATTATGAAACAGTTTATAATAGTCATATCTATAATATTATTTCTTATCACAGGCTGCCAGAAAGAAAAAGTAAATGTTATGGCTGTGCCTATTCAGGCAGAAGATTTTTATGACTTACAGAATAAAATAAATATAGTATGTGCCCAGATTAATTCAACTGTATGCTCTTATATTAAAGGTCCAATATCTGTTTATTTACCAGAAGCCTTATCTCAAGGGTATATTCTATCAGGTGATGAGGCTGTATTGGCAGAAAGTTTGTATAAAAGACTAAACGGCAAAACTCCAGAACAGATTATTGCAGAATATAAAAAAATATTAAAAAATAAGCTTGATGAAGATATGGAGCGTGATAGAAATATTACAAAAATGCTTAACAATATAGAAAAAACATTTAAAAATACAAAAGAATATGCAAATGACATTATTATAAAAGATATTAATACTAATATTGGTAATGATAATATTATACAAATTTCTTTCACTCTGGAAAACAAAACACCTTTTAATATTTTACAGTTTTCTGGTGAAACAGAATTTTTTACTGGTATGGATACTTTTCTTGTCCGCTCAAAAGCTTTCTCTAAAAAAATAGAGCCATATATTCCATCAGGCAGTAATGCACGAGTTAATGTTATTATCAGCTCTATTAATGATAATGATGTAACTTTAATCCGTGCTGCAAAGGATTTAACTACAAAAGTTATTGTAACAAGTCTGCATACTGATTCTAAAGATAATCAAACATCAGCAGTAGTGCTTTCTCTGCCTTATTCTTATTTTCATTTAAGGCAGATGATAGAAGAAAGAGAAAATATATATAATGCTACACTTAAAAAAATAAATAATATTTATTAGGAGAAAAATATGTTTATAGATTTTCCATTAGACTGTATAAAAAATTCGTATGAAAATGTTACTGAAATAATTAAAAGCAACAAGGAAGAAATTGCAAGACTTTTAAAAATAGAAAATAAAACATATCTTAACTTTATGCGTCCACTTATGGAGCTTGAATGCCGACTTAATGACTATTTTACACCTGTTGCACACTTAAACTCGGTATGCGACAGCCCAGAAACAAGAGAAGCTTTTTCTATATGTTTAGAGCCATTAAGTATTTATTCTTCAGAATTAAGCCAGAATAAAGCAATATATGAAGCTGTAAAAGAAATAAGCACTCAGCATGATTTAACAAGTGAGCAGAAAAAAGTAATTAAAGACAGCCTGCAATCATTTAAATTAGGCGGTGTTTATCTAGAAGATAATAAAAAGAAAAGATTAATAGAAATAAATACAAGACTTTCAGAGCTTTCTGACAGTTTTAATAAAAATCTTCTTGATGCAACTAATGCTTTTGAAATCATATTAAAAGATGATACTCATATAAAAGATATGCCAGAAAGTGACAAAATGGCAGCAAAAGTGCAGCAGGGATACAGGTTTACACTGCAGGCACCATCTTATATAGCATTTATGACATACTGCAAAGACAGAGAGTTAAGGGAAGAAGTATATAAAGCATATATGACAAGGGCAGAAAATAACAGCCCTGTAATAGAAGAAATATTAAAACTGAAACATGAAAAAGCTAATATGCTAGGCTATAAAAATTACAGAGAAATGCGTAATGAAACTATGAGCTGCCCAAGTGCAGATGAGGCACTTGCATTTTTAAGAAATTTAAGCAAAAAAGGCAAAAAAATGGCTGAAAAAGAGTTGAAAGACTTATCTGACTTTGCAAAAAATAAAGGAATAGATAAAATTGAAAGCTATGATACAGCTTATCTTTCAAATATGCTTAAAAAAGAAGCACTTGGCTTTGATAGTGAGCTTTTCAGACCATTTTTTGAAAAAGAAAATGTTGTGCATGGGCTTTTCCTTTTTATGCAGAAACTTTTTAATATTAATTTTCAGGAAGTGCATGATATAAAACTATGGCACAAAACAGCTAAATGTTTTAATCTGCTTGATAATAATAATACTCCATTTGCAAGGCTTTATATAGATTTAGAAGCAAGACCTGAAAAAAGGGGTGGTGCATGGATGAATAACTGGCATACAGGCAGGCTTGATGATAAAAATAATATTCACCTTCCAGATGCTTTTATTGTGGCAAATTTTCCACCGTCAAAAGAAGGTCAGCCTTCCCTTTTACGCCATGATGATGTGCACACACTTTTTCATGAAGCAGGCCATGCAATACATCACCTTTTCTCAAAATGCAAAGAAAGTGATGTTTCAGGTATTAATGGAGTAGAATGGGATGCAGTAGAATTTCCATCTCAGTTTTTAGAAAACTTTGCCTATGAAGAAAAAGTATTAAAATTATTTGCCCGCCATTATGAAACTGGTGAAATGATACCTGATGAATTAATTAAAAAATTAATAGATAATAAAAACTTCCAGTCTGGTATGTTTTTAGTCCGCCAGCTTGAATTTGGTATATTTGACTTATCTATATATGACAATGCTTATACTTATGAGCAGGTGCATAATATTATACTTGAAACAAGAAAAGAAACTGCTGTGATTACTCCACCTGATTATGTAATATTTGAAAACGGCTTTGGTCATATTTTTGGCGGTGGATATTCTGCAGGGTATTACAGTTATAAATGGGCAGAGATGCTTTCTGCTGATGCTTATATTGCTTTTAGCGAAAAAGGTGTTTTTGATGAAAAAATTGCCGGAAGTTTTAAAGAAAACATATTAGAAAAAGGCGGCTCAGATACTATGCAGCAGCTTTTTATAAACTTTATGGGAAGAAGCCCTAGTGAAGAAAAACTTTTACAGCTTATGGGTATGAAATAACTACACACAACACATACTGCTGCATATATATATCATAATATATTATAAAGCATAATTTAAGCTGCAGGAATATATTTGCAAAATATTACTGCAGTTTATATATATTTTAAAGGATAAACCATGATAAGATGTTTAAGTATTCCAGAAAATATTACTCCCTATTCTTTTATATATAATCTTGCATTGGAATATGATAAAAAAGATTATAATACCTGCCTTGTTCTTCCAACAGAAAGAAATCTTAGATATATGGCAAACTGCGATTTTAAATATATAGAGTCTTATGCAGTATCAAACTTTTTTGAAATAATAATAGATACTGATAAAAAAATTATGCCAGTTGAACTTAGACCCTTTTATTTAAAAAAAGCAGTTAATAAGCTGACAAATGAAGAAATAACAGCAGTATTTAAAAGCGATAATAAAGAGTTTTTATCAAGTTTTATCCCTTTTGCTCAAAATACAAAAAATATATTTTCTTTTTTCAGAGAGCTTTTTGCGGAAATGGTAGATGTAGAAAGCCTTGTAAATGCTTCTCAATATTCTGATTATGAAAAACAGATAAATATATTAAACCACTTATGGAGCATATATTTAGAAATAATACATAATGACGGCTGGATAGATAAATATGAAACATATAAAAATATAAACTTAAATAACATTTTTATAGATAAATATGATAACTATATATTTTTAATAAGCGGATTTCTTACAAAATATGAACTTACTGTGCTGAAAAAAATAAGTGAAAATAAAAATGTTACAGCAGTATTTAACTATGCAGGACCAAAGCAGAGCCAGCATAAAGAATATGAAGCATTTTTTGAAACAAAAACATTAAATGATAAAAATATGCCTTTGTTTTCAAATAATAATATGCAGATATTTTCTTGTGCATCAGATATTTCCCAAATAGAGCTTATTACAAAAAAATCTTTTGAGTTTAATATTAAGCATAACATTCCTTTTAACAGAATGGCAGTGATTATGCCAGATACAAGCTGTAAAACTTACTTTATAAAACTTGATTACTATAATATATTTGATGTATCAGCAGGCAGAGATATTTCATCATGCAGTTTTATAAGTTTTATAAACAGCTTGATAGAATTATATTCATCTTTTAAAAGCGGACTTATAGAAGTATCAAGCCTTATTCATATATTTTCTAATGATATGCTGCAAAAAGATAACGAAATGCAGCAATTTATAAAAAATTTATATAAAATGCTTGAAAATAATAAACTTTATATGCAAAAAGATGATTTTTTAAATGAAAAAGTAATAAATGAATATTTAGCTTCTTTTTTAAATACATCAAACAATATTACTGTATTAGAATGTATTAATACATATAAAAAACTGCTTAATAATATTATACCTTTATTTCTGCTTGAAAAGGATATAATTACAGAAACTCTGCTTTTACTTGATAGACTTGCAGTAATATATAAAAACATAAATGATTTGCTTTTATTTGAAGAAACTGCATATATTATAATGAATGAAATAAACAGCCAGTCTATAGACCTGCCTAAAAAAGAAATAGCAGTAACGGGTATACTTGAAAGCAGAAATGTTGATTATGATGTGCTTTTTATACCATATATGACAGAAGAACTTTTTCCGCCAAAAAATGTAAAGGATTTGTTTATTAATACAGAAATAAGAAACCAGTTAAAGCTGCCTACATTTATTGACAGAGAAAATTTAATGAAAAACTACCTTTATCAACTTATGAGTAATGCAAAAGTAATAGTTATGTCGTATGCTGAAAATAATTCTGGTGCAAGAAGAAGCAGTTTCATAGAAGAGATTGTCATAAAAAACCACTTAACAGCACTAAAATATGCTCCAAGCACTATATCTTTAATACAGGAAGATAAATATTATTATCCAAAAGATACAGAAATAAGTATAGAAAAAACTGATAAAATAATAAGCTTTTTAAAAGATTTTTCTTATTCTGCATCAAATTTAAATATATATACTTCCTGCTCTCTAAGATTTTATCTGCAGTATGTGCTTAATATTAATGAAAAAACTGAGCCTGTTGCAAGCCTTGATAATAAAGTATTTGGAATAGTCATACACAATGTTTTTAAAAATCTTTTTGACAGGAAAATATCTGTTACAGACAACACTTATTTAGATAAGTTCCAAAGCGAATTTATTAAACAGATGAAAGATTATGATGCTTATTTATATAATAATGTGGAACAGTTTATTGCATCAATTATATATAATAACATACCAAAAATCATAGCTGCTGAGCAAAACCATATAAAAAACGGATATGAAGAAAGCAAAAGAGAGTATAAAGTGCAGGTTAAATTTAATCAATTTAATATTAAAGGTATAATTGATAAAATAGAAAACTATAAGAATGATATTATAGTTACAGACTATAAATATAAAGATGATGATAAAATAAAGCCTGTTTTAAATAACAATTTTGAAAAAATAGATGATATTCAACTGCCATTATATGCTCTTTTGCTTGATAAAGAGATGAAAAAACTGCCTTCTGATTTATTTTATTTAAGTATAAAAGAAAAGTTTGAATACAAGCAGGGCTTTGACATAAGTTTTTATAGTGACTTTAAAGACTATTTAGCTGGCATATTAAGTGATATAATTAATATTTCTAAACCTTTTGAGCAGACAAAAGAATATAAACACTGTGATTACTGCCCTTATAATACTGTGTGTGGGAGGGAAAATGGCTTCTTCTCTAAATAAATATAATAATCTTGCATTAGAAGCATCAGCAGGCACAGGCAAAACTTTTCAGCTTGCAATGCGTGTTGCTGGTATGCTTTTAACTGGTGCTGCCCCAAAAGATATTTTATGCCTTACTTTTACTAGAAAAGCAACAGCTGAAATGAAAGAGCGTATTATAAAATTTATTAACGGCTTTGCAGAAGGAACATCAGATACAAGTGAATATGAATTTATAGCTCCACTTATGAAAAAATATGCAGAGAAACTTCAAAGACCTTTTGATGATAACTTTATAAAAGAAAAAGCAGTAACTGCCAGAGATAATCTATTCAGTCATTTTTCTGAATTAAATATAAAAACGATAGATGCTTTTAATAATACTATTTTAAGAATATTCCCTTTTGAAGCAGGTTTCCGCCCAGATTTTGGTGTGCATTGCGACGAAGAAACAGCCCAAATTAAAAGAACTGCTTTTTATCAGCTTGTTTCAGAAATGCTTGCAGATAATAAATGGAAACAAATACTTGATAATATTTATCCTGTTTTAGGTGTGCAGACAGTTTCTCTTATTTCCACACTGCAAAAATATGCAGAATATGTGGCAGATAATATACTTAAACTTGAAAGTGCAGTAAAAAATGCACCTAGTCTTGATAATATAATAGAAATGCTTTCAAAAGCAGTAACAATGCAGCAGAAAATACCAGAATTATGCCAAAAATTTAAAAAAACATTTGAAAATGATAATCTTAGTGTCAGGCAGGCAAATGCTGTTGAAAAACTTGATTACAAAAAAATTCAAGATATATCAGATATACCTTTTTTTAAAAATACATTAGATGAAGCACCTAATTTCAAAAAATATGAGTTCAGCCAAAAACAGTATAATCTGCATGAAAATATATTTAATAAACTGCAGGAATACTGGCTTTTATATGGAGATATTATTACAAGCCTTTCTTTAAACCTTGGTAAGCTTCTTAATAATAAAATGGATATTTTAAAGAAAGAGAAGAATATGCTTACATACAGCGATATAAGCAATGCAGTATATTATATGCTTGCAGCAGATAACTCTAAAATAGATAAAGATTACCTTTATTTCAGGCTTGATGGCAGAATAAACCATTTATTAATAGATGAGTTTCAAGATACATCTATATCCCAATGGCTTACATTAAAACCACTAGCAGAAGAAGCAATGGCAGGATTAGGACAGCATGATAAAGTTGGCAGTTTTTTCTATGTTGGAGACCCAAAACAAAATATTTATCGTTTTCGTGGCGGCAGTTCTTCCCTTTTCAGACTGCTTTTACAAGAATATAAAGATAAACTTTCATCTAAAACACTTGATACAAACTATAGAAGCGGCAAAAATATTATAGATATAGTAAATAAAATATCAAATGAAATATATAAACAGTATGGTGAAAATTTTGCAATTTTTAATATTGACCAAAAAGCATATAAAGAAAATGGTGATGGTTATGTGGAAATAACACATAAAATGGATAAGCAGGATAAAGAAGAAGATGCTTATTATTTAACATACTGTCTTGATAAAATAAATATATGTATAGAAAACGGATTTCAGTATAAGGATATTGCAATACTTACAGTTTCTAATAACCATGGGAAAGATATTATTGATTATCTTGAAAATAATAATATACCTGTGCAGGCAGAAACATCTGCAAACTTAACAAGCTCCCCTGTTTTTAATATTATTATGGCATTAGCTGAATTTATAGAAACAGATGATGATTATGCCTTTTTTAGATTTTTATACACAAGCCCAAAAGCAGCACATAATAATATTATGCAGGATAAAGGCTTATTCATAAATGAAAAAAATAAAATAAAAAATATGCTTAATAATATAGAAGGGCTTTCCATATTTGATAAACTGCTCTATCTTTCAAATAAACTTGATTTACAAAGCAGGTTTAGTTCAAGTCCTGATTACTATGTATGTTTTGATATTATATCAAAAACAGCAGCCAATGAAACAAATATTGCTGATTTTAAAGAAACAGTTTTTAAATCAGCATCAAGCGAGCAGGCTCTTTCTGCTGCACAAAAAAATGCAGTTACAGTTATGACTATCCATAAATCAAAAGGACTGCAGTTTAATGTTGTTATTCTTCCTAACTTATCAAGAGATATAACAGTTAATGCAAAAAATTCACCACTATTTATTGCTGATAATAATGTTTTTGGAGATTCTAAACTGTGCTGTGTATATTCTAAAAAACAATATCCATATATTTCTGGAACAAAAGCAGAAGAATATATGAAAAATGAAAATATGCTTACACTGCAGGACAGTGTTAATATGCTGTATGTTGCAATGACAAGGGCGGAAAAAGCACTTTTTATAAATGCTGAAATGCCAAAAGATATGCCATTAAAAATATCACATATTGCAGGGCTTTGTTTTCCTGAAAAAGTGCAGCAGGGTATACTTAAAGCAGAAATAAACAAAGAAAAAGAACAAGTAAAAAGCATAAATATTGAAATAAATATAAACAAACAAAAAGAATTGATTGATACAAAAGCATTTTACAGCAGAAAAGAAGATATTACTTTTAATTATTTATCTGCTCTTGCTGGTGAGTGCCTGCATGCGGGTCTTTTTATGCTTGAATATGGCAGGGAAGAAACCATCTCAATAGCAGAAAAATGTATGTATGCTAAATATGGCTCTGCACTGGATGATAAAACATTTGCTGATATAAAAAAATATATTCTTACAGTTTATAACAATACCCAGTGGCAGCAGCTTTTTAATGGAAGAGTGTTTAAAGAACGCCGCATTGGTAAAGATAACAACCTTTATTCTGTAGATATTTATAGTGAAATGGAAGATAAACTTGTTATTATGGATTATAAAACTGGTGCATTAAATGACAAAATATTAGATGAATATAAAAAACAGCTTTTCACATATAAAGAAATACTAAAAAAGCTTTATAATAAAAAAACAGAATGCTGCATTTTCCATATAGAAAAAGGAATTTTTACTTTTTAGTATTTTTGAGTATCAGTCATTTTGAGCCTGATTTTTACAGGCGAAAAATCTATAATTATATATTTCAGCAGTGCATAATATATTAAAAGTATCTTATTTTTAGATACTTCGCTTATAAATCAAGCTCAGTAAGACATAAGTTGAAGTGTATGAGTGCTTTACTTAACTTTGTATATTTTTAATGAAGTAAAATTTTTATGCTGCATACATTTTTGAAATACTAAAATATGTCTTCCTGAGTGAGTATATGCGAGCGAAGGAACTATTAAGATTATAGATTACTATTATAGATACTTCGCCTTTCAGGCTCAGGATGAGCCGTCTTTAGTGAGCGATAGGCGAACTTGTTTCGGCAGAGCGTGATTTAAAAAATACAGGGATGTATTTTTTAATAAAAGATAAATTTAGATACTTCGCCTTTCAGGCTCAGGATGAGCCATCTTTAGTGAGCGATAGGCGAACTTGTTTCGGCAGAGCGTGATTTAAAAAATACAGGGATGTATTTTTTAATAAAAGATAAATTTAGATACTTCGCCTTTCAGGCTCAGGATGAGCCGTTTTAGTGAGCGATAGGCGAACTTGTTTCGGCAGAGCGTGATTTAAAAAATACAGGGATGTATTTTTTAATAAAAGATAAATTTAGATACTTCGCCTTTCAGGCTCAGCAAAACATAGTAGTAGAATTTACCAAAAAATATATGTATAAATAAAAAATAATAGTTTTCAATCATAAAATACCCTATTTTCACTTTTGCACTTATCAAGGAAAAGTAAAATTTTACTTGATTTTTCATATTAATATATTCATATTATATCTATGAAAAAATTAAATTTTGTATTAATTGCTGCTGTATGGTTTAGCTGTGTTTCATATTCATTTGCAGAAACTGCTGATATAGAAATAGAAAATGTGCAGATACAGAAGATAAACAAAAACTTAATCTATCATTTACCCCCCCCCATCTCTTATGATACAGCATCCAGCAGTGCTGTTAAATATAATTTATATAAATTTAAAGAAAAAAATGACCTGCTTGATTATATATCTAACCCATATATATCTGAATTAAGCAAAACTTTTGATAAAGAAAGCCTGTATACTTATGCTCTTACTTATCACAGTAATATTGCAGAATACGATGTTACTGCATCCCCTGTAAAAAAATACAGTGCAGGTATTACTACCTTTTCACTTAAAAGTATGAATATATTTTCTACCAGTGATTATGATTCTGCCATTAATGATTCCATATACAGTTTTATAATAAGCTCAGTTTTAGGGTTTACTACAAAAGATTTAATTGGCTTAAATATTTGGAGTGGCACAAATAATGACGGTGTTTCAGGCTTTCAGGCAACTATCCGCCCTTTTAAAAACCTGCATGCAGCCTATTCTTATTTAACAGACCAAAAATATAATAGAAGTATTATTAAACTAAACTATGGATATAAAAAATACAGTAATCTTGCCTTTAAAACTATGAATACTTTTAATGACCACCACATAAACACTACTATTGGTATTGAGTGGCAGTTTTATTTCTAGCCTTTTAATTCAAGCCTTTCAAACATTGATTTTATCTGCTTATGGTTTACTATTTTATATGCAATTATCCCCATTAGTATGCCTGTAATAACAGCAGAAAGCAGCAATATTCCAGCAATATTTGTATAAATAAGCCCTTTTACATAAAAAATGCTTACAACTGCAAGCTGTGTGATTATATGAAAAACTGCACCAATTACACTGATAGTTATAATACTTAATTTGTTTTTAAAATAATGATAATTTACAGACATAGCAGCAAATGAAACAAATACAGCAGGCACACTTAAAGACATTTTAAATATAATATTGGCAGATAATACTGGCACAATTAAAGCCTTTAAAAAAGATACCTGAAAAGCATATTTACTGCCTGCAAGATACAGCATAATAATAATAGGAACATTAGCAAGCCCTAATCGGATTGCAGGCACTGGAGTAGGGATAAAATTTTCAATAACACCTAAAATTATACTGCATGAAGCCATAAGCCCCGTTAATATATATATATTTATTTTCATTTCTGAGTAATATCCTTATCTGAACAGTCAATAATAACAGCAACCCTGTTTGGAGCACATATTATAGTATCGCCGCAGTTTTCTATCCATGAAGTATTTACACATATCTGGTTTGCACAGTCTGAATGTAATGCCTTTACTCTGCCACCAGCAATTTCAAACTCCATACCTTTATATACACTATGCTCGTTGCCAAAAACATCTTTAACTTTCCCAAAAAGATTAAAATATCCGTCTTTATATGGTATATAAAAGCTTTCATTTTCTACAACAAGCATTAATTTTTTTGCTGAATAACTATAAGGCTTAAAAATAAAAACAATAGATAATATAATGAAAAATAAAATAATAATTACATCAATTTTACGAAACATATATAACCGTCCACGGATAAGACTATATTATAATATAGAAAAAGTCAAGTTTGGACTTATATAAAAAAAGTTAGACAAAAACCATATAAGCATCTTATAAAGTAAATAAAGACGGCTCGTCCTAAGCCTGCTTCCATGTCATATATATAATTTAGATTTTTCGCCTGTAAAATCAGGCTCAAAATGACTGTAATACAAATTATTATCAAGTTATTTTTCAGGCATAAGATTTTTGAAAACAGCTGCTGCATCATCTATTTTTTCAAGGAATTTTTCAATAATTACTGGGTCAAAATGAATACCAGCTTGACTTTTTAAATATTCTACAGCATGCTCTAATGTCCATGAATTTTTATATACTCTTTCAGAAATTAATGCATCAAATACATCTGCAACAGCAACAATTCTGCCATATAAATGTATGCTGTCCCCTTTTAATCCATTAGGATACCCACTGCCATCATATTTTTCATGGTGTGATAAGGCAATAATGGCACCAGCTTCTAAATACTTGCTTTTAGTGCCTGAAAGTATCTCATAACCTTTTGTGGCATGAGTTTTCATTATATTATATTCTTCTTCTGTAAGTTTTGATGATTTATTTAATATGCTGTCTGAAATACCAATTTTACCAACATCATGCAAAGGTGCAGAATAAAGCATTAATTCTATATCTTCATGACTCCCGCCTAAATTTTCCATTATTATAGCAGAATATTTGCCTACTCTTAGAATATGGTTTGCAGTATCTTTATCTTTATATTCTGATGCTCTTGCAAGCAAAAGCAGTGATTCAAGCTCTCTTTCCTTAACAGTTTTTACTGCCTGCTCTATTTCATACTGTAACATATTAGTTTTATTATACAGTTTAAGCCTTGAACCACGAAGACATGCCATATTTTTTAATAATGCCTGCAATATATGACTGCTTAATGGAAGTAAAAAAAAATCTATTACACCAGCATTATATGCCTTGATTTTTTCTTCTTCACTATCAATATCTGTTATTAAGTAGATAAGCAAATCTTCATCATACTTATGCACTTTTGAAACTAAATCAATAAGTTCTGCTCTGCCATCATAGTCAATAAAGAATATATCTATACTGTCGCGGCTCATAATATGCTTCATCACTTCATTAATATCATTAATGTATGAAACACCTATATCTATTGGTATGGCTGCATTTGCTACTATATCCCTGCAATCAGAAAATGTATTATAATATAAAAGATTTAACTTTCTTGTATCTGTCATTTAAAAATCTCAATAGAATGTTTTATTTTATATATAACATCTTTTAGTTCATCAATTAATGAAAAAACATTCTCATTCATACCATCTTCAACATTCTGCTTAATTTTATAAAGCACATTTAAAGCAAGTGTAAACTGATATTTTTCTGACAAGGCAAGCAGTTTATTAATAATATATAATGATGAGCCTTCATTAAACTCACTTACTGCATGTAAGAGAGTTTGAGCATAATGCCATGAAATTTGGCAGTATTCATTCACCGCTGCAGCAATTAATTTATGGTCATCAGATTTAATATACTCTGCAACACCTTTTGCTACATCTTCATTAAACAATATCTGCTCTTTATTTAAATATCTGTTTAATACTACTTCCAGTTTATTTTTTACAATAGGTTTTGCAACAAAATCATCCATTCCAGCATTAATATATTCATCAACATCATCTTCTACTACATTAGCAGTAAGAGCAATAATAGGAACATGAGGCAGTTTCATTTCTCTTTCATAAGCAACTATTTCTCTTGCTGCAGTTAACCCATCTTTTATAGGCATATATACATCCATAAAAATCAAATCATACATGTTTTTCTTATATTTATCTACTGCTATCTGTCCATTTTCTGCTATATCAACTTTAAGCCCCATATTTTTAAGCAAAATTTCTGAAAGCCTGTTATTTACTTCATTATCATCTACAAGCATAATAGAACCAGAGAAAATATTTTTTTCTGTTTTTTTGTTTTTAGCAAGGTATGATTTATTGTAACCAAGTATATCTGACAGCACTGATATAAGTTTTGACATACTAAGGGGTGGAACAAGCGGATACACATTTGTATCACCTAAATCATATATTCTATTATCAAGAGAAGTAATACTGAATATGATAAAAGATTTTTCAGGAAACTCATTTACTACTTTTTTAATAAAGTCATATTCATTATCATCATAACTAATACCAACTATTTTTATATCATCTGGACGAATATCATCTATATTTGTAGTATAGCGAACTTCAACTTTAAGATTTTTAATATATTCTTCATAAAGCTCTTTTGCAGGGCAGTTTTCTTCACATCCTAAAAGTATAATATGTGTATTAGAAAAATCTGTTTTCATTTGTGTATCTTTTCTATCAACAACAGGCAGCTCTAATGTAAAATAAAACTCACTGCCTTTGCCGTATTCACTGTATACATTTAGTGATGAGTGCATAGACTGAGTTAAACTTTTGCATATTGCAAGCCCTAAACCGCTGCCGCCATACTGATGGGTAATAGATGTATCTGGCTGTGAAAAAGCATCCATCATCATTTTCTGCTGCTCTTTTGCTATGCCTATACCATTATCTTTAATAGATATTCTGATTTTGCATTTATCACTGTTTTTTGAAATTACTGTTGCTCTGACTATAACTCTGCCTTTTACATCAGTAAATTTAATAGCATTAGATATAAGGTTAATTATTATCTGCCTGATACGCAGCGGGTCACCTAAAAGATATTTAGGCATATCTATACTAAACAAGCATATTAATAAAATATTTTTATCCATTGCTTTTGTCGCATAAATTGCAACAGAATCTTCAAAAACTTTCCATGAATTAAACTCTATTGATTCCAGCTGCATTTTACCACTTTCAATTTTAGAAAAATCTAATATATCATTAATAATACTAAATAAACCATCTGAACTGGAATTAATAATTTTTAAATATTCTTTTTGTGTAGTATCAAGATTAGTTTCCTTTAATAAATCAATAAATCCCATAATACCATTAAGTGGTATGCGAATTTCATTACTCATATTTACAAAAAATTCACTTTTTGTTTTTTCTGCATCTTTTGCTCGTTTAAGAGCAGCCTGTAACTGCCTATCCTGTTTCTTCCTAAGAGATGCATCTCTTAATATATATAATATACTAAGTTTATCCTGATACATTATTTTAGATATTGATATGTCTACAGGAAATTTTGATTTATCAGAGCGAAGTGCTTCAATTTCTAAAGATTTACCTTCTTGAGTATCTGAAAGAATAACATTTTTATATTCATTTGATATGATATTAGTAATAACAGGCTTGCCTACTAAATCTATATAATCTACTTCAAAAAGTGATTCAAATGATTTATTAACAAGTAAAATATTATTATTTTCATCTGCAATTAATATTGCATCATAAGCTTTAGAAAATATTCTATGAAACATAGATGCACTTTCTTTATAGCTTTTTTCTGCTTCATATCTTTCTGTAACATTTACACCTATTGCAGTTATAAACTGAACAAGATGACCATCTTCAAAATCTCTGCTTGTAAATACAGAAAAAGTCCATTCTATAAAAGCTGTTTTGTCATTCAGCTTTATTTCAGTAATTAAATGAAGTACTTGGGCATCACCAGCTCTAAGCATTGATACAATATATACTATTCTTCGTTGATATTCATCAGGCACTATTTCTTTATAGTTTAATCCTAGTAAATCTAAATCTGGATAAAAATCCTTAATAGCATTATTTGTTCTAATAATTTTATCATTATCATCTATAACAAATATTATAAACCCTTTGGCATCAAGAATACGGGTAATAAAATCTTTTTCTTTTTTTAATTCCTGAGCAATAAGTGCCTTATTAGATATAGTATCTTCTAGCGCCTTTTTTACTTCTTCTGTCTGCTTTTCATTTTCCATTAATATAGTAATCATTGTATCAAAAGATTTTACCAAATCATTAATCTCTTTATAAGAGCCATGCACATCTATTGGTAAACTTTCACCAGAAGCAATAGCCATACAGCTTTTCTGCATCTGTCTGATAGGCTTTGTAATAAAATATGCAAAAGCCGTAGTTACTGTCAGCAGAATAATAAGGACTGGTATAATCATATTACGCATTAATATTTTAATGGGAACTACTTCGCTAATTATTTCACTTAATTCCATGCGGACAAATAACATCCATTTAAGGTTTCCAATATTAACTGGTGAATAATATGTAACAATATCTATTCCATCAACAGTTTTAGAAAAATCATAACCTTTATTTCCTGCATAAGCATCTAATGATGGATTTCTTAAAATTGAACCATAGTAAGCAACTGTGCCAAACTGCTCTACCATATCATAAGCAACAGATGGATTTTTAATATTTTTTAAAAGTGCAAGATAATCCTGCCTGTTTTCAACTAAATACCGCTTATTTGAACGAAACTTATCATTTAAATTTGTAATATAAACATCACCAGTTTTACCTAAACCTTCTTTCTGCCAGTTATTGTTATCTGATAATATTGTGTCTATAAATAAAGATGACAAAACTAAAACAATGCTGCCATAATATTTAGAATCTTTAAATATTGGCGAAATAATAAAAAATGCAGGGTATCCATCTAATGGCATATATGGCTGCATATCTACAAAATAATAATCAGTGCCACCTTCATTTACCATAGAATGAAATTTTGAAATTTGATTTGAAAGACCCTTTATCCAGTGTGATGATATAAGATTATGACCTAAAACAGAGCTTTTTCGTGGAGTAAAAACTATGTCATCATCAGATGACACAAACAATATATTTTCAAATCCTGATGTATCTAAAAGTAGAGAAAAAGTATTAGAAAAATATTCTGACAGCTCTTTATATTTTTTAATAAATGGCTCATTATAATTAATATCTTTCATAGACTCTATGCCTATTTTCTCCATTAAATCCATACATTGAGCAATAATGCCAGAGTTACTTACAGGCACAGCATAATTAGATGATATATTAAGATAATTAAGAATTGGCTTATTGTTATACTGCCCTGCATACTGTTTTGAAAGCTCATTTCTGCATACTTCAACAGTTTCACTGCTGATACCATTTGACAGATTATTATAAGCATTAAATAATTTATCTAAACCATACGCATCTGAATTAGTCTTTAAAAACCTAAGAATAGGATTTTCCATATAGTGAACAGCATTTTGAAGCTGTTTAACTTTTATATTATGAATAATTTCTAAACGGTCAACTCTTGTGTTAATAACATGATTTTTTACTGCAAAATAAACAACAGCCATCATTAGTAATATGGCTATTGCACTTGTTAAAAAGAAACCTAAAAAAAACTTTACAGCAATACTTTTGTTACGCAACATACTATATCCTTATAATGCAATACTAAGCATTATTTTAACCGCTATATTAAACCATATTTATTATATGAAATCAATTAAAAATCTATGCTGATATATACTATTAAAGATATTTAAAACTTTATTTTTAAACTAAATAATCATGTTGCATAAAATGAAACATACATATATATTATAAATGTAAACACTGATTCTCTAATGATGTTAAGTTTATTATTAACTATGTTATACAGTAAAATAACCATTAATTTTTTTAAGTGTATGCCGATAAGTTAATAAACCACTTTGCAGGAGTGTCTAGTATGAATTATGAAGAATATATCACAGATATACAGCAGGCAGCAAAAGAATATTTAAGCACTGGCAATATAATATTTGGTATACTACTGCTTATTGGTATAATTGCAGGTCTTCTTTTCTTTTTTATATATGTAAGAAAAGAATATTATAGAAAACGCTCAGAAATAGATACTTTTCTTATAGAAGACAAGCAGAAAACAGACATTTTTGTTCCCGGTCTTTCTGACAAACAGGAAAGAAATCCACATAAAAAAACATTTTTTGAAAAATTATACAGAAAATTAAACCAAGATGATTAATTTAGATTTTAAAATGATTAAATCTAGAGTTTTTGTAAGTTCAATTATGAATGATATATGTCATACTGAGCCAAAGGCGAAGTATCTTAATAAATTTATATTAAAAAATTCATCCATGAATTTTTTAAACCACACTCTGCCGAAACAAGTTCGGCTATCGCTCACTAAAGACGGCTCGTCCTGAGCCTGATTCCATGTCATATATAATTTAGATTTTTCGCCTGCAAAATCAGGCTCAAAATGACTGTAATATGAGAACTCTAGGTCTTACTGAGCCACGAAGTATCTTAATAAATTTATATTAAAAAATTCATCCATGAATTTTTTAAACCACACTCTGCCAAAACAAGTTCGGCTATCGCTCACTAAAGACGGCTCGTCCTGAGCCTGATTCCATGTCATATATAATTTAGATTTTTCGCCTTTAAAAATCAGGCTCAAAATGACTGTAATATGAGAACTCTGAACTTACCCAAAAATTTTGAACTAAGCCACTAAATAAATTTCTTTTTCCTGTAAAGGTGTAAGTCCATTAGCTTTTATTCTGTAATTATTATAGAAATCAATATATTTTTCAAGTTCATATTTAAACTGTTCTATATTTTTGAATTTGTTAATATAAACCAATTCACATTTTAAAGTAGCAAAGAAACTTTCCATAACAGCATTATCATAGCAGTTGCCACGCCTTGACATACTCTGCTCTATATTATTTTCCTTTAATAACTTTCTAAATTGATTAGCCTGATATAATATACCCTGGTCTGAATGTATCATTAACCCTGTTGTATCTTTTGTTTTATCTATTGCCTGTTTTAAATTATCTATTACCATTTCTTCATTATTATATTTGCTTACACTGTATGCTGTTATTTCTCTGTTATACAAATCCATTATTGCTGATAAATACACCTTTTCATTATTAATTTTTATCTCTGCCACATCTGTTACCCATTTTAAACATGGTTTCTCACTTGTAAAGGCTCTGTTTAATTTATTGCTGCATATATGACTTACTCTGCCTTGTTTATACCTTTTCTTAACCCTGATTATTGATGAAATATTTAATTCCTTCATTAATTTTGCTACTGTCTTCCTGTCATAAGTATAACCCAGTTTCTCTAATGCCTTTGTTATTCTTGGATAGCCGTAAGTCTTGTTAGATTTTTCATATATTTCTAATATATATGCCTTGACTTCTGCATATTTATCTAATGCAGCAGGCTTTTTAACATTATAATAGTAAGTGCTTCTTTTCATATTACTCACAGACAACAGGATATCCAAACTGTAATACAGCCTTAATGCAGTTATTATTTGTGCTTTTTCTGTTGAACTCTCTGTTCCTTTGACTGCATTAAGGCTTCCAGCTTTTTTAAATATGCATTCTCCGCTGACTTGTAATAAAGCTCTTTTTCAAGCTCTGATATTCTCTCTTTTAATTGTCTTACTTCTTCACTATCATCTGATTTAGTGAGTTTAATATCAGTAGAGTTTGAGTGTTTACTCTTTTTACTGTTCGGGATATTCTTATCTGACATATTATCTCCAATAAACTTACTGCAAAACTTATTCCAGTCATATATTACTGATGCTGATGGTATATTAAAATATAGTGCTGTCTGCTCATAACTTAAATTATTTGATGCCTTATAAGTTAACACATTTAATTTAAAATCTCTACTATATTCATTGCGGGTAAAGCTATGATGTAAACTTGATTCGCCTGAATGCTTATATCTGTTATAGATATTACATATTACTCCTTTATGAATTTTACAGCATCTTGATAATTCACTGGCACTCATTATTCCATTTTCTATGACTGTTACTAGATATTTCTTAAACTCATAGCTGTATTTTCTTGCCATATACACTCCTTATATGGTTAGTACAACTTTTTCGGGTAAGTTCACTCTATGTCTTACTGAGCCAAAGGCGAAGTATCTAAAAAATAAATAATTTAAATATATTATACATTACTGCAATATAAATAGTATATATATTATTTCACTGCTGTAATATATGTAATTTAAAGTATATGCTTCATTAAGCTGTTTTCTATAAAGCCTATTTTGTCAGAAAAATATCCCCGCAAAAAAAGAATATCATAATAATATATATTATATAAGTTAAAACATACATTTATCATATTAGTGATTAATTATTTATCAATTATTTCAGTATTATTTTATCATATAAAGCTCTTAAAATGAAAAGAACCCCACTTGTTTCTACAGCAAATGGGGTCTAAATCAAATCATATTTTAAATTTTATTCAAATTCATCTTCTCTTGGTGGGAAAAGTTTTATTGATATCCACATAATCCATTTAAAGAAAAATGGAACAAAAAGCGGCAGTAATATTGTAGCAAATGTCATACCCCCTACAACTGCCCAGCCTAATACATTACGGCTGGCAGCACCTGCACCTGTGCTTAAAGCAAGAGGTATTGTTCCAAAAATAAAGGCAAGAGATGTCATAATAATAGGTCTAAACCTAAGCTGAGCACCAGTGAATGCTGCTTCTTCTAATGAGCAGCCACCTGCCCTGTATTTTTCTACAGCAAACTCTACAATTAAGATTGCATTTTTAGCTGCAAGACCTACAAGTGTTACAAGAGCAACTTGAAAATAAATATCGTTACTGTATCCTTTTAAGAAAGTAGCAAGTCCAGCACCAAGAGCTGCAAACGGAATAGATATAACAACTGCAAACGGAAGCGACCAGCTTTCATACTGAGCTGCTAATATTAAGAATACCATAATCAAAGCAAGAGCAAATACTGTAACTGTGCTGCCAGAAGATTCTCTTTCCTGATAAGACTGACCTGACCACCCTATTGTATAGCCACTTGGAAGAATATTTTTAGCCACTTCTTCAATAGCAGCCATCGCTTCACCTGAGCTGTATCCAACACCATTATTTCCAAAAATTTTAGTAGACGGGAAGTTGTTAAACCGCTCTATAACATAAGCACCACCTTTTTCTGTATATTTCACCATAGTAGAAACAGGCACCATATTACCACTGGCACTGCGAACATAGAGCTTATCCAAATTATTTGGAGTAGAACGATATTCTGCATCGGCCTGTGTATATACTTTATATGACCTGCCAAATAAGTTAAAATCATTTACATAAGCCTGTCCAAAAGTAGAAGAAAGCACAGAAAATATATCAGATATAGAAACACCCATTGCAAGAGCTTTTTCCTTATCAACTTCTAGCTGCAGCTGTGGAGCTGTAATACTCATAGATGTTCTTACACCCTGCACTTCTGGTCTTTGGTTAGCAGCCATTACTATCTGCATAGCATACTCATAAAGTTTTTCAGATGTATCACCTGCCCTGTTTTGTATCCACATTTCAAAACCGCCTGTGGCACTCATCCCCGGAATAGGTGAAGGATTAAAAGCAAAAGTAACACCCTCAGGGGTTACCATACCCATACCATAGATTTTCTTAACAAGTGCATTTGCAGACAAGTCTTCTGTTTTTCTTTTATCCCAGTGGACAAGGTCAATAAATACAGCTCCTGCATTAGGACGGACAGAGCCTGAAAGCATATCAAATCCAGCTAAACTTGTAAATGCTTCAACAGATGGCTCATTTAAAAGTTTATCAGAAAATTCCTGCATATATTTTGCTGTTCTATCCATAGATGTTCCATCTGGAAGCATTGCAACGGATAAAACAACACCTTGGTCTTCCTCTGGAACAAGCCCTGTTGGAATATGAGTGAATAAATATGCTACACCCGCAATCGTTACTCCAAATATGATTATGGCAACTATATTATTTCTTAAAATAAATTTAACACCATGCAGATAGCCCTTTGTCATAAAATCAAAACCTTTATTAAAGCCACGATGTAAAATATGTTTTTCTTCCTTGCCATGTTTTAATAAAAGCATACAAAGAGCTGGTGTAAAAGTTAATGCCACAATACCTGAAATAATAACAGATATAACAATAGTAATGGCAAACTGTTTATACATTACTCCTGCTAAACCGCCCATAAATGCAACTGGGATAAAAACTGCAGATAAAACAAGCACAACAGCAATAACAGGACGAGTTACTTCATGCATTGCCTGAGCTGTTGCTTTTTTAACACTTAAACCAGTAGCCATAAGCCTTTCAACATTTTCTACAACAATGATTGCATCATCTACAACCATACCAATAGCTAAAACCATAGCAAACATTGTTAATATGTTTATAGAGAAGCCTAGTGCATACATACCTGCAAATGTGCCTATAATAGATACTGGCACAGCAAGAGATGGAATTAATGTTGCTCTCCAGTTTTGCAGGAATACATAAACAATTATTATAACTAAAATTAATGCTTCTATAAGTGTTTTTACAACTTCTTTTATGGATACTGTAATAAATTTTGTATTATCAAATATAAAGCTGTGTGTAATCCCTTCAGGAAAATTAAGTGAAAGCTCATCCACTTTAGCCTTTACTGCATCAGCTGTTGCAAGTGCATTTGCATCAGGAGAAAGATATATACCCATAACTGTTGACATAGCTCCATTATAACGAGATTCAACACCGTATGTTTCAGAGCCTAATTCTAATCGGGCAACATCTTTAAGACGCAGAGAGCTTCCATCAGAATTACTTCTAATAATAATTTCTCCAAACTCTTCTGGTGTGCTGTAACGGACAGGCGGAAGCACCTGCCAGTAAACATCAGCTTGATTGCCATCCATTGGTGCAGCACCTAAAGACCCTGCTGCAAACTGAGCATTTTGAGAGCGGATAACATTTGAAACATCATCAGGTATTAAGCCATAATATGCCAGTTTATTAGGATCAAGCCATACACGAATGGAATAATAATCTCTTCCAAAAAGACTTACTTCCCCTACTCCCGGAACTTGTTTTAATTCATCCACAACATTTAATAAAGCATAGTTTGCAAGATAAACTTTACTGTAACTATTATCTGGTGAATTAAGAGATACCAGCATAAGCATAGATGGGTTTCTTTTTGTAACAGTAATACCTAACTGCTGAACTGCAGAAGGAAGTTGAGCAAGAGCTGTCTGCACTTTGTTATTTACATTTATCGTTGCTAAATCAGGGTCTGTTCCTATGGCAAAAGTAACAGTAACACTAACATAGCCGGCACTAGAAGAAACAGAGTTCATATATATCATATCATCAACGCCAAATATCTGGCTTTCCAAAACAGCTGCAACATTTTGAGCGATAGTTTCTGCATCTGCACCATTATAGTTAGCCTGCACATTAACCTGCGGCGGCGTAAGGTTAGGATACCTTTCAATAGGCAGTATTTGTATACATATTAAGCCTACCAGTGTTATAATGATGGATATAACCGTTGCAAAAATAGGTCTTTGAATAAAAAATCCTGCTTTTATTTCTTTATTTTCCATAATAAATACCTGTATTATTTAGCCTGCTGCTGTGGAGCCTGCCCTGCTTTTGACTGCATAGTTTTTGCATCCATAACTAAAGCATTATCACGCATAACTTTATTTGTTCCTTCAACAACAATTTTATCCCCAGCTTTTAACCCATCTAAAACCATAAAATAGTTACCCATATTTATTCCCAGTTCAACAGGTGTAAAATGGGCTCTGTTCTGACCATCAATAACAAGAACAAATTGTTTACCTTGACGCTGTATTATAGATTTCTGCGGAATAACTATTGCATTAGTAAGAGTATATCCATCTAGTGTTGCCCTAACATACTGACCGGGCAGAAGTGCCATATATGGGTTTGGAAATTCTGCTTTAATTTTAATATCACCTGTAGCAGAAGTAATCACTTTATCAAAAAAGATAACTTTGCCAGTTTCAGGATATTTTGTATCATCACCAGTATAAACTGTAGATGATAATTCTTCTGCAGCAGTAACTTTTCCTTCATTTGCTAAAATTCTTAACTGAGTCATAGTTGTTGCAGGAATAGAGAAGTTTACATATATTGGGTTTACCTGATTAATATATGTAAGTGGTGCAGCTGCACTTGTAGAAATCAAATTACCTTCAGTAAAGTTTGCTCTACTTGTGTATCCTGAAACAGGTGCAATAACATTTGTATACCCTAAACGGATTTTAGAATCGCTTAAATTACCTTGAGCTGTTTCTACCTGTGCTTTTGCTGTTTCATAAGCAGCAACTGCTGCATCATAATCTTTTTTACTTATAGAATTAGTTTTATAAAGATTAGAAAACCTATCATAATCAAGTTTTGCTTGAATAAGCTGAGCTTTAGCCATATCAAGATTACCCTTAGCTGCTTTTAATGCTGCTTCATAAGTATCTGGCTCAATAGTAAAAAGTACATCGCCTGCATTTACATACTGACCTTCCTGATATAAACGCTCTCTTAAAATACCACCAACCTGAGCTTTAACTTCAACAGATTTGGAGCCCTCTGTTATACCAACATATTCTACAACAAAAGGAGTATCTTTTTGTTCAACAGTCATTAACTCAACAATAGCAGGTGTTTCTGTTTTTTGAGTCTGCTCCTCTTTTTTACAACCTGAAAAAACAAGAAATGAAAAAATAACTAATGGTATTACTTTTGCAATACGGTTTTTATGCATAATACTCTCCAATACAATTAATCTTTATGCTTATAAATACAAGTCTATATTTAAAACATATTTTTTTTATTTGAGCAATAGAAACTATTATTAATGTGGACACATTTAATAACAATGTTAAATATCACTTCTGTAATTTATTTATACTACAAGACATTATAGAATAATAAAAAGTTCAAAATATTTGACAATATTAAAAGCAATGTTAAAGTCAATTATTGAAAATAGTTAAAATATTTTATCTGTGAATATAAGCTTGATTTATAGTGAAATATAAAAAAGTTAGATAATTTAAATATATTATACACTTCTGTAATATATGAACTTACCCAAAAAAGTTGGACGAGCCATATAAGGAGTGTATATGGCAAGAAAATACAGCTATGAGTTTAAGAAATATCTAGTAACAGTCATAGAAAATGGAATAATGAGTGCCAGTGAATTATCAAGATGCTGTAAAATTCATAAAGGAGTAATATGTAATATCTATAACAGATATAAGCATTCAGGCGAATCAAGTTTACATCATAGCTTTACCCGCAATGAATATAGTAGAGATTTTAAATTAAATGTGTTAACTTATAAGGCATCAAATAATTTAAGTTATGAGCAGACAGCACTATATTTTAATATACCATCAGCATCAGTAATATATGACTGGAATAAGTTTTGCAGTAAGTTTATTGGAGATAATATGTCAGATAAGAATATCCCGAACAGTAAAAAGAGTAAACACTCAAACTCTACTGATATTAAACTCACTAAATCAGATGATAGTGAAGAAGTAAGACAATTAAAAGAGAGAATATCAGAGCTTGAAAAAGAGCTTTATTACAAGTCAGCGGAGAATGCATATTTAAAAAAGCTGGAAGCCTTAATGCAGTCAAAGGAACAGAGAGTTCAACAGAAAAAGCACAAATAATAACTGCATTAAGGCTGTATTACAGTTTGGATATCCTGTTGTCTGTGAGTAATATGAAAAGAAGCACTTACTATTATAATGTTAAAAAGCCTGCTGCATTAGATAAATATGCAGAAGTCAAGACATCTATATTAGAAATATATGAAAAATCTAACAAGACTTATGGTTATCCAAGAATATCAAAGGTATTAGAGAAACTGGGTTATACTTATGACAGGAAGACAGTGTATAAATTGATGAAAGAACTAAAAATTTCATCACTAATCAGGGTTAAGAAAAGGTATAAACAAGGCAGAGTAAGTCATATATGCAGCAATAAATTAAACAGAGCCTTTACAAGTGAGAGACCATGTTTAAAATGGGTAACAGATGTGGCAGAGATAAAAATTAATAATGAAAAGGTGTATTTATCAGCAATAATGGATTTGTATAACAGAGAAATAACAGCATACAGTGTAAGCAAATATAATAATGAAGAAATGGTAATAGATAATTTAAAACAGGCAATAGATAAAACAAAAGATACAACAGGGTTAATGATACATTCAGACCAGGGTATATTATATCAGGCTAATCAATTTAGAAAGTTATTAAAGGAAAATAATATAGAGCAGAGTATGTCAAGGCGTGGCAACTGCTATGATAATGCTGTTATGGAAAGTTTCTTTGCTACTTTAAAATGTGAATTGGTTTATATTAACAAATTCAAAAATATAGAACAGTTTAAATATGAACTTGAAAAATATATTGATTTCTATAATAATTACAGAATAAAAGCTAATGGACTTACACCTTTACAGGAAAAAGAAATTTATTTAGTGGCTTAGTTCAAAATTTTTGGGTAAGTTCAGTATCTAAAAAATAGATAATTTAAATATGTTATACAGAACTTTAATATATATACTTTCTATTTTCCTACATAAGTATTCATATTTTGAATTAATGCAACAGTATATTCCATTAATGTAGAAAGCATCCATGGAAAAGTAACACCTATTAGGACAACCATTACTATAATTTTTGGTATAAATGAAAGTGTCATTTCCTGAATTTGTGTTACTGCCTGAAAAATACTTACTAAAAGACCAACTGCAAGCCCTGCTATAAGAACAGGTGCAGATATAACTAATGCAAGCTCTAAACCTTTTGATACAAGTGATACAGCAATATCAGGGTTCATAATAACCTCCCTTTATACTACATAACTTTTTACAAGTCCTGTAACCAAAAGTGACCAGCCATCAACTAACACAAAAAGCAGTATTTTAAACGGCACAGAAATCATTACAGGAGGCAACATCATCATACCCATAGCTAAAAGCACACTGGATATGACAAAATCTATTATTAAAAATGGTAAAAATATTAAAAAACCTATCTGAAAGGCAACCTGCACTTCACTCATAACAAATGCAGCAACAAGCACTAAATCTGGTATTTCATCTACCGTTTTCGGTCTTTCTGTGCGTGATAAGTCTATAAATAATATTAAATCTTTTTCACGAGTATTTGAAAGCAGAAACTGCCTCATAGGTTTTCTGGCTTCTTCTACTGCCTGTTTAAAAGTTATTTCTTCATTTACATAAGGTGCAAAGGAATTTTTATTTATTTCTGATAAAACAGGGGTCATTATATAGAAAGTAAGCAGTAAAGCCATACCTGTTAATATTTGGCTGGGCGGCATAGTCGCTGTCCCCATAGCTGTTCTCAAAAAAGAAAATACAATAATAATACGAGTAAAACTTGTCATAACCATAATAATAGATGGTGCAAGAGCAAGAATAGTAAATATAAACACTACCTGCAAAGAAAAAGCCACATCCTGAGGTGTTTCAGCACCTTCTACACCAAAACGAAATGTTGGTATAGGTATAGTCTGATTTTGAGCATAGCTTACCCCTGCAAAGCCTAAAAAGGCAATGCCTAAAAACAAACCAAAAAGTAAAGATTTTTTAATTGTTTTTTTCTTTATAAATTTTGCCACAATATCCTCTACAACTGCTTTTTCCTGTTTCTAATAGAGTTAAGTTTTTCTTCTACTATTGCATTACTTGATGTCAAATCATCATCAAGATGTGCTTTTCTTTTAAAAAATGACATATATCCTTTAAAGTCATGTTTTTTTATAAATCCTGAGCGAATTTTAGCAGCTTCTGCCTCATCGCTGATTTTATCAATAACATTCATACCATTATCAGTTATTCCAATAATATATATTACATCACCTATTTCATAGAAATAAAGAGATTTTCTTAAATCTAAATCAACCTTGCCTAAAAGCCTGCCACTGCCGGGAATATCAGAAAAAAGCTGTTTTTTAAAAAATATTTTTAAAACAAAAAATAGTAAAAATATTAATATTACAACAAATATAAGCCCTGAAATCATTTTTACATAGCTGGATGTTGAAGGCATAGATGGGTTTGCAGCAGGCACCAAAGCAGCAGCTGCATTAATTTCAGGCTTTTTTTCAGGAAGTGGAAAAACAATAGAGATTTGCCTGTCTGCTTTATTAACTATTGGCTCTATTATTGTATCTTTAAATTCTATAAAAAAACGCTTTTTATCTTTTGATAAGAGATAAGCACTTTTTATAGGCATATCAAAGTAATTCTGCCTTTCAAATACTATATCTTCAGAAGTATCAAATGTAAATATAATAGTATTGCGTGTTTCATCTGAAAGCTGCTCAAAAGCAGAATAACCTTTTTGAAATGTAAAAACATATTCTGCCCTTTTGTTATCTACATCAGCTTTCAGCTCTGCACAATAACCTTGAAATGCAAATATTGCAAAAAATATGATAAATAAAAGCTTTTTAGCCATACAGCCCATCTTTAAATTTTTCAACAAGCTGTTCTTTTGTTAATATTTCACTTATACGAATACCAAACTTTTCATCAAGCACCATTACTTCCCCATAAGCAAGGGGCTTTTCATTAACAAGGAAGTCAACTGGTTCACCTGAAGTTTTGTTCATGCGTATTATCGTGCCACTTTCCCACCTGAGCATTTCACCAATGGTTACTTTTTTCCTGCCAAGCTCAACACTAACATTAAAAAGAACTTCGCCAAAAATCTCTTTTATTTCTTCCCTAGTCATATATTTACCCTTATAACCCTATCTTTGGACAGTAAATCCTGTAATATATACATTATATAATCTGCCCTTTGCAAGCATAGCATTTATTCTTCTTAAAAATTCATTTTTAAGATTTACTTTACCTTGAGAAGTAGATATTTCTTCATAAGCTTTTGAAGAAAGAATAGTAATAATCATATCTGTAATTCTAGGCATTTTTGTTTCTACTTCTTTATAAAGGTCTGAGTTTTTAGGGTCAAACTCTAAGGCCAGCGTAATAGCAAGATAAGTTATACCAGTAGGGTCTGCTAAATTAACATTTAATGTAGGGATAGGATAAATCTGTCCCATTTCAGCATTTGATACACCCATATCCATTCCGCCGCCCATAGCAGGAGCTGGGGCTGCTGGCACTTGTTGTTGTGCAGCAGCCTGTTCGTCTGTCTCCCCTTTAGGTGCAAGGACAAGCATATATACAACAGCTAATATAACAACAAGCAGCAGTATTGCAATTAAGCCTATTATAATAAACTTTAATTTAGATGATTTTTTCACTACCTGCTGTTCTGTATTTTCATTATCTTCTGGCATAATAACCTCCAAATAAATACTATATTAAAAAGAACTTTTACCTGATTCAGCAAATTCAGGCGTAACCATATTTATTTCAACACGCCTGTTCATACTTCTATTCTGCTCTGTAATATTAGGAAGTATTGGATGATACTGACCATAGCCAGATGCAGAAAGACGAACAGGGTTAAAATTAGCTTTTACAAAATAAGATATTACAGATAATGCTCTATCTGATGATAATCTCCAGTTTAAATCAGGGCTGCCTGTATCATCTGTATGACCTTCTATATTTATATAATATGAAGAATCTTTTACAATATTAATTATTTTATCAAGTATTGGACCAGCCTGTGGCATAAGCTCTGAACTTCCAGGCTTGAAAAGTGCAGAATCTAATATACGGACACTTAAACCTTTATCAGTTTTCACAACTGACACCATACTATCCATATTTTGAGCCTGCATCATTGATTTTATCTGGCTTTCTACCTGTTCTTCTGTTTTAGAAACAGTATCTTTTATAGAGCGTTTTGAAACTATATTCATTTGGCTTAATGGTGTAACACTAGGGTTATTCATAATACCGGAAGAGCCTGCTAATATACCAAAAGACTGCTCTATTTTTACTTTATCAAAATTTGCCATAGATAAAAGTAAAACGAAAAATGTCAAAAGCAGAGTTGTCATATCAGAAAATGTTGTCATCCATTTTGGAGCCCCTTTTGGACATTCTGGGCATTTTTTTTTAGCCAAAACTTACCTCTTATTAATCAAATTGAGATTTACGCTGAGATGGTGGTAAATATGCATTTAATTTCTGCTCTACAATACGCGGGTTGTCTCCTGACTGTATAGCCATAATTCCAGCAAGCATAATTTCTCTTAAATGCTGTTCTTCAATAGAACGGATTTTCATTTTAGTAGCAATCGGTGTAGCAATCATATTCGCTATTAATGAGCCATAAAATGTGGTAAGCAGTGCAACAGCCATTGCAGGACCAATTGCAGCAGGGTCACTCATGTTTAAAAGCATGGCAACAAGTCCAATAAGTGTTCCAATCATACCCATGGCAGGTGCAATATCTATAAAATAACCAACAACTGCAATATTATTATCATGACGCTTTACCATATTTTCAAAATCCATCTCTAAAACAGTGCGGATAACTTCAGGCTCTGTTCCATCAACTGCTAAACGGATACCTTTTTTAAGAAATTCATCTTTCATATTTTCTTCTTCAGATTCAAGAGATAAGATACCATCACGGCGGGCTTTTACTGCAAAATCAACAAGCTGAGAAATAAGATTCTGCTCTGACTGCGGAATATAAATAAATGCTTTAGATGCAGATTTTAAACCAACAATAAGTTTATTAATAGGGTTAGCCGCCATTACAATACCAACAGAACCACCTATAACAATTAAAAAAGAAGGAAAATCAATATACGGCCCAATACCAACCCCAATCACTAATGACCATAATACTAATGCCCATGCAATAACTAAACCTACAATACTTCCTATATCCATCTTCGCTCAATCCCATAAATAAAATAAGTTATACTGCATTACAATAACAAATATTATCATAATTATCAATGACTATTTTTATTTTTACAATTAAAAATGTCTTTTGTCTATATAATTTCTTATATCGGCTTATATTTATTTTATCTTTAATAATTAATCTCACCATTTTATTTACAACTTTATACTGTTTATATATAAAACACCTTTCAAAAAACAAAAAGATTATCATTATACATTATCATATATTCTACTTATTTAAAAAATATCATTTTATATTTATTCATCAAATAGTTACAAAAAATTATCATATAAAATGGGAACGATAAAAACTTTTTTATATTGATTTTTTATTTATTTAAGATAATATTAAAGGTTAATCATCACAAAATCGGAGGACATTGTGAATAAAAAGACTGATTTAGCAGAAAATGCTTTAAATTATCACAGCAGCCCAGTTGCTGGTAAAATAGAAGTTATATCAACAAAACCATGCGATACTCAAGATGAACTGTCACTTGCTTACACTCCTGGTGTTGCAGTTCCCTGTCTTGCAATAAAAGACCTGCCAGAAAATGCTTACAAATATACTGCAAAAGGCAACCTTGTTGCTGTTATATCTAACGGCACAGCAGTTTTAGGTCTTGGAAATATTGGAGCAATGGCAGGAAAACCTGTTATGGAAGGAAAAGGTATACTTTTCAAAAAATTTGCTGATATTGATGTTTTTGACATAGAGTTAAATTCTGAAAATACTGATGACATAATAAAAACATGCCAAATGCTTGAACCTACTTTTGGTGGTATTAATTTAGAAGACATTAAAGCCCCAGAATGTTTTATTATAGAAGAAGAACTTAAACGCACAATGAAAATACCTGTTTTCCATGATGACCAGCATGGAACGGCTATTGTTGGCGGTGCTGCTTTATTAAATGCATTAAAAGCTGCTAATAAAAAAATAAAAGAAGTTAAAGTTGTTATGAATGGTGCTGGTGCATCAGGGCTTGCTATTGCACAGTTAATAGTGAACCTTGGTGTAAAAAAAGAAAACCTTATATTATGTGACACAAATGGGGTAATATATAAAGGCAGAGAAAAAGGCATGAATAAATATAAAGAGAAATTTGCAACTGAAAGTTCATGCAGAACTCTTGCTGAAGCAGTTAATGGAGCTGATGTATTATACGGACTTTCTAAAAAAGGTGCTTTTTCTGATGAAATGATTAAAAGTATGGCACAAAACCCTATTATATTTGCAATGGCTAACCCTGACCCAGAAATCACTCCCGAAGAAGTAAGTAAAATAAGAAATGATGCTATTATGGCAACCGGCAGAAGTGACTACCCTAACCAAATTAATAATGTTATGTGTTTCCCATTTCTTTTTAGAGGTGCATTAGATGTTCGCACAACTATTATTAATGAAGAAATGAAAATAGCAGCAGCTTATGCAATTGCTGAGCTTGCACATACTGCTGTGCCTGATGAAGTAAGTAAAGCATATAATGGAAAAAACTTTACTTTTGGTAAAGAATATATTCTTCCTACACCTTTTGACCCAAGACTTTTAACCGCTGTTAGTATGGCAGTTGCCCGTGCTGCAATGGATACTGGTGTTGCAGAAAAGCCAATAAAAGATTTTGACGAATACAGATTAAGCCTTGAAGCTAGAATGAACCCTGCTAAAAATATGCTTTTATCTGCTTATAAACAGGCTAAAAAAAATAAAGGCAGGATAGGTTTTGCATTTGCTGATAAAGAAGCAGTTTTATCTGCTGCAGCTAAATTTCATGAGCTTAAATTAGGAACAGCATGCCTGATAGGAGATACTAAAAAAATTAAAAAAACTGCTGACATATTAAATATAAGCCTTGAAAATATGGTTATTATTGACCCAGAAACATATAAGGATACTGATAAAATTATACATAAACATTATGAAAAATACTGGAGGTCTGGGCTTACTCAGCAGCAGGCTGCTCAGGAAATAAAACACGGCCATTATAACAGGTTTGCTGGTGCTGTTTTAAATAACGGTGATATAGATGCTTTTGTAGGATATGCTTTAAAAGATTTAGAGACAACTTTAGCTGCTGTTGCAGATACTGTTGATTTAAGTGAAGATTATTACACAGCATCATCTTCTGTGCTGCTTGCAAATAAGCATAAATCACTTATTATTGCAGACCCTGCTCTTTATACAGAACAGGATGAAGAATATTTATCAGAAGTAATTTTACAGACTGCAGATATTTGCAAAGTAGTAGATATTGAGCCAAATATTGCAGTTATATCTAACGGCTGCTTTGGTAAATCTCTTGACAGTGAAGAAATTATGGAAGCAATAAATCTTGCAAAACAAGCTAATCCTAAACTTAAAATAGAGGGTGATTTAGATTTAGAAACAGCTTTAACCCCTGCTCTTGCAAAATCATACCCATACACAAATGCAGATGGTAATGCAAATGTGCTGATATTTAGTAATGCTCAGGCAGCTGATGCTGCAATTAAATCATTAAAATTATTTGGCGGCTTTAAAATATGTGCAAAAGTTATTCAAGGATTTTCTGCACCTGTGCAGATTGCAGAAAATAATGCACTTTCTGAAGAAATATTTAACCTTGCTGTAATTGCAGCTGCAAATATATAGTTTAAATACAATTAATAATTTTGAATATTATAAAGCCCTTTTAAAAGGGCTTTTATTTTGCTGTTATATTATATTCCTGATAAAAAATACAAATTTAAAACATATAAAATAAAGCATTAGCTGGAGAATAATAAATGAAAAAAATATTAATGATTGCAACAGGCGGAACTATTGCCTGCATTCCATCTGATAATGGGCTTATACCAAGTTTATCTGGTAAAGAAATAATAGAGCTTGTGCCTGCATTACAGCATATATGCACTATTGATATTATAAAAATTATGAATATAGACAGCTCTAATTTATCGCCGCATAACTGGATAAGCATGTTAGATACTGTTGAAAAAAATTATAATGACTATGACGGCTTTGTTATTACTCACGGCACTGATACTATGGCTTATTCAGCATCTATGCTGTCTTGTGCCATAAATAACCTTAGCAAACCAATAGTATTTACAGGCTCTCAGCTTCCTATTAAAGTAGAAGGAACTGATGCCTGTAAAAATATACAGGATGCATTTTTATCTGCATGCAGTGATAACTGCGGTGTTTTCCTTGCCTTTAACGGACTTATACATAATGGCGACTGCACAAAAAAAGTATACAGTCAAAATTTTACTGGCTTTTTATCTATTAATCAGGAACCGGCAGGTATTTCTGATAATGAAAAGATTATATGGAATATAGTAAACAAAAAACCAGAAAGCAGCATTTCTTTTAATAAAAATGTATCAGAAAAAGTCTTTGTATTAAAAATGGTGCCATCATTAAAACCTGAAATTATTGATATACTTATTAATATGGGCTATCTAGGTATAATTATAGAAGGATATGGTGCAGGTGGTGTGCCAACAGAAGAATGTGAAAATAATTTTATACCTGCAATACAAAAGGCAATTGAAAACGGTGCTGTGATAGTATGTGCTACACAATGCCTGTATGATGGTGTTCATCTTGATAAATACCCTATGGGAATAATAGCTGAGAGATATGGTGCAATATCCTGCAAAAATATGACTATTGAAAAAACACTTGCAAAACTTATGCTTGGACTAGGCTCTAAAATGAGTTTAAAAGAATTAAAAGAATATATAGAAAATGATTAATAGTGTTCTAAAAATTTCGCAATTTTCATTATAAGAAATTAACTCATACTGAAAGTGATTTATAAGCAAAGTATCTAAAAAATAAGATAATTTAAATATATCATACACTATTGCAATATATACAATTTAGATTTTTCACCTTGAAAAATCAGGCTCAAAATAACTTATATAGAAAATTTTTTAACTCCAATATTACTTAAAACTTATAAGCATATCAATATATGCCTTATATTCCTGCTGTATACACTGTCTGTCTATGCTGCACTGGTTTAAACTATCAAGAAATTTTTCTTTCTGTTTTGCTAATTCCTTGCTTTTTTTAGAATTATTTTTTACATCTCTATATAAAAGATAATACTTTCTGCTGCTTATTTTATCAAGCATTCTTAAAAGAAAACTTTCACATATTATATTCTGCTGCATAGTCATATTATCTCTGCATACAAAAGACGGAGATGAGACAAGTCTGTTAACAACCTGATTTCTTATAAGTGTATATGGCCAGACTGTTTTTCCATTAAAGGTTTTATCTATCTTACTGTATGTAATCTCTGCATAATACGGAGTATCAATATATTGCGGGTTATAATAATTTATTTGAAAAATTTTTTTATCTTCAAAATCCTGCATGCTCAATATAAATGTCTGTTTATTAAAAGGAAATATGTAAAAATTATCTTTATTTAATTTCTGCCCCTTTTTATAATCCCATATAGTCCAGTAGTGGTTTACTTTTGTGCCTTTAATATCAAGCCTAAAATGCTTATTTGTTATAATATCCATATATCCTGCATTTATATAATCTACAAAATATTTTATAATATTACTGCCTGCATAAACTTCCCTGCTGCTGATAATTGTATAGAAATCTGCATTAAATATATCAAAAAGCCCTTTTTCAAAAATAAGTTTATCATAATATCCATTTTCTAATATATTAATAAACTCTTTTGTAATAGATGGATTTTCAGATATATTTGCAATATATGAAAAAAATTTATATCGTTTCTGTCTTTCTTCCCCTTTTATTTCTGGAAAATCGTCCCCACCAAGCCTGAGCCATTCTTTAAAGATTTTCTTTAATTTATCAAGTTCATAAAGACCATCACTGTATATATATGAAAGTCCTGCAGCAAGATATACAAGGCTTGTTTTATCATGGTCTGGCACATTGTCTAAAACTTCCCTTGCTTTTAAAAGTGCCTTGTTCTGCATTATAAGACTGTTTATTTCAGGATAAACCATTGCAGACATTTCTGTAATATTTGTCTGAATTTTATAGTTTTTGATAAAATTGATTACTTCATCTCTTAATATGCGGGAAGTATATATCCCAAAATTTTTATAAATAAATTCATCATAATATGTTATATCAATTTTAGAAGATAATTCCTGCCAAAGCTGGTTATAATTATTTATATAACTGTAATCTTTGATAATATACCGTGATGAATACTCTTCTTCTGGATAATATATCTGCTCATATCCATAAGCACTATGAAAAAGCATAAAAAAGAATATTGACAGTAAACACTTTTTCATAAAATCTTATTCACCAATGATTTTAATTAAAAGCCTTTTATCCCGCATACCGTCATATTCGCCATAAAAAATCTGCTCCCATGTTCCAAAATCAAGTTTACTGTTAGTTACAGCAACAACAACTTCTCTGCCCATTACCTGCCTTTTCAAATGAGCATCTGCATTATCTTCATATCCGTTATGATTATACTGATTGTGTGGCTTTTCAGGAGCTAATTTTTCAAGCCATACTTCAAAATCAGAAAGCAGTCCATTTTCATCATCATTTATAAAAACACTTGATGTTATATGCATAGAATTAACAAGCACAAGCCCTTCTTTTATACCGCTTTCTCTTAAAGCATCTTCCACTTGAGAAGTTATATTTACATATCCCCTGCGTTTTGGGTATCTGATAGTTAATTCTTTCCTGTATGATTGCATTACTTTTCTCCAATATTTTTATATTCCTGCCAGAATGAATATTTATAAAATTCATTCACTACTCTCCCGATTTTTTAAACCATTTCACAGCTTCTTTATAATCTCTTTTTACTCCTCTGCCGCTTTGATACATAAAGCCTAAGTTATACATAGCAATAGTATATCCCTGCATAGCAGCCTTTTTATACCAGTTGACAGCAGCCTCATCATCTCTAGGCATACCTCTGCCGCCTGCACACATTATTCCCATATTATACTGGGCTTTCATATTACCTTTTTCTGCTGCAGGCTCCAGCCATCTAAGAGCTTCTATATCATTTTTTGGCACACCTTTTCCATTTTTATAGCAAAAGCCTATATTAAACTGTGCTTCTGTATGGTCAAGTTCTGCAGCTTTTAAATACCATTTGGCAGCTTTATTAATATCTTTCATAACACCTTTGCCGTTTTTATATATTTCACCAATATAAAACATAGCATCAGCATTGCCCTGTTCTGCTGCAAGCTCAAACCACTGCAAAGCATATTCATAATTTTTTTTAACACCTGTTCCATAGTATAGAAAAAAGCCTGTCAGAAACTGCGACTGCGGGTTATTGTTTTTTTTAGCATCTGATACAAAGCACTTAAAAGCAGCAGCAAAATCATTTTTATCTGCTGCCATGGAGCCAAGCTCATAAAGAGTATATTTTGGTTTGCGTTTAAATATTTTTTTTAAAAACTTAATCATAAAAGTATTACATACATTTTGCAGCACCAAGTTCTACCAGCCTGCCATTTCGCCTTTCCTTTTCATCATATATTGTAACATTTGATGCCATAATTCCTTTGCTGTGTAAAACAGAGCAGTATGCTGCAGCAATATCATCTTTTCTTAAACCGTCATTTAAGCTGTATATCCATACAGTAGGGTTTTCCACCTGTGTTGCAAGCTCTATATATTTTATTTCTGGAATTTCTACCATCATCTGCTGAAAATTCTCATTATGAAGTGCTGTATCGTTTAATATTAATGGTCTGTCTGCACTGACTGCTTCACTGATAGAAGAAGCCTGCTGTTTAGATGCATTTCCCTGCCCCTGCGAACTCTGAGGCATATCAGATAAACTCTTTCCTTTAACACCTGCCCCGCCTGTGCCAGCTCCATAATTGCTGCTTGATACAGAAGTATTATTATTTGCAGGAAAAAAATTCTTTTTAATAATACTATAAGGCACAGAAAGAAGAAGTATTATAATAAAAATACTTAATACTTTATACTCAAACCGCATTTCTTTAATAAATGTTTTAAATTTTTCCATACTATTACCCTGAATATATATTTTAATAATTATTTTGCAAAAATCGTGCCTGATTAAAACTAAATATTACTTCCTTTATCCATTTGTAAAAGCATATTTCGTGTCATATATTTTTTCACATTAAACACTTTTTCAGATAAACTAACCTTTGCTCTGTGTGGCTTTACAATTCTTTTGTATGACCAGTCAAGACAATCCAGCTCATTTTTAGAATTCTGCCTTATTTCAAGCAAAGACTGGCTGCTGTATCTGCTTTCAAATGAGCTTATGTTTCCATTGCTTGTATAAACAAGCGACTGTCTTGGCTCGCCTATAATAAATGCAGAACTGTTTACCATATATTTACTGTCATCAAAAATATGCAGAAACCTGCTTGTGTTTTTATAATCTTCATCATAAAAATATATAAGCGATGTTACATATTCCCCATTTTTATCTTTAACAAATGCACTTCTAAGATTACCGGGTATTGTTGTCTTCTCATTATGGTTAGATATTTTTAATATATAACTGTTTTCAAGCTCTGATATTTTGCATACTCCACCTAGTGCAGGGTCTCCCCATGCTGTTGCACCTTTTGTGCCTATGCCAAATGATATATGTTTTATTATATGGCTTTTACCTGCCTGATTAAACTGAGTAAAAATATCCTGAATACTGTTTTCTTCTAAATCATTGCTTAAAACGACTGTAACTTTTTTTGTTTCAAGCTGCTCTGATAACTGCTCATAAGCCTGCACTGCAAGATATGCTAAATCGCCGCTGTCAATACGGACACCAATTTTCTCCCAGTCATTAGACAATATCATTTTATTTTTATGCTTTAAAAATGCCTTTACTGCATTTTTTAAACCGCTTTCAAGAGTGTTTATAGTATCTATTAATAATACAGGCTTGTCTGAATTAATTTCAAGCCATTTATCAAATGCGTCATACTCAGAATCAAATGACTGAATAAATTCATGTCCCATAGTGCCTGATGACGGTATGCCAAAAATGTTATTTACTTCACAGTTACTTGTGCCGTTAATACCTGCAATATAGGAATAAAGTGATGCTTTTAAACTGTTTTGAGCCCTGCGTCTGCCAAACTCCATAATAGGACATTCGCAGGCGGCTTTTTTTATTCTGTGCCATTTTGTAGCAACTAAACTTGCAAAATTCATTTCAGAAAGCAGTATGCCTTCTAATATTCTTGCATCATGCAGGTTAGTTTCTAATATAATAATAGGCTCGTTAGGGAAAGCTATAGTGTTCTCTGGAAGAGCATATATTTTAACAGCCAGCTTATCCCTTGTTTTAAGATAGTCTGTGTATTCTTTTTTATAACCTTTATTTTCCAGATAAGAAGTTATCTGTTTATACGAAAAATTTTCCACTTTTGATAAAAATGCCGTAAGACCAGCAGTAATAATATATGAACTGCCAAATGGTGCAGTTCTGTAAAAATATGATTTTACTGCCTTTTTATTATGAATATTTAAAAGCACATCAGTTTGTGCCATAACAAGATGATACTCATCAAAAGGCAGCAGCTCATCAAACATTTTTGTTTTTAGAAATATATCTTTAAGGGGTGTATTTAAAAGCCTGTTTTCAAAATTAATCATTAAAAAATACTCTCATATCAGTTGTTTTCATAACTCTTATACCTAAATCAAATGCTCTGTCTAAAAATATTTCTGATAAATATTCAAATCCATCTACTGATGATACAGCATCTTCTAGTAAAACAAATTTTTTAAAATCTTTTGAAATATATTTTGCAATATCAAGCAGAGAGTTTGCAACACAATGGCTTAGTGCTTCCCCTGCTACTAATATCATATCATTTGCAGCTACAGTATGGGCTATACGGGAACTTGCATATATATTATCCTTTTCTCCCATACTTACATCTGCTCTTAATACAGAATACTGCTCTGTAAAAGAGTTAGTGCTTTTATAGATATATTCTGTTGCATTATATTTTTCAGAATTATATCTTTCTATCGCATCAAAAAGCGGCTTATAGATATTTGCACCATTTGAGCCAATAATACAATGCGGCGGCCAGATACAAAGCTCATATCTTCCGTTATTTTCAAGCTCCCATACATAATATTCTGCCAGTTTCTGATAAGCTGGCACTGCTGCATAATATCTGCCTGATAATACATCCTGCTTTTTTATAATTGTAAAAAATTCAGGATGAGTGCCTGTTTTACTGTCTATCCAGAAAACGGGACTTGCAATGTGAAAACTTTTATGCACATCAAAAGTAATTGTAATGCCGCTTAAATGCTGCCTGTATGTATCAATAAAGTCAGCAAGCCTTTGCATATCCTGCTCTGCACCTTTAACATACAATGCACCATCTGGGTCACAAAAATCATTCTGTGGATCTATTATTAAAAGATGAATTTTCTGCATTCTAATATTCCTTATTAAAATTATTTTATTATTATACAATGTATATATATAAAAATCAAGTTTGTTACTCAAAATTTTTTAACAGGACAGGCTTGATTTATACTACCACTTTTCTATTTTTTGTGATAATATATATTAACTTGTTTATTTCATAATCCAGTTATAAAATTTAAAACTGCATTATTGCCAGAATTTTTAAAATAATTATTGCAATTTAAGCAATATTTAATGATAATTGATTAAATATTATTTTTAGCGAGGTCAGCTATGTACGAAAAATGGAAAGAACAGTATGAAAAAACAATCAGTAAATTTCCTGAGCGTAAAAAAGTTTTTAAAACTACTTCCGGATATGTTGTAAAGCCTTTCTACACTCCAGCAGATATTCCTGATTTTGATTACGAAAAAAAACTTGGTTATCCAAGCATTTATCCACTTACAAGGGGTGTTCAGCCTACTATGTATCGCGGTCGTTTTTGGACAATGCGTCAGTATGCAGGCTTTGCAACAGCAGAAGAATCAAATAAAAGATACAGATATCTGCTTGACCAGGGGACAACAGGGCTTTCAGTAGCTTTTGACCTGCCAACTCAAATTGGTTATGATTCTGATGACCCAATGGCATCAGGAGAAGTTGGTAAAGTTGGTGTTGCTATTGACTCTCTTGCTGATATTGAAACATTATTTAATGGCATACCGCTTGATAAAGTTTCTACATCTATGACTATTAATGCAACAGCTTCATATCTTTTATCATGCTATATTGCTGTTGGTGAAAAACAAGGGGTTTCCTCTGATAAATTAGCAGGAACTATCCAAAACGATATATTAAAAGAATATATGGCTCGCGGCACATACCGTTTCCCACCTACTCAGTCTATGAGATTAATCACTGATATTTTCTCTTTCTGTAAAGATAATGTTCCTTTATGGAATACTATCAGTATCAGCGGATATCATATAAGGGAAGCAGGAAGTGATGCTGTGCAGGAAGTTGCATTTACACTTGCAGACGGTATAGCTTATGTTGATGCGGCTATTAAAGCAGGACTTGATGTTGATGATTTTGCAGGCAGGCTTTCTTTCTTCTTTAACTGTCATAATAACTTTATTGAAGAAGTTGCAAAATTTAGAGCAGCAAGAAGAATGTGGGCAAAAATTATGACAGAAAGATTTAAAGCTAAAAAAGCAAAATCTACTATGCTTCGTTTCCATACTCAAACAGCAGGCTCTACATTAACAGCACAGCAGCCGCAAAATAACATTGTCCGTGTTGCACTGCAAACATTAGCAGCATGTATAGGCGGCACACAGTCTCTGCATACTAACTCTTATGATGAAGCTCTTGCTCTGCCTACAGAAGAATCTGTTCGCATAGCTTTAAGAACTCAGCAGATTGTGGCAAATGAATCTGGTGCAGCAGATACTATTGACCCACTTGCTGGTGCATATATGGTAGAAGCTATGACTGATGATATAGAAAAACGCGCATTTGAATATATCCAAAAAATAGATGACCTTGGCGGCATGATGCGTGCTATTGAGCAGGGTTTTCCACAAAGAGAAATCCAAAACAGTGCTTATGAATATCAAAAAGCTATAGAAGATGAAGATTTAATTATTGTTGGTGTGAATAAATATCATATAGATGAAGAACCACCTAAAGGTCTTTTAAAAATTGATTCTTCTGTTGAAGTAAGCCAAAAAGCAAAACTTAAAAACTTAAAAGAAACTCGTGATAATGATGCAGTTAAAAGAGCTCTTGCAGATTTAACAGCAGCTGCAAAAACAAACGAAAATTTAATGCCAAAAATCTTAAATGCAGTTAAAACTTATGCTACTCTTGGCGAAACAATTAATGCTTTAAAAGAAATATTTGGCGAATACAAAGAAAACATCGTATTATAAAATCAAAAGCCTTTCTGCAATTGATGAGAACCCCATTTATTGGACAAATAAATGGGGTGTTTTTATGTCATGCAGAATTAAATATTTTTATTAATCAGTTCTGGTTTTAGGCATTCTTTTAAAAAATACATTAAATCTTGATATACTTTAATAATATATATTATTCTTTAATACAATTAATTTATGGTATATTTGACATATCAAGGAACTGTTGGAAATATGTTATCTGGTATTGTTATACCAAGAGAAACTGAAATATAATTTATAAGACTGTCTTCTGTAATTTGCGATTTATCATCACGCAGACTTGCTGCAAGCTCACCAAAAACACTGCTGAAACTGTCCTGCCCCAGTAAATCACCAAGCATTGCTGCTGCATCTTCTGAAAGTTTAAGTCCACTGTCTAAATTATAAAGAAATAAATTATATTCCTTTAAAAATGAAGGTAAACCAAGCCCTACAACAGTTGGATTAACATCCTTGCCAAAGTCTGTAAGACCTTCTTCTGTAAGCTGCAGTTCATTAGAACCACCCCCACTTGAATTTAAAAGCATAGCACTAATATTAACAACTGTTCCCATAGTGCCTGCAAGACCGCATAATGTAAGATTAGTATTATTTAAAGTATGATTTGATTGTGCAAGCTCTGTTTTATAATCTGCACATATATTAATAGCTTTTTCATACTGTTTGTATAAATACATTGATGTATTCATATCTATCACATTATGTCCAATAACAGCCGCAGCTGTTCCATAAATATCATTACCGCCAGTCTGCAATATGCTGTCAAGCCCTTTTACAATATCAAAGCCACTGCATGAAAGAACAGCACTAACATAACTATATAAATCCTTTTCACTAAGGGATACACTAGAATTAACATAGTCATCATAACGCTCAATAATTACATCACATTCATTTTTTAAAAAACGAAAATCAAAATCATCTATTAATGCTTCTTTAGAACTGGTATTTTCTGCACCAGAATATATGCTTTCACCACAGCCTGTTAAAACAGAAAGAATTATTACCAGCAATATTCCAATATATTTATTCACATTTAATACTCCAAATATGCTTTTTAGATATTATAATACATATCGCATTTTTTATCAAGAAATTTAGTATAAAATTAATATAGCTTATCTTAACTAACAGGACAAATGTTACACTTTTAGTAAAAAATAAATCTTAACTTAATATAAATCAAGCAATAATTTATTTTCAATAACAATCTCATATGGAGATTTAAAATTTAAGCATGTTTTAGCAGTATTATTATATCTATCTTCATGCTGTTTAAGAGCCTTAATTAATTCATCTTTGGAATAGAATTTATTATTTGCATATAAAATTTTTCCATCCTCTCTATGACTTCTTTCCACCTTTCCATTCTGCCAAGGTGAATAAGGTCTTATTCGTTTAATAGTATATCCTTTCTTTTCAGCTGTCTCTTCAAAATAGCTTTTCTTGTTTGTAACTTCCTTATCATTTACAAACTCATAGCCATTATCCACTTGAATTGTTTTTAGTGGAAAGCCAAATTTACTTTCCAGTTCGTCTAAAAACTTACCTGTTTCAAATGTGCTTTTTTCTTCTACTATTTCTAATACTCTCATTCTGCTGTATTCATCTATCGCTGTTATCTGATAATATTTTTTACCATAGCTGGAAAACATTATACATTCCTGTGGAACATATTTTATATCTATCTGAACCTTGTCGCCTATATACTGACCTGTTATTGGTTCATATCTTGTATAGCTCTTTTTTGACTTGTTTAATGACTTTAAGCCTTTCTTCCTTATCTGCATACACATACTGCCAAAACTACGATTATAACCAATTTCTAGAAGTCTGACATATACCTCCGCATTACCATACAAACCATGCTCGGCATATGTGTTAAATATTAAATCAAGCTCTTCTTTACTATGCTTATTTGGACTGGTTCTTGGTCTACGACTTTTAAAAGATAAACTCTGAACTGTTCCATCATATTTCTTTAAATGCCTGTATACAAACATACGGTTCACTTGATATTTGCGGGCTGCTTTCGTTGCTCCTTTTTTTAATGCATACTCACATAACCGTTGACGAAATCGCATTTCTTCTGTTATTATCACTTTATTCATTGTGATACCTCTTAGTTTAGTTTAGTTTTTTGCTTAATTTTATACTATATACTAAGAGGTATTTTTTTATACTTATTTTTGTAACATATGTCTCATAATCTTACATTTAGTATAAAATTAATATAGCTTAATTAAATTAGTGCTTGAAAAAATTTATATTATTATATAAATTATAGTATAATTTTTTATGAGGATATTATGGAGTCATTTTTTGATATAAGTGATTTTGCAAACCTGATTATATATTTTGCAGTATTTATTGGTATTACAATCTATTCTGCATTTAAAACAAAAAATAAAAAATCAAACCAGAATGATGATGAAAGTGTTATTATTCAAAACAGTAATCAGAACAATACAGATATAGAAACAAAATTAAAAAGCATTATAAGAAAAAAAAATAATCCATACCAAATAAACAGAAATAAAAACAATAATCCAATTTTTGCTAATTCTACTAACAACATAAGCTATACTCGCACTCTTATGATTTTTTTAGCTGTGGCAGCTGCTGCTGTTTTACTTATCGCATATTTTACAGGCACTTATGAAAGTTTTATGTAAAAATTATTTATTAGTAGTCTGGTTAATCTAAATAATGTATTATGCAGTAAAAAAAGGCAGAGAAACAGGTATATTTGAAAGCTGGGAAGAATGCCAAAAACAAATCACTGGTTTTTCTGGAGCAGAATTTAAAAAATTTAAAATACTTCATCAAGCAGAAGAATATTTATCTGCTGACAGCTTAAATGATGAAAAAAATGATGATTTAAGCGGTCTTCATGCTTATATTGACGGCAGTTTTTCTGAAAAACAGACAGAAGCTGGCTTTGGTGCCGTTATTTTATATAATGGAGAAATAATACACACAATAAAAGGCAGCAGCAAAAAATATATAGATATGCGTAATGTAGCAGGGGAACTTTTTGCAGCAGCTGTATCTATTAAATGGGCTGTAGAAAATAAATATAAAAGTATAACACTGCATCATGACTATTCAGGTATTGCTTACTGGGCAAAAGGACAGTGGAAACGCAAACAGGAAGGCACTATCAATTATAAAAAATTTATTGATGAAATATCTGAAAAAATAAATATTTATTTTGTAAAAGTAAAAGGACATTCTGGAGATATATATAATGATATGGCAGATAAACTTGCAAAAGAAGCAATAAATATTACAGATGAATAAGGAATAATATGAAAAGTATTGACAAATGAATATTATTTATGTTTAATCATTTATCAAATTTATAGTTTATAAGCCGAAGTGGCGGAATGGTAGACGCAGCGGACTCAAAATCCGCCGATTTTTAATCGTAGGGGTTCAAGTCCCCTCTTCGGTATAATCATCAAAAATATACCCAAATAAGTGAACTTATTCAAAATTTTTTTCTCACATTCATTTTAAGCCTGATTTTAAAGGTGAAAAATCTAAATTATATATATTAAAGCAGTGTATAACATATTTAAAACTATCTAACTTTTTAGATACTTCGCCTTGCAGGCTCAGTATGACCTAGAGCTTTCACATTGCAGTAAGATACGGAAACAGGCTCAGGACGAGCTGTCTTTAGTAAGCGATAGACGAACTTATTTCGGCAGAGGGTGATTTAAAAAATTTATGGATGAATTTTTTAATACAAATTTATTAAGTCATTTTGAGCCTGACTTTAAGGCGAAAAATCTAAATTATATATATTAAAGCAGTGCATAGCATATTTAAAACTATATAGCTTTTTATTTACTCAGCCTTATCATTCTCAGTATAACTGATATGCAAAATTTTTAAGTAAGTCTATTTTATTCATCATAAGATTATAATATTTGATAAGTAGAAATACATCTAATATATAAATATGTTATTACAGTTTTAATCAAAAATATAAGTAATGCAGATTTTTAATATTTATCTTATAGTATGCTTATATCCATAATGTCATCAATATTAATTTTTGTATCATTAACAATAATAAGTCTGTTATAAGTATCTATTTTTTTGATAATGCCAGTTACTTTTACAAATCTGCCACCGCTTTTTCTCTCATCTGCTATAAAATATTTTACATATATATTATTTACAGCATTAGTATTATATAAAATATTCTGCAAAATATAATTAATTCTTTCCTTTTCTTCTTCATCAAGACTGTAAGATGTTTCTGTAATTCTTTCTGTTTCTTTCACAGCTTCGCTATGACCTGGCAGGGCAGAAAATGGTGCAAACTGGGCAGCACGATTTAATACATTCATTGGAGCATGTATATTAGATATTCTGTGTGGCATATTTATAATATCCCCATAATATTTACAGCTGTCATTATCCATTATGCTATATGACCACCTATCTGATTATTTCTATCCATTGCAGTAGCACCATCAAAAAGATTCATACATTTTATTACTGAATTTTTGCCAAACCGCTTTTTTATATTGATTAAAGTTTTCTGTATATCTTTCTCTTTCAGTCTGCTTTTATCATCAGCTTTTTTATCTTCTTCTAAGAAATCTAATATTGTTAATGGCTTATTCTCTGATTGATATGTATTTTCTGGTATTACATGATTAAATATAACACTTATTCTTCTAATCCATAAATTTTTGTCTACAATGCTGTCATAAAGGGAAGATACTGCTGCAACTATATCTTTTGTAGATGATGTATAACTTTCTAAATTGATAGTGCCATGAGCACTTTTTGGTTTAATCCTGCCATATCTATCTATTTTTAAATCTCCATTATATGCTGGTAAATCATTCCTTGATAAATTTTCAACATCATAACTAACTGCTAAAATTATCTGGTTTGTAACAAGTCCTTTTTCTACTAAATCAAGGGATAAAATATCTGCCATTTCTTTTGCTACTGTGCGTGCTTTTTCGCTTGTATATGGACTGTGCAATACCTGTGCTGAACCTATACTTTTGCTTTCTGACTTATATGCTTTAATATGCGCCATAGTGCATGGTTCGTATCCCCATGCGTGGTCTATTAAAAGCTCTGCATTTATACCAAAAAGTTTATAAAGCAGTTCTTCATTATAAAAATCATGGTGGCTGATAGAGCATTTTGCAATATCCCCCATAGTAAATATGCCATACTTTTCAAGTTTTTCTGCATATCCTTTGCCTATCCGCCAGAAATCAGTTATTGGCTTATGGGTCCATAGCTTATAACGGTAAAGTATTTCATCAAGATAAGCGATACGGACACCATCTTCATCTGGCAGAGTAATTTTTGCCATAATATCAAGTGCAATTTTTGCAAGATAGAGATTTGTGCCAATACCTGCTACAGCTGTAATACCTGTTTTTTTATAAATATCCTGTATCATCATTTTAGCAAGATTGTATGGTGTAATATTATATACTTTTAAATAACTTGTTATATCTATAAAAACTTCATCTATGGAATAAACATGTATATCTTCAGGAGCAATATATTTTAAATATATTTCATAAACTAATGTGCTGTATTTTATATAATGAGCCATTCTAGGCGGTGCTGCAATAAAAGCAAGAGCAAGGCTTGGATTATGCTGCAGCTCTGTAATATTGTATGATTTTCCAGTAAACTGTCTAAATGGCAAATGAATAAGCCTTTCCTGATTAATATTTTTTACCTTCTGTATCACTTCAAAAAGACGCGGTCTTCCAGTTATTCCAAAATATTTTAAAGCTGGAGTAACTGCTAAGCATATTGTTTTTTCACTGCGGGATTTATCTGCCACTACAAGATTAGTAGTTATTGGGTTAAGCCCTAAATCAACACATTCCACAGAAGCATAAAAAGATTTTAAGTCTATACATAAATAAACCCGTTCTGACACATTTATCTCCATATATAATATAGAACAAATGTATTATATAAGATTTTTTAAAAAAAGAAAAGCAAAAAATAAAATAAGTGGGTTTATCCTAAAAACTTTGTGCTGTAAGTTACTTTGAGCCTGTTTTAAAGGTTAAAAAATCTAAATTATATATATTACAGCAGTGCATAATATATTTAAAACTATCCAGCTTTTTAGATACTTCGCCTTACAGGTTCAGTATGACCTGCAGTTTTCACATTGCAGTAAGACACGGAAACAGGCTCAGGATGAGCCGTCTTTAGTAAGCGATAGCCGAACTTGTTTCGGCAGAGCGTGTTTTAAAAAATACAGGGATGTATTTTTTAATAAAAGATAAATTAAGATACTTCGCCTTACAGGCTCAGTATGACTGAATTTACTTTTTTCTAATACTATTACTAAATATTTTGATAATAATAACTATCATTTCTTTCCATATAAGTTTATTATATGGATTAGTTTAAGTTTTTTTGTAAGAGCAGTATAAAAAACATAAAAAAGGCTGCTTTTATTTGCAGCCTTGACCGATAGAAGAAATAGTAACTTCTCCAAAATAATCTGAAAATGTATTATTTAAAACAGTATTATGTCCATTTCCATTATATTCACTTGCAACCATTTCTATTTCAAGACGATATGTGCCATCCGCAATCTCTGCAGCATCTATCATACTTTTCTCAATAACCGCTTCTAATGTAACACGAGAATTATATTTAAGATCTTCTGGATGGTCAATTTCTATTGGTATATCATTAAAATAAAGCCTTGCTCTAGTAAAGCGAAGATAACTGTTTCTAATAACAGGGTCTACATTGCTGGAGCCATAAAGACCTTCTGAGCTGATAGTATATTTTACAGTTCCATCACCTTGAATAAAATCTATACATACAGGTGGAAATTTATATGTATTTGTGCCATTAGTTATGCTGTCAATATCAACTGATGCTGTAGTAAAAGCAAAAACTCCGTTAACTTCATCTGTTGTTTCTTTTTCTAAGGCACACGACATAATGAAAAACGGTATAATCAATGCTGCCCAATATCTCATATTTTAACTCCTTACAATTTGTCATGATAGCATAAAATAAAATTAGTTAGCAAGAAAAACATACTATTTTTTACATAAAAAAATGGGCAGCTGTTAACTGCCCACTATCATATATGGCATTATATGCTGCTATTTTTTATGTTTTAATTCTGCCCCAGAAATACCCGGAGTTGTCATACCTACAGGGTCTAAAATAATATTAATTTCTTCTTCTGTAAGCACTTTATCCCTTAAAATAAGTTCTCTAATTGGTTTGCCAGAAACATATGCTTCTCTAGCAAGCTGTGCAGCTGTTTCATAACCGACATGTGGGTTAATAGCTGTAACAATACCAACAGAGTTTTCAACATAAGCTTTCATTCTTTCAGGATTTGCTGTTAAATCTTTAAGCAGATATTTAGTAAAAACTCTGAAACCATTTGCCATAATAGTTAATGACTGGATAACATTAAATACAAATATTGGCTCCATAACATTTAACTCAAACTGACCAGCTTCAACACCCATTGTAACTGTAACATCATTACCAATAACTTGGAATGCTATCTGATTAATAACTTCTGCTATTACAGGATTAACTTTACCCGGCATAATAGAGCTGCCTGGCTGACGAGGTGGAAGATTTAATTCAAGTAAACCACATCTTGGACCAGAAGCCATTAAGCGTAAATCGTTACATATTTTAGACATACTTGTCATGCATACTTTCAATAAAGCACTTACTTCAAGATATGAATCACAGTTTTGAGTGCCGTCAACTAAATCTTCAGCACCTTTAACAGGAAGACCTGAAATCTCTCCAAGCTGTTTAACAACTTCTTTAATATATTCAGGCTCTGCATTAAGACCAGTTCCAACAGCAGTAGCACCCATATTTACTGTAAGCATGTGTTCTCTAGCATTAGTTAAGCGTTTAATATCTCTGCCAACAACAGCTGCATGTGCTTTAAATTCCTGACCTAATCTTATAGGCACTGCATCCTGCAAATGAGTTCTGCCCATTTTAATCATACCGTCAAATTCTTTTGCTTTTTTAAGCATCATATCCTGCATTTCTTTCATTACTGCTATTAATTCATCAAGCAGCATAGCAATAGTTAAATGTGCTGCAGTAGGAAAAGAGTCATTTGTGCTTTGAGCCATATTAACATGAGAGTTTGGAGAAATAACTTTATAATTACCCTTGCTTTCGCCTATAATCTCTAATGCACGGTTAGCAATAACTTCATTTGTATTCATATTGATAGATGTGCCTGCACCGCCCTGAATAGGGTCAACTAAAAACCAGTCGTTAAATTTACCAGCAATAACATCATCAGCAGCTTTTGCAATAGCTTCTGCTTTATCTTTTTCAAGCTCGCCAATTTTTGCATTAGCAAGTGCAGCAGCTTTTTTAACAATAGCCATACATTTAATTAATGCAGGATGTATTCTATAACCTGTAATAGGAAAGTTTTCAATAGCTCTTAATGTCTGCACACCATAATAAGCATCTATTGGAACCTCTTTATCTCCTAAAAAATCATGTTCCATACGAAATTCAGCCATAAGTAACTCCTTCTTTAAATTATTTTACTTTATAGTTTCCTTATACCACACAAACTATTATATTGCAAGAAAAAATATTAATAAAATTATAACTATGTTATCATTTAGCATTAACTATATATATCAATTAGTTATAAAATATATTTAAAATTATAAATTACATTCTAACTCAATATAAAACATATTTTACTTTATAATTTATAAGATATAATTTATTATTATATAACATAGTAATGAAAATTAAATTTTATGATTTTTTTAGTTTTTTACATAAAATTTTAATGTGAAAAAATTTTATTAATATATATTTAATACTTTAAATTAATTAAGAACAATGATATAGTATATCACTTTTTTACATAACAGAATAAGGATTTATAATGGCTATAATAAATATAAACAAACAGTTTTTAAAAATACCTTGGAGCAAAAGAGCTTTTTCATATTATGTGCTGCTTCTGCTGAATACATTTTTATATACTTTAATATTTGATGAACCTAGAATACAACTGATGAATTTAAATCATTATAATACTGCTCTTATTATTACACTTGCAGCACTTTTTAATCTTGTGCTTTTTTTTCTGCTTATGCTTTCCAAATGGGTTTTTATTATTGTAAATCCCGTTTTATTTTATATAGGCTCTGTAGGTGCACTGTATGCGGATAAATTTCATCTTGATACAACAGAACATTCTGCAACAAAATTTCTACTGCATAATACAATAAAATCATCTATTTCAGAAAATACAACTTATACTGTTTTTGTAACACTTATGTTTTTACTAGGACTTGCATTTGGTTTTATAAGGTTTTTCTTTGCAAGAGATAAATCTGTTATCCGCAGAGGGCAGGCATTTGCAATAATATTTCTTATTGCTGTAATATGCTATACTAATCTTTATAATAACTTTAATCAATTTACTATACAGCCGTATGCATTTTTGAAAGGTGTAAAAAATTATACATTATCATACCTTTCATACAAATTTTATGCAGATAAAAGGCAGGATAAAGTAAATGCAGTCAAAACAGATGATAATATTACAGGTGTAGTGATATTAATAGACAAACTTTCAAATGCACCATTTAAACAAACAAGCTCTCAAATGCCTTTAACAAGCAGCAGTATTATAATATTTGATAATGTTACTACTGATTATGCAAACAATTACAGCACAAGAAGTGCAGTATTAACTGGTGCTGCAGCTGAAAATATTAATGACATCAATAACAGCCGCTCTTTTATAAGTCTATTTAAAAATGCAGGCTATAATACAGTATATTTTGCTGTTTATAATTCTTTATTATCAAAAGATGCTCTTGCTTATAATATTGTAAAAAATGATACAAAAAATATTATAGAAAAATATACTAATAACAGCCCAAATCTTTTTACATCACTTGCCTATATTAAAGAATTTGCAGCTGAAAATAACGGCGGTCTGTTTGTTGTAAATGCAGAAGGTTCTGCTCCATTAATAAGTATGAGATATAAAGATTTTATTAATAATAATACAAATAATGATGAATACAGCCAGTATATTGACTATATTGATGCTTATCTTCATGAAACTATTAATATACTAGCAGATAAAAAAGCACTTATTATTTTACAGGGTTTAGAAGGCGAAAAATATAAAGATAAGTTATCTGCAAGTAAAGACAGAGCTTCAGTTATGATAGTATGGGTATCTGATAAATTAAATAAAGAATATAATATCTCAGGCAGCATTACTGCCCATAAAAATGATGCAGTATTAGATGATACTTTATTTAATACACTTTCAGGCTGCTTTCAAATGGATAGTTCTGTATTTAATAATGGAAGAAACTTATGCAGAAAGAATTAACTACTGCTGATATTTTAATTGAAAAATTAAACCTTGCTCCACATGCAGAAGGCGGATATTTTAGAAGATATTACCAATCCAGCAAATATATCATAAAAGATGATAATACCAAATGCAGAGCAGGAAGTGCAATATACTATCTTTTGAAACAAGGTCAGTTTTCTGCATGGCATTCAATAATGTCTGATGAAATATGGCATTATTATAAAGGCGGTCTTTTAGAGATATATGAAATCAAAAAAGACGGCTCACTTAATTATCATAAACTTGGTGACAGTCTTATATATAATAATGCGTCATACAGTGCTGTTATAGAAAGCGGAAGTATTTTTGCTGCAAAAATTATTGATGGGGAATATGTATTAACTGGGTGCAGCCTGCATCCAGAATTTTCTTATGATGATTTTATTCTTTATAAAAAAGATGAAATGCTTTTAAAATATCCAAAATATTCTGACATTATTAATATGTTTTACTAAAATAAGTATTGAAATGATATTACATATAATGGCAGTGCTATCATACTAACCACAAATGACCATGCAGTAAGTATTGTAGAATATTTATAATCACATCCATAATATTTGCTTAATATTGTAACTTGATTCATAGCTGGCATTGCAGCCTGTAAAATATATACTTCCTGCCTTTCTGCATTAAATGATGTAAAAAACATCATAATCAGAAAAACAGCAAATGGAGATATAACAAATCTTCCTGTCATTACTGCCCAGAAATCTTTTGTAATTTTAAAATCAGATAATTTCATTTCAGCAAAGACCATACCTATAAATAATGTGGCTAATGGTGAAGTCATACTGCCAAGCATACTGGCTGGTTTTTGCAGCATTTCTGGAAGTTTAAAACCAGCAAGGACAAATATTATTGCTACAACTGTTGCTGTAAGTGATGGTGTTAACAGTGCCTTTAAATTAATACTGCCTTTTCCACTGCCTGATGATTTTTGGATAGAATAAACACCAAGGGTCCAAAAAAGAATAGTGTTTGCAATGTAGTATTCAAGAACATAGGCAACAGAGCTGTCTCCAAACAATGCCTGATTTACTGGAAGACCAATAAAGACAACATTAGAATATACAAACAAGGCTAAAAATACACCCATATTTTCATTTTTAACTTTAAAAATCTTACCAGCTGTATATCCTAATGGATAAAGAACTGCTGTTGCAATTAATGCAGCAAAAATACCACCTGCTGATTCCATAAACTGTGCTTTTGTAAACTGATAAGGCAAGGCTGATAAAATATAAGCAGGAAATGTAAGATTAACAACAAGCCATGCAATGCGTGAACCAAACTCAGTAGATAAAATATCTTTTTTGGTAAGAATATAGCCTGCTGCAATTAATAAATATACTGATATAATACTTTGGATAGAATCTAAAAACCCCATACAACCTTCTTATTCTTTGAAAATTTATCTATATGTATTAAAACTTTTTTTGTATTAAATCAAGTAAAATTTAATAAAACTTACATCTGCCTTTTGTAGCATATTTTAGAAACTCTTTATCAATATATCTATATGGCAATAAAGCATTATCCCTGCCCTTTGGGATACCAAGTCTTGATGAAATAAGGATATTTTCAGGTATATATCCAATATTTTCTATATATAATTCACCATTAAATGATTTTTTATCCCATAACATTCTTTCAATCATTAGACTTTTACAAAGCAAGGTCTGTCCAGAAGCAAGATAATGTATATCTCGTAATTTTCCATTTTTTTTATTTATCTGCTGTATAAAAGCAAGTGTATTATAATCATTATCAAGAAAACATATACCCGATTTTACAAGGACAGCATCACCATATCCTAATGCACTTATGTTAAATGATGCCCCTGCCCTGCTGTGATACATATATATTGTGCCAGCCTCCATAAACATAGCTGCACGATTTAAGGAATACCCAAGACTTGAATGGCTTGCAGGTTCTGATTTGCTGTATGCTTCTGTTTCAATAATTCTTGCTTTTAATATAAAATTATCTATTTTTCTGCATAATACTTTTCCAAGCAGCGATTTAGCAAGTGTTACAACATCTTTTTGAAAAAAATTTTTATCTAATATCATTAACAAAACCCAGCATTAAATTATGATTTATATTTTTTTTTATGTGCAGTAATAATAGTAAAACTGCACGCATTAACAGTTATAATGCAGTCATCAAAAGATATATACCAATTTTTGCCTTTTCTAACTGTATTAATCTTTTTTTGAGATATTTTTCTTTTACACCATTCAATAACATCTTCATAATCATTTAAACATAAATTCTTTTTTATTCTAATGATACCAAGCTTTGTAGTATGAAGTTTTTCAAGATTTATTAATAATTCCTTTTCCATATTACATTCCTTTATGTAATGCTTATTAATATTATCTTATATTATGCTATAATACAACAAAATATCCTATCATATTGATAAATGATATAATTATGGCGGTATACCTATATTTTAAAAAAATAAATATTTTTTGTAACTTTTATTTTCCTGCTGCAACATATAAAACATAAGAAGCAAATAATAAATTAAAAAAGGAGCAATCTTATGAAAAAACTATTTGTAACATTTTTTACAGCAGTCATCTCACTGTTTGCATTTACTGCATTTGCTGCTGATATGCTTATTCAGCCAAATCAGCTGCCACAAAACTCTCAACAGTTTATAAGCAAAACTTTTAAAAATGCAAATATTGTTGCAGCTAAAAGGGATAAAAACAGTTTTGAAGCTATCCTTAATACTGGTGCAAAAATTGAGTTTAATTTAAGTGGTGAATGGGAAGAAATAGAAGCATATTCTGCATTACCTGATGGACTTTTACCTGCTGCAGTTGAAAAAGCAGCAAAAAGCCAAGGCGGTCAAATCATTAAAATAGACAAAGATTTTGGATATTATGAAGTAAAATTAAATAACAATCTTGAATTAAAAATTGATATGAATGGTAATATTTTAAAAAGAAAAATGGACTAATCCCATTCCTTTAATATATAAACCTATCCGCCTGTTTCCAATTTTGGAAGCAGGCATTTTTTTATAAAGTTCATATAGCACCGTCAGAAAAAAGTATCTTTGTAACAACTTGTCATAATTATATTATATAGTGCACAGCTGATAATAACATAGATGTTACAATTATGTTATACTAAGACTAAAACGAAATATTACAAAAAAAAGGATGTATTTTTTAATAAAGGATAAATTTATTCACTTCGCCTTATAACTCTCATTATGACATAATTGTAGTAGTTTTATTATTCAGAGCTGCTGTCACACAATGTCTATTATGAGGATAGCGAAGAATCTTGTATCTATAATGAGGTTAAAACTGCTAACTTTTTAGGATACTGTATAATATAAGTATAAGTATGAATTTAGATATTGCCTAAACAGTTAATAATTTATAGAATGTTTAAATTGCAATAATTCTAAATACTATATTGTGGGTTGCAGTTTTTACAATACAGATACTTCGCCTTATGGCTCAGTATGATATGAATGCAGGCTTAGGACAAGCCGTCTGAAAATGAGCGATAGCTGAACTTGTTTTGGTAGAGCGTGATTTTAAAAAACATGGAGAGCATATTTTACTACACTGCACTCCGAGTATGTAAAACGACTTGCCATTAATATAGGCAAGACTCTGTTTTTGCAGCACAAGGACTTTCCGAGCAAGCAGCGATGGAATAAAAAGTCCGCAGCTGGACAGTATTTGAAAATAAAGGGTAAATTAAGATACTTCACTATATTTCAAGACCAGTATTAACATACAGTTTTCACACGATAACTCATTTTGAGTCTGATTTTATAGGCGAAAAATCTAAATTATATATATTACAGTAGTATATAAATCAAAAAATGCAGCAATCTTAAAACAGTATTGACAATTATTGCAGCTTATACTAACTAAATTATTCGCATTCGCTCATAATGACAGGTGGCAGCATATCTTTCTTAAAAAGAGCAAAGCGGAGCAAAAGAAATATATATCAAAATAAGATAATGTTTAATAAATAAGCAAAATAAATAGATTATTCCATTTGCTTATAATAAATATCCATCCTTTTAAACATTAAGAAACATATTAAAAATAATAAAATATAAAAACAGTTTTTTTGTAACTATTTTCTTTCAACTGCGACTAATAAAACATAAAGTAAAGGTATAAAAGGTTTCAAGCCTTAAAAGGAGTTATACTTATGAAAAAAATCTTAGTTTTAACAGCAGCATTTTTAATGACAGCAAGTCTTGCTTTTGCAGATATGGTTATTGCACCAGATGCACTTCCTGCAAATGTTAAGCAATTTATTCAAGCAAATTTTCCTACTTCTAATATTATGTTTGCAGAGCAGGATTATGATAGTATTGAAGTAAAATTAAATACAGGTGTAGAAGTTGAATTTTATATAAATGGTGATTGGAAAGAAATTAAAGCATACCAAAACTTTCCAACAGCAGTTTTACCTGCCCCAGTTGCAGATGCAGTAAAAAATGCTCATCCTCAGGCTTTTATTATAAAAGCAGAAAAAACATGGAATGGTTTTGAAATAAAAACAAGTAATATGATGGAAATATATATTACTGCAAATGGTCAAATAATGGGACAAAAATTTGATGATTAATGTTTTAAAAAATAGTATACTCACAACTACCCGTTAAACAACGGGTAGTTTATTTTTATGCTATAATCTATTATCTCTTGCAGTTTCTATTATGCTGACTTATTAAAATCACATCACAGTAATTACAATCTTATCACTAACTGGACTTACCCCAGAAATTTTATATATCAGTCATTTTGAGCCTGATTTTAAAGGTGAAAAAATCTAAATTATATAGTTTTAGATACTTCGCCTTATTACTCTCAGTATGACATGTAAGCAGGCTCTGGACGAGCCGTCTGAAAGTGAGCGATAACCGAACTTATTTCGGCAGAGCGTGATTTAAAAAATACAAGGATGTATTTTTTAATAAAGGATAAATTTATTTACTTCTCCTTATTACTATCAGTATGACAATTGTAGCAGTTTTATTATTCAGAGCTGCTGCCACACAATGCCTATTCTGAGCATAGCGAAGAATCTTATATTTATAATGAAATTAAAACTACAAACTTTTTAAGATACTGTATAATATAAGTATAAATTTAGATATTGCCTAAAAGTTAATAATTTATAGAATATTTAAATTGAAATAATTCTAAATACTATATTGTGGGTTGCAGTTTTTACAATACAGATACTTTGTCTTATCACTATCAGTATAACCTTATTTATCTTAAATTCTCTTACTATATTTATTACATTTAAAAGTATAATTTAAACTTAATTTACATGACTGCCTATATTTGTTATAGATTTTACATATCATTTTTTATGTATTTTACAACAAGCATTAAATTACATTATAATATCCCTATGCTTTTACAGAAACACAAACTTATTATATATCTTTTATACTTTTATAATATTTATTATAAATCATTTTTCTTCTATACTAAAGAGTTACTAAAAAAGCCACTGATATTCAGTGGCTTTTGTTTTATTTTATTGTATTATATATAACTATACATTAAATTTACTTATTAACATTTTTAACCCGTCTGTTCTTTCCTGTAAATGTGCAACAGTTCTATTAACTTCACTTACTGCCTGATTACTTTCTTCAATACCTGCTGCAATTACCTGAGTATTATCAACAACTGTTAATATTGTGCTGTATTGGTTAGACACACTTTCTGCAACTGTTTTCATTTCTCTGTGTAAGTCCATAACACTTTCAACAGCACTTTTAAATCCTTCATTAGTTTCGCCAATATTATCAACACCAGCCTGAACGCTTTCTACTGATTTTGTCATCTCAACAGAAGCAAGATTTGATTTCTGCTGCAATGAGCCTATAATAGATTCTATTTTGCCAGTAGCATGCTGTGTTCTTTCTGCAAGTTTTCTTACTTCATCTGCAACTACTGCAAACCCCCTGCCTGCTTCACCTGCACGAGCTGCTTCAATTGCTGCATTTAATGCAAGAAGATTTGTCTGGTTTGCAATATCATTAATAACACTTAATATTTCACCTATCTGGTTAGAGCTGTCTGCAAGCTCTGAAATAACAGCTTCCAATGATACTGTTTCATTTTTTATAGTCATCATATCCTGCTGCACACCATTTAACTGGTCTGCTCCAGACTGAGTTTTTACTGCTGCACCTTCTAATATATCCATATTAGTATCAAGAGCCTGTGATGTTTCATTAGAAATATCTCTAACAGTATCCATACTTAAAACCATATCAGATATTTGTTTAGCCTGAGAATCAAAAGTTGTTGATAATTCTTCCATTGTAGCTGCAAGCTCATTATTACCTGAAGCAACTTCATTTGTTGCATCTTTTACTTCTTTAATAATAATCTGCACATTTTCTATAAAAGAATTAACATGTGCTGCCAGCTCTCCAAACTCATCTTTTGATTTAATATCTATTCGTTTAGTTAAATCACCATCACCATTTGTTAAATTACTTATCCTTGCTACAAGGACATCTAAAGGTTTAATAACACTAATATTTAATGATAATATAACAATGAATGCTAATATTATAGCCAAAACAGCAAAAAAGGAACTAGTTAAAAGAGCTTTTTTCTGACTGGCAATAATGTTATCAGCTGCTATTCTAACATCATCTGCAGAAAGTCTTTCATATTCTTCTAATTGAAAAAATAATGTATCCTTGCTGGTATTAACTTTCCCCATAGATGAAGAAAATTCACTAAATAAAGGCTCTGCATTTTTAGCCATTTTTTCAAGCTCTACAATTTTATTAGAGATATATGTTAAATCATCTATAGATTCTCTTAATCTTGCTACTTTTCTTGCTTCTTGTATATGTTCTCTCATTTCATTTATTTGCAGATAAATAGAATTATATACTTCCATACTGTAAGTAGCCCCTGAAAGTATTGTATTAGCAATAGATACTGTTTCTAAAGCATGCTCTTTTGCTTCACCAAGTAAAAAAGAAAGTTTAAAAAAATTAAGAATACGCTCTTGATCATTTCTATCAATATAATCTTCCATACGATTAGCAGTTCTGTTTTGTATTCTCTCAGTAGCTGTGAATAAATCATTAGCAGTAGTAAGGAAAGTATCACCATTATCTTTAAGTAATTTAAAAGAATTAGTTACCTTTTGGGAGCTTACAGCAAAATCTTCAACACCACTATAAAATTCATCTAACTGATTATAATCATAAAACATTTTAGGATTTTTACTCACTATATTTTTAAACTGAGCTAAATTATCAGAATCTATTGCTTTTTGCATATTCTCAATATATTTTTGATCACCAGTAATTACATACTTGCTCACATCAGAATTAACATTTAATACATTAGTTTTAACAGCAGTAAGCAGTAAATTCGCAGATAAACTGACTTCATCAAGAGTTTCAGCTTCATTTATCCCTTTTATACTAGCTATTATAGAGAATGAACTTGCTAAAATACATGTTAAAACAAGTATAATAGTAAAAGTATTAATTTTTTTTGCAATAGTGAATCTTAACATCGTCTTATCCCACAATCTTTATTTTATTTACAAATTATATATAATATATTGATGAGCAAATGTCAATATATCTTAACTAACAGGACAAATGTTACACTTTTAGTAAAAAATAAATCTTAACTTAATATAAATCAAGCAATAATTTATTTTCAATAACAATCTCATATGGAGATTTAAAATTTAAGCATGTTTTAGCAGTATTATTATATCTATCTTCATGCTGTTTAAGAGCCTTAATTAATTCATCTTTGGAATAGAATTTATTATTTGCATATAAAATTTTTCCATCCTCTCTATGACTTCTTTCCACCTTTCCATTCTGCCAAGGTGAATAAGGTCTTATTCGTTTAATAGTATATCCTTTCTTTTCAGCTGTCTCTTCAAAATAGCTTTTCTTGTTTGTAACTTCCTTATCATTTACAAACTCATAGCCATTATCCACTTGAATTGTTTTTAGTGGAAAGCCAAATTTACTTTCCAGTTCGTCTAAAAACTTACCTGTTTCAAATGTGCTTTTTTCTTCTACTATTTCTAATACTCTCATTCTGCTGTATTCATCTATCGCTGTTATCTGATAATATTTTTTACCATAGCTGGAAAACATTATACATTCCTGTGGAACATATTTTATATCTATCTGAACCTTGTCGCCTATATACTGACCTGTTATTGGTTCATATCTTGTATAGCTCTTTTTTGACTTGTTTAATGACTTTAAGCCTTTCTTCCTTATCTGCATACACATACTGCCAAAACTACGATTATAACCAATTTCTAGAAGTCTGACATATACCTCCGCATTACCATACAAACCATGCTCGGCATATGTGTTAAATATTAAATCAAGCTCTTCTTTACTATGCTTATTTGGACTGTTTCTTGGTCTACGACTTTTAAAAGATAAACTCTGAACTGTTCCATCATATTTCTTTAAATGCCTGTATACAAACATACGGTTCACTTGATATTTGCGGGCTGCTTTCGTTGCTCCTTTTTTTAATGCATACTCACATAACCGTTGACGAAATCGCATTTCTTCTGTTATTATCACTTTATTCATTGTGATACCTCTTAGTTTAGTTTAGTTTTTTGCTTAATTTTATACTATATACTAAGAGGTATTTTTTTATACTTATTTTTGTAACATATGTCTCATAATCTTACAAAATCTAATATGTTTTACCCCTGTTTTTTAATAAATACTATGATATAATATACATCAGAGCAATAAGTAAACTTACCCAGAAATTTTGTGCAGCATTCATTTTGAGCCTGATTTTATAGATGAAAAATATAAATTATATATATTACAAAAGTGCATAATATATTTAAGTTATCTTACTTTTAGATACTTCGCCTTTAAGGCTCAGTATAACTTACTGCTTTCACACCACAGTCATTTTGAGCCTGATTTTAAAGGCGAAAAATCTAAAAAATATGATATAAGTTTTAACTAAAATTTTACTTTTATTCCAGTGTGAAATATAAGACTGTTTATAAACTTAATTTCTGCAAAAATAGATGAATACTTATAAATATCAAGCTCCATGCCAAACAGCATATTGATATTTTTATCATAATTTTCTTGATACTCTGCAGCTGCATAGAAATTATATACTGACATACCTGTCATTAAATATTCATTAGGAACAGCAATATTAATATTTTCAATCATTAATCCGTTATTAAAAAGAGTTGTGTAATCTGCTCCAGTATAAATATTTAATATAAAATTTTTATTAAATGTAATATATGTGCCTGCTTTTAATGCAAATGATGCATTATAAAATATATCTTCATAGCGTTCTGAAACTGTTAAGCCAAAACCTGTTTTAAATGAAATATATGGTGTATATTTTTTTATAGACCATTCATAAGCTGCTTCAAATCCTGCCATATAGATATGTTCATTACTTTTTTTTGAAAATACAGATGTATAATCTTTTATAAGATATTGGTGATTATTCTTATTAAGTGTATATTTTATATCCAAAAGACTATTTCTAAATGTATAGTTTACAAATAATTTAAGAAATGGTGTAATATAAAGGTCTGCTTCTGTTTTGATTCCACTACTGTATTTACTTATTTCTGTATTACTTAATGCTTTGCTTGATGTTATTAAGTTAAATCCATCTGTGCTGCTGTATTCATAACCTATGCTTATGTTAAAAGGCTGCTTTTTAATAAATCCCTTTTCATTAAATCTTTCATCAAATAGTGGCAGGCTGTATGCATAACTTATTTGTATTAAAAAATGACATAATGCAAATATTATTATAGTGTATTTTATTGTTTTAAATTTCACTTATATCAGCCTATTCATAGAGCCAGTTTTATATTCTTCTAAATCCATACATACAAATATAAATCCAAGAGATTTCAGATATGTAATAATTTTACTTCGTATTTCTTTATTATTTATAATATCTTTTATATGATTTTCAGATGCTTCTATTCTGGCTGTTTGATTATGATATCTTACTCTTACACTGTTAAAGCCAAGTGAATGTATATAGCATTCACTTTTAGATATAATTTCAATCATTTCTTTACTTATTTCTATGTTGTATGGAAACCGTGAAAAATAGCATGCAAAAGATGGTTTATTATAGTCTAAGTCTGCCTGTTTTAAAAGGTTTCTAATATCTTCTTTTGTAAGAGCTGCCATATCAAGCGGGCTTAATGCACCAGCTTCCTGCACAGCTTTAAATCCGGGACGAAAATCTTTTCTATCATCATAATTTGAGCCTTCAATAATAGTATCACAGCCATCATTTTCTGCCATTGTTTTTAGCATAGAAAACATATATTTTTTACATATATAGCATCTTTCTTTTGGGTTATATTTAATATTTTCAATCATTTCTAATGGCTCAATATAAATTATCTTATGCTCTATATTTAATAGTATTGCAGTGTTTTCAGCATCTTTCAGCTCACTGTCAGGGTATAAATAAGAATGAAATGTATATGCTTTTGTTTTAATATTCAGTTTAGAAAGATAGTATAGAAGCAGTGTAGAATCAGTGCCGCCTGAAAAAGCGACGGCACATGATTTAAAACATTTTAATATATTGATTAACTTTTCTTCTTTATCTTTTAATGTCATTACAAATTATAGTATGTTGCGATTAATGCAACTGTTGTCATTATAATTGTATATGGAAGTGCAAGTTTCATCATCTGTAAATAAGATAATCTTATTAATGGGGCAAGTGTAGAAGTTAGCAAGAATAAAAATGCAGCCTGTCCGTTTGGTGTTGCAACTGATGGAATATTTGTTCCCATATTTGTAGCAACAGCAAGTTTATCTGCCTGAAGCTGGTCAATTATACCGCCTTTTAATGCAGCAACAACTTCTGTAATATAAACAGTAGCAACAAACACATTGTCACTAATAGCAGAAAGCACACCGTTTGCAATAAAGAATGCTAATATCTGATGTTTACCATCCATTCCAAAAACCACATTAATGATAGGTTTAAATAACCCTTGGTCTGCAATAACTGCTACAATTGTAAAAAATACAACTAAGAGTGCAGTAAATGGCAGTGATTCAGTAAATGCTTCACCAAAATGGTGTTCTTCAATAACACCTGTAAATGATGTAACTAAAATGATAATTGTTAAACCAACAAGACCTACTTCTGCTAAATGCAGAGCAAGAGCAATGATTAAAAATACACCCGCAGCAGCTTCTGCAATGTATCTGCCTATTGTTTTAACATCCATATCTTCAGAAGTTCTTTTCACTTCAGCTTCTAAAACCTTACGGACATTTTCAGGCATTTGGTAGCCATAGCCTAATATTTTAAATACTTCTGTAAGAACACATGTTACAAGACCGGCAAAAAATACTGGCACTGAAACAGGGGAACATTCTTTAAAAAACTGTATAAAATCCCAGCCCATTTGTTTACCAATAATTAAGTTTTGCGGCTCACCTACTAATGTTAATGCACCGCCTAATGCTGTTCCAACAGCAGCATGCATCATTAAGTTTCTTAAAAATCCACGAAAATTATTTAAATCTTCTCTGTCAATTTCATCAATACCATCATCATCTTTAATAGATTTTGCCTGCCTGTCGCCTTTGTTTGATGCATATTTATGATATATCCCATAAAATCCATAAGCAACAGTAATAACAACTGCTGTAACAGTAAGTGCATCTAAAAATGCAGATAAAAATGCTCCAAGGAAGCAAAAAATTAATGATAATAAGATTTTAGAGCGAACACTTACTAAAAGACGAGTAAAAATAAAAAGCAGCAGTTCTTTCATAAAGAAAATACCTGCTACCATAAACATAAGTAATAGTAACACTGGAAAATTATCTACTACATGGTGATAGACATGTTCAGCGGAAGTCATACCAATAACGACTGCTTCAATAGCTAATAAACCACCAGATGGCAGTGGATAGCATACTAATGCTAATGCTAATGTAGAAATAAATTCTGCCATTAACACCCAGCCTGCTACAAATGGATTAATAGCAAATAAAATAGGGTTAATGATAAGATATGATATAATTAAAATCTTATACCATCTTGGAGCTCTGCCTAAAAAGTTAGAGCCTATTGCAGATAATACATTTTTTTCTGCACCTGAATTTCCATTTACCTTCATTTTTTCTCTCCCAAGATAAACAATTATTATAATATTCTATTAATAAACTTATTTTTTTATATTGCAAGAGAAAATTTGTATTTTTTTTTAAATAAAATTAATATTATATAATATAAAAGAAAGTTTTAATACAGCTTATTAATTTTAAACTGCCAGTTATCCTCTGTATCGCTTATAAAGTCATACTCTAATATTTCATCAACTGTGTTTATGCGGCTGTCATGGTTAAATGTAACTACTTTTGCTTTTCTGCATGCCATTTCGTCATTTGTTATATATTTAGAAAGGGATATAATCACTTCATCTCCAACCTGACAGCTTCTTGCAGCAGCTCCGTTTAAGCAGACAATACCACTGCCTTTTTCTCCGGGCAGCACATAAGTAGCAATTCTTGCACCACTTGCTTTGTTCCAAATATATACAAACTCCATAGGGCGAATACCTGCCTTGTGAAGTATATCTTCATCAATTGTAACACTTCCATGATAATGCAGTGCACTTTCTGTTATTTTTATCCCATGCAGTTTTGCAGATATAACTTCAATCAGCTCCACTAATAAGCCTCCAAAAAATATAGTAGAATAGGTATATATTAAATTGTAGAATAAATCAATTGAAATAATTACAAATTTATATTATAGATTACTCTGGGGGAATTATATGGAATATATTTCTGATTCATACTATATACTTGCATTTTTAATTGCTGCTTCATTTTGTGCAGGCTTTATTGACAGTATTGCAGGCGGCGGCGGGTTTATCCTTGTGCCTGCTTTAATGCTTGCTGGTCTTTCTCCAACTATGGCAGTAGCTACAAATAAACTGCCTGCAGTATTTGGCACAGCAACTGCCGCATATAACTTTATCCGCAGTAAAACTGTAATATGGCCTATTGCATTAATTGGTCTTGTGTGTGCATTTTTAGGCGGGATGGCAGGCTCTCATATAAACTTAGGGGTTACTCAAGATACTCTAAATAAAATCATTCTTTTTATTCTTCCTATTGCTGCTATTGTAACATTTATTCCTAAAAAGAATTTAAAACATAATGTAAAAGATTTTTCCAGAAAGGAGCTTTATATTGCTGCACCATTTATCACTTTTGTTTTAGGAATATATGACGGCTTTTTTGGTCCTGGAATGGGAACATTTTTGATTATAGCATTTTATTCAATTCTTGGTATGAATATGGTGCAGGCTTCAGCTGTTGCAAAGATAGTAAATTTTGCTTCAGGTGCAGGTGCATTAGTAATGTTCTTAAAAGCAGGACAGGTGATAATATATATTGGCATACCGCTTTTAATAGCTAATGTATTAGGCAGCTATATAGGCAGTAAAATGGCTATTAAAAACGGGCAGGCTTTTGTTAAAAAAATATTAATAATTGTATTTATTGTGATGTTTGTATCACTTATTATTAAAATTGTTAAAGCATAAAATTTGCAGGATTTTTGATTTAGACTTACACAAAAAATTAGACTAATACATATAATGAATACTGCAATAAAATAAAGTAAATTAGGTCATACTGAGCTTGGTTTAAAGCGAAGTATCTAAAATATATAAACTGCAATAATTATAAAAATAGTATGTATAATTATTGAAATTTATACTATATAGATTTTTCGCTTTGCTAAAAATGACTTACTAGTGTGAAAGATGTAAGTCATACTGAGCTTGATTTATAAGCGAAGTATCTAACATATATAAACTGCAATAATCATAAAAATAGTATGTATAGTTATTGAAATTTATACCGTATAGATTTTTTGCCTTTAAAAATCAGGCTCAAAAAGACTGATACACAAAATTACTGGATTCAAAAAATAACAAGTTGCATAAATAATTATAATATTATTTAGCTTAATGGGAAGATAAACTTCCCATTAGGCTTATATACTTATTTCACTCTGTTTGCACTGCCTAAAACATTTTCGTTTTTAGCTTTATATGCTTTTACAAGTTCGCTTCTAGCATTACCTAAATATTTTCTAGGGTCAAATTCACTTGGTTGTGTAGCAAGTGTTTCTCTAACTTTTGCAGTGAAAGCAAGACGACCATCAGAGTCAATATTAATTTTACATACTGCTGATTTAGCAGCTTTTCTTAACTGGTCTTCAGGAACACCAACTGCATTTTCCATTTTACCACCGTATTTATTGATTAACTCTACATATTCAGGAAGAACAGAAGAAGCACCATGTAAAACAATAGGGAAGTTTGGAAGTCTTTTTTCACATTCTTCTAATATATCAAAACGAAGTGGTGGAACACTTTCGCCCGGTTTTAATTTAAATTTGTATGCACCATGTGATGTTCCAATAGATATTGCAAGCGAATCAACACCAGTGCGTTTAACAAAATCTTCAACCTGGTCTGGGTCTGTATAGTGAGAATGTTCGCTTTGAACTTCATCTTCTATACCAGCAAGCACACCTAATTCACCTTCAACAGTAACATCAAATTGATGAGCATAATCAACAACTTTTTTAGTTAATGCAACATTTTCTTCATAAGGCAGATGAGAGCCGTCAATCATAACTGATGAGAAGCCTTTTTCTATACAGTCAACACAAAGCTCATAGCTGTCTCCATGGTCTAGATGCAATGCTATAGGTATGCTGCAGCCTAATTCTTTTGCATATTCAACTGCACCAACAGCTAAATATCTTAAAATTGTTGCATTTGCATAATTTCTTGCACCTTTTGAAACCTGCAGTATAACTGGAGATTTTGTTTCAGCACAAGCCTGAATAATTGCTTGAATCTGCTCCAAATTGTTAAAGTTGTATGCAGGAACTGCATAACCATTTTTCATAGCGTCTGCAAACATTTCTTTTGTGTTTACAAGACCTAATTCTTTGTAAGAAACTGCCATTAGAGTATCCTCCTTTAATTAAAAAACATTGATACATTCATTTTTATTTCATCAAGTTTTATTTTTACACCATCAGTATTATCATAGCCACAGTTTGGTATAACAAAAGTAAAAGTTTTTAATCCATATTGCTCAAAAAAACCTTTTGCCCAGTTTACTGCCATATTTCCATGGCTTCTGTCTGCTGATTTTTGAGTTAATATAAAAAACATTTTTTTGCCTTCTTCAAATTTAGTTTTACGCTCTGATGTTTTCAAACAGTAAAATCTGTCTGTTAAAATCTTTGCATGGCTTGAAATAAAACCCATAATATTTGGGGAAATAAGAATAATTTTATCAGCAGATAAAAGTTTAGAATAAAGCTCAGAAATATCATCTTTAATAACACAAAAACTGTTATTAATTTTACAAGAGCGACAGGAAGTGCATGGCTTTATATTAAGCTCTGCAAGATTTACTACTTGACAGCTATCTCCATACTTTTCCTTTAAACTTTCAGCTATAAATGTTGAATTGCCACTTTTTCTAGGGCTTGCATTAATTATTAATATGCTCATAATAAGTTATAGTATTATATTGTTTAATATCTTTCAAGATATATTTTATCTTAAATCAAAATATTTCACTACATTTATTAAATTGATGACTAGAAGCCTTTTTAAGATATATAAAAAAAATTACTTAGTTAAACTGTTTAGACAGAAGTTATTTTTTATATTTAGAGTTTATAGCATCATCTTGAACTTTTGACTGACTCATAATAATAGCATTTCTATTTTCATATTCTTCTATCATTTTAGAAAGCTGTTCAAGCTCATCACCTTCTGGCGTGCCAGGAACTGCATGAAACATTAGTGTATCAACTCTATTCAAGGCTGATAAAAACTCTTTTTCATTGTTTATTCTTTTAATCATACATCCTCCTTATATTATTTTATTACTAATACACCATCAACAGGTATATCATTTGAAACAGGTATAGGATATGAACCAAACCTGTCTGTATATATAAACCCACCGTCTTCCTGTGGATAATAAATATACTTTAACACTAAACTTTTACATTTATCATAATCTATTTGAAAGACTACATTTTTGTAAAAGTATGCTTTTAAATTGCTTAGTGAATGAATATCTGTGATTATATTCCCATTATTATACTCACATTCCATAGACATATTTAAGTTTGTCATAAATGTGCTGCTTACATTTTTAACTGTGGAAGTTATATAGCCATCTGTAGTGTTATAATATACACTTATATCCATATTTCTTATATTATTTTTATACAGGCTGTCTAGATTATCATAACCAAATAATGTTCCAGAACAGCCTGTTACAACACATATAAGCAGTATAATAATATAATTATTTATTATCCTCTTTTTTCTCATCATTTTCAACAGTTTCTGGTTTAACATCTACAATATTTTCATTATCATCAGATTTCTTTTTACCAAATCCATATTTTAAATTGCCTTTAATAGCTTCAACTTCTGCTTCCATTTCTTCTATTTTTTCAGAAATCTGCATAATAGAGCTGTATTCTGGCTCAAAAAGAGATGCATCTATTTCTCCCTGCTCTATAAGTTTAAGCAGGCGTTTGCTTATTTTATGCATCTTCTCATTATAAGTTTTATTAAAAGAATTGATTTCTAATTTTAAACGAGAAATTTTGTAAACTTTTGCTGTTTCTTCTGTAACATTGTTAAGTGTTTTTGCAAACCAGTCTTTTCCTTCAGATTTATCCATAATCAGCCTCCTGTTATTTGACCTACTAAATTGGTTATTCTGCTATTCATCATATATAATAATACAATTAATGTAAAATTAATTGCAATAGAAATTATTAGAAGAAACACAAGCATATTAATAACTGACAACTTTTTTTTCTTTTTTTTATATAAAATTATACCGCTTCTGTTATCCTGTTCATCTATTTTTTTAAAATAATATTCAAAAGATGAATCATAAACATGTATCCATGGTCCATCAACACTTGCAATATAATCACCTGCTAAAATAGAGCCTGTTTTTATACCTAAAACAATATCATCATAAGACAGGCTTGTTTTAATAAACCCACCAGAAAGGCGGACTTTAAACTGAGTACTTTTTTCTGCAATATTATATTCTGCATTACAGCAGGAACATATTGCAATACCTTTTTTAATGTTTACTATCTGGTTAAAACATTCTACACAAAGTATTCTCAATTTTTCCACCGTGTATAACAGCTGTTATCTATACCTATAACATCAAGAACTTTTCCAGTTACAAAATTAACTAAATCATCAATAGTTTCTGGTTTATTATAAAAGCCTGGAGCTGCAGGAATTATTACTGCACCAGCTTGAGAAAGCCTTGTAAGATTTTCTAAATGTATAGTAGATAAAGGCATTTCTCTAAAAAGCACAACTAACTGCCGTCTTTCTTTTAATGCAACATCAGCACATCTTTCTATTAATGATGAACTAATTCCATTTGCACATCTGCCAACAAACCCCATAGAAGCTGGAGCAATAATATAATGCTCTACTTTAAATGAACCGCTTGAAACGGATGCACTCAAATCATTATTATTATGTATTATAATATTTTCTATACCATTTGATTTATACATATCTTCAATGCTTTTATATGCAGCACCAGTTTCTGCCTGAGCATTTGCAAGTGCTTCATTAGCTGCTGCTGTATGAACTTCAAAGCCTGCCTTTTGCAGTGCTTTAATTATACCAAAGCTGTAAAGAATACCACTTGCCCCAGTTAATGCAACAAATGAGCGTTTCATTATTTACCTACCCATATATCTATAATTGTAAAAATCATTATTGTAATACTAATATAAGCATTCATATTAAAAAATGCCAGATTAAGTTTGGATAAATCATCTTTTGACACCAAGCTGTGCTCATAAGCCATTAATGCACCAGATAATAATACCCCTGCTAAATAAATATATCCTAAATTAGTAAATGCCATTAATGATATAAATAAACATATAGCTGCAAAGTGCAGCACTCTTGCAATTATTAAAGAACCACCTGTTCCAAAAACTGCAGGGATAGAGTGCAGCCCTTCTTTTCTGTCATATTCTATATCCTGCACTGCATATAATATATCAAAACCAGCTACCCATAATATTACTGCACTTCCTAATATAAAAGGTGCAGTATCAACCCTTCCGGTTACAGCAATCCATGCACAAATTGGTGCAAGTCCTAATGCTATGCCTAAAATTATATGGCAGAAGTTTGTAAACCTTTTTGCATAAGCATATAATATAAATATCAATACAGGAACAGGGGAAAGTATTGCTGTTAACCTGTTAAGCATAAATGCTGCTGCAAAATATACAGCAAGGCTTAATAAAATATAAAATAATGCTGCTTTTTTAGAAATATTGCCAGCAGGTATTTCCCTTGAAGCAGTGCGGGGGTTTCGTGCATCTATCTCAGCATCTGCATATCTGTTTATACCCATAGCGGCACTTCTTGCACCAACCATTGCAACAACTACCCATAATATTATATTCCATGAAGGCAGTCCATTAGCTGCTAATATCATACCAACAAAGGCAAAGGGAAGTGCAAAAAGAGAATGTTCTAATTTTATCATTTTTATAAAAGCAAAAAAACTGTTCATTAAATACTCCAAAATTAAATATTTATAACATCACTTAAAGCTTCAATAAAATCAGGGCTGTCATTTAAACTTTCTATCCGAACTATATTTTTGCCAGCATTTTTTAATATTGGCATAAGCTGTTCATCAAGCTCTATTAATGTTTCTATATGGTCAGAAATAAAAGATATAGGAACAATAATTATATTATCAATATTTTTATCTTTATAGCTTTCAAGTATATCTATCATAGCAGGCTGCATCCATTTCACAGGACCTACTTTACTTTGATAAGCAGTTTCAAATGATTTTATACCTGTCATTTTATTAATTATATATATGTGGTTTTTTATATGTTCAGGGTAAGGGTCGCCCTTTTCTATATAACTCATTGGCACAGAATGGGCAGAATAAAGCACATGGCAGTCTTTTATATCTTTATTCAGCTTTTCTGCAGCCTTTAATATTCTTTTAGATAATGCCTTGCAGTATTTTTCATTTTCATACCAGTATGGAATAACTACACTTTTATATTTATTACTGCCAGAAATATTATACATTTTTGCAAGTCTGTTAAAGCATGCTTCTACAGTAGTTAAAGAATACTGTGGATAAACTGTTGTAAATATTACTCTGTTACACTCTGTATTTTTAAGCACTTCAAGAGCCTCATCAAAAAATGGATGATAGTAGCAGTTTGCTTCTATAACCATTAACTGCCTGCCTGTTAAATCTATATAATATTTTTCAAGTGCTTTAAAGATTCTTCTGTGAATTATATTCTGCGGCGATGCACCATTATATCCCATTTTTAAATATTCTGGTGATAGCTTTTTAGAGCGTTTTGCAGCTATTTTTTTTGCAATAAATTTTTGCAGAATATTTCCCACATGAAAGTTTATTATATCTCTGTCTGAAAAAAGGTTAAATAAAAAGGGCTCTATTGCTTCAATACTGTCTGGACCGCCCATACCCATTATAAACAATACATCTTTTTTCATATTAAGCTAAACCTTTAACAACATCTATTAAATATTTCACATTTTCCACAGGTGTTGCAGGCATAATTCCATGACCTAAATTAAAAATATGACCAGGACATAATTTTCCTTCATTTATTGCAGTTTCTGCATATTTTTTAATAGATGCTTTGTTAGAAAATAGTATTGCTGGGTCTAAATTACCTTGCAGGCTAAATTTACTGCCAAGCATGACATTTGCTTCTTTTAAGCTGATTTTCCAGTCAATCCCTATACCTGCACAGTTTAGTTCTTTAATAGTATCAAAATAGGCTGAACCGTCTTTTGCAAAATATATAAATGGAGCAGAAATGCTTTCGCTTATTTCTTTTACATAAGGAAATACCATTTCTTTATATTCTGCAGGCGGCAGAATACCTGCCCATGTATCAAACATTTGGATAGCAGCACAGCCATGTTTCACCTGATTTTGTAAATATTTTATGGTATCTTCAGTTAATTTTTTCATAAGAGAATGAAAAACATCTGGTGTGTTTAACATCATTTTACGGATTTCTAAAAATGATTTAGAGCCAGCTCCTTCTGTCATATAGCATGCAAGAGTAAAAGGTGCACCAGAAAAGCCAATTAATGGAACATTTAACTTTTTAACAAGTAAATCTATTGTTTTATATACAAATGGTGCATCGCTTTCTGGGTTAAAATGGTTAAGTCTGTTAACATCTTCCATAGTTCTTACAGGGTTAGATATAACAGGGGCAGGATTAAAGCTTAAATTTACCCCTATTGGCTCAATAGGTATTAAAATATCTGAAAACAAAATTGCAGCATCTGCACCTAATATATCAACAGGCTGTAATGTAACAGCACATGCAAGCTCTGGTGTTTTACATAATTCTAAAAATGAAACTTTTTTACGCACTTCCATATATTCTGGCATATATCTGCCAGCCTGCCTCATAAGCCATACTGGCGGACGCTCTGTTTTTTCTTTATTTAATGCTTTTAATAGCAAGTCGTTGAAAGCCATATTTGTATCCTCATATTTAGTTTATAAATGTTTTGACAAGTATATATACAGTAGTATAAAATATCAAGGAAAATATATTATACAGCAGGGATAATTATGAAATCAAAGTATACTTTTCTATCTTTGGCAGCAGAAATTTTAGCTGAAAGTGAAATGCCTGTGATAAAAAAGATATTGTGATAAAGTCCTTACTGATGATGAAATAAATATCTTTTAAAACTAAAAACAAAAAATGATGAAATTTAATAGTTACTCTTGATTAGTTAAGAGAATTTTGATATTGTTATCCTGCTTTTAATTATTAAAGCTATTTTTGAGGTGGATTGTGAAAAAATTTGATATTCTTATTACTGACCATATTGCAGAGGAAGGTATTGAGATTTTAGAAAAAGCAGAAAGCGTTAATTATGAAATCCGTGCAGGTATTTCTAATGCTGATTTAAAACATATTCTTGGCAATTATGATGCTGTTATTACTAGAAGCGGCACTACAGTAGATGCTGATTTACTTGAAAATACAGGCAAACTTAAAATTATAGGCAGAGCAGGTGTTGGTCTTGATAATGTTGATATTGAGACAGCCAGCAAAAAAGGTCTTATTGTTATGAATGCTCCAACAGGTAACACTTATGCTGCTGTTGAGCTTACTATGGGGATGATATTAGCTGCATGCCGTAAAATTCCTGCTGCTAACAGCTCTGTTAAAGCTGGGGAATGGAACAGAAAGAAATTTATGGGTATTCAGCTTTTAGATAAAACTCTCGGTATTGTTGGTATTGGTAGAATTGGCGGTAATGTTGTTACAAGATGTAAAGCATTTGGTATGAAAGTGCTTGCTTATGACCCTTATGTTAAACAGTCCTGTGCAGAAAACCTTGGTGTTACTTTATGCAACTCTCTTGATGAAGTATTATCTCAGGCTGATGTTATTACTCTGCATACACCATTAACTGAAGAAACAAAAGGTATGATAGCAAAACCTCAGTTTGATATGATGAAAGATGGAGCTGTATTTGTTAACTGTGCAAGAGGCGGTTTAGTAGATGAAGATGCTCTTTATGAGGCTGTAAAAAGCGGTAAATTATTTTCTGCTGCAACAGATGTTTTTTCATATGAACCTCCAAAAGGTATGAAATTATTAGAACTTGATAATATATTTGTAACGCCTCATATTGGTGCAAATACTCATGAAGGTCAAAAAGGTGTTGCTGTTATTATATGCGAGCAGATAGTTAATGCTCTTGAAGGCAGGTCTTATGCTAATGCTGTAAATATTCCTTATATGAAATCACTTCTGCCTGAAGAATTACAGCGTTATTTTGAGCTTGCAAGAAGTATGGGACGACTTGCTTCTCAATTTATTACAGGCAGACCAGAAGAAATCAGATTTACTATGGTTGGTAAAAGATTTGAAGAAGATTTTGGCGAGAGAACATTTGATTCGCCATTTAACTATCAGCCATTTACTATTGCAGCATTAAAAGGCTTTTTAGAAGTTGTGCTTGAAGATTCTGTTTCTTTTATTAACTCACCATATTTAGCAAAAGATAGAAATATTAATATAATGGAAGCTAAAAATGACCATTATGATAAATATAACGATTTGCTTGTATTAACAGTAAAAACAAATGATGGCAAAGAAACTACAATTGGCGGAACACTTTTTGCAGAAAATATTGGCAAAATATTATTTATTGACAACTATACACTTGATTTAGAAGCAAGCGGCAATTATATCTATTTTAGAAATAATGACCGTCCGGGCATTGTTGGTAAAGTTGCAACACTGCTTGGTGAAAATAATATCAACATTGCTAACTTTGGACTTGCACGAGTAGGCAGTAAAGGAAGTGAAGCTATTTCTTTTGTTCTTGTAGATGATAAAGTATCTTCTGAAGTTGTAAAAAAAATTAGCAATTTAGAAGATATTATAGAAGCAAAATATATTAGAATATAGTAAAAATCAAAAATATATTATACATTACTGCAATATATGTAATCTAGATTTTTCGCCTTTAAAATCAGGCTCAAAATGACTTATATTGTGAAAACTGCACTGTCATACTGAGCTTGATTTTTAAGCGAAGTATCTAAAACAGATACTTTATGATGCAGTTATAATTAAGATATTTTTATCTATTTATCATATTTAAAAACTCATTTTGAGAAATAACTTTTACTTCAAGTTTTTTTGCTTTTTCCAGCTTTGAGCCTGCTTTTTCTCCAGCTATTAAATAGTTTAAGTTTTTAGAGACACCGCTTAAAAGTGTGCCGCCATTTTGCACAATTAAGTCTTCATAATATTTCCTAGGCTTATCAAGTGTGCCTGTAATTAAAAATGTGCTGCCTTTTAAGCTGCTGCCTGTTGCACTGCTTACATATTCCATCTGCAAACCATAGGATTTCAGTCTTGCGATAATTTCCTGTATATTTTTATCATTCAAAGATGAAAGCACTGATTTTGCTGTTTCTTCCCCTACACCTTTCACCTGTTCTAAATCATTAAAGCTGGCATTCATTAGATTATCCATACTTTTAAAATGTTCTGCAATTAATTTTGCGGCAACTGCACCAACATGACGCAGACCAAGAGCAAAAATCACCCTTTCAAATGGTATATTTTTACTGTCATTTACAGCATTAATTAAATTAATAGCAGAAACTTCACCCCAGCCTTCTCTGTTTTCAAGCTGAGATACATTTAATTCATAAATATCCGCATAATTATTTATAAGATGAGCATTATAAAGCTCTTCCACTACTTTTTCTCCAAGCCCTTTAATATCCATAGCATCACGGCTTGCAAAATGAATAATTGAGCCCTGCACAAGTGCTGGACATTCTGTATTTTTACACCTTCTTTTTGCATCATCTTCACTTATTTCAAGTAATGAATTGCATATTGGGCATTTATCAGGAAACACTATTTCTTTGGCATTATCACTCCTTAATTTTTCCTGCACACTTACCACTTTTGGAATAATTTCTCCGCCTTTTTCAATAAATACAGTATCACCTGTCATTATATTTAATCTTTTAACTTCATCTTCATTATGCAGACTTGCTCTTGAAACAGTTGTGCCAGAAATCTGCACAGGCTCAAGCACAGCAACAGGAGTTACTGCACCAGTTCTGCCTACCTGAAATATTACATCTAAAAGTTTTGTAGAAACCTGCTGAGCCTTATATTTATATGCTATTGCCCATCGTGGAAATTTTGCAGTCCAGCCAGCTTCTTCCTGATAGTCTTTATTATTAACTTTAATAACTGCCCCATCTATATCATAAGGCAGGCTGAAACGCATATCTTCAATAGTTTTAAGTGCCTGCTCCACTTCAGAAATAGATGAGCATACATATAAATACTGGCTTACAGGCAGATTATTTTCTTTGCAGAAATCAAGAGATGCGGTATGTGTGATAAATTCTTCATCACAGTAGGCAGTTCCATATATATACATTTCAAGCTCTCTGGAAGATGCTTCTTTAATATTAATAAGTTTTAAACTTCCGCTTGCTGCATTTCTTGGATTTGCAAATAAAGGCTGCCCCATTTCGCCCCTTATTTTATTTAACTGCTTAAATACAACTTTTGGCATAATCACTTCACCGCGAAGAATAAGCCTGCCCTTATATGATATTTTTTTCGGCAGGTTTTTTATAACAGCAGTATTTGTAATATCTTCGCCAGATTTACCATCACCCCGTGTTACTATTTGCTGCAATCTGCCATTATCGTAAGTAACAGATAATGCAGCTCCATCCATTTTTACTTCAACAGTTACCTCTGGATTTAAGCCAAAAAGTTTATAAAGCCTTGTATAAAACTCTTTAATATCTTCTATGGAATATGAATTTTCCAAAGAATACATTGGTATTTCATGGGTAATTGTTTTTATTTTATTATTATGCTTTATACCTACTGTTTTAGTAGGACTATCTTCCATAACATATTCAGGATATTTTTTTTCTAAATCTTCCAGCTCTTTATAAAGCCTGTCATATTCCACATCAGAAACAAGCGGGCTGTTATCAATATAATATGCTTTGCTGTATTTATTTAAAATATCTACAAGTTCTTTTATGCGATTTTCTACATCCATTTTAAAACCTCATAATAAGTGAGCCTTCTGGTGCTTTATCTTTAAATGGTATTTTGTAAATATAGTTAGGTCTTGTGGCCTCTACCTTATTATTCCCTTCATCTAAAACTATTTCTGGTATAACTTTAATTTTTTTCAAATCAGGAGTAAGTATAGTTATTTCTTCATCTGGTGCAAATTTTGCCCTGCAAGTAATTTCTAATTCATCATTTGAGCTGTCTTTTAATGCAACACCTAAAAATGCAGCAGAGCGGGAATATCCACTTGTTTCTCTATTTACTGCATTTGTATCATATTCGCCACCGTAAAAGCCTTCAATATATCCTCTGTTGCTTACACTTTCCAGTAAATGACGCCATTCTGGCAGCGGCTTATAATTATCTGCATCTTTCACAGCTAAATCTATTGCCTGCCTGTATACACCAGTTACAATGGAAACATACATTATACTTTTCATTCTGCCTTCTATCTTACCACTTGCAGAGCCCATTTTTACAAGCTCGCCTATTCTATCAAGCAGACATAAGTCTTTAGAATTATATAAATATGTTCCCCTGTCATCTTCATATACTGGAAAATATTCTCCATCACGCTTTTCTTCCATTAAAGCATAATTCCACCTGCACGGATGAGTGCATTCTCCATTATTTGCATCTTTTCCTGTCATATATGAGCTTATTAAACATCTTCCACTCATAGATATACATATTGCTCCATGAATAAAGGTTTCTACTTCACACTGAGCATTTTTCATAATTTCTACTAAATCTTCTTTTCTCACTTCCCTTGCCATAATAACACGGGAAGCACCAAGAGATGCCCAGAAATTAACAGCGGCAAGGTTTGTTGTGTTTGCCTGAGTGCTTATTGATACAGGTGTTTTTATACCTTCCTGTTTAACTATTGAAAATATACCAGGGTCACTTATAATTAAAGCGTCTGCCCCTAACTGCTCGCATTTTTTAAGATACTGCCTAATACTTTCAAGCTCATTAGTCTGTGGATATATATTAACAGTAACATATCCTTTTTTACCCCTGTCATGTAGGTATTTAAAGGCTTCTTCCATTTCATCAAATGAAAAGTTGCCTGCATTTGCTCTCAAACCAAAAGCAGGACCACCCATAAATACTGCATCTGCTCCAAAACGAACAGCAGCTTTTAATTTTTCAAAATTCCCAGCAGGAGAAAGTAATTCCATATATCATTATCCTTATTTATTTAGTTTAGTGGCTTAATATAGCATAATTTATGTTTTATTAAAAGAACATATTTATAATACAGCACTTTATTTAAAATATCTGCACAAATATAAAATGGACTTATACAAGATTCTTGAACTAAGCCACTAAATAAATTTCTTTTTCCTGTAACACTGTAAGTCCATACAGTTTTCACACTATAAGTCATTTTGAGCCTGATTTAAAAGGCAAAAAATCTAAATTATCAAAATAATAATATATAGTATTATCTTCTACTCGGCGATACATTACTGCATCTTTATTATTTTTAATAGGTATGGCGAATTTACCACATTTTTTGCCAGAACAGTAAAATTCACCATAATTAAGGACTACATTTTTACTGGAACATTTTTTAGGCATTACTGATATTTTGCTTTCCTTTCCATTTATATTTTGATAAATACTGCCACTGAATGACTTATAATATACAGTTTTACCAGAAACACATGCCTTTGGCCTTTCATAACTCATAGATAAAAATCTCTGCCAAACTGTCTCAAGATAATATATATTTATATTTGATTTATCAAGGGTAATAAAAGTGGTAGATGTGGAAGCAAACTTATCTTTTACAGGCAGGTCATGATATATTTCATTATCAGTTATTAATGTAGTGCCGCACAGCCCTGAAACACTGTATGGGCTTGCAGTGCAGTCTGTATTATCGCTGATTTTTACTGTGTCATTATCAAGCACAAAAAATTTCTTTTCATCTTTTAATGTGCCATAAAATCTGCCTTCAGAATGGTATATTTCATTATAACCTGATGGAATTTGCCCTGTTAATATAAAAGCCTGCATACTTTTATCATAGGTTAATATATAGCCATTTTCCTGCAAAAGAACAGGTGCACCATTTACATATCCTGCTGCTTTTATTAAAAGCCCTGTATCACCAGTATAGAGTTCATCACCATTATAAGAATTTCTTAATGCTGCCTGAGAGCCAGCCCATTCTATAATATAGTTTGGCACTATTTCCACACTGCCGTTTAACATTCTAGGATATGTTCCTAAACTTGCACATTCTGAAGCAGAATAAACATCTATATAACTGCTATTATATATTGCTGCTTCTAGTCCGTATACTCTTACATTGTCATAAGTATTTTTTAAATAAAGTCCCGGACAGCTTGTAATTGTAAAACCTATTTCATCTGGCTTCAAAACAGTAATCATTTCTTTACCTGCTGCCATTGATGTTACATTGCTGTCACTGTATACTCTTTGATATGTTTTATTAAAGCTGACTAAAGAATTTCTAATCATTGAAGATTCTGGTATTTTTAATTCAAAATCTTTTGGATTTGATGGCTCAGCTTTTACATGGCTTACTACCTGCAAAAGCTGCCCGCCAGTAATAACTTTTTGTTTTTCTGCACAGCCATATAATAAAAAAACTACACAAAATGTTATTAATACAGATTTTTTCATTTTATTTTAATATCTAGTCAATAAGCCTGCTGTTTGGCTGCTTTTTAAGCTGGTCCCAGCCTAAAACTACTTCTATTACATGACGCTGGTCTGAATACTGACCTGCATAAGCACCAAGCTCTTCTGTATAATAAGCATAATTTATGCGAAGTGCCCAGATATTAATGCCTGCACCTGCTGTCCAGTATCCCTGATGAAGTCCTGTGCGGAGAAATATCCTGTTCCAAAATCCTATTTCTGCACCAATATTTACACGCTTGCCAAAAGAATCATCAGTGCCGTTCATAAATAATAAATCATTAAAATCTATAACTATATTAGATGAAATAAACTCCCAGTTTGGTGAAATTGCTAAACTTAAATTTAATGTAGGCTCAATTTTATCAAGCCCGTCCGCCATATACTGATACCCAAAATCATTAAAGGAAAGCCCTACTCTTGCATTTAATTCTTTTCTAAGCCATGGAAGTTCATACATTACACCAACACTTGCAAGAATACCCCAGCCAGTGTTTTCTAATAAATCACTTACTATGCCGTTTGTATCAAGATTTGCAATATCAACTGCTGTATATGTTGCACTGTAACCCATACGGTAAAAACCCATTAATGATACACCTAAATGCAAAGATTTATCTTTTAAAAATGAATGTGCATAAGTTAAAACTGCACCTGCATCTGCATGAATTTTTGCAGAAACTGTTGGCATTACTTTATTATATGTAAGCACATCTGCATAGCTGTTTACAAATATACCAAAAGACCAGTTTTTATATGTAAATGCAGGAAAAAAAGTAATAGGACTTATATTATTATACTGACCCATCATACCATCTAATGTTTTTACAATAGTATCTGTACTTAAACCGCCTTTTAAAAACATACTTCCCAAATCTGTGGCATTTGAAATCATATTGCTGTTGGCACCAATGCTTAATGGAATAATATCAACATTCCATACACTTTTATTCATAGCAAGACCTGCAGGGTTATAAAAAGCTGCATATTTATCATCACTTACACCAAAAAAAGCATTCCCCATACCCATAGCACGCACAGAAGTCATCATTCTAGGATATTCTCGTGAAAAAACTGCTTTTTGAGCATAGCTTGATGCAAATGGAATGATTACTAAAAGAGTAACTAAAATTGCTTTAAATTTCATACCTATATTCCCCCATAACCTTAGCCATTGCCTTGAATGCGGTCATTAGCCCCATTACTGCTGATATTTTGACCTTCTTGTATACTTGTTATATATGATTTTAATTTATCTTCAGATACTTGATTTAAAACTTCATCAAACAGACTGCTTTTCATTTCATTTACCATATCAGTAGAGCCGCCTAAAAAACTTTCCATAGATGATAACCCATTAAAAGCTGTGTTTAGTGTTAATGTTAATTCTTCTAAATATGTGTCATTTTCTGCATTTGCAAAAAAATTATCTACTGCCATATTTATATCTATCTGCTTCAATGCCTGCTGAAAACCGATTTCACTGAATTTTACAGGAATATCTTCACCTGCAATAGAAATAATAAGAGATGAAACATTTAATGCAGTGCTTATCATACCAGCAAATCCGCATAATGAAGCAGTGCTTTTATCAAGAGTAGTATTATTATCTTTTGCAAGAGCATGTCTAATATAGCATATATCAACTGTTTTTTTATAATATGGACTTATAGCATTTAAATTTTCAAAAGTTACTTCTGATATGCCAAGCATGCCAGCAACAACACCATACACATCAGATGTGCCTGTTTTACTAACCATATCTATGCCGCCAATAACATTAAAACCACCACAGTGTAATATTGCACTTAAAAATTTAAATGTATCATCCCTTGATAAAGCTGCACCAGTTGAGTCTACACTATTATAATAATTCATAACTGGAGCACAGTTATTACCAATAAATTCAAAATCTAACTGGTCTTGCTTAGCCGCCAGTGAATAATTATTATCTACATCTGCATACATATTTTCACCACAGCCATATATAAATACTAAAAAAAACAGTAATAAATATAAAATATTTTTCTTCATTTCAGCCTCATCATATTATTTTAGTGTGAATATAGTTTAGCTCCCGCACGAGAGCCAACAGTATTTCCTAAATAATTCACACCTAAAACATAATGAATACTTGGATTATACCTGTAAACAGCACAAAAATTATTAAAAGCTGCATGATACTCTTTACCATTTTCTGCCTGCACTGTAAAAAGTATGGCTTTTGTATCATTAGAAATATTAAATGGAAATGATACCCCTGCATTTTTTAATGTCTTAACAGTTACTTTATAGCCATTACATGGTGATTCTGTCACATATTTATGAAATTTTTTACCTTTTACATGCACTTTCATAGAAACAGGCTCCCCTGTTTTCCAGCCCTTTTTCTTCAAAAAGTTTGCAACACTGTATAAAGCATCCAAATGGTTATTAATTATATCTATATGTTTATTTCCTGTGCCACTGACAGCATAAGTCAGCACATTGCTTGGCATAAACTGCGGTATACCAATAGCTCCAGCATAAGAGCTTTTAATATCAAAAATATCAGTATCTGTTTTTCTTGCAAATAAAAATAATGCTTCAAGCTCTCTCTGAAAATATTCAGCACGCCTTGGATAATAAAATGCAAGAGTTGCAATAGAATCAACAGCACGGAACTTCATAGGGGAATATCCATAATTAGTTTCCATACCTATTATACCAGCAATAATATAAGCAGGCACCCCATAATGTTTTTGTGCTTTTAAAAGCTCTGTTTTATGTTCTTTAAAATATCTTACACCTAAATCAACACGGATATTATTTACCATCTTTTTCCTGTAAACTGCCCATGTATTTACACTTTCAGCAGGGCTGTTCATATACTTTGGAGTAAAACCTGAATGCATTGTTTTATCAAAAACACCATAAAGATAATCTTTACTAAAACCATGCTGATTATTCATTTTATTAACAAAAACATCAACATCTGGATTATTTATAAACTTACCTGCAGTAAGCTCTGCATAAGAGTTGCCAAAAATAGACAAATATAATAAAATTATCAAAAAAGTCAATTTTTTCATAATCTGGATATAGCATATATTTTATAAAAATAAAAGAAAAATATATGATTGTGTAAAATTTTTGTAATGAATAATCACATATAATAAAAGTGTTTTAAAAAACAATAGCCTGCAAATCACTATACATGCAAATAATCATAAAATAATTATAACTATCTTTGCTAAAAGACAGCTGATAAAAAGATTTAATATTTTCCTAAAAAAACCTGCAATTTTAATTATAAGAAATAAAAATCTTATTATTTACTATCAAAAATCGCTGGTCTAAGTTATTGCTTTTTTTATATAATAATGTATAATTATATATTATTTTGGAGGATTAAATGATAGTTTCCGCATCTATTTTAAGTGCAGATTTTGCTAATTTAGAAAAAGAAATTAAAGCAGTAGATAAGGCTGGAGCAGACTGGATACATTTAGATATTATGGACGGCTCTTTTGTTCCAAATATTACTTTTGGAGCACCTGTAGTTAAAGCTTTAAGAAAACATACAGATAAAATATTTGATGTTCATTTGATGATTGATAACCCAGCAAAGTATATAGATGATTTTATTGATGCAGGAGCAGATATTATTGTGCCGCACTTTGAAGCTGATAAACATATTCAAAGAACAATCTCATACATTAAAAGCAAGGGAAAAAAAGCAGGCATTTCTTTAAACCCCGGCACACCAGTATCTATGCTTGAAGAAATACTGCCATTTCTTGATTTAGTTCTTATTATGTCAGTAAACCCCGGCTTTCCTGCCCAAAGCCTGATTGAAACAAGTTATGATAAAATTACTAAATTAAAAATTATGGAAGAAAATATAAAACATAGTTTTATAATAGAAGTTGATGGCGGTGTCAATGACAAGACAATTGCAAGGCTTGCATCTTCTGGAATGACTTGTGCAGTTGCTGGCAGTTATATATTTAAAGCCAGTGATTACAGCATACCAATAAACCTGTTAAAACAGTATTAATTACTGATATATAATGGCTTTTTCAAAAAAGCTCTTTTTTGTATTTTTTATTATTTTATATTACTGTTATAATTTTAAAAAAATAATTAACTAATTGATATTTTTTTGTAGCATATTTAAGTTTATTCTGTTATACTCTTTTTATGGAGTGTATTTTGCTGCATTATTTTACTGCATACCAAAATCTATCAGTTTCTCAGCAAAATATAATTCTTTATCAATCTGTTTTATACACAATTTAAAAGGAGGATTTTATGGCTTATAATATTTTATTAGTTGATGATGAGGAAGATATTCGTTTTCTATTTTCATCAGTTTTAAAGGAAGAAGGCTATAACACTTTTGAAGCATCTAACTCTGCAGAATGTTTTAAAATATTAGAAACAGAAAAAATAGACCTTTGCCTGCTTGATATTAAATTAAAAGGTGAAAGTGGTATTGATATTCTGCAGCGTATAGTTAAAGAATACAAAGGTATGAAAACTATCCTTGCCACAGCTTACTCTGCTTATCAAGATGATTTTTCAACATGGAGTGCAGACGGATACTGGGTGAAATCTCAAGATACAGACTCTTTAAAAGAAGAAGTGAAAAAAGTGCTTGCTAAAGAAAGCTAGAATAAAGGTCAGTTAATTATTCCTAAATAACAGTCTTTAAATATTAGTAAGTGCATTTTATATTACTTTTACAGCAAAGACTTTATTTAATTTGTTTAAAAACAATTAAAAAATAAAGAAATATAAAGGTGGTACAATTATGAAAGCAGTTGTTATGGCTGGTGGATTTGGAACAAGGATACAGCCCCTCACATCAAGTGTTCCAAAACCAATGATTCCTGTTTACAACAAGCCTATGATGGAGTATATAATAATGTCTCTGCGTGATGCAGGCATTAAGGACATTGCTATCCTTCTCTACTTTAAGCCTGAAATTATTAAAGAGCATTTTGGCGATGGCTCTAAACTTGGTATTCATATAGAATATTTTACGCCAGATGATGACTATGGCACAGCAGGTGCAGTTAAAAAAGCAGAAAAATTTCTTAATGAACGCTTTATTGTTGTAAGTGGCGACTTAATTACTGATTTTAATATACCAGAAATTATAAAATATCATGAAGATAAAAACTCAAAAGCAACTATTACACTTACTTCTGTGCCAGACCCTTTACAGTTTGGTGTTGTAATTACTGACAGCGATGGCAAAATAGTCCGTTTTCTTGAAAAACCGGGCTGGGGTGAAGTTTTCAGCGACACTATCAATACTGGTATTTATGTATTTGAACCAGAAATCTTAAACTATATACCAGAAAATAAAAACTTTGACTTTTCAAAAGACTTATTCCCAAGCATTATGGCAGGCGGAACACATATATATGGATACAATGCAAAAGGCTACTGGAGAGATGTAGGCAACCCTGACTCATACAGAACTTCTTTACTTGAAATTGCATCAGGCATGATTAAGCTGCCATTTGAAGGAACAAAAGTTACTTTAAATGAAGGTGTATTATACCATGGCGAAAATTTTAAAATGGCAGAAGGTGTTGAAATTACAGGTTTGGTTGTTGTTGGTGATAACTGTTCTTTTGGAGCTAATGCAAAAATCTCTGACTGCTGCATGGGCAACGACTGCTCTGTTGATGAGAATACATCAATTTCTAAATCTATCCTTTGGAATAAAGTAAATATTGGTGTCAACTGCTCTATTACTAATGCAGTTTTCTGCGACAGTGTGCTTGTTGGCAGCAAAGTAAAATGCGAATATGGAGTTATTATTGCAGAAGGCACTTCTATTGGCAATAATGTTGTATTTGAAAAAGATATTATGGCATGGCCTAATAAACAGGTGGAAGAAGGCTCTATTGTTTCATCTAATCTTATATGGGGTGATAAATGGAAAAACTCTATATTTGAAGGCGGCAAAGTAAGTGCCAGAACAAATATTGAGCTTTCAGCAGATATGGCAGCAAAACTTGGTGCAGCTTTTGGCTCACTTTTACCACATGGTGCTAAAATCCTTACATCAAGGGATTATCATAAAGCTTCAAGAATGCTTAAAAGAGCATTTTTAGGTGGTCTTCTTTCAACTGGTGTTAATGCTGTTGATTTAAAAATGGAAGCTCTGCCTGCTATGCGTTATAAACTTTCTACTTTTGGCGAAGTTGGCGGTGTTCATTTCAGACAGTCTCCTTGTGACCCAACTCACACAGAAATACTTTTCTTTAATGATGCTGGCGACAGTATAGACTCTGGTGTTGAAAAAAATCTTGAAAGAGCATTTTTCAGAGAAAATTTCAGGCGTGTAACACACAATGAAATAGGCGATATTAATGAAAAACAAATGGTTAAAGAGTTTTATATTGAAGGGCTTTTAAGAAGTATTGACCAGACTTCGCTTATGGCTAAGAGCACAAAAATAGTTCTTGACCTGCTTAATGGTGTAACAGACCCTATTCTGCCTAAAATACTTAATAAAGTAGGTATTGATTCTATTATATTAAATGCAAACCATGATGAGCTTAAACTTTCACGCTCTGAACATCAGCAGGATGCTGCAATACAGCAGGCTGCTAATATTGTTAAAGTATTAAATGCTGATGCCGGATTTACTATATTCCCATCTGGCGAGCGTTTAACAGTTATTGATGATATGGGCGAAAAACTTAACGGTCATAAACTGCTTATGCTTATGCTTTTGTTAATAGATAAATCTGTTGATAAAAAAGTAAAAGTCTATCTGCCTGCTTTTGCTCCTAGTGTGCTTGACCATAAACTTAAAAATGTGGAAGTAATACACGGCTCTTTTACAGGCATTAAAGGAACATTTTTAAAAGATTACTATTTTACAGGCAATTTAAGAAGCTTCATCTGCTTTACTGAACATAACACTACACCTGATGCAATGTATGCTTCATTAAAAATAGTTGAAATGATGAATAAAATAGGCAAACCACTTTCTGAAATAGTATCAGAAATACCAGAATATAAATTTTATCACTCAGTAATTAACTGTCCTGTTGAAGTAAAAGGATTTTTAATGAGAAAAATGAGTGAAGAAGCAAGAGAAAAAGAAGCTTCTTTCTTAGATGGTATTAAAATACTTCTTGACGGCGGGTGGGCTCACATGGTGCCAGACCAGTATTCCCCAAATGTTCACTTATACATTGAAGGAAAAACAGAAAAAGAAGGTGATGCAATCCATAAAGAATTTGTTGATAAAATAAATAAATGGATTGAAGAACACGATGCAGAATAAATAAATATTTCCTGCCCTTAAACACAGGGCAGGAGTTACTTATTATATAACAATATTAGATTAGTAGTATATAGTATAATGCCGGTAAAGTAGTGTCCGGCTTAATTAGTTTTAATATGTAAAAACATAAGGAAATAGATGATGAAAAAATTATATTTAAGTTTACTGTGGCATCAACACCAGCCTTATTATAAAAATGACAGTGATGGCAGGTTTTATATGCCATGGGTATATCTGCATGCCTTAAAAGATTATTATGAAATGGCTGCCCATGTAGAAAAATCTGGTGTTAAGGCTGTATTTAACTATGTGCCTTCGCTGCTTATTCAGTTAAAAGAATATACAGATTTTAATGCAGCAGATAATTTCCTTATACTTATGCGTAAACAAACATCATCACTTACTCAGGAAGAACGCCAGCTTGTTTTAAACCAGTGCTGTATGGCAAACTTTAATACTATGATTAAACCTATTAAAAGGTTTTATGAATTGCATCAAAAAATTGTCGCATCAAATGGAAATGCTGCAGATTTTTCAGATGCTGAAATATTAGATTTAGAAGTTGTATATATACTTTCATGGTGCGGCGAATATTTAAGGCAGGAAGATACCCATATAAAATACCTTTTAAGTAAAGGCTCTTCTTTTACAGAAGAAGATAAAATTGAGCTTTTAAAACATGCTGCAGACTGGGTATCAAAAATAGTAGAAATTCATAAAAGACTGCAGGTTAATAATCAGGCAGAAATATCATGCACTCCATTTTATCACCCTATTCTTCCATTACTTATAGACATTAATTCTGCAAAAGAAGTTTGCCCTGATATGAATATGCCAGCTTTTGAAGGCAGTTTAGAAGATGATGCTTCATGGCATGTAAGAGAAGGGCTTAATGAATTTGAATCACACTTTGGTTTCAGACCAAAAGGAATGTGGCCTGCAGAAGGCAGTGTAAGCCAGAAAGCAGCTGAAATATTTGCAGACAATGGTATCAGCTGGATAGCTACAGATGAAGAAGTTTTAGGCAACAGTCTTCAAATTAATATGAAAGATGGAGCAAACAGACACAGGCTTTATCAAAAACATTTTCAAATACATAACGGTAATAAAATAAATATATTTTTTAGAGATAAAATGCTCTCTGACTTAATAGGTTTTACTTATTCATCATGGAATGAAGATGATGCCGTTAATGATTTTATGCACCATTTAAAAAATATATATGATTCTGTTGATTTTTCTCCCCATGTATCTGTTATATTAGATGGGGAAAATGCATGGGAATATTATAATAAAAATGCTTATAACTTTTTTACAAAACTTTATGACAGGCTCACTCATACTGACTGGCTGCAAACTCAGACATTTTCAGAAGTAATCAGCAACTATGATATACCAGAAGAAACTCTCCATAATATTAAAGCCGGCTCATGGATTATGGGTAACTTCCGTATATGGATAGGTCATCCTGAAAAAAATAAAGCATGGGAACTGCTAAGCAAAACTAAACGCTCTATTGAAAAACATATTTCAAATGCTGATAAGGCTGCTGCTGAACAGATTTATAAAGAATACCATGCAGCAGAAGGCAGCGACTGGTTCTGGTGGTATGGAGATGACCATTTTTCTATACAGGCAGATATATTTGACAAACTTTTTAGAACTCATCTTGTTAACATATACAGGCTCTTAAAATTAAATGTGCCATCAGAGCTTTTTACACCAATAAAAGCTGTAAAAAATTCTGGTGTCATTACAAAACCTTCATCTTATATCTGTCCTAAGATAGAAGGTAAAATCAGCAACTTTTTTGAATGGCTTGGTGCTGGCGAATTTGATTTGAAATCTGATGCAGGCTCTATGCATGCAGGTGGTGATATTTTGCAGCATATACTTTATGGCTTTGATGATGAAAACTTGTATATTGCTTTAAAAAGCGATTTTTCATCAATAGAAAATACAGTCTGCCAGATAGATGTATCATGCAGTGATAACAAAAAGACTTTTGAAATAGATTTAGACTGCAAAAAAAATACATCTGGAGATATAACTTATGCAATAGACCATATTTTAGAAGCGTCTATTCCTTTAAAATTATTTAAAGGAGCTGAAAAAATATATTTAGAATTTAAGCTGATACAAAACGGTCTTGTTATTGAAAAAGCACCTCTTTATAATGCTGTAGAAATAAATATTGCAGATGATTTTAAAGAGGAATGGATAGTATAAAATAGGAATAATTATAGAGGTTAATATGAAAATACCATTTTTATTTGGAATTCACTGCCACCAGCCTGCTGAAAATTTTTACAATGTTGTAGACTGGGCAATAAATGAAAGCTATGCTCCATTTATTGAAGTGGCTTTAAAAAACAAAAAATTTAAATTCTCAGCACATTACAGCGGCTGGCTTTTAGAATATATAAGAAATCATAGAGAAGATGTTTTTAATAATCTTAAAAAAATCAGCGATGAAGGCAGAGTTGAATTTTTTGCAGGTGGTTTCTATGAGCCTATACTTTCAGCAATCCCCAGTGATGACAGAAAAGGACAGGTTAAAATGCTTATAGATTATATTGACAATTATTTTGGTCAAAAACCTGCAGGTCTGTGGCTGACAGAAAGAGTGTGGGACCCTGCCGTTATTCCTGATATGGCAGAAATAGGCATTAAAAATATAATAGTTGATGACTATCACTTAATAGCAGCAGGCTTTCCACAAGAATCTTTAACTGGTTATTTTACAACTGAGCAGGATGGCTGCCTTGTAAACATTTTTCCTATTGATATGGGGCTTAGATATTTAACTCCATTTAAACCTCAGGAAGAAGTTATAAAGCATATTCTTGAAGCTAAAAACAGAAATGTAAAACTTATTTCATGCTTTGATGATGGAGAAAAATTTGGTGTATGGCCCAATACTTATGACTGGGTATATACAAAAGGCTGGCTGAAAAACTTTATTAAAGCAATTATGGCAGAAAAAGAAATAGAATTTATGCACTATGAAGAAGCTGTAAAAAAAGTAAAACCATCAGGTCATGTATATCTTCCTATCACAAGCTATGAAGAAATGGGACAGTGGTCGCTTTTTGCAGATAAGGCAGAAAAATTTGAAGAAATAAAAGAATATTTAAAATCATCTCCATTTAATCATGATATAGAACAGTTTTTAAAAGGGAGTGTTTGGAAAAACTTCCTTGTAAAATATCCAGAAAGTAACAGACTGCATAAAAGAACTGTTGATTTATCTATAAGAGGCAGAAAATATAAAAACAACTCTGAATTTAAAGACCTGCTTTATAGAAGCCAGTGTAATGATTCACTATGGCATGGTGTTTTTGGCGGGCTTTATCTGCCTAATTTAAGAAATAATGCATGGGCACCACTTATTCAGGCAGAAGCAATGTATGAAAAACTTGAAAATATAAAGCTGCCTATTATAGAGCAGCCAGCAGATATTGATAGAAATGGTTATGATGAAGTATATACAAGAGGCACTGAATTTAACTGTCTTTTTGAAACAAGAGATTTTGGTCAGCTTACAGCCATAGAATTAAAAGATAAAAATTTTAATCTGCTTAATGCTATATCAAGGAAAAAAGAAGCATATCATGCAAAACTTTTAAAAAATATAAAACCAAGACAGGAAAATAAGGCAGAAGAAACTGCATCAATTCATGATATGGAATATTCTATCACACCAGAAGAAGCAGGAAGAATTATTTATGACTGGTATAATAAAAACTGCTTTGTAGACCATTTTATGGATAAATTTATACTTGAAACTTATGAAAAATGTTCTTTCAGAGAGTTCAGTGATTTCACAAACCAGCCTGCTGACAGTGTGGAAGTCAATGATAATAATATACTTTTTAAAAGAAACGGTGGAATATACATTAATAATGAAAAAATAAATACACAGGTGGAAAAATCATATACAATAAATAATAATGCAATAGACTTTAATATTAAAGCAAAAGCATCTAAAAAAATAGAATGTGATTACAGCTGCGAATTTAATTTTCATTTTGCTGATGTTTCACAAATCACTATCAATAATAAAGAATTTATAGGAAATGGCTCTATTAAAGGCAAAAAGTTTGAAATTTATGACAAATATCTTAATAAAAAGATTGCAATTACAGTAGAAAAAGAGATAGAATTTATCTACTTTACATTGTATACTGTTTCTCAGTCTGAAATAGGTATAGATTTAACAGAGCAGGGTATTACAGTTGCTTTTGGTATGCCATTTAGCAAAGAAATGAATATAAAAGGCACACTTAGTATAGGGTAAAATAATGGGAGAATTAAGATATAATCCAGTGACAAAAAAATGGGCTGTTATTTCACCAGAAAGAGGAACTCATAGAAATTCATATATTACAAATGACACTATTACATCTATGCCCTGCCCTTTTTGTGATAAAGATGGCGGTATAAATAAAAAATTACGGAGTATTTTTACTATTAATCTGCCAGAAAGCTCATGTCCTGCTTTAATTGTAACGCCAAACAAATACCCTGTTATGGGTATAGAAGGCTCTCTTAATAGAAAGGCTTATGGAATATATGATAAAATGGCATCAATTGGTGCTCATGAAGTAATTATTGACTCTTTCAGACATGGTATTGATATATCAGGCTATACAGAAGATGAGCTTAATAACTTATTTACTGCATTTAAATGCAGAATTGCAGATTTAGAAAAAGATATTAGGTTTAGATATGTGGCAGCTTTTAAAAACATTGGTGCAGAAGCTGGGGAAAATATACACCATCCACATTCACAGATACTTGCAATGTCTGTTATACCAAGCATTGTTGAAGAATATATGAATAAAGCGGTAGATTATTATAAAGAAAAAGAACGCTGCATATACTGTGACATAATTAATCAGGAAAAGCAGTGTAAAGAAAGAATTATATTTGAAAACTACGAATTTATTGCATTTGCACCTTATGCATCTGAAAATCCTTTTGAAATATCAATATATCCAAAGCAGCATGAATACTGTTTCAGCAATATTTCAGAAAGTTCAATAAGGCAGCTTGCAGATATTACACATGAAATATTTAGAAGACTTGCACAAGTTTTAGCCTGCCCTGCTTTAACTCTTGCATTGAGGCTTGCACCATATAAAAATAACAGACCAGACTATAATGGTTATATGAAGTATTTAAAAGATGCTTTCCACTGGCATATAGATATTCGCCCAGTAGCTGCAAAATTAACAACAAGCAGCTGGGCAGCAAATATATGTATTAATCCTGTAAGCCCAGAAGATGCTGCTAAACATTTAAGAGAGGTCAATCAGTTATGAATATTATTCACATAACATCAGAAGTGCTTCCCTTTTCCTATGCAGGAAGCACAGCTGAAACATTATTTTGCCTGCCTTATGCAGAAAGGATGGATGGTCATCAGGTGACAGTATTATCGCCTCTTTATGCTTCTGTTGATACTGTTAAGCATAATATAAACTCATTACAGCTTAAAACATGGGTTAATGCAGGGTTTGCAGTATATGAATTTGAACTTTTTGAAACTCACTTAAATGGTGTCAGGTATGTCTTTTTTAAAAATGATGAGTTTTTTAACCGTGCAGGTTTATATGGTGTTGGTAAGTTTGATTATGCTGATAACGATATCCGTTTTGGAACATTCTGTCAGGCTGCTTTAAACTTTGTTAAATATCATAATATAGAAGCAGATATTCTGCACTGCCATAACTGGCAGACTGCTCTAATACCAGTTTACAAAAAACTAAATTTTGCAGATTTAGAATGCAAAGTTGTTTTAACTATACATTCAGTAGATAATCTTGGAATATTTAATAAATTTACATTAGAAGCACTTAATCTGCCATGGGATATTTATAATATTGACTGTATAGAATATTACGATAATATCAGCTTTTTAAAAGGTGGTATTGTTTATTCTGATGCTATAACAACATTAAGCCCTACTTTTGCCAGTGAGCTTATAAACAACGGCGGCAGTATAGGGGTAGAAGAAATTTTTTATAACCATGCACATAAACTTGTAGGTATATTAAATGGTATCTGCTCTATGATATGGAATCCAGAAATTGATACAAATATTGAAAAAACTTATTCAAGTAATGACATAAGTGGCAAAAAAATGTGTAAAAATGCACTATGTAGTGAACTTGGACTTGACCAAAGCCTGCCTTTAGTGGTATTTATACAAAAAATGCTGCCAGAACGAGGGCTTGACTTAGCACTTAATGCAGCAGAAGAGTTTGAAAAAAATAATATTAACTTAATTATCTTTGGACCAAACAGCAGTGATTACGGCCATAAAATCCAAGAAATAAAAGAAAAATATAATAAAAATATTCGCATAATTATTAATGACCATGCAAATGAAAGCCAAAAAGAATATGCAGCTGCTGATATTGTGCTTATGCCTTCACTTTATGAGCCATGCGGCTCAAGCCAGATGATTGGTATGCGATATGGGGCAGTGCCAGTGTCCCGCAGAACTGGCGGACTTGTAGATGGTGCAAAAGAAGCTGTTGAAAAAGGTGTTGGATTTACATTTGATGAATTTAGTGTAGATGCTATGATGAAAGCTGTAATGAATGCTGTATCTCTTGTTTCATCTGAAAAATATGATGAAGTTGTAAAAATTTTAATGCAGATTGATAATTCATGGCAAAAAGCATCTGAAAAATATATAAAGCTATATGAAAGATTACTGGAGGGTAAATAAAAAATGAAGCTGGATAAACTGACAAAAAAGGAACTGCTTGATCTGGCTGCAGCCAAAAAAGTTGCAGGTAGAAGCAAGATGAGTAAAGATGAGCTTATAAAAGCATTAGAGCCATTCTTTGCAGAACCTGCTCCTGCTAAAGATGCAGAAGAACTGCAGACTAGAAAAGCAGAGCAGAATGTAGGCTATACATATCAAGAAGCAACAGGACAGCCTGCAAAAATAAAGCGTGATGAGTATCCTATTCCACCTTATTATGATAAAGATACTATTGCATTTATGCCTGTTGACCCTTCAAAAGAGTATGTATATTGGGAAATAAGTGACTATACACTTAACCAGTTTAAAAGTGAATTAAAACTTTCTGAATCAAGAATTGTTTTAAAAATCTTTTCAAGCATAGATAATTACACAACAGAAGCCGCTTCTGTATCTGTTGAAAAAATGGGGAACTGGTATTTTAATATCTATGCTCCTGATACTATCTTATGGTCTGAAATAGGCTTGATTGATTCTAATGGTGGTTTTCACCCTATTTTAAAATCAAACAAAGTTCTTATGCCATCTGATAAAGTGTCTGATATTGTAGATCAGGAAACTTGGATGACAATAGGCGGCAATTTAGACAAACTTTATGAACTTTCTGGAGTTGGTTTAAAGGATTTGAACAGCAGTGTTACTATTAATACAGAAATAGCAAAACACATATCACAACACATGGGCTCATCTGGTGTGTTGAAGGATAAATAACTATGAAACAAGGATACTGGATGCTGGTGCTGCATGCTCACCTTCCTTTTGTAAAGCACCCTGATTATGACTATTTTTTAGAAGAAAACTGGCTTTTTGAAGCAATTACTGAAACATATCTGCCTATCCTTTTAAATTTGAAAAAGCTGGAAGCAGAAAATGTGCATTTTAGATTGACTTCTTCTGTTACTCCCCCACTTGCAGAAATGCTTGCTGACTATCATCTTCGTGATAAATACATTAAGTATTTAGACAGAAGCATAGAACTTGTTGGCAAAGAATTATGGAGAACGAAAGATGACCCTAATTTTAAGCCTGTTGTTGAAATGTATCGCGACAGACTGAATACATTAAAAGGGTTTTTAATTAATGATTTAGACGGCAGTGTTTTAAATGGATATAAATATTTTCAGGATAAAGGTTATCTTGAAATTATTACATGCGGAGCAACACATGGCTACCTGCCATTTATGACAAATGAAAAAGCTGTCAGAGCACAGCTGGAAGTGGCTGCTCAAACCCATGAAAAGCATTTTGGCAGGCGTCCATTAGGTATATGGCTGCCTGAGTGTGCATATTATGCAGGGCTTGAATATAAACTAGAAGAAGCAGGTATTAAATATTTCTTTGTGGATACCCATGGTATATTATATTCTAAACCGCGTCCACGGTATGGAACTTATGCACCAGTTTATGCAAAAAACGGCACTGCTGCTTTTGGCAGAGATTATTTTTCATCAAAACAAGTATGGAGCTCAAAAGAAGGCTATCCGGGCGATTTATATTACAGAGATTTCTACCGTGATATTGGTTATGATTTAGACTATGAATATATTAAACCTTATATATGCCCTGATGGCACAAGAGTATTTACAGGGCTTAAATATCACAGAATAACAGGTGACTCTGAATATAAAGAAGTATATCAGCCAGATATTGCTTACAGTAAAACAATAGACCATGCAAAACATTTTGTTCAGGGCAGAGAAGCTCAAATTAATGAAGTTGGCGATATAATAGACAGAAAACCACTTATTATATCACCTTATGATTCAGAGCTTTATGGGCACTGGTGGTTTGAAGGCCCTGATTTTTTAATGAATGTATTTAGAGAGATGGATAAGTCAGACACTGTAAAAGCCGTTACTGCTCTTGAATATCTTGGCGAGTTTCCTACTAATCAGGTTGTAGATGTAAACCCATCATCATGGGGCGATGAAGGATACTATAAAGTATGGCTTAATACTGGGAATGACTGGATATACCGTCATCTTCATTTTATGGCAGATAATATGACTATGCTTGCTGGTAAGTATAAAGACGGCACAGACAGCTTAAAAACACGCTGTTTAAATCAGCTTGCAAGGGAATTACTGCTTTGTCAGGCAAGTGACTGGGCATTTCTTATCACAACAGGAACTGCAACTGAATATTCTACAGAAAGAACAAGAGAGCATATATATAATTTTATGAAATTATATGGTATGCTTGAAGACAGCAGAATAGATATTGGATACCTTGAATGGCTTGAAAATAAAAACTCAACCTTTCAAGGAATTGATTACAGAATATATGCTTAAACTAATATTGGGAGGCTTTGGTCTCCCAATATTATTGTAGAAAATACATTTTTTTGCATTATGCTGCCCCGCCTTATAATGTCCGCAGCATATTATTCAGGATGTTAAAGAAAGGTCATATTAAGCCTGCTTCTGTGTCATACTGAGCATTTAAGCGAAGTATCTAAAAACAGATACTTTAAATATATTATACACTATTGCAATATATATAATTTAGATTTTTCGCCTGTAAAAATCAGGCTCAAAATGACATAATTGTAATAGTTTTATTATTTACAGAGTTATCCTGCACAATGTCTATTCTGAGCATAGCGAAGAATCTTAATCTATTCTTTATTAAAAAATATATACTTGTATTTTTTAAATCACACTCTGCCGAAACAAGTTCGTCTATCGCTTACTAAAAACGGCTCGTCCTGAACCTGCTTCTATGTCTTACTGAGCGTTTAAGCGAAGTATCTAAAAAATAAGATACTTTAAATATATTATACACTGCTGTAACAATAAATAATGTAGATTTTTCGCTTGTAAATTAAAGTTAAAAATGAGTATAATCCAAAATTATTGGGTAAGTCCCAAAAAAATATACAATTATAAAAGGTATTATATGAAATTTACACTGAATAATAAAGATAACTTCTTTAAAGATTTTGACAAAGCATATATTGAACCGCCAAAAAAACTGCCTTTATTTATAAGACTTGGTGCATGGATTTCAAAAAAAATTATCAAAAAAGATATTATGATACCAAAACTTTTAGCATGGTATCCAAAAGCAGCAATAAGCTCTGGCATAATGGAAAGCCTTGTTGCCCATGATGATAAAGAGATAGATAAACGGCTGTTAAAAATGATAAGAGTGCAGGTTTCTGTTATGGTTGCCTGCCCATTCTGCATAGATATGAATGCTTTTGAGTTTGACAAGGCTGGACTTAATATAGATGAAGTTAATGCTATAAGAATCGGTGATTATAAATTTCACTCTTTTTCAGAGAAAGAGCAGCTTGTTATGGAATATGTAAATTTAGTTACAAAAACACCTGTTATAATACCAGAAGAAATAGTCAATAACATGCAAAAGCATTTCTCAGAACGGGGTATTATTATCATTGCATCAACTATCGCACAAGTAAATTACTGGGCAAGACTTATACGCAGCCTTGGTATTCCTGTTGCAGGCTTTTCCGATATATGCAAAATAGAAAAATCATAATTAAATTTTATTCTATTTATTTAAATAATAAATCAAAAAGCACTGCCTGATAATGTGATTAATCTTAAATAATAATAGTGTCTTATTTTTCTTTACATATATATAACATAACAGTGTTTTATGCCAAACAGAACTAATATATATTGACTTAACTTATGCTTTATGGTAAAAATACCAGTATATATAGTATAAGTAGTAAGGTGGGGGGGGGGAAAATGAGAATCACACTTAAAATTAAAATTTTTGCAATAATTATTTTATTGATTACTATGGCTTTACTATTAGGCTTTTTCTCTGTGGTAGCAGTAGAAAATGCAGCTAAACGAATGGAGAATATGAACCAGCGGTATATTTATGTTTATAAACTTAATTCTTCCACTGCTTTAAATACAATGAATTTCAGAAGATATTTCTACATAATACAAAGGACACCTTCTCAAAACAATTTAAACACTTTTATTGAATTTGGAAAGCAGGTAACTGATAATATGACAGAGCTGAACTCATTTATGCAGATTGCTGAAAATAAAAAAGAAATGCCTGCTGTTTCAGAAATTATTCCTGAACTAAATGATTCAGTAAACACTTATATTCAAGCAGCTGTTGAACAGCTTTCAATAAGAGTAAATAATGTTCCATTAGAATTAAGTTTTGTGAAAGGCATTCAAGATTTCATTAAAGAAGAAGAGACTTATAAAACAAATTTAAAAAGAATAATAAATAATGCAGAAACTCCAGCAGATGCAATCAGAAATTTCACAAACTATGACAGAATAAACAATATAAGTATAGAAATAACAGAAATAAAAGATATGTTTTCAGATGCAGTGATGTTAAACAGTTTACAAACTCTGCTTCAAGTAGAAGAGCCTTTAAAAAATATAAATAAAGATGCTCTTGATATAAGAGATAATTTAAATAATAGAAATTTGATAGGCAATATTACAAAAATGATTAATATATCAGAAAAAATGATGGATGATTATAACAAGTTAAAGCAGGCATACACTCAAATGCAGGCTATAGCTGAAAGCAGAACAAAATATATGAACAGCATGCAGGAAATAACAAAGGAAACTCAAGACATTGTAAATGGTATGCTGCAAAGAACTTATGACAGCTCAATTAATGGTGTTTTACTGGCTAAAACACTTATATATACTTTACTTGCAGCGATGATAACAGTAGCAGTGCTGTCTTTTATTATAGTGCAGAAAACAGTGCTTGCTCCAATAAATAATTTTGTGAAAACTGCCAAAAACCTTACAAGTGGCGATAAAGACTTAACTATCAGGCTTACAACTAAAACTAAAGATGAACTTGCAGAACTGTGTGTTTATTTTAATACTTTTATAGAAAGTGTGCAGAATATTGTAAGAGAAGTAAAAGAAGCAGCCAATGATGTTGCTTCAGGAAATAATCAGCTGGCAGCAACTATGGAAGAGTTTTCTGCCACATTCAGCTCTCAGGCAGAACAAGTTGATAATATTGTTGTAGATATGCAGGTTATTCAAAATAAATCAGAAGAAGCAACTGTTGAAATGGGAAATAATTTAAATAAAATTGATGAAACTACTCAAAGAACAGTTGAAGGTTCAAATTCATTAAATAATATTAAAAATACAATGCTTGAAATAAGCGACAATACTAAACAGCTTTCAAAAACTATTGATAATCTGCTTGCAAGCTCTACACAAATTGGAGAAATTTTAACTGTTATTAATGATATTGCAGACCAAACAAACCTGCTTGCTTTAAATGCAGCTATTGAAGCAGCAAGAGCAGGTGATGCAGGCAGGGGGTTTGCTGTTGTTGCAGATGAAGTTAGAAAACTGGCAGAAAGAACAACAAAAGCTACAAGCGAAATAGAAAATATTATCTCTGCATTGCAAAATGAATCTGAACAGGCAGCAAATGCTATGAAATCAGCAGATACAAGTGTATCAACTGGTGTTAATGTAATTGAAGAAACTGCTTCATCATTCAGCCTTGTTGTAGATGGTGTAAATGATGTTACAAACTCAACTCATAATATGATGACAAATTTTGAAGAGCAGCATCATACAGTTCAAGATGTTACAGATAAAACTCAGGCTATTGCAAGCGGTATTGAAGAAAGCAATGTGGCAGTAAGCGAAGTAACTGTTACAGTTAACCATTTGCAGGCAAGAACAGAAAAATTAAAAATATTAGTGGAACAGTTTAAATCATAGGTTCTTGTATATACCTATTTTATTGCTCCATGTTATAATAAAACATGGAGTTTTTTATATTTTACTAGACAAAATATTTTATTAAACCTATTAATATTACTATGAATAAAAAAAATTTATATAAAATTAATTATGATAAACTGGATATTCAGGAAAAACAGAATATTTTAAATGAAATTGCAGACCATTACGGCTTTATAATAAAAAAATATGCAGAATTTGAAAAAAACAGCATAACCCTTTATACTGCCATTTTTGATGATAATGGCACAGAGTTTGTATTTATTCCCGGAGCAAAAAACATTGCTCTTGGATGGAAAGCTGCTATTTCTTCAAAAAAAGAAGAGCCTTTCTTAATTGAGCAGATAAAAGATATATTCCTTGATTATTTTCTTATGCCTGACAATAATTCTGATATTGTAAATCTTAATAATACACAGCAGCTGCAAAAATTATTAGATAAGGAAAATTATAAACAGGCAGATATACTTTTATCTAAAATGGTATTTGATTTTATAGATGAACATACTTCCTTTTTAAGACGGATTGATATAGAGCCTATGCTGATAGAGAGAAAAAGCAGCAGTATAAACTGGATGTTTGTTAAAGAAATATCATCAAAAACAGTAGCTGACAGCCCAACATATTTTAAAATATATCAGGAAATCATAAAAGGAAATAAACAATTTATAATAAAACAACATACTTCAAAATCTGAATATAAAAAAATACAAAAATTTGAAATATCAAATCATGGCTTAAATGTATATAAATATATAGATATTTCTTACGAGGAAATACTTTTCAACTATGCATCAAAAGGATATTCAGTGCCAAACAGAAACCAGTGGGAATATGCAGCCTCTGGCGGCTGTTCTACTTTTATGCAGAATACTGATACTTTATTAAATAAGCATAATAATATGCCAAATGCTTTTGGGCTTTATATTGCTGATAATATTTACAAACCTGAAATAATTTCTGATGATAAATATACATATAAAGCTGGTGATAATGGGTATTTTAAAAACTATATATCAAAAAAACTTGCTGATTTTTCATTAAATCCTTTTTACAATGTTACTTCTAATGTTTTTGAATACACTGATAATAATGGACTTTTTGCTAGGAAAGTTATCACAGTGGATTTAAAAAAACAATTTAAGCCATCTATTACTAAAAAAAATCTTAATAAATATATTACTGAAAATATGTCAGAAAATAACTTTGATAACATTATTTATGCTGTCCAGTCTGTAAAAAACCCTGATTTATATTTTAAAAATGCATTAAGAATAATAAATATATACCATTCAAAAGGGTTTATTAATAAAGCTTATGAACTGGTTGAGAAATATATAAATAAATGGCATAATAATCCAGATTTTTTATATCTTGCTGGGTTTACAGTTTTTAGATTACAGGATTATGAAAAAGGAGAATATTTACTTAAACGGGCAGTTTATTTTAAAAGAAATATACCTGAATGTTATCAGCTGCTTTCATATATTTATCAAAAACAAAATAATAAAGAAGAAATGGAAAAAGCTCTGCATAATCTTTATGTTTTAGCTCCAGAAGTGGCAGAAAGCATGCTGCATATACTTATACCAAAAGGTGTTTCTTTAAAAGATATGGATTATGAAGATTTATGGAGCAAACTTGTTGCAAACCTTACTAGACAGGATAAAGAAAAAGTTAACTTATATACAATAACAAGCGAAGTGATACTTCTTGATTCTACAATTAAGCTGATTATACATAAAGGTGTTACCCATTATATTAAATATATCAAACCTACAGGCAGTAAATATTTAATGGAAATTTTTGATAAAATAGAAAATTCTAAATATATTTCAGATGAAACTTATTTATCAAAAGATGATTATATGCAGGCTCTTGAAGAATTTAATGCCTGCAAAAATATTATTTATGAAGCAGAAAATATTACTGATTTAAAAGAAAATAAAGAGTATCTGCAAAACTTAACTAACACTTTTTTTGATTACTTTCCTGCACTTATGAGCCTTGCTTATATTCATTACAGTAACTGCAGACTTTTTGAAGCAGAAAAACTGTTTGATGAAAACTATGCCCTTTGTGCCACACTTTATAACACAAAAGCACTGCCTATACAAATAGCTGATAAAATAAGGGTATTGCTTGAAAATTTTATTCTTTCTATTACTATGAATATTCTTTCATACGGACAGATACAAGACTATATTGATAATATAATAGATGAAGTAAATAACATTAAAGAAAGTTATTCGTCAAAAATAAATCAAGGTATTTTAACAATAGAGTTAAGTGTAACAAAGGATATTAAATATATATTAAACTGGTTTAATATTAATATAGAAATAAAAGATGCTATGCGTAAAAATAATTAAAATATTCTTGATTAATTTATATATTCAAGCTACTATTTTTTTCTGTGGGGTAAAAAATGAAAGAAAAAAAATCAGATTCTTTACTTATAAAAATTGCTGCTGCTGTTATTTTGGGTATAATAATCGGTTTGATTATTAAATCTACAAGCAGCGAATCAGTAAATGGCAGTATGCCAACTCAGCATATACTTATGAATATTGTTTTGCCAATCAAGCATATTTTAGGTCAGGTAATATTTTTTATGGTGCCGCTTATTATTATAGGCTTTGTAACACCTGCTATTACAGGAATGAAAAATAATACAAGTAAAATGCTCGGCACAATGCTTATGCTTGCTTATTTATCATCAGTGCTTGCCGCTGCCTTTTCTATGGCTGCAGGATATATTATAATACCACACTTAAATATTGAGCAGAATGTTACAGATATACTGCTTCCTGAAATGATATTCAAGTTAGATATTGCACCAATGTTTCCTGTTATTACTGCCCTTTTCTTTTCTATTACATTTGGTCTGGCAGTAATATATACAAACTCTGCTTTACTTGAAAAAATATTTAATGAGCTTAATAATGTAGTAATGCTGCTTGTTAATAAACTGATTATTCCTATACTTCCATTTTTTATATGTGCTACATTCATAGAGCTTACATATCTTGGCAAGATAACTGACCAGCTTTTTACTTTTATCTCTATGGTAATATTAGTTTTAATAGGTCAGTTTATATGGCTTACACTTTTATATACTATTGGCGGCTTAATATCTGGCAAATCTCCATTTAGAGTTCTTAAACATTATGCACCGGCATACTTTACAGCAGTAGGAACAATGTCAAGTGCTGCTACACTGCCAGTTGCATTAAAATGTGCAGGCAAGTCTGATGCTCTTGATAAAGATATAGTTGATTTTGCTATACCTATGGGAGCAACTATCCACTTATGTGGTTCAGTTTTAACTGAAACTTTTTTTGTTATGGGAATAAGCTATATACTATACGGCTCACTGCCAGACCTGCATACTATGCTTATATTTATTGTGCTTTTAGGCATATTTGCAGTAGGTGCTCCAGGAGTTCCCGGTGGAACAGTTGCCGCATCTATTGGCATCATTACATCAGTATTAGGCTTTGATGCTACTGGTGTTGGTTTAGTAATGGCAATATTTGCTTTGCAGGACAGCTTCGGCACAGCATGCAATGTAACAGGCGACGGTGCTCTTGCTCTTATGCTGCAAGGAATATTTAAGAAAAAACAACAGTAACTGGATTTACACATATTACATTTATATCACCGTGAGAGAGTAAAACAACCGAAGGGTCTTAATTACAAATAATTTGTATATCTATAATTGTTGTAACTATTATGCATTAATAAGATTTGCATAGTTTAGATTCTTCAGCAATGCTTCAGAATGATATAATAAGATAAAATATTATATACCAATAACTTACAGCAAAATATTAATAGTTAAATATTATTTAGCTAATAAAGCATTGAAATAATGCCATAAAAGGATTAAAGATTTTTGCATTATACTAGGCGGATTAAAATTTTTGCGACAGGAGTTTACAAAATAGTAAATGACTGAGCAAAAATTTTAACCAATAATAAGCAGCACAAAAATATTAAGCTGTAAGTGATTTGCAGCACTGATAAATAACTGAATATAACTCTTCAATATTTTCCACATCTACACTGGAGAATGCTATTCTTATATCTGTTTGATTTGTGCTGATTACCCCTATGCCATATTTATCAAGCAATGCAAGACGCAGAGTTTCTGCTTCAACATTTTTGAGTTTTATACACATAAAATAACCAGAATTAAATGGATATGGAGTAAATTCATCTGCATACAAACCTTTATCAAAAATTGATTTTACTTTTTTACATCTTTCTTCAATAACTGCATTTAATCTGCTTCTTTCTGTTTTAAAAGACGGCTCTTTTAATACATCTACTGTAATAGACTGGCTTGGGTGTGGAGCACTTGATATAGTTGCTCTTAAATATCCTGCTGCCTTTGTTTCAAGTGCTTTAAAAAGTGCTGAGTTATCGCCTTTGAAAGTCTCTCCAAATGTAATAAAGCCCACACGGAAACCCCATGCAAAACTTTCTTTTGTGATACCATCTATTTTAACAGCCAAAAGCCTTTTGCTTCTGCCTGCAAGCATACTAAATAATGATTCTTTTAATACATCATCAAAAAATAATCCAAAATAAGCATCATCTGTAACTGCTATAACATTTATTCCGCTTTCTGCAATATCTACTAAACCGTCACTTAACTGGACTGCTTCATCTTTTGTTAAAGTATATCCTGTTGGGTTATTAGGAAAGTTAAGCACGACAAAAACTTTTTTATTTTTTATGCCACACTCTTTTACAGTTTTTAAAAAACCATCCACATTATAGCCATTATTTTCATTAAATGTTTCATAAGTAGCTATTTCTGCCCCAATTAATGTGCTGAACATTAAACGATAATTGCCCCAGAATTTATCTGGAAGAACAACAAAATCACCTTTATTTAAAAACAATTCTCCAGATGTAACAAGACCATTAGTTAATGCATTACATACTACAGGGTTGCTTATTTGAATATTTTGCAGCGACGGATTTTCTGATTTAATTTTTGCCGCCCATAATTCTCTTAATTCTGGAAGTCCTGTTGCAGGTGCATAAGTAAAAAGTTTTTTAGGGTGAATACCTTGAAATTTTTTAAACATACTCATAAGATACATAGGCTCGCCTTTTTCAGTAGAAATACCTATTGTTGCATTAAATTTAGTTGCTTTTACTTTTGCTTCTGCACTTTGGCTTAATATACCTTTTGGCATAAATATTTCTCTACCAGTATCTGAAAGCATTTCTAAAATATGCGGGTTATTTTCTTTGATTACTTCATTTAAACTTTTTGCTAATGGATTCATATATCACCTTTATTATTTAGGCAAAATATTATATCTGCCTTAAATTTTAATTTTTATCAACCAGAAATATAGTATAAAATAAACATTTAATCAATATCTATTTTGATACAGCAGCTTCTATTTCCTTAATAAAAGCATCTTTATTATTAAATTCTATATCCATTTTTAAATATCCAAAAATATTTTGATATTCCTGAGGCAGCTTAACAAAATCTTTTTCTGTGGTAATAAAAAGTGCTGCACCTTTTTTTCTGCCTTGAGTTATAATACCATTAATAGATTTTTCTGAAAGCATTCTATGGTCTGCAAAACCTGCAAAAAATCTAACATCAAGCCCTGCATTTTGCAGTGTGTGATAAAATACATCATTATTTGCTATACCTGAATAAGCGGCAGTTACTGCACCTTTTAAATATTTAAGCTCTACAACTTCATTTTTTAAAATTACCCTGTTAAATACAGTGTTGCTGAAATATAAACTCTGCTTATCAATAAACTCTTTTACACTTTCAGGTATATTGTCATTTAATGCTCTTGTAAATACTATTATATCTGCACGGCTTATGCTTGAGGGAAACTCCCTTAAATATCCAAAAGGAAATGGAAAGCCAGTAGATATTGGTCTTTTATGGTCTAACAGCAAAATATTTACATCTCTTTGCAGTTTTTGATACTGGTATCCGTCATCAAGAACAGCTGCTGTTGCACCAAACTTATCTCTTGCAATTTCTAAAGAGATTTCTCTTTTTTTTCCAGTAATTACAACTGCATTAGGCAGATTACTTGCCATCATATAAGGCTCATCTGCAGCCATTGGAGGATGATGAAAAAAGTTTCCGTTCCCGTCACTTATAACATTTATATCATAGCCAATTTTACCTTTATAACCCAATGATAATATTGCAGTTTTCTCGCCTTTTTTTATTAATTCATCTGCTATGAACAGTGTATGGGGCGTTTTTCCTGCTCCGCCCATTACAATATTACCAACAGATATAGTTTTTATTCCCTTATTTATCATTTACCAGTATCCTTGTTCTTGCCTGCATTATGCATTTCCCACAAAAAAGCATATTTTAAAAAGCCATAAACATAAGCACTGATACCTGCAATAAAACCGGGAATACCGTCTAAAAAACCACCCTTAATGATATATATTTTTATAAAAGCAATTACAGGACTGAAAATCATCTTGCTTAATTTAAACTTTTTGCCTTTTTTATAATAACTTTCTGCACTAAGTCGTGCATAACGAATAGTTCGTCTAAAATGGTCATCAATATCCCTGTATGAATAATGGATAATAAAGCCATCTAAATGCGAAGTGCTGCCTTGAATTTTAAGCTCTTCATGGACTATCTCACCTACCCATAAAGGATTTGCAGATGCTTTTACAAGCCTTAATCTTTCATCTTTCTGCCATGAATAATTAAGCAGCTTTCCAAGATAATGTGTTTTACGCCTTATATAGTAGCCGTCAGATTTGCCGTTTTTAACAGCATTAATCACTGCCTTTTTTAATTCATCACCTATAACTTCATCTGCATCAAGGTATAAAATATATTCTTTTGTGCATTTTTTGGTGAGAGAGTTTTTTTGTGCTGCAAATCCACGCCATTCTTCATTATATATTTTTGCACCAAAACTTTCAGCAACAGCACAAGTATTATCTGTAGAGTTACTATCTATAATAATAATTTCTGATGCAATATCTTTTATGCTTTCAAGAGTTTTAGTAAGCCGTTCTTCTTCATTATAAACTATCAAAGCAGCAGATAAATTAAGTGTATCCATAAAGTTTCTCCAGAGCTTTCTCTGCTGCTTCATTTATTATATCATCAGTAATATTAGAAAATACTTTTGACTTATAATTCTGCTCTATATTATTAATATCTGGCACTATATATGTTGTATTTTCATCATTACCGTAAAGCCCCCAGCGTGCATGTGATAAAAATTTATAAGCTGGATAAATACATATACACTTTTTACTCAGGTTACCTGCTATATGGCTTGGCCCTGTGCTTGCTCCAATATAAAGTCTGCATTTATCTATTAATGCTGCAAGTTCCAAAATAGATTTTGCATTATATACATAAGTGTTGCTGCACTGCTGCGATATATATTCTGCTTCTTTTATATCGCTTTCTGATGATGATATAACTATCTGCTTATCTGGCCATTTTTCATGTATTTTATTAATAAGCCTTATATATTCATCTACCTGAAAATTTTTAGTAGAGCCCCCTGAAAATGGATGAACTACAACATAATTATAAATACTATTTGCATCCAAAAAAGCTACTATTTTATTATGGTTAAGTTTGCCATAAGGTATTTTATCAATAGTAACGATTTTGCTGTCAAAAAGCTCACTATCCATCTGCCTTACTAAATCAAGATTATATTCAGCTTCATTTTTTAGTGATTCTGAGCGGTGCTGTCTTATACCTTTATTATATATAAACCATGAAAGCGGTTTAGATAATGGACCTATCCTGTATTTTGCTCCACTTTTTAGCACCAGTTTCAATATTTGGTTATCAGAATAAAGTGCAATAAAAACATCTGCTTTTATCTGCCTTATTTTTGCAGTCAAATCTTTTTCCTTATAATCATCAATAGATATAACTCCATCAATAAATGGAAATCCTTTTACTATCTCAGCATTATATCTTCTTACAAGCACATAAAGCTTGCTTTCAGGATACATTTTTTTAACCATAGAGATAGCAGGAATGGAAAGAACTAAATCACCTATTTTATCAGTTCTTGATATAATAATATTTTTTGGAGTTTTTATTTTTCTTTGGCAGAATATAAACATTATAAGCCCTTAATCTTCTGTTTTAAACTGCATTTCATAAAGTTTTTTATATGTAGGTGAAGTTTTAATTATTTCTTCATGTCTGCCAATGGCTTCCACACCACCTTTATTAAATACCACAATCATATCAGCATTTAAAATAGTGCTTAACCTGTGGGCTACTACAAAAGAAGTTCTTCCTTTCATTAAGTTATCAAGAGCTTTCTGCACAACCCGTTCACTTTCTGTATCAAGAGCACTTGTTGCTTCATCAAGTATTAATATTGCAGGGTTTTTAAGCAATGCTCTTGCAATAGTAATACGCTGTTTCTGACCACCTGAAAGTTTTACACCACGCTCTCCACATAATGTATCATATTTTTCAGGAAAACTTTCTATAAACTCATCTGCATAAGCAGCTTTAGCTGCTGCTTTTATTTCTTCTTCTGCTGCATTTTCTTTGCTGTAGCTTATGTTGCTGCCTATTGTATCATTAAATAGAAAAGCATCTTGAGAAACTATGCTTATATTATGACGGAGAGAAAATAAATCATAATCTCTAATATCTACATTATCAATTAATATCTGCCCTTTTGTTACATCATAAAATCTAGGTATTAAGTGAGCCATAGTAGTTTTGCCTGCACCAGATGGCCCAACAAATGCAATGGTTGAACCTGCTTTCACTTTAAATGATACATCTTTTAATGCATAAATATCATCTTTATATATGAAAGAAACCTGCTTAAATTCTATGTCTTTATTTTCTGCATCACATTGTTTTGTTCCTTTATTTTCTATCACTTCATCGCTTTCTTTAAACATAGCAAAAACTCTGTCGCTTGCAGCAACTGCAGCCTGTAAAGCATTATTTGATGATGCAAAAAGCTTAACTGGTTCATATATCTGTATAAGAGCAGCTAAAAAAGCAAAAAATTCACCTGTTGTAACTGTGCCATTTATAACCTGATAACCGCCTATAAAAAGAACTGCTGCAATACCCACAGAGCCAAGAGCTTCTGTTAATGGAGAAGCTAAGTTACCTGCTAAAACACTTTTGTTTGCATATTTTATAGTTTGAGCATTGGCTTTTTCAAACCTTTCCATTTCCTTATCTTCTGCAACAAAGGCTTTCACAACACGAACACCACTGAATGATTCCTGCAGCACACTTGTTAATATACCCATACTTTCCTGCCCTCTTGTGCTGTATTTTCTTAATTTTTTACTAATAACACTAAGGGGATAAATAAATATTGGATACAATATAATAGCTACAAGAGCAAGCTGCCAGTTCATATATATTATAACACCAATAAGCCCTATCATTGTGATAACTGCACGAAGCATATTTATAATTGTAGGAATAGATGACTGCACTAGATTAATATCATTTGTAACACGGCTCATTAATGCACCAGTAGATTCTTCTGCATAGTATTTTACAGGCAGATGTATCATCTTTTCAAAGGTTTCATTTCTTAATTTTTCAATAACCTTATTGCCTATAAAGCTCATTAAAAAGCCCTGTAAAAATAAAAAGCCGCTTTTTGCCACATATATAAGCATAACAGCAAAAGGCAGAACAAAAAGATATGTATAATTTTTAGCAATAAAAATACTGTCTAATACATATTTTACAGCAACCGCAAGTGCACCATTTGTAGATGCAGTAATAATAGATGCTGTAACAGCAATAACAAGCAACACTTTATATGGCTTAAAATAAGGCCACATTAATTTAAACACTTTTTTTATAGCAATACCCTCATAAATCAGCAAAAAATATATGCTGAAAAAGTAACACAATTTAACTTAATCTGCAAAATGCAGTTTCTATTTAACAGAAAAATTTATTTTTCATGACAGTTTAAGCATGTATTTAAAGATGCATGATTGCCATCTTTTGGCCATTCAGCATGGCACTGAAAACATCTATCCCCACAGCCGCCAAGAGATAAAGAAAATGACTTCTGCTCTGATGGTTTATGACATTTTATACATGTGGTTAAAGATAAATGTCTCATATCACCAATTAATTTTGGATGGCATGTCATGCAGTCACCTGCACATCCTGATACCGCATCTTGATAATAACCAGATACAAGTATTATTAAGGCAGTAAAGAGCATGATAAAGATTCCAGCACTAAACTTCCTTTTTGTGTTGTTTTCAGCCATACATCATCCTTTTCAAGTAACCCAAGTTTAATATTTTTTTCTATTTTATTTAGCAGACTTTTATCAATTTTGCCAAACTTTTTTTCAAGATTATATAAATTTATACCTTTTTTCATACGAAGACCAAAAATAATATCTTCCAATAGTGCATCGCTTTCAGATATTATTTCCTGATTATCAATATTATATGGATTTTTTATATATTCTTCAATACTGTCCTTATGATTATACCTTTTTCTTTTATTTTCTTCAAGCAAAACCATAGAGTGAGCAGCAGAGCCTGCGCCTTTATATTCTTCTCCCTGCCAGTAAAGACAATTATGCCTGCTGTGTTTGTCTGGCAGTGAGAAATTAGATGTTTCATATTTATAATATCCAAATTCACAGCATATTCTTTCCACTTCTTCAAAAAGAGTTTCATCATCCTGCACCCCATCTTTTAAATAGAGAGTATCTGCATAGTCATAAGAGTAAGCAGATATATGGTGCGGATGAATTGAAATAATTTTATTTAAAGTTGATATACTTTTTTTACTATCAGTATATGGAATATCATAAATCATATCTATATTAAGCTGTTTCCCAGTTGATAATATATCTTCTGCTGCCTGCTCTGCTTTTTCTGCACTATGCAGACGGCCTAAAAGCTTTAAAACATCATCATCAAAGCTCTCTACACCAAGAGAAACCCGCGATACAGGGCTTGATTTTATCAGAGATAAAAAATTACTATCTGTGCTTTCTGGATTAGCTTCAATTGTCCATTCTGCACCTTTATAATCAATCAGCTTTATTATATTATCTACTAATTTATCAAGCAGTTTATAATGCAGCGATGATGGAGTGCCGCCGCCAATATATACAGTATCAAACTGCTTATTATCAAATGATGCTATTTCTGCAATTAAAGCATTAATATACTTTTTCTTTATGCTTTCATCTATATTTTTTTCAGAATAAAAGCTGCAGTATGGACATAAGCTGTTACAAAATGGAATATGTATATATAAGCCGCGCATTACAAAATATTTTTATAAAGGCAGTAAGCAGCAACTGATAAACTTTGAGAAAACTCTCCTGTTTTAAGCATTTGCTTAAAACCATCTTCTGTTACTACTATTGGCTCTGTATCTTCAAATAAATCAAGCTGCTGCACACCATCAAATGTGCAGTCAAGAGCTGCAAACGCATAGCATTTATTAGTCATAAATGCAGGGTTTGGGTCTATCACACCAAGTGGTATAATACTGCCTGAAACTGCACCTGTTTCTTCCTGCAATTCTCTTGCTGCAGCATGAGCAATATCTTCATTTTTATTTATACTTCCACCGGGAAACTCTAAAGTGTCAGAGTTAGTGCCTGCTCTGAACTGCTTAACCAATATAAATTCACCATTTTTTGTAACAGGCACTATTACAGCCCAGCTGCTCATATCCTGCACAGTAAATACCATAGATTTATCAGCTGTTTTATAATAATATTCTAAATGTCTGATAGAAAGTATATTGTCACTGTATACTTTTTCTTCTTTTATAAACTGCCACTTCTTTTTCATAATATTAACTTTAAATTTTATATAAATGGTTATAAAATAATATTGCCGTTATTTGAGCCTGAAATAAGTTTAATATTAGAAGTTGCTTCAGTATATTTGTTTTGTAAATCTTCAGGCACTTTTTCTATTTCATATATTATTTTATCATTTGAAATAAATCCAGTAAATTCATTTTCAAAAGGAAACCCAAAAGGTATTAATGCAACAGACATACCGCCAGTTTCCGCAGGCACAAACTGTAATGAGCCTATATTTTTAATTCCTTTGTTTTCTTCATCGTTAACGCCTATTATAAAATCACCGCTAACTAATTTGCCTAATCTGATTTCTGCCATTTTTTACTCCTTATAATTAATAGAAACAGTGCTGAGCTGCTAAAAATCTATTAAGTATATCTTTTCCTTCTTCTGTAAGCTGCACTTTATCTTGAACTATTTCTATTTTATTTTCTGATTTTAATTTATTCATTATATAAGATACTCTCATTAACTTCCACTTTAAAGAATATGAAATTACTTCATTAATATTTTTTTCTTTACAGTCTATAATTTCTGAGTTTAATATATCCATAATAATATATTCTTCAAGTCTTTTTTGTGTTGTAAGGTTATCAAAATATTTTTTTAAAAGCCCTTCTTCTGGAGAAAATATTACAGATACAACAAATAAAACACCTAAAAATGATACTATTGTGCCAGAAATAGAAACTTCATTAGGCCATGCTATACCAAACCCTGCAAGACAGGCAACTGATGATATGAATACAGAAACAAAAGCTAATGAAGAAAGCCGCTTAGTGTAAAAAAGAGCAGTTGCAGCAGGCCCTAAAATGAAAGCTGAAGTCATAAAAATACCTGCTGTCTGAAAAGATACTGATACACTTAATGATGTCATTATCAAAAGAAGATAATCAATAGTGCTTTCTCTCATTTCTATTGAAGCTGCATAGTTTTTATCTACACCATCTATTTTAAATTCTTTGTAAAACACTGTAATTATGATAATATTAATAATCAAAACAAGCGAAATTGCATAAAGAGCATAAGAGCCTATATCTACACCAAAAATTCTTAATCTGTTAAAATATGTAAAAGCAGTTTCACCAAGATATATTATTGATAAATCAAAATTTGATGTGCTGCTGAAAGAAACATTTGCAGCAATCAGTATACCAAAGCATAAAAAAGCTGATGAAATTATAATAGACAACCCTTTTGCTCTAAACATTGTAAAATCTTTTATTTTTTTTACAAGTATCATAGCAAGCACTGCTGTAATTGAGCCAAAGATAATTACAAGAGGCGAAGAAAGGTATGATGAAAAAATTAATGCAGCTGCAATACCAAGCATTGACGAACGGTTTGTTGTGTCTGCTGCATAATAATTTTTACGCATTACTAAAAAGGCTCCCGGTATAGAGCATGTTACGGCAGAAAGTATGATAACTAAAACTATTTCAAATTCTATAGAAAACATAATTATTTTCTCCCCCTGAGCCATACACCAAGCAGCCCTTTATATGGTGCAATAAGCAGTGATATAAAAAACATCATAGAAAGAACAATGGTAATAGATATTCCAGAAGAAACATTGCTTATATTTCCTGCAATTACTGCGCCTATGCCCCCTCCTATTCCACCAAAAAAGCCTGAAAGAAGTGTTATAATAAAAAGTCTGTTACTCCATAATCTTGCAGTAACTGCTGGTATTAAAAATATTGATACTGCTAAAAATACACCCATTAATTTTACAGATAAAGCCACAAGACATACTACAAATATATTTATTAAATGCACATAATACATAGTATGAAAATGAGTTGTTTTTGCCATATCTATATTAAAAATAACTACACGAAGCCGTCTGAAAAATAAAAGCAGCAAAACTATTACTGTCAGGATAATTATTCTTAAAAAATAAAATTTTTCATCAGTTAAAGATGTTGCTTCTCCAAATAAATATACATCTATGCCAGAATCTAATGCACCGCCTGCCTGCTTTATACTTGTAACAAGAGTAATGCCTACACCAAGCAGCACCGCAGTCATAAGGCTTTGTATAATATGGGGATGAAGTCTGTTTGTTTTATAAAGCATATTTAATATTGTTATCATTATCAATATGCCTAAAACAGAGCCTGTGAATGAATATATATCCTTATCTACCTGACCAAATATATAAGGGCTTATAGATAAACCAAAACTTGACATCAGCAATAAAAGCAGTGTGCCTACAAATGAGCCTGCTGAAAGAGCATTTATTTCTATACTTCTTCTCTGGTATGATATAAATACACCAAGCATACCCGCACTAAACCCAAGAAATACAGCATTTTTGAGCATAGTTTGGAATAGAAATGAATTATTTATTTCTAACATTGCTTTCTTCCATATATAAACGGATATTTTTTATCATACCAGCATACATACCATATGCTTTTTCAAAGTTTTCCTCTGTTAATACATCTTCAGTTTTTCCGCCTGCAATGAGACGCACATTTAAAAGTGATACCATATCAAAATAGCGTGGAATAGTAACAAAATCATAATGGGAAACAATAACTGTTTTCTTTTTATGCCTTAATTCCTGCAGCACATCAATAATAATATTAATACTTTCTTCATCTGCTGCTATCATTGGCTCATCCATTATATAAATTCTAGCATCCTGCACCAATGACCTTGCAATTAATGCTCTGTGCTTTTCACCCCTTGATAAATCACATATGCTTTTTTTACTGATAGTATCAAGGCCCATTCTTTCAAGAGCTTCACGAGCAGAAACCTTGTCTTTATTTCCCGGTGATTCCACTTTTTTAAGCCTGTTATAAGAGCCCATAAGCACTAAATCATAAAGATTAATAGGAAAATCCCAGTTTACAGAATTTCTTGCAGGCACATAAGCTATATCATTTTTTAATGCATTAGCAGGTCTTGAATAAATATATACATTACCTGCTGACGGTTTATTTATCCCCGCAATAATTTTTAAAAGAGTAGTTTTACCTGAGTTATTAGGACCAAGCACAGCCATTAATACACCACTTGGAATATCTAAATTAATATTAAAAAGAGTTGGTCTGCCGTTATATTCAACAGTTAAATTTTCTATTTTTACTGCTACACTTAACTGCTCTATATGTTCTTTTGATGAATAAGTTCTAAGCATATTAAATTCCACTATTATATTTATTTTGATGATAAAGCATTTACTATTGTATCTACATTATGACGCATCATAGCTTCATAATCATTATTATATCCAAGAGTATCAGAATAAAGTGTGCCGCCTATTTTTACAAAATGACCTGCTGCCTTTAATGTAGACTGTAAAAGTCTGATATTTTTATCAGGCAGGGTAGCTTCTAAAAATAAGGTGGTAACATTTTTTTCTATTAATAAGGCTGCTAACTCATTAATATCAGCAGATGAAATATCGCTTGATGAGCTTGACCCATGCAAATAATATGTCTCAAACCCATAAGACGCACCAAAATATGCAAAAGCATCATGCTCTGTTACTATTATACGGTTTTCTGCGGGTATTTTCTGCACCTGCTCTTTTATATAATTATTTAATGTATCTAATGTATATAAAAATACTTCTTCATTTTGAAAATATATCTGCTGGTTTACATTATTCATTGATGCAAGATTATCTGCAATAAAATGAGCTGCAATTTTCCATAAAACTGGGTCATGCCAAAAGTGGTGGTTTACTGTTTTTTTACCACTATTTTTATCTGTATCATATATAAGTTTATCTTTTGGCAGACAGTCTATAATAGATACTGCTGGAGTAATATTGCCTATCTTGCTTAATGCCCATTCAAGCCGTCCTTCTAAACTTCCGCCATTATATATAATAAGAGATGAATCTGTTATTCTGATAATATCTTTTTCTGTGGCAGTGTATGAGTGCGGGTCGTTTCCTTTTCTTATAACCATACTTGTTTCTATAAAGTTGCCGCCAATAGATTTTACTAAATCATCTATAATTTCATTTGAGCTCATTACCACTGATTTATATTTATTTTTAACTGTTTTAGGCTGACATGCAATAAATACCATACCTAAAATTAATATACTGATTAATAAATATATTTTTTTCATTATTTTATATTATTCCATCTTCTTTTAAAATATTTTCAAACTCTTTTAATAATATATCTTCATTAACTTTTTTTAAAATTGTGCCTTTTTTAAAAATAAGCCCCTGACATGTGCCGCCAGCTATACCATAATCTGCTTCCCGTGCTTCGCCGGGACCGTTTACAGCACAACCCATAACAGCAACAGTTACAAGCGATTTTGAGCATTGCAGCATATTTTCTACTTTCTGAGCTAAATCTATTAAATTAATTTCTGTTCTGCCGCATGTTGGACATGATATTATTTCAGGCCCTTTTCTTCTTAAATCAAGAGCAGATACTATCTGCCAGCCAGTTTTTACTTCCTCTACTGGCTCTCCAGTTAAGGATACCCTTAATGTATCACCTAAGCCAAGAGAAAGAATTGAGCCTATGCCAACAGCGGATTTAATAGTGCCAGAAAAAAGTGTGCCTGCTTCTGTTACACCAACATGAAGCGGAGAATTATCCTGCTCTGCAAAAAGTTTATAAGCCTGAATAGTCATTGGAACAGAGCTTGACTTTAATGACACTTTAAAATTATCAAAATTCAAATCATATAAATATCTGATATTTCTTAAAGCTGATTTTACAATAGCAGCTGCAGTTACACCATGATTTGCAAGAATATCTTTTTCCAGTGAGCCTGAATTAATACCAACTCTTATAGCAGCACCAGCTGCTTTTACTGCATCAGTTACAATTTTAAGCCTTTCAAACCCGCCTAGGTTACCGGGATTTATGCGTATACAGTCTGCTCCATATTCTACAGATTTAACTGCTAATTTATAATCAAAATGAATATCTGCAATTAGTGGTATATGTATTTTATCTTTTATTTCTTTTAAAGCATAAGCAGCCTTTTCATCAGGCACTGCACAGCGGATTATCTCACAGCCTGCATTTTCAAGCTCTAATATCTGCTGCACAGTAGCAGCAGCATCTCTGGTATCAGTATTTGTCATAGACTGAATAAGCACAGGATTACCACCACCAATCAATACACTGCCAACTTTTATTACACGGCTTTTCATTTAACTTCCTTTTATATAAATATAATTTTTACACTTTAACATAAATATATAAATAAAAGCAACTTTTAATTTTAACTATGGCACTTCTATTTTTTGTGTAAGTCCAAAGTATATGAGTGCTTTACTATATGTATTTTGAATGTGGCAGCATTTTTATACTGCATATATTTTTGAAATACTAAAATATGTCTTCCTGAGTAAGTATCAGCGAGCAAAGGAACTATAAAACATCACCATTATAGATACTTCGCCTTTTAGGCTCAGTATGGCAAAAGTTGAAGTATATAAATATTTTACTTAACTTTATATATTTTTTAATGAAGTAACATTTTTATACTGCATATATATTATTAATACTAAAAAAACAGACAGAGAAAATTCTCTGCCTGTTGTTTTTGTCTTTATTACTTATTCACTTTTAGATAGGATTAATTATTTTTTAATTCATATTTTATATCTTGGCTAAAATTATTAATCACTGGAGTATCATAAGGTGTATTAGGATCTAACTCAATAACATCATTACTTGTTTTTTTCATACGGATAACAGTATCTGCTGGCATAACAGTTTTATCCGTTACCCTGCTAACTACTATTCCATCTTCTGCAACAGTAAAATTAAATGTATTTTTATCACTTTTTGTTTCGTCAACTAATGTTTTTGCACTTCTGCCATATGTTCCTTTAATGTCATTACCAGCTGCAGCATTAATAGTAGTCTTACTTATTGCACTACTTGGTACTGTCGGAAACTCTGTAAAATTATATGTTTTATCTGATGCAACAGATTGTATAATGGAAGAAGTATCAAATACTCCACCATTAATTTGAACTTTTGATATAACTTTAACTGAACCATTATCATTAACTTTGATTGTAGCTTGTCCTTTATGCTTAACTCCATCAGTATCTGGTTTATTACATTTTTTAGCCTCTGCTCCAATATATGTTGCAACCATAGAACAATCTGTTGTTAATGTTTCTACCTTAGCATCAACATAGAAAAACTCAATATTATATGTCCCTTCCAAAGACTTAAGTGTTACAGGGTCTGTTAAGTCTATACCACTGTCACTACTGGAATCATCACTGCATCCAGTAACTAAAAATACAAGTAAAATACTTGTTAAAATAAAAACTTTTTCATTGTATTCCTCCGTTAAAAAATTTTTGCCATTATAACGGGGGGGGGGATTTTGTCAATTACAATCAACAATATTCAACAAAATATAGTTATTTGTTAAATTTTAATATTTTTCGGACATTACGGACACTTATATTTTTATTCTCCATATTATAGCTGATAAATTACTTTTTAGGAGCAATAATATGACAAATATGCAAAACTTAATTGAAAGAATAAGAATAAAAATTAATGATACAGCTTCTTTTGAGTTTCAAGATAATGAGCTTTTATCATATATTCATGAAGGATTATCTATGCTTGAAATGCTGATGTTATCTAATAAAGTGCAGTTTAATATTACATATCTTTACACTGCTTCATCAATATGCCCTGTGCCAGAAGATATGCTTGAAATACATAAAATAGTATCTGATAACAAAGAAATGCCACTTAAAGATGTAACTGATTTATCCTATGGTTATTATATTTTAAATAATAGTATTATTCTTCCATGTGCTAATGCTGAAATATATTATATTAAGGAATTTGAAAGATGTAATATTAGTGATGATATAAATCTTCCAAATATTTATATAGAGTATCTTTATAATAATGCAGTAATCAAAGCCCTTTCAAGATTAGAGTTTAATATGGAAAATGAAAAAAATGAACTTATGCAGCTTTCTTCTTTAATTATTAAAACTGCACTTCATAAAAACAGCATATATCAAATGAAAAGATATAACGGGTATGCTTTATGAAAAAATCATCATATCATTCAAAAAACAGTGTATTAAAACTATATAAACCAATAGGTGGTATGTGTAACACCATAAGTGGCGAATATATAAAAGATAATCAGGCTTGCAGTATAAGTGGTGTTATATATAATGAAGATACAAATACATTTCAAGGCTCACCAGCTTATAAATCAGTATCTTCTTTTGCAGGCAGAAAGTTTGCAAGGCTTTTCAATGTAGAATATAACGGAAAAAATGCTGTTTTTGCAACTTATGCAGGCGGCATTGCAAATATTACTGAAAATAAATATTATCAAGTAGAAACAGGTATAACACCAACTGATATTATATATAACCAAGACGGGCTTTATATTTCATCTTCATCAAATGTATATCATCTAAATCCAAATGGAGAGCTTACTAAAATAGCTTTTTCATTTGCACCATTTATGTGGCAGAGAATATCTGCAAGGCAGAGTGTGGATACTCTTACAAATGCAGCTGCTTATTATGGAGATAAAATATATTTCAGTGACAGCCGCGGAACTGGTTATATGTCTATAGATGGAAAAAATGTAAAAATATTAAATCATGAAATAAAAGTAATTGAATTTTTCCCATGCAGCAATACTCTTTATGCCTGCGATGCAACTGATATATATACAATATCGGGAGATGAATTTATACACTTTTTAAATTTTTCACATCTTGGTTTAAAAGTCAGAGTGTGTGCATCTACTGCTTACAGCTTATTAATTTTAGATTACAATACAGCTTATGAAATATATGAGATAAATACTTTAACAAAAGCAATTAAAAAATATAATGTTAATGCTTTAAAAGGACTTGGCACTTACGGCATAAAATATTTAAGGGTTATTGATAACAAGTTTTATTTATTAGTTAATGAAACTGATGCACTGTTTTCAAATAATACTGCATCTCTTTACAGGCTCTCATTTAACGGCAAAGAATATAATATTGCAGAAAGATTATTTGAAAACTATACCATAAAAAATTTTTTACAAGATGTTTTTTATATCAATTCTAAACTAATATGCTATTTTGGCTCAATTAATGAAAACTCTGCATTAAATGATACAATAGAGCTTTATGAATGCAGCAGGGAAATGTTAGTCTATCTTGATTATTCAAACAGTCCTGCAAATGCTGCAGCTGCTCAAAAACTTTCTGTTAAAGGAAACAGGCTTTATTGTGCAAATAATTATGGCATGTATTATGTTGACATTTTACCATCAGATGAAAATATCCCATGTCTTTTAGTGCAGAATGGCAGGCTTATAGTGCCGCAGAACTCTAATTTATATTTCAGTGGTGCAGGTGATTTTTATAACTGGTCATGGAATACTGACAGTGACGCACAGTTTATAGAAATTGGATATAAAGACGGCGGCAGAATAATTTATACTGCCCTTGTGCTTGACAGTATTATTGTTTTTAAAGATAACGGCAGTATATACAGGCTTGCAGGCAGTTATCCTTACTGGACTGTATCAAAACTTGGCGAAATAGATAAACTTACCACAAAAGCTATTGTATATGGCTCTGAAATCATTTTTGGAGCATCTTTTGGCATAAAAAAAATAGGAGTTACAGAATATTATGGTGATTTTTTCTTATCTGATTACCAGCAGTATATTCATGACAAAAATATATCAGATGTAAGCCTGTGTTCAGAAAGAAACACTATTATTTTTATAAATAATGAATATATTTTTGAATACAGCAGTATTTTAAAAGGATTTACTGTTTATAAAAATAATTTAACAGATAAATTAATGCAGATTATTGAAATATATGAAAATAATAATACATATTCCAGCTATGGATTAGATATAAATGGCAGGCTTTATAAAGCAGATAAAAATATGCGTAACAGCATAGATGTAAAATATAAAGAAATTAAAAACAATCAAGATATTTTAATTAAATCAATTACTGTTTTTACACCAATGTTAAAAACTAACAAAATATTTAAATTAAGTATAAATGAATATAATAACACATTTACTTTAAAGGCTGATAGAATACGCCATAAATATTTTATTTTAAAAAGATTAAATAACTTGCAAATAAAATTATCCCATAATGGTGATTTTTTTATAGATAATATTTTTATAGAATACTCCACTATTGGAGAATAAATGAACGGAGAAAAATTATGAGTTTTTGGGAAGGATTTAATAAACTTCTTTTTGGAGAAAACAAGGCAGGCTCAAAACAGAAAGAGCAGTATGATAAATTAGCAAATTATGATAACAGAGTGGAAGATTTTGAAAGTTTAAGTGGAAATGTTATAAATGAAATGGCAAACCGTGGAATAATCAATTCTTCTGTTACTGGAAAAGCCTTAGGCAGTGCTGTGGCAGAAGCTGAAAATAATTACTGGAACGACCAAATGAAATTATTAGGTTACAGCTATGGCACAGATAAAAAAGGTATAGCAGAAGATTTATCATCAACTTTTACAAAAAGCTTTGTAAAAAGCATATTTTAAAGCATTTCATAAAAAAATGTCCGCCCTGCAATGCAGAGCGGACAATATATCAATGCAGTTACTTCACAGTATGGCAGTAAATATTCCAGTAATTTACTTTCAGACGGGACTTCCTGTCCCTACATTAGTCTTACTGAGCCTAAAAGGCGAAGTATATTGATTTATCCTTTATTTTCAAATTCGTCCATGAATTTGAAAAAATACGCTTGGTCGCAGTAAATGCTCCCGTCGCTTACTTTCAGACGGGACTTCCTGTCCCTTACATTGTCATACCGAGCCAAAGGCGAAGTATATTGATTTATCCTTTATTTTCAAATTCATCCATGAATTTGAAAAAACACGCTTGGTCGCAGTAAATGCTCCCGTCGCTTACTTTCAGACGGGACTTCCTGTCCCTTACATTGTCATACCGAGCCAAAGGCGAAGTATCTATAATAGTAATGTTTTATAGTTCCTTTGTTCGTTGATACTCACTTAGGAATACATATTTTAGTATTTCAAAAATGTATGCAGTATAAAAATGTTACTTCATTAAAAAATATACAAAGTTAAATAAAGTATTCATACATTTCAATTTATGTCTTACTGAGCTTGATTTTTAAGCGAAATATCTAAAAGAAAAGATAAGATAAAATAATTTAAATATTATGCTGATGTAATAATAGATGATTTAGATTTTTCGCCTTTAAAATCAGGCTCAAAGCGACTGCTGAACAGAATGATTATAAGTCCACTACTGCACTTGTTTCACTCTATCATGAAGAAATATTTTATTTTAAGCTGTATGGCATAACTGCAATGGTTTTATAACTCTTATGCTAAACCATAATCTACAAGAAGCTGTTCTCTATTTCTTCTAAACTCACTGCTTGATTTACTATCACTAACCTGTAGAAAACCAACTATTGTGCCTATTCTTGAACCCATATCTTCAATAGATTTGATTACTTTGCGAAGTTTCTGCTCTGTAATATCTTGAAACTCAAGTGATTCTAATATTTTAAAGCCAAGTGATTCTGCTTCAGAAAGATTATTTACTATTTTTTCATAAAGAGCCATAAATTCATCTTCATGTTCTTTATTAGCAAGTTTTTTCAGTGCTGCAATATCAGAAATAAATGACTTATAAAAATCAGCCATACTGTCTGATGCTTCCATTAAGTTAATAGTTGCTTTCTCTGTATCATCATTTACACCTTCAAGCATTGATGTTACATTTGGCAGATTTTCTTTAGATTTTTCAATCAGAGGGTCTATTTCATCAACTCTATTTTTAGTATCTAATATAAGCCTTAAAAGCTCTCCTATCTCACCTTTTATATTTACACCAATTTTACTTCCAGTTTCATCACCAGAGATAATTTTATCGGCAATTCTTTTTAACTCTTTTATTGACACTTGAACAGATTCTCCATCACTTGTTGGGTTTGCAGCAGGGGATGTATCTATCCCTACTTCTGGTGTCAGCCTTTCTTCCTCATACTGTTCCTCTACTGGATGAGTAATAATTTCAACCATAGGAACAGCATCTGGGTCTACAACAGAAAGGTCTATGTCTATATCAGTATTTTTTTTTTCCTCTCTGTGCTTTTTATTAAGCTCATCAGTTTCCGCTTCACGCATAGCCAGCTCTTTAGCAATTAAGCTGTCTAAATCATTCTGCTCTATCTGATCACTTGAATCTATTTGAAAGATAGCATTACTTTGCTCTAATGCATCTTTCAGCACATCATCTGGATTTAGCTGCGGCTTCCTTTTTTTTTTATTCAATTCGTCAGTTTCAGCTTCTCTCATAGCTAATTCTCTGGCTATTAATGCATCAATATTGTCTTCAATATCAGAATCTGCACTGCCAGTTTCTATTGCACTATCTCCCTCATCTGCTTCTGCACTGATAACTGGTGTTTCAACACTATTTGCATCTGGAAGCATTGTATCTTCAGCATGCTGTTCTTGAACAGGTGCCGGTGCTGCTGGCTCTGGTGCTGCAATAGGAGCTAATACTGTCTGTTTAGTTGAACCAAGCATTTTTTTACGAAGTTCACTTTCACTTGCTTCACTTTCATTAATAACTCTATCTATATCTAAAAGCATAATTAATCTAGAATCATATTTACAAATACCTAAAATATATTCTTGACCAATAGAGCCAACTAATGGCGGAGTAGGCTCAACCATAGAGCGTTTAATACGCATAACTTCTGTTACTTCATCAACAACAAAACCTATATTTTCATTATTAATGTTCACCACAATTATTCTAGTTGCTTTATCAAAATCATTTTTTGCAAGATTAAAGCGAACTCGTAAATCAATAACAGGAACTACCTTGCCACGAAGGTTCATAACACCAAGTATGTATGATTCCATACGAGGAACAATTGTGATTTCAATAGACCTGATGATTGTATTGATTTTCAGAACATCAATAGCATATTCTTCATCACCAAGTTTAACTCCAACAAGCTGGATTTGGTCCATCTCTTCTGCATATTCACTTTGTTCAACATCATCAAATAATTCTTCACTCATTAGCAAGCCTCTATAATTTAGCTATCATCTGGTCTCTGATATCGTCTATGCAACCAACTGTTTCACTATCAGGAAAACGCAGATAATAAGGTTTTAATAATTTTATACATTCACTTACCTTTTCATCATAAGGTAAAAATCCTAATTTTTCAATATCTATACTTAAATATTTTTTAACAACACTTTCAAAACCATAAAATACATTAAGCTCTCTTTTAAATTTAACCTGATTTAATATCATACCGGGTTTAAATGCTGCAACAAATGTTGTTATAGTTGCAGCAATGTCTTTATCTATCTGTGCAGTTGCTTCTATAATTGATTCAACATTAGGAAAATTCATACTTTTGCTGCGGAGTTTTTTATTAATATCTTCAAAATCCCACCTTTTAGAAAGAAAACGCTCAATATGTCGGTATATTGCAACTTTTAAAAAACCATAGGCATTTTCAATAGATGTAGGCTCTCCACTCATAACAACTATTTTTATATCAGCAACATTAAATAAATCAACCATATTAAAGCTGGTGCCTGCACCTAAATCTAAAATAGTGTAGTCATAATCCAGCTCTTGAATATTTGTAAGTATTTTAATCTTTTCAAACTTAGTAATATGAGCCATGCCAAGCACATCACCAGAGCCGCCTATAAAATCAACACCAGCTGGAGATTTAACTATAACATCTTTTAGCTCACTGCGTTCACGAATAAAATTATATAAGCCGATACCAGGGACTTTAAGCCCTACAAAGTTATGCAGGTTTGCCCCGCCTAAATCCGCGTCAACAAGTAATGTTCTATAACCTGCCGCACTTAAAGATAAAGCAAGACTTGATGAACAAAAACTCTTTCCTACGCCGCCTTTACCGCTTGCGATTGATATTAACTTTGACATTATCAGCCCTTTAATAATTTATAAATATAAACTCTTATATTACCATCTATTATATCTATACAATGTTATTTAAATAAATACAAGATAATTTTTATATTTTTATGTATATAAAATAAAATTTTTTATAACACCTTATTTTTTTCCAGTAATTTTATATATTTAATGTTTTTCAAATTCCTGCCATACAGGCTCTAATTCCTTATTAACTCTTTTAAGCCTGAAACCAAACACTATGGCAGAAATAATCATTATGCTGCACCATACAACCACTGTAATTTGCGGTGAAAAATGCTCTGTCATGATACCTGCAAAAAATGCTCCAAGCGGACCAAGACCATAAATGCCTATGGAATAAAGGCTTGCTGCCCTGCCACGCATATCACTTCTTACTGCTGACTGAAGATAAATATTTGTTGCAATAAGGGATGATATAAGACCAAATCCAGCAGGCACCATCATAACAAGTGAAAAATAGTGATTAGTGCTTAATCCAAAAATTATCATACATATACTATGCAGTAAAACAAGAGTAAATATTGCATTAGGCAGTTTTCTCATAGTGATAAATGCAGCTACTGCAAAAGCACCTGTCATTGCTCCAAGACCAAAAAAACCCTGCAGGAAACCTAAAAGCTGTGATGAACCATGCAGAACATCTTTTGCATATATTGGAAGCATTACAGAATAAGAATATGAAAAAAATCCAACTACTATAAAAAATGCAAACATTACACGCATATAGTATACATTTTTAGAATATTTTACTACTTCTACTATATCCTGAATAATACTTTGTTTTTTTGCCACTTTATTTTCTCTTGCTCTAAATTTTATGATAAATAATGCTGCAATTACAGGTATATAGCTTACTGCTGTTATTGCAAAACAAATTGCCTCATCTGTGATAAAAATTATAAATCCTGCAGCAGTAGGACCAATAAGCCTTGATAAATTAAATATTACAGAATGTAGAGCTATGGCACTTTTTAAATCAGAGTTTTTATTTACCATTAAAATAAGTGAAGCCTGTCTTGCCGGCATATCTACTGCAAATACTACTCCTAAATAAAAACTTAAAAATAAAATATGCCACATCTGAATTGTATCAGTAAAAATCAGCAAAGCCATTATTAAAGCATGCAGTAAAGTTAAAATCTGGGTAGCAATTATAAGCCTGCGAATATCATGCTTTTCAAGCCATGCCCCTGCAACTAATCCAACAATAAATATAGGTGCATTTGATAAAAGCTCCACAAGACCCAGCAAAAAAGCTGATTCAGTAGTGCGATAAACAAGCCATGATGCAGCAAGCTTCTGCACCCACATACCAGTTAAAGCCACAGACTGACCAGCCATATATATTGAAAAATTTTTTGATTTTAGTGCATCAAAAGTATGGACAACCATATATTTTACCTTAAAAAATATGCTTATTCACTGCATTATAATTTATCAACAAATAATAAGCAATAAAATAATGTAAAATATAAGGATAAATGAAATTTTGAAATAAATTATTTTATACCATATTTTGCTTTGCCGCTTTCATCACTGCCTTTATACACTTTATACCGTGCAGCTATAAAATATATAATAAAATATGTCAATACTGCACAAATTATACCTACAAAATGAGTTCCTACAATAAAAGGTATAAAAAGAGTTTTACCTGCTTCAAAAAGTGAAGATAAAGTTACATTATTCCAGTCAAAAGTAAAGGTGCTGTCCATACCAAGCAATATAAGACCTACTTTTGTTGTAAAAGCAAAAATAAATGGAATAGTAACAGGATTAGTAATATATACACCTATCATTAAAGGATATACAGGCAGATTAAAATAGCTTGATACAAAAAGTGCTATATAAGTTTGAGTGCCAACATAGGGAGAAATACCAATTAATGCACCAAGTGCAGATGATTTTGCAAGCACTCGTGGTGAAACATCAAGTGAAAGCATCATTTTCAGTTTTAATCTTATTCTAGCGATAAAACGAAGCCTTGATGTTCTATTTTTAAAAATTTTCAGCATTCAGCACCTAGAAAATATTTAAAGCTGATACTGCATCTTTTAAAACACTTTTTAGTTTTTCATTAGATGCTGCAAAATTAACAGTAGCTTCTAAAAGACCTTCTTTTGTGCCACAGTCAAAGCGTTTGCCTTCAAATTCATAGCCATATACATCATGATATGTAGCAGTATATTTCAGTGCATCTGTCAGCTGAAGCTCACCGCCTGCACCTTTTTCTATTTTACTTAATGCACTTATTACTTCAGGGGTTAAAATATATCTGCCAATAATTGCCATATTAGATGGCGGATTTTTTTCAGGTTTTTCAACCATATCTTTAAGACGAGAAAATCTGTCTGTTATGTTTTCTTTTATCTCAACAATGCCATATTTAGATGTTTCACCTTTTTCAACAGGCATAAGAGATATTACTGGACGCTCTACTTTATCATAACATTCCATTAACTGCTTTGTAACTGGTATTTCAGACAGGATAATATCATCTGGAAGAATAACTGCAAACGGCTCATCTTTTACAATATCTTTAACACACATTATAGCATTGCCAAGTCCAAGCATATACTTCTGGCGGACATATATAATATCCACCATTTCACTTATCCGTTTCATATCTTTTAAAATATCTTTTTTGCCGGATAACTCAAGCTGACTATTAAGCTCAACATTAACATCAAAATGGTCTTCTAATGCTTTTTTTGTGCGGCCGGTAATAAAAATAATCCTTTCTATACCCGCATCAATAACCTCTTCTACTGCATACTGTATAAGGGGCTTATCTATTAATGTTATCATCTCTTTTGGTATAGCTTTTGTTGCAGGAAGCATACGAGTGCCAAATCCAGCAACAGGAAATACTGCTGTCCTTATATTCATAATACCACCAAATAATGTATATCGCTTAAACTAAAATAGCATATAAAGAATTATAGTCAATACTTAAAAATCCTGCTTTTGTTTTTTATCCATAGTATGACTATTAATAAAATTTGCAAACCTGTCATACCATGCAGAAGGCATTGATACAGAAAGATGCCCAAAACTGTAATCATTAATTAAATAACCAGAAGCACCAGAAACAGATACTAACCACGGATTAAAATTACGAAGAACTGATTTTTCTGACTCTTTTTTAAAAGAAAACTTGCTAATCATAGGGATAAGTGCTGTAAGTGCTTCCAAATGTTTATCACCGCTCCCCCTGCCTATTGTAACAAGTTTATCACCTGCTGCATAAGCCTCTATTCTTCTGTTGTTTGCAAAGAAAACAAAATAATCTTTATTAAAAGTAGATGCTAAATCAAAATCAGTTTCCCAGATACAGACAGATTCACTGCCCTGCCCGACTATCCTGCTTGTAATAATAAAGCTGTCTCTGTTATTAGCAAGAACATCATTAAAAGATGTATATTGAATCATGCCCACATGCTCTTGAGACTCATCATTTCTTAAAACACTTCTTTTAAACAGCAAAAGGTCAGTAAAAGTGCCAACTGAAAGTTCTGGATAAGACATTTCCATATTTTTTTTAAAGCCCATAATTTTAAACCTTGAAAAAATATTCCGCTTAAAAAGATAAACTCTGTCTTCCCTTTCCATTTCGCCCTGTATTTCTGTGGTAAAGCATATATTTACACTGGATAAAAAGTAAAATACTCGCTCAGCAGAGCTTGCAGGAATATCTGAAGAATAAGCAAACTTGACATTTGCTCCATACATTTTCATTTCCATAGCCGCAAGACGCATATTAACTGATGGGTTTACTATCAATATATTAACCATATATTTTCACTTCCCTGTAAAATGAATCACGCTCAACTGCAACCATTCCTGCTGATTTTACCATAAATACAAGCTGTTCTGCTGTCATTGCATTATCAGTATTTTTCCCTGCTGCATACGCAATATTTTCTTTTACTATTGTGCCGTCTAAATCATCAGCACCAGCACGGAGAGCTGTTTGGGCTGTTTTATGACCAAGCATTACCCAGTATGATTTTATATGTGGTATATTTTCAAGCACAATTCTTGCACAAGATATAGTTCTAATATCTTCTATACCTGTTGCATGAAATTTTCCATGCAGAAATGTATCGTCTGGCTGGAATGAAAGCGGAATAAATGCAGAAAAACCAGTCAAACCGCGGCTTAATGATTTTTCCTGCAACTCTCTTAATAAAAGAAGATGCTGAAATTTATCGTCATCATTTTCTAAATGACCATAAAGCATAGTTGCATTAGTAGTAAGCCCAGTATTATGTGCTGTTTCATGAATTTCAAGCCATCTGGAAGCTGGTATTTTTTCTGGACATATCTGTTTTCTCACATGGCCTGCAAATATTTCTGCACCACCGCCCGGCATCATTTCCACCCCTGCTTTTTTTAATGCTTCTAAAACTTCTGATATGCTTTTTCCTGAAATACGGGAAAAATAATCAATCTCCACTGCGGAAAATGCTTTTATAGTTTTCTCTGGAAAGTTAGTTTTTAAAGCATGCACCATATCTATATAATATTCAAACGGATAATCAGGGTGTAAACCGCCAACAATATGTATTTCACAAGCATCACTGCCTTTTTGAGAAACATATTTTACAGCATCATCAGGTGTCATATTATAAGAGCCATCTTCATTTTTATTCTTAGCAAAAGCACAAAATTTACAGTGGCTTACACATATATTTGTATAGTTTAAATGCAGATTGCGGACAAAAAACACTTTTTTTCCCCATTTTGACTGCCTTATTTTATCAGCTTTTTCTAAAAGACTGTGAAATTCTAACTGAAATGGATTTTCCATATTTCTCCCTGTAACAATCACTTTTCTTATCAAGTTTAGTATTATATCATATTGTAAAAACTATTGCAAAGTAAAAAATACTCTGACTTACTTTTTATATTATATTGATTTAAATATAAAAATTATTGACATTTTACATTATTATACATTATCCTGAATAAACTATTACAAAGAGAATATGCTTATATGATTAACAATATTTTAGAAAACTTTATAAAACTTAAAAAATCTTATGATGAAAAAAAATAATAAGTATTTTATTATAATTATTGTAATTACAGCTTTATTTGGCTGCTCTAAAACACATGATGAATATTTATCAGAAGCAGCAGCATTTTATGAAAATAAAAAATATGATAAGGCTCTGTATATGTATGATAAAGCATGCGAAAAAGGAAACCTAAAAGGCTGTATGTTTTTAGCGGATGTTTACAAAAAAGGCACAGCAGCAGCTGTTGATAACAATAAGTCTTTAAATTATTATAAAAAATCATTTCTTTTAGCAGATATTTACTGTCAGCAGAATAGTAAAGATGCCTGTAAAACTCTAAGTTTTTTATATGAAAACGGTTTAGGTATAGAAAAAGATTTAAATGAGGCAGACAGTGCTTCTGAAAAATCATGTGATTTAGGTGATGCTGCAAGCTGCTATTATTTAGCAAGAATTAATGCTGATAATATAACTGAATTTCTATCATATACTGATAAAGCATGCCAGAATAACCTTGCTTATGCCTGCCTTGTGATTGGTAATACTTATCTGACAGGTTTTAATGAAAATATGGCAGAAGTCAAAAAAGATACAGAAAAAGGTATATTATATATTAATAAAGCCTGTGAAATAAATAATGAAATATGTGCAAACCTCGCTGATATTTACATAAGTGGTGATGATATAGAGCAGGACTATAATACAGCTGTTACATATTATAATACCGCATTAAAACATTATGAAATGCTGTGCACAGAAAAAAATAATAATAACCCTGCATGCAGAGCCATAGATATTATAAAAGCAAAATATTCTTATGATAATAATACTATTTTTTAAACCCTATCATTCTTACTTCAGGTTCTAATTTTATACCTGTTTTATCATATACTGTGTTTTGAATATGCAGTATCAGGTTATATATATCAGAGCTTGATGCATTATCTTCATTTAAAATAAAATTAGCATGCTTTATACTGACTTCTGCTCCACCTATGCGGCAGCCTTTCAGCCCGCATTTTTCTATTAATGTGCCGGCATAGTTTCCCGCAGGTCTTTTAAATACTGAGCCGCAGGAAGGCTTATGCAGCGGTTGTTTTTCTTTGCGTTTTTCAAGAATTTCTTTTCTTATATTTAAAAGTTCTTCACTTGTTTTTCTGCCATATAAAAACTCTGCCCATAATACAATACAGTCATTTGTTCCTGAGCTTAATCTGTAACCATAGCCTATTTCTTCATTAGTTTTTATTACTATCCTGCCATTTTTATCCATAAGAGCAGCTTTTATATTTGTATCTTTTATTTCCTGATTATATGCACCAGCATTCATTTTAACTGCTCCGCCAGTGCTTCCGGGTATACCAGCCATTGATTCCATACCAGAAAACCCATGACTGCATGTGTAATAGACTAAATCAGCTAAACTTATGCCAGCTCCGCACTTTATGATATTATTACCATAGTTAATAATATATCTGTTTAATTTTGCTGTGCATATAATCAAGCCATTATATCCACCATCACTGATTAATAAATTTGAGCCGCCGCCTATTACTTCATAATCTAGATTATTACTGTGTGCAAAATCCAGTGCCTGCCTTACATCATCATTATTATAACACACAGCAAAATATTTTGCCATGCCGCCTGTTTTATAGCTTGTATATTCTTTTAAAAACACATTTTTTTCTATTATCATACCTGTTTATTTATCTCTGCACCCTGTAATATATTTTTACAGTTACATTCTTCCCTTTTATCATATTTTAAATACTGCTCTATTATTTTTGATATTTTTAATGTATTTCTTTTTGCTTCTTCTATTACTTCATCACTTGTAAGTTTCCTGTTTTCTTCAACACCTGCTGCAGCATTAGTAACAAGTGAGATATTTGCATAACATATTCCCATTTCCTTTGATAAAGTAACTTCTGGAAACAATGTCATACCTACCATATCTGCACCCCAGTTTCTATACATTTTTATTTCTGCAGGTGTTTCAAACCGTGGACCATTAGTGCATATATATATGCCTTTATCTATTAAATCAATGCCGCATAAATCTGCACTTTCTTTTAACTTTAATCGTAATGATGGACAAAACGGCAGGCTCATATCAATATGCACCACATAACCTGTTCTGTCATAAAAAGTAACATTTCCCCTTACAGTATTATCTATTGCATCATCTGTTAAAACTAAATCACCATTTTTATAATTTAAGTTTATGCCACCAACAGCTGAAAATGATAATATTTCCTGCACCCCTGCCTGATAAAAACCATAAATATTTGCTTTATAGTTTATCTGATGTGGAGCAAACCTGTGGTCATCGCCATGTCTTGATAAGGAATAGACTATAACATCGCTGTTTTTATATATTTTATATTTACAGCTTGGTCTGCCATAGGGTGTTTCTATAAATTCTTCCCCATAAAACTTAAGAGATGTAATATTTTCCAGTCCACTGCCGCCTATTATGCCAATCTTTTTCATTTAATTTCTCACTTTGAAATGTGGCAGATGCCAGTTTTTATATATTGCTAATATCCTTATAGATGTTACTGCAACAGAAGTTATGAAAATATTTATATTTAAACTTATGTTCATCTTATATATTATAATAAATATTATGCCGCCAATAATAGATGCTGATGCATACACTTCCTTTTTTAATACAAACGGCACTTCACCTGCCAAAGTGTCCCTAATCATACCGCCTGCTGTGGCAGTCATAACACCAAAAAATACTATGCCGTATAATTCTACATTGTATGAAACTGCTACACTTGCACCTATACTTGTAAAAACACCAAGTCCAATGGCATCTGCAATATTTAATGTTTTCATTGGAATGCTTTTTTCCACTACTGAATTTAAGAAAAATACAAGCAGTGTTGCCACAGCTATTACAATCATATAATTTGCATCAGTTAAAACAAATGGCGGTATTCTGCCAAGCATTATATCACGCATTGTGCCGCCGCCTGCCCCAACAGATATGGCAAGCACAAACATTCCATATATATCCATATCCTTTTTTACACCAAGCAGTGCACCAGATATTGCAAAAGCAAATGTTCCAAATAAATCAAAAAAATATAAAACACTCATTTTATCCCTATAATTTTTGCATAACTATATGCTTTTTACATTCTGTGGCAATATATTCATCATGTGTTACTATAATAACACATACACCATTTTCTGCCTGCTGTTTTAAAATATCAAGCACTGCTAAACTGTTAGATTTATCAAGATTTCCAGTAGGCTCATCAGCAAGTATTATTTCAGGCTTATTAGATAATGCTCTTGCCACTGCTATTCTCTGCTGTTCGCCACCAGAAAGCTCTGATGGATAGTGATTTCTTCTTTCATAAAGGCATACACTTTTAATAAGTTCTTCTGCCCGCTTTTCTGCATCGCGTTTTGAAACATTATGTATAAGCATAGGTATCATAATATTTTCAATTGCTGTAAAATCATCAAGCAGATAATGAAACTGAAAAACAAAGCCCATATTTTTACCCCTGTAAACATTAAGCTCTGTTTCTTTCATATTATAAATATCTATATTATTAAAAATTACATTACCTTTTGTAGGCTTATCAAGTCCGCCTATAATATGCAAAAGGGTTGACTTGCCTGCACCCGACGGACCTGTTAACGCTATTAAATCACCTTTTTCTGCTGTAAAATTAAAGTCATTTATTACATTCAGAGAGCTGCCTTTCATATCAAAACTTTTTGAAACATTTTTTATTTCCAGTAAACTCATTGTTATATCCTTAATCGTTCCTTATGCCGTCTACAATATTCATTTTAGCACTTTGGTTAGATGGCAAAAGGCTTGCTAAAAATGTAACTAAAACTGCACATACTGAAACCACCAAATATACATGATAATCAATATTTAAAGGCAGACTATCCATAAAATATATATCTTCAGGAAGTTTTATCAGTTTATATTTTGTAACAAGCACAGAAAGCAGTAACGCTGCAATATTTCCTAATGCTGTGCCTAATATACCAACAATTAACCCCTGTCTTATAAATATACTTCTTATACATGATGAGCCTGCACCATAAGCTCTGAGTATAGCAATATCTTTCTGCTTATCCTTTACAGTAATTGCTATCATTGAAACAATACTAAATGATGCAACTATAATAATTAATGTAAGCACAATAAATAGTGCATATTTTTCAAGCTCTAGTGCAGAAAAAAGACTTTGATTCATAGAAAGCCAGTCTCTAGCCCAGTATTTATTTTCTATTTTCTGGTTTATTGTATATACTAAATCAATAGAATTTATACCACTTTCTACAGCAACACTTATGCCTGTTACACTGTTTTCTTTTAATCCAATAAAATCCTGTGCAGCTTCTATGCTGATATAAGCCATACTTGCATTATATTCATATACTCCAGTATCAAAAATACCTTTTACTATAAAGCTGCGCATTTTTGGATTTAAACCAAAAGGTCCGCGGTTTAACTGTGGGCTGATTAATGTGATAGTATCACCAATACCAGCCATTAATGAAAATGCTAAATTTTTACCAAGAAGTATGCCATAAGGCTCCCCTTCCTGCCTGTTTTTCAAATCATCAATAGTGCCAAAAGTGATAAAAGAAGATATTTTTGAAACAGTTTTTTCCAAATCTGCATCAATACCTTTTATAATAATGCCTGAAACTCCACTGCCGCTCATAGAAACTGCCTGAGTGTTTACAAAAGGTGCTGCTGCTTTTACACCTTTTATATTCTCCACTTCCTTTATCAGTTTGTCATAATCTCTAACAGGCACAGTAGAAAAATCTGTTATAATAATATCGGAATTTGTCCCCATCAGCTTTTCTTTTAAATTGTTTGTAAATCCAGACATTACACTAACTACAAGTATTAATGTGGCAGTGCCAAGCATTAAACCTATAATAGATGTAATAGAAAGAAATGAAACAATACTGTTTCGTTTATGGCTTTTAAAATATCTTAATGCAATAAGATTATCTATTTTCATTAAAAATCAACACCTTTTGTTATTTTAAATAAGTCATTTTAAGCCTGATTTTAAGGCGAAAAATCTAAATCATATATATATTACAGCAGTGTATAATATATTTAAAGTATCTTGTCTTTTAGATACTTCGCTATATTTCAAGCTCTGTATGACATGCAGTTTTAGCATTATAAGTCATTTTGAGCCTGATTTTAAGGCGAAAAATCTAAATCATATATATATTACAGCAGTGTATAATATATTTAAAGTATCTTGTCTTTTAGATACTTCGCTATAAATCAAGCTCTGTATGACATGCTGATTTCATTATTATTTTACCCAATAGTTTGGAGCCTCTTTTGTGATTTGCACATCATGAACATGTGATTCTGAAAGCCCTGCACTTGTTATGCGGACAAATTTTGCATTGCTGCGTAAATCATCAATAGTTTTACAGCCTGCATATCCCATACCTGAACGAAGACCGCCAATTAACTGATAAATTGTATGATTTAACTCACCTTTAAAATGAACACGGCCTTCAATACCTTCTGGAACAAATTTTACATCACTTACAGTTCCATCTTGGAAATATCTATCTTTTGAGCCGTCTTTCATAGCACCAACTGAGCCCATACCACGATATACTTTATAGCTTCTTCCTTGATAAAGCTCTATTTCTCCGGGTGCTTCTAAAGTCCCTGCCAATAGTGAGCCAAGCATTACAGAATTTGCCCCTGCTGCTATTGCTTTTACTATATCGCCAGAATATTTTATGCCGCCATCTGCAATTATAGGGATACCAGCATCACGAGCTGCTACAGAGCAGTCAAGAATTGCTGTAATCTGTGGCACACCAACACCTGCAACAATACGAGTTGTGCATATTGAGCCGGGTCCGATACCTACTTTAACACAATCTGCTCCTGCTTTTGCTAACTCTCTAACTGCTGCACTTGTTGCCACATTACCTGCTACAACTTGTAAATCAGGATATTTTCTTTTAATTTGGTTTACCATATCTATTACTTTCTGAGAATGACCATGAGCAGTATCTACGGTAATAACATCTACTTTTTTGCTTACAAGCTCATCAACCCTTTCTAATGTATCTGGTGCTGTGCCAACTGCCGCACCTGCTAAAAGCCTGCCCATTTTATCTTTTGATGCAAGTGGGTATTTTAAGCGTTTATTTATATCTTTTATAGTTATTAAACCTTTTAAACAGTAGTTATCATCAACTACTAAAAGTTTTTCTATTCTGTGCTTGTGTAAATGCTCAATAGCATCTTCAAAAGATGTGCCAACTGGAACTGTTACAAGATTTTCGCTTGTCATATATTCTGATACCTTAGATGAAGTATCTTTAACAAAACGCAAATCTCTGTTCGTTAAAATGCCGCATAATTTACCATTTTTAACAACAGGTATACCAGAAATCTTATATTTTGTCATAAGCTCCCATGCATCACCAATAGTCTGGTCTGGGTCAATAGTAATAGGGTCTACTATCATACCGCTTTCTGAGCGTTTCACTTTATCTACTTCATCTGCCTGTTTTTCAATAGACATGTTTTTATGAATAAATCCAAGACCACCAACTTGAGCCATAGCTATTGCAAGCTTTGCTTCCGTTACAGTATCCATTGCTGCTGAAACAATTGGAATATTTAATGTAATTGAATTAGTCAGTTTAGTTGCAGTAATAACATCTGATGGTAAAATCTCAGAGTATGCAGGTGCAACAAGCACATCATCAAAAGTAAGTGCCTCTCCTAAGAATTTATTTTCGTAGTATTGAGTAAATTTGTTCACAAAAGCCTCCAATAAAAGACAAATCAAAAAATCTATTAACTATAATACATAATAAAAATTTTATTCAGTCCAAAATTATATCTATCATTTTATTATATGATAAACCTTTACTATTTATCAAGATTTAAAAAAATATTTTCATCAATAACACTTCTTTTATATATACCACTTTGGCATATAAATGGTGTATACCTTTTAAAACTGTTAGAAACTACACGCTTTATTATTTTATCCACACTTTCTTTGTCATACTTTTCATAAAGTTCATTTCTGCATAAATGCTGCTGCTCTATATCATATAAAATATTATCTATTAGTTCATAAGTAAAACCTAACTCTGCCTCATCAGTCTGACCCGGCCACAAATCTGCAGTAGGTGCTTTTTTAATAATACTTTCAACCATTTCAGCAGCATTACTTACTCTATAAACTTCCCTTTTATAAAGTTCGCCAATAATATTTATACTTGAAGCAGTATCTCCATACCATGTTCCATATCCTAAAAGCAGCTCTGTTCTGTTGGTTGTGCCAATAACAATTCCTTTATTTTCTGCAGCTTTATCAAACAGTATAATCATTCTACAGCGAGCCATAATATTGCCTTTTCTAAGTGGTGTAGTATTTTCACATATTTTAATAAAAGCATCTGCTGGTGCAGAAATATCCACAATATCAAGTTGAAAGCCATATTTTTCTGATAACTTTAAAGCATCATTATAAGAATGTTCTGATGAAGTTTTATAAGGCATAAAAAAGCCTTTTACTCTGTCTTTACCAATAGCAGCACAAGCAATACTAGATACAAGGGCAGAATCTATCCCACCTGATATACCTATAACGGCATTTTCTGCACCTGTTTTATTAAAAGCATTTTTAAAAGATAATGTTAAGTTATTAAATATATCAGAATAATTCATAAACTATTCCTGTATGCTGCTTTTGCGTATATATTCGCCACTTTTACCGCCTGATTTATGCTGAAGCATAATATCACTGATTATCATATCTTTATCTACTGCTTTGCACATATCATATATTGTAAGTGCAGCAACAGAAACACCTGTCAATGCTTCCATTTCCACACCTGTTTTATCATCAAGCCCGACAGTTACTTCAATATCAACCTGACCTTTATCAATATTATAGCTGAATTCTACATTAACCTTACTGATTGCAAGAGGATGGCATAATGGTATCAAATGGGGTGTCTGCTTAACTGCCATAATAGCTGCAATTCTTGCTACTTCAAATACATTGCCTTTTTTAATACTCATATTTACAATCTTCTGCAAAGTTTCCTTATTCATTGTAACTCTGCCTGTTGCTGCTGCTTCTCTTTTAGTAGGAACTTTCCCGCTTACATCTACCATACGGCTTGCACCCTTTTCATCAAAATGAGTAAATTCCATTTATACAACCCCTTTTATTATTTTGGAAAAACTTTAAATAAATCTTTCACAAGTATATTACATTCAGCAAGGCTTAATAATGATACATTTTCTTTGCGGATTTTCTCAATATTCACCTTATTAGGTGTTAATACAATATTTGCATATTCTTTTTCAAAATCAACCACATTGCCGATTTCATCATAAGTTGGAATTTTGATAACTATATTTAAACTTTCTGCATTTGTTAATACAAGCCTGCCTAAAATCAAATCTAGAAGCTGCTGCATATAAGCATATAAATCATTATCATTATATGATGGTATAGGTCTGCCTTGCAAATCTGCACAGGCATAATGAAAAACAAGTGTTACATTATTTTTTATATTTTTAGCATCAACAAGCTCAAATATGGGACGAATTTGATATTTTTTTGCATAGCTTGAATTTTCAAGTGTATCATCAAATTTATTTAACAAATCTTCAAGCTCAATAGAAATCGTTTTATTCATCTGATTTTTTGCAACAGTTTCATCCATAAAAAGTTTAGTTGTTCTTACATATTTTTTCTGGATATAAGCTTCTTCATTATTATACATAATGACCCTGTACCAGTCATCAGTTTCCCCTATTAAAATAACTTTTTCAGCACCTGATGAATACCTTAAAATTCTTGATTTAAGGGATGGAGCTGCACAAAAAGGCACTCTATTATAAGGAATATGACCAACACCTTCCACCACTTCCACAATCTGTTTTTCTTCACTAATGCCTATATTTGGCATACCTGCACCTGCTTCATCAGGGTTATCCGCCTCTTCATTAGGTGCAAACTGCTCATTAGCTGCTGCATTTGCATTAGTATTTACAGCACCATTTACTGCAGCTTGAGCAAATACATAAGATGAAAAACAAACTGTAATAATTAAAATCAATACTGTTTTATACATTAAATCTAAAATACATTATATCGCCATCCTGAACAACATAATCTTTTCCTTCAAGTCTTAATCTGCCGTTTTCTTTTGCTGTTGTAAGGGATTTATATTTTTCAAAATCAGCATAAGAACATACTTCTGCTCGGATAAAGCCTCGTTCAATATCAGAATGAATTTTACCTGCAGCCTGTGGAGCAGAAGCTCCGTTTTCAACAGTCCATGCACGGACTTCTTTTTCACCTGCTGTAAAAAATGTAATTAATCCAAGCAGGTCATAGCCGCTTTTTATAAGACTGTCAAGCCCGCTTCTTTCCATTCCAAGAGTTTGTAAATATTCTTTTGCTTCTTCTTCTGATAAATCCTGAAGCTCACATTCTGTTTTACCGCATATTTTTACAACTTCCGCACCTTCTGATGATGCAATCTGGCGGACAGTTTTAACATGCTCATTATCTTCTGCTAGTGCATCTTCATCAACATTTGCCACATAAAGCACTGGTTTTATTGTAATAAAGTTATATTCTCTAATTTCATCAATATATTCTGGATGCTCTTTAAGTAATGCTCTTAAAGGCTTACCCTCATCTGCACATTTTAAAAACTCTTCTAACACTTCTACTTTCTTTTTTAAAGCCTTATCACCGCTTTTTGCTGCCTTTTGGTGTTTTGTAACAGCTTTATCTAATATTTCCATATCAGCAAGCAAAAGCTCTGTATTAATTATTTCTATATCATTAGCAGGGTCTACTTTATTTTCTACATGAACGATTTCATCATTTTCAAAACAGCGAACAACATGTGCAACAGCATCAGTCTGCCTGATATGAGTTAAAAACTGGTTGCCCCTGCCTTCCCCATGACTTGCACCTTTTACAAGTCCTGCAATATCCACAAACTCTACAGTTGTAGGAACAATAGATTTTGGCTTAATATACTGAATAATAAAATTCATTCTCTCATCAGGAACAGGAATAACCCCCCTGTTTGGATCAATAGTACAAAATGGATAGTTTGCACTTTCTGCATTCTGTGCTTTTGATAAAGCATTAAAAATAGTTGATTTACCTACATTTGGCAGGCCGACAATACCACAACTGAAACCCATTTATCACCTTTTACATATATTTATAATCATGAAATGTTATATAGAATTTTATTATTTTTTTCAATATATAAATTACTGCTTCACCCCCATTTTTTAAAACTATAATTAAAAATGATTATTTATAATAAAATTAGTAATTATTATTTTATTAAACAATATGTATTTGTAGTATATTTTAAACTATCTATCTGTCTCAAATCTCACAAATCAAGTTTTCGTTATTTCATTTATCATGTTCCAATTTCTTACATATTCGCTGTTTTTTCTTTCAGCCACTTTTTTTGTTTCCTCACTTCTCAGTCGGAAAACATATCGGGCTTATTATTCCCGATTGTTTCTGGACACGGAACGAAGTAGAGCAAAAAAGTGTCCTCGCAAAAAACGCTCGCACTGCTGCTGCAACTAACTTCGTTCAGACAAGCAGTCAGCAAATCGTTCCACAAAAACAGCTCATAAGAAATTAAGTCGCAAAGAAAACTAAATAATACAGGTGAATCCTCTAAAAGCAGATGTTAAAACATATTAATATATATTAATTTTAAAAACCTATTTTTAAGCTTCGTATGTATTTTATCTTTATTATATAGTTATAAATATTCTTTCCAAAAAAATGTGATAAGCCAAATTAATTATTTATATTTATGATTAGCATAATTTAGAATAAACCTGCGGATAAGCTGCATATTTATCAGCAGGTTTTTAAGAATTTTATATAAGATTATATACACTTTTTGCGGCATCGCTTTCAGGCTGGTATCTCTCCCCGTATAATTTTATTTTTGAAAGCCTTTTATTAATTTCTTCCATTTCTTTTTTAGTCCATGTAATATTTACTGCTTTTATATTTTCTCTTAAATGCGAAATATTAGTTGTTTCTGGAATAGGCACAATCCATGGCTTTTGTGCAAGTATCCATGCAAGTGCAATCTGTGCGGGGGTGGCACCGCCTTTTTCATTTCCTAATTCTTTTAGAAAATCAATGATTACTCTGTTTTTTGTCATATTTTCATGGCTCATTCTTGGAAAGCCTGCACGCATATCAAGTTTTTTATCAAATTTAGTGTTTCCATCCATCTGCCCTGCTAAATATCCCCTGTCTAACGGGCTGTATGCAACTAAACCAATACCTAATTCCTCAATTACTTTAAAAGTCTGTTCTTCATGGCGTCTAAAACTCATTGCATACTGGTTTTCAACAGCTGTAACAGGAAACTCTTTATGAGCTCTTTTTATAGTTTCTATATTTGGCTCACTCATACCCCAGTGAAGAATTTTACCTTCTTTTACTAAATCTTTCATCGTGCCTGCCACATCTTCTATAGGCACTTTATTATCTATTCTATGCTGATAATATATATCCACATAATCTGTCTGCAGTCTTTTTAAAGAGCCTTCTAATGCTTTGCGAATACTTTCAGGTCTTGCATCTTCTAACTGTTTGCCATTTGGATAATAAAGACCAAATTTTGTACCTATTGCAACCTGTTTTCTGTATCTTTTTAATGCACTGCCCACAAGTTCTTCATTTATATGGGGCCCGTATATTTCTGCTGTATCAAAGAAATTAATACCTAAATCATAAGCCTCTGCAATAAGATTTATCATTTCTTTTTTATCTCTTGCAGGTCCATGGTTTGCACTCATTCCCATACAGCCAAGCCCCAATGCTGATACTTTAAAATCTTTACCCAGCACCCTTAAAGGCATACTATATTTATGTTCTTTTGCCATAATATCTGCTCCATTGAATCCTGCTGCTGCACCTGCCAGCATAAATGATGTTATTTTCAAAAACTCTCGTCTATTCATTTCTGCCCCCATTGATTTTATATTTATTTTTATTGTATTTATAGCCATTATTCAATATCTTATACTACTTTATTATTGCCTAAAATTCTCATTTATAGTATATAAGTATATGGACAATAAATTACTTGAAGAAATAAAATCAAAACTGATTAACATTCTACCAACTGAAAGCGAGATAGATACAGGTTTTTATGGAGTAAAATTTTACAGAAGAAATAATGCAGAAAATACTCATACTTGCATACAATGCCCATGCATTATTTTTGTTGCAAATGGAGAAAAGTATACTCATATAAGTAACGAAAATTTTATATTTAAAAAAGGATATTACAATATTACATATATTGATTATCCAGTATCTTCTCATTTTTATAATATTTCAAAAGATAACCCATATCTTTCTATTTACATGCCTGTTGATAGAAATATAATTACTGAAATAATTCAAAATATTCATCATATTCCAAACACAGTTTTTAAGGGAATATCTGAAAACAAAGCAGATAATAAGCTGCTTGCTGCATACAGCAGGCTTATTGATTTGTATAATAAGCCTGATGAAATAAGCTTTATGGCACAGTTAATTATTAAAGAAATATATTACAGAATATTAAGCGGTCCTGTTGGAGCAGATTTAAAAGCATTATACACTTTTGGCTCGCAAAGCAATAAAATATATCAGGCTGTAGAATTTATAAAAAATAATTATAAAGAATACCTGCATATAGATGATATTGCATCAAAAGTAAATATGGCACCATCTACTTTTTTCAGGAATTTTAAAGCAGTTACTATGATAAGCCCACTGCAGTATCAAAAAAAATTAAGGCTTTATGAAGCTCAAAGATTAATGCTTTCCAAAAAATATACAGTATCAGATGCTGCATATACCGTAGGTTATGAAAGTATTACCCAATTTACAAGAGAATATAAAAAATTATTTCATTCATCCCCTGTAAGAAATATAAAAGAAATTATAAATGGAAAAGTATAGCCTGCACAATAGTTTATATATCTTCTATTTATATGGAATATCCAGTTTTGACAGAATTTTTTTAAAGTTTTTCAAAATAACATCAGTAGAATTATTTTTTAATTCCAACCATTCACAATTCCACTGTTCCGCCTGCTCTTTATTCATTTTTGATAAAGTGTCTGCTATAAAAATTTTAGATTCACGGGCAAAAATTGCATCTGCTGATTCAGGATTACCTTTTCCCATCAATTTTACTTCACATCTATTCCATACTCCACTATTAGATTTTATCTTAAAATCAACTTCTCTATCAAACAAAGTATTTTTTTTAAATATATCTGAATTTATATTTTCCATTGGTACACCACATAATTCACATAATTTCAGCATTAAAGGTTTTTCGCATTTTTTACCTATTGAACTCCAGGCTCCACCTCTAATTGCTATTTTTTTAGTTGCAAGGGCATTTATAACAATCAAACTCTCTGATAAAGATAACTCTACTGATACACCATTATATGAAAGTTTTATAACTACATCAAGACCTGAGAAAGCTTCATCTTCTAATTCTTTTATCATTAAAGATAAATATTCAAAATTTTCACTAGCAAAATCCAATACAACTTCCTTTGTTGCTGAACCTTTAATATTATGAATCGTTTTCTTATTAATTCCTGCATAAATTGCAATATTATCTGTGGAAATCAAATCATTGTTAATAAAGTTCTGCTTATACCAATTCAAACTAATATCAGTACTATCACATTTTGCTTTTATTATGTCTTTGAAAAAATCTATTGCAAATTGTAAAAAATCAGCATTTATCTTAGATACTACAATACTTCTATAATCTTCACCTTTTAAAAGTTTATCTACTGTCTGTTTTATTATAATTTCATCAAATGTTACCATAATTATATCCTTGCTTTATAATTTCTATATATGATTTATTCTGTTCGCATAGTATTGGAATTCTCCCCATTTGCAATGCGACTCTACCAAATGTTCCACTACCTGCAAACATATCAAGAACAACATCGTTTGGAAAAGAATAATAAGTTAAAACTTTTTCACATAGTTCATCAGGAAAAACAGCTGGATGTTCTTTATGCGATTTTGGATTAATATACCAGCAATTAGTAGTATCATATTTCTCACTGTCATTAATACCAAATTTTTTAGGGTATTTACTTATATTTTTATCTAATAAAAAATCTACTTTTTTTCTATAAACTAGAAGAGATTCCGTTATGCAATTAGGTTTATAGCTCAATGGTTGTCGTGTTTGATGATATCCTCCAACTCTATTAGGAACTGAATATTCTGGTTTAATCCAAATAATCTCATCAACAAAATAAAATCCACTTTCTTCTAAAATTTTATGAAAATCAAAATGAATAGGATAACGAGTACTTTCAAATTCTCTCCCTGGTCTTTTAGTTATTATAGGAGATACATTAATAATAATAAATCTACCATCTTCCAATACTCTATAACATTCAACAAGTGTTTGTTTCATCATGTTCATATAGCTTTTATATGAAGTATAAACACTATAATCCCGTGCATTATAATAAGGTGGTGAACTAAATATTAGCTGCACCTGTTGGTCTTTTATTTTTTTCAGTGTTTTTGTATTATCACCTTCTAATAATATGGGATATTTAATTTTATCTATATTTTTTTTACTGTGTGTCGTATGCCTATAATCGTAGTATGCTTTCATTTTATAAAGTATTTCATTATCAAAGTATTCTAAAATTTCTCTTTGTAATGATAAAAATCTATCATCATTACTATTATAAAGGCAGGTTCTAAACATCTGATAAACTAATTCCATAATTCCACAATTATAAATGTTATCCTTTATAAATATATAAATCTTATCTTTATTACTCTGCCTACCAATAGATGAAACAATTTCTCTTCTGACATTAATGCTATTATTTTCCGCATAAAGCAATATTAATTTATCTAAAATATCTTCGCTAGTATCTACACCAAGTTTTTTTATAAAATCTACTGATAATTTATCATTGCTGAACGATAGTAAATCTTTTTCCATGTTATTTATCAAAATATTTTGAATATATTTTATCGTATGTGCCGTTTTCTTTCATTGTTTGTAATGCTTTATTGATTTCATCTAATAAAGCAGTATTATCTTTTGGCAGAGCAATAGAATATTCTTCTTCAGCCAGTGCAGTATCAAGTACCTTAAGCCCTTCATTATTTGCAACATATTCTTTTGCAGGCTCCATATCTAATACAGTCGCATCAACTTTTTTTGCTGATAATGCCATAATCGCCTGACCTGTTGCTTCATATCTTGTAATAGATGATGTGTCTTTATACATATCTGTTACAACCATATCACCAGTGTAACCTATCACAACACCAATTTTTTTGCCTTTTAAATCTTCAAACTTTTGAATATCTGAACCATCTGGCACAATAACAGCTTGTTTTGATACAAAATAAGGCATGCTGAAATTTACATGCTGGCGTCTTTCGTCAGTTGCAGTCATACCGGAAATAATACAGTTGATTTTACCTGTCTGCATAGCTATTAAAAGGCTGTCAAAAGCCATATTTTTAAATACTACTTTTTTGCCAATGATTTTTGAAACTTCATTCATTAAATCTACATCAAAACCAACAATATTGCCCTGTTCAATATATTCAAATGGCGGAAATTCTGGGTTTGTCCCTACAATTAATGTATCAGCAGATGCTGCATCATTTTTCTTACAGCCAAAAAGCATAACTGATGATAATACTGATACTAAAATTAATAACAATACTTTTTTCATATCTTCTCTCCAAAATTTTATTTTAAAAGTAAGTAATACATTAATATTGTAATTATGTCAAAGAGTAAATGAATAAAAGAGAATATAATCAAATTTAGAATACAGCTGCTTATCTCATAATAATCTTTATTTATAAGCAAAGTATATAAATAAATAATCTAAACATATTATGTTCTGCTGTAACAAGAAATAACTTAGATTTTTCGCCTTTTAAAATCTCAAAATGACTGATACATAAAATTTCTGGGTAAATTCATTTTAACTGCTGTATTTTTCCTGTAATTTTTTGCATACTATTTCTGGCACGAGTTTAGATACATCACCTTTATTATATGCTATATCACGCACTATTGTTGAGCTTAAAAATAAATATCTGCTGCCTGGCACCATAAAAATAGTTTCCACATCATTATTTATACTTCTGTTAGCAAAAGCCATTTGAAACTCATATTCAAAATCTGAGACAGCTCTTAATCCGCGGATAATATACATTGCATGCTTTGATTTCATATAATCTACTAAAAGTCCATTAAATGATTCTACAATTATGTTTTCATTTCCTGCAAATACTGCACTTATCATATCTACCCTTTCTTCAAGAGTAAATAAATGCTTTTTATTAATATTTTCTGATACTGCAATATAAAGTTTGTCACAAAATTTTGCTGCACGCTCCACAATATCTTTATGTCCTAATGTAAAAGGGTCAAATGAACCCGGATATATTCCCGTCATATACTTACTCCTTATTATAATGCAGAAATCTTATTATAGTATCTCCATACCTGCGTTCATCTATTATCTTAAATTTATCATGATTTATAAATTCTGTTTTATAAAATTCTTCATAAAGTATTATGCCATCTTTTTTTAAAAGATTACTGCTGCTTACTGCTGCAAGTATTTCATTAGTCTTATAAATATTATACGGCGGGTCAAAAATAATTAAATCATACTGTTTGTTTAATGTGCTGCATATTTTTAAATAATCGCCTTTATATATATTATAACTTCCTTTTTCCATTAAAGCAGTGTTTATTTTTAATGAAGAAATATCTTTATCTATAAAATCAATATGCAACGCACCTCTGCTGTATGCTTCTATGCCTAATGCTCCAGTGCCTGCAAAAGCATCTAATATTTCAGGATAGCACTGCATATCAGATATTATGGAAAATACTGCGGAACGAAGTTTATCTGTTGTTGGTCTCACTTTTGAGCTTACAGGCGAATGAAGCTGCCTGCCCTTTAATAAACCGCTTACTATTCTCAAGATAATTTCTCCTTACTTCTATACATATATCTTTAAAGTCACTTTCTTTTATATCAGAATATAATTCATAATTTCTGCTGAATAACTTTCTACCTGTTTTTTTAAAGCCTGAATACCGCACATGACCGCCCATATCCATATATAAAAGCATAATAAATGTTTTTACAATATCGCCAAATGATTTATGATATGCCCCAGCTGCAATCTGACTATTTTCTGCTGCATTAACTGGCAGCCCCATACGGATAACCTGCACATTTTCTGCTGTAAAATGAGCATACATTCCACCTGCTGCTAAAATCATATCTGCTAAATCTGCTGCCTTATATTCTCCACTTAAATACATACCATAAAGGGCAGTATTTTTAAACACCTGAGTTGGATATATTCTTGCTGTTTTTATATTTTTTTTAGCAAGCAGTGCAGCATCATCAATGCAGGAATATAAGCTCTGTTTATACATGCCTGCCATAAGCTGGACACCACATTCTGTAATATTTAATATATCATCTACTGCTTTTTCTGCCTGTATGTTTGTATAAGGTCTGCCGTTTGCTTTTAATACTTTATCATCAAGGCTTTGTATTCCAAGCTCCACAAGAGATATATTATAATCTTTTATCTCTGCAAGTGTTTCATTATTTATTGTATCAGGTCTTGTGGAAAATCGGATTTTACTAAACCCATTATCATAAGCCAGCCTGTAAAGTTTCTGCCTTTCAAAACTTTTGATTGCTGCAAAGTTTCCACCATAAAATGCTATCTCATCATAAGATGTGCCATAGGAAAGCCATGTTTTTATTTGATTTTCTGCCAGTATTATTAAATTATTTTCTGCTTTAACACCGCTTATTGCCTGCTGGTCGCAGAATATACATTTATTACCACAGGAAGCAAAAGGAAGAAAAACTGGTAAAATTTTAGCCATTGTTACTTTGATACTGCTTTAAAGCCAGCGTTGCTGCCTGCTTCTCTGCTTCTTTTTTACTTCTGCCCTGACCTTGTGTTTTCATAATGCCGCATACATCTACTTCAACAAAAAATGTTTTGTTATGCTCTGGACCTGTTGCAGAAATTAAAGTATATTCTGGAAGTCTGCCAAAATCACGCTGGCATATCTGCTGCAGCTGAGTTTTTGCATCACGAAAAGAGTTGCTTTGCACTGCTTCTATTATAAACTCTTCAAGTAGATTTAATACTATTGATTTTACTTTTTCATAACCGCCGTCTAAATATACAGCTGCCATTACAGCTTCAAATATATCTGCTACAATAGCTTTTTTAATGTTATCAACACCATTAAACTCACTTTTGCCTAATAATATGTTGCTGCTTAAATCAATCTTTTTAGATATTTCAAAAAGAGCTGATGAATTAACTATATAAGCCCGCAGAATAGATAAATCACCTTCTTGAAATTCAGGATACTTTTTTACAAGATATTCTGTTATAACAAGCTCCACTACTGCATCTCCTAGAAATTCAAGCCTTTCATAGTTGTAGTCAAGATTATTATCATGAGAATAAGAAGAATGAGTAAGGGACCGTAAAAGAAGCCCCTTATCTTTAAATGTATAATTTATTTTTTCTTCAATATTTGTAATATATACAGCAGAAATTTTATTCAACATATTTTTTAAATACTAATGATGCGTTTGTGCCGCCAAAGCCAAAAGAGTTTGATAAACCATACTCCATTTCACATTTAACAGCTTTATTTGGTGTATAGTCTAAATCACATTTTTCATCCTGATTATCTATATTAATAGTAGGTGGAACAATACCTTCATTTACAGCCATCATTGTAATAATACCTTCTACAGCACCAGCTGCACCAAGAAGATGACCTGTCATAGATTTAGTAGAGCTGATTTTTACTGTTTTTGCATACTCACCAAATACATCTTTAATTGCCATGCTTTCTAATACATCACCTGCTGGAGTAGATGTGCCGTGAGTATTAATATAGCCAACTTTATCTGGAGTAATGCCTGCATCTTTTACAGCTGCCGCCATACATCTTCTTGCACCGCTTCCATCACTTGCAGGAAGTGTAATATGATAAGCATCACTGCTCATTCCATAGCCAACTACTTCACCTAATATTTTTGCACCCCTTGCTTTTGCATGCTCTAAACTTTCAAGCACAAGCATACCACCGCCTTCACCAATTAAGAAACCATCTCTGTCTTTATCAAATGGACGGCTTGCTTTTTCAGGCTCATCGTTGCGTCTAGATAATGCTCTCATATTAGCAAAACCAGCAACAGCAAGTGGAGTAATAGCTGCTTCTGAGCCACCTGACACCATAATATCAGCATCGCCCCTTTCTATAATGCGTGCAGCATCACCTATTGAGTGAGTGCCTGTTGCACATGCTGTTACTATGCTTATATTTGGTCCTTTAAGTGAATATTTTATAGAAACAAGCCCATTTGCAATGTTAATAATAGCTCCCGGAATAAAGAATGGAGATACTTTTTTATAACCGCCTGCAAGGTATGCTTCCTGAGTATCTTCAATCACTTTAAAACCGCCAATACCTGCACCTATGCAGCAGCCTGCTCTATCATGGTCAAATTCATAAGCATCAAGACCAGCCTGTTTTATAGCTTCTTCTGCTGCTGCAAGTGCATAAAAGCAGAAATAGTCATATTTTTTAATATCTTTTTTATCAACATAATTTTCTGGATTAAAATTTTTAACTTCAGCTGCAATTTTTACAGGGAATGTAGAAGCATCAAATTTTGTAATAAGACCTGCGCCGCTTTTACCAGCGATTAAATTTTCCCATGTTTCTTTAACTGAATTACCTAATGGAGTTACACACCCCATACCTGTTATAACAACTCTGCGTTTCACGACTCCTCCAAATAAAATAATAAAGAATAAGACTTATATATTACAATTATAAATTGAAAACTATAATATATAAAACTTATTTTAACGATTTCTCATGATATGATAAATAAAAGGGCGGATATACCGCCCATAACTATTTTGCGTTAGCTTTAATAAAATCAATTGCGTCTTGAACTGTTTTGATTTTAGTAGATTCCTCATCAGGAATTTCAATATCAAATTCGCTTTCAAGTTCCATAATAAGCTGAACTGTATCAAGAGAATCAGCACCTAAATCATCAATAAAAGATGCTTCATTTGTAACATTAGCTACATCATCAACTTTTAACTGCTCTGCAATAATTTCTTTTACTCTTGTTTCAATATCTGCCATTTTATTCCTCCTTACAGAAATAATATTTTATCCCCTGCGGGTTTATTTTGCATTATAAATACATACCGCCGTTTAAATGCAGCGTTTGACCTGTCATATAATCAGAAAGCGGGCTTGCAAGATAAATTACAGCATTTGCTATATCTTCAGGCTTACCCAATGATTTTAAAGGTATCTTTTCCATATATGCAGCTTTCATATCATCAGAAATTGACGCTGTCATATCAGTTTCTATAAACCCCGGTGCAACAGCATTTACTCTGATACCACGAGAAGCACATTCTAATGCTGCAGATTTTGTCATGCCAATAACACCTGCTTTTGTTGCAGAATAGTTAAACTGACCTGCATTGCCAGAAAAACCTACAACACTTGATATATTTATGATTTTGCCGTAACGGTTTTTCATCATACCTTTTAATGCTCTTCTTGTGCATAAGAATGCACCTTTTAAATTAACATCAATAACCATATCCCATTCTTCTGTTTTCATACGCATAAGAAGGTTATCTTTTGTTATACCTGCATTATTAACTAAAATATCTACAGGTCCAAGTTTTTTTTCAACAGCAGAAAACATTTCTTCAACTTCTGCTTCCTCATTAACTCTTGCTTTAAAGATTTCTGCTTTGCCGCCGTTTTTTCTGATTATTTCAGCCACTTCCAAAGCAGATGACTCACTGCTTGAATAGTTGACAGCAACAGCCGCACCATTTTCTGCCAAGCCTAATGCTATGGCTTTACCTATACCACGAGATGCTCCTGTTACAAGTGCAACTTTACCTTTTAACATATCTTTCATATTATAACTTACCTAAATCATCTACAGTTGATATATTTATAGTTTCAACTGTTTTATTAATTTTTTTAATCAAACCTGTTAATACAGAGCCTGCACCTACTTCTATAAACGAAGTAACTCCTGCTGCAATCATATTTTCAACTGACTGTGTCCATTTAACTGTGCCTGCAACTTGACGAATAAGTGCATTTTTAACATCTGCACCAGATTTTTCAACTGCTGCATCAATATTATTAATGATAGGAATATTTAAATCATTTATTGTAATGTTGTTTAAATATTCTGCCATAGCCTCTTTTGCAGGCTGCATAAGTGAGCAGTGAAATGGAGCAGAAACAGGCAGCGGCACAACTCTTTTCGCACCTGCTGTTTTAAGCTCAACATCTGCTGCAGCAACAGCATCTGCACTGCCTGCAATAACTACTTGACCGGGACAGTTAAAATTTGCTGGCTCTACCACATAATCAGCTTTTGAAATACCAGCACATACTTTGCTGACAGTATCTTCATCAAGACCAAGGACAGCACTCATAGCACCAGCACCAACAGGAACAGCACTTTGCATAAATTTACCTCTGTTATGCACTGCTTTAACAGTCTCCTCAAATGATAAACCACCCGAAGCATATACCGCACTGTATTCACCTAAAGAATGACCAGCAAAAAATGCAGGCTGAACTTTATCTTTTATAAGCGACCATATAGATGCACTCATTGTTACAAGAGCAGGCTGAGTGTTCTGAGTAAGTTTTAAATCATTTTCAGGACCATTAAACATAATATCAGACAGGCTGTAACCTAATGCCCTGTCTGCATTTGAATAAAAGTCCCTTATGTTTGAAAACTTATCATAAAAATCTTTACCCATACCTACAAATTGTGCCCCTTGTCCGGGAAATACAACAGCTACTGACATAAGTTTCTCCATTAATATGGCTTACAAGATAAGATAGAAATAATATAATAATTAAGACTAGAAAAACTAGAATGGTGGCATTATCTGCCGTATAAAGACGAAAATTGTTTTCCTATAATGTAAGCGTATTTTTTTCTTATTTAATTTTACAAACAACATTTTTGGCATAATATCTGCCGCATTTTAAGTTTTATTCTTTATATATACATTAATATTATACAGTAAAATTTATATAATATCAATAATTCATTTTATTTATAACATTAATAATAGTAATTAATAGTTTAATATACTTGCAAGGGAATCTTTTACATCTCCAACAATAGCTTCATTCATCCTGCTTTCTGCGGCATTCATAGCAACCCTTATACCATTTGCCACTGCTGTATCATTAGATGAACCGTGACCTATAACACATATACCATTAACACCAAGCAGCGGTGCACCACCATACTGAGCACTATCTGTTTTTTTCTTTAAATTGTTATATGCTTTTTTAGAAAGTAAGGCACCTATTTTAGATACAGTAGATGATAAAAGCTCCTGTTTAAGCATAGATGTAATATATTTTGCAACAGACTGGCTCACTTTTAATGCAATATTGCCTGCAAAACCGTCACATACTACAACATCAGCTTCGCCTTTAAATAATGCTTTACCCTCTACATTTCCAGTGAATTTGATAACATCAGTTTTTTTAAGGATAGGGTATACTGCTTTTGTAAGCATATCGCCTTTACCTTCTTCTTCGCCGTTACTTAAAAGACCAACTGTTGGGTTATCTATATGAAGAACTTTTTTTGCATAAGCTGAGCCCATTATTGCAAATGTAACTAAATGCTCAGGACGGCAGTCTACATTTGCACCAACATCAAGCATAAAAAAAAAGCCTCTTTCATTTGAACAAGGAAGTATTGTTCCTATAGCAGGACGGGCAACCCCTTCCAGCAGACCTAACTCTACCATTGAGACAGCCATAGCTGCACCGCTGTTGCCAGCTGTAAAAAAACCGGCAGCTTTCCCGCCTTTTACAAGTTTCAAACCTATATGCATAGATGATTTGCGTTTACCACGAACTATTTCTGACGGATGGTCATCCATAGTAATAAATTCATTAGTATGTTCTATCTGTATTTTAGACTGTTCCTGTTTAGAGCAGGCAGCAAGCTCCTTTTCAATAACAGCTTGATTACCTACTAAAATCACTTCTAAATTTGGTGTTTCATTAACAGCCTTAACAGCACCTTTTACAACTTCGCTTGGGGCATTATCACCACCCATAGCATCAACAGCGATAACCATGACTATACTTCTTTAGTTTCAGCCAATACTTTACGGCCTTTGTAAGTTCCGCAGCTAGGGCATACTGTATGAGCCTGCTTTAACTCACCACAGTTTTCACATTTAGCACCAAGAATAGTAGATGTATGATGATGTGACCTTCTCATACCTACTTTGCTTTTTGTTGTCTTGTGTTTTGGATTAGGCATTTTTGCTCTCCCTGTTTTTACCAAAATGGTTATTATTATTTTATATCGTATACCAAAAATGGTTTATTTACTATTTTAATTTATCAAGTGCAGCCCAGCGTTCATCTTTATGCTTTGTGCATGTGCATTTTTCAGTATTCAGTGATGCACCGCAGCCCTGACATATACCTTTACAGTCCTGCCTGCAAAGCCTTTTTTCAGGAACTAAAAGCAGTGCTTCTTCCCTTAAAAGCTCATGTATATCAAAGTGGTCTTTTGGTGTAACATACATGCCAGCTTCTTCATCTGATAAACCATCTTCCCCGTCTGCTTCCATTGGCGGATATTCACCAAGTGGGGAAAGAGTAAGTATTAAATCTTCCACAATGTCCATATTAACAGGCTCTAAGCACCTGTCACAAGGGCATGAAAAATGCAGATTAAGTTTTCCTGTAACCACATAAGCATCACCTGCCTTATCTATGCGGCCAGAAAAAGATTTAATGTCAAATTTATCATCACCTTCAGTGAATGAAAATGCTTCATTTATAATAAAGCCTTCATCATGCACCTGCTCATAATATATAATCATTACTAACTCATCTTATAAAATCATAAACATTTGCCCGTGATTATAATAAATATAATAATAATCGTCAAGAGAAAAAAGCATATACCACATTTTCTATAAGTTGTAAATAAAAAAATGTAAAATATAAAAGCAGCTGCACCAATTTAAGCAAAAGTTATTAAATATAAAAATAATACACATTATAATTAATGATATTTTTATGCAATTTTATGACATTTTTGCATATTGAAAAATATACCCTTACTTATATAATTACACACGAGGTGTATAATGAAAAAATTATTATTATTTTTAACTATACTTATTATTTCTATTACGGAGGTATATGCAGTGGAAGCAAAAAATAATGAAAGCTGGGATAAAACATTTAAAAAAAGTGATAAGGTGATTACCCAAAAAGTATATTTTAAAAACAGATACGGTTTTAAATTAGCAGGCGATTTATATATACCTGAAAATCTTGATAAATCAAAAAAATATCCTGCAATTGCAGTAAGCGGACCTTTTGGAGCTGTTAAAGAACAGGCTTCCGGGCTTTATGCACAGCGAGTGGCAGAAAAAGGGTTTATTACTCTTGCTTTTGATGCGTCATACACAGGCGAAAGTTCAGGTGAACCTAGAAATACTTCTTCACCTGATATAAATACAGAAGATTTTAGTGCTGCTGTTGATTTTTTAAGCAATTATAAATATACAGACCCTGAAAAAATAGGCATTATTGGTATATGCGGATTTGGCGGTTTTGGATTAAATGCTGCTGCTATTGATACAAGAATAAAAGCATCTGTTATTTCAACAATGTATGATATGAGCCGTGTTACAGCAAACGGCTATTTTGACAGTCTGGATGAAAAAGCAAGATATAAAATAAAAGAAACATTAAATAAACAAAGAACAGAAGATTTTAAGACAGGCAAATATAAAACAGCTGCAGGACTTCCTGATAAACTTTCAGGCGATGAAGAACAGTTTATAAAAGATTATTATGGTTATTATAAAACACCAAGGGGCTATCATAAACGCTCTTTAAATTCAACAAGCGGCTGGAATATGACATCATCACTTTCTTTGATTAATATGCCTATACTTTCTTACAGTAATGAAATACAAAGTGCAGTATTAATTATTCATGGAGAAAAAGCTCACAGCAGATATTTTAGTGAAGATGCTTTTAAAAAATTAAAAGGAAAAAATAAAGAGCTGCTTATTATTAAAGGTGCAAACCATGTTGATTTATATGATAATATGGAAAAAATACCATTTAATAAAATAGAATACTTTTTCAATACATACCTAAAATAATAAACCTGTTTATATAATGATTGATATTTTACATATAAATTGATATAGTAAACGATAATTGATATGCGAAAAAAATAAAGAGGTCAAAATGAGTGCAAAAGTTTATTATTCAAGTATGAAATGCAATATGAACCAGTCTCCACTTAATAAGATTAAAAAACTTATTAATAAATGCGGTATAACAGATATTTATGGCAAAAATGACATTACTGCTGTGAAACTCCACTTTGGAGAATATGGCAATACAGCCTTTCTTCGCCCTGTATATCTTCGTCCTGTATTAGAAACACTTAACAGAATTGGTGCAAAGCCATTTTTAACTGATACAAATACTTTATATATTGGTATGAGAACAAACTCTGTTGACCACCTGCATAATGCAGTTTTAAATGGTTTTGGATATTCTACTCTTCAAACACCTATTATTATTGCAGACGGATTAAAAGGTGAATCATATACTAATTTGGAAGTGCCTAATGGAGAAATATATAAAAGTGCAAAAATTGCTTCAGTAATTGCAAATGCAGATAAATTATTTGTAATAAATCACTTTAAAGGTCATGAAATGACAGGCTTTGGCGGTGCAATGAAAAATCTTGCTATGGGATGTGCCAGCCGTGCAGGTAAAAATGAAATGCATTCAAGTGTCCGCCCCACAGTTGACCCAGAAAAATGCACTGCATGTGGAAGATGTAAAATGGCATGCGATGCTGGAGCCATTACAATATCTAAACATGCTTCTATTAATGATAAATGTGTAGGCTGTGCAATGTGTATATCAGCATGTCCAAAACATGCTGTTGATGTTGATTACAATGTAGCATGTGATACTCTGCAGCAGAAAATTGTAGAATATGCAGCAGCAGTTCACAGCCATTTTAAAGAAGTTGTATATGTAAGTGTGCTTACTTCTATTGTGCCAGCCTGCGACTGCCATGGTGGAAACGACGCTCCACTTATTCACGACTTAGGATTTATGGCTTCAACTGACCCTGTTGCCATTGATAAAGCAAGCTATGATTTAGTTGTAAAAACAGCAGGAAAAGATGTATTTCAGGAGGCATGGCCGCATTTAAACCCACAAGACAGCTTTGCACATGCAAAAAAAATCGGCTTTGGAAATACTGAATATGAGCTTGAAATAATTAAATAATAATATATCAAGATATATGGGAATAGTGTTTTAAAAAGTTTGTAATTTTAACTACAAGAGAAATAAGTCATAATGAGCTTGAAATATAGCGAAGTATATAAAAGAGAAGACAACTTAAATATATTATACTCTACTGCAATATATATAATTTAGATTTTTCGCCTTTAAAATCAGGCTCAAAATGAATTCAATGTGAAAGCTATAGTCATACTGAGCCTAAAAGGCGAAGTATCTAAAAATAATAACTGAAATATAAAAGCTAATTTTTGTTGGCAAGCTGCTCTGAAAGTCTGTTATTTTCCTGCAGCATTTCATTAATCTGCTTTGTAGATGATGCAGTTTTTTCTGCCAGTTTTCTTACTTCATCTGCAACAACTGCAAACCCTCTGCCATGCTCTCCTGCTCTTGCCGCTTCAATAGCTGCATTTAAGGCAAGCAGATTAGTTTGATTTGCAATATCGTCAATAACTTTAATAATACTTGTTATATCATTTAAATTTTTAGCTGCAAGTTCTGACTGAGATTTTTCAATTTCTCGCATACGCTCTTCATTTTTTAATGCTTCTATATTACTTAATACACCTACAATTCTTAATGGACTGCCGTTTTCATCACTCTGCCTTTTGCATTGAAGTCTAAACCATTCATAATTATCACTATTTGCAGTTTTCATTCTGCATTCTATATCAAAATAATGTTTAATATCACTGCTGTGTAAAAGAGTTTCAAAGGATTTTTCCACAAGCGGCAGTTCTTCCCTGTGGATAACACCAAATAATGTTTTAATATGATTATCAAGGGTATCTTCCGAAGAATAACCTAAAAGCTCTTTAAAACGCATAGACCACCAAAACTTGTTCTGGCTGTCTGTAATATTTTTTGAATTATCATAAAGTCTGGCACTCCAAACACCATCACTTACCATATTTTGCGAATAATTAAACCTGACAAGCGTTTTTTCAAGCTCTATTTTGTTTGTTCTATCTTCATCAATATCTGTTAAAGAGCCGCCAATCATTAATGGGTTGCCTGCTGCATCTCTTTTTACAGTTCCTATTGCCTTAAACCATTTATATTCACCACTTTTTAACTGCAAACGATATGTTACATTATAAGGTGTTTTGTCTGTTTTATCTGTGAGAGATGCACAAAAAGCTGCAAATATGGCATCATGTTCTGCTGGATACAGTTTTAATGACCAGCTGCCTAAAACATTAGGAAAATCTTCTTTATCATTATAACCTAACATTCTTCTAAATTTATCCGACCACACAAAAGGAGTGTCTTCATTGATTTTACCATCTTTTGGATAGTGCATATACCATAAGCCGTCATTAGATGAATCTACCATTAACTGGTTTTCTTCCAGGGCAGTCCTTACTTCATCAAGCTCTTTTCTAAACTCTTCTTCAACTGCTTCAATCTGCTGCACACTAACACTTTCTCCCTGCTGGTCAGATTTACTTAAAATAGAAGACAAAAGTTTTGGTATAGCTTCATATTTACCAAGAAATAAGTGCTTATTTTTTTCAACTACATTTGAACTGCCTGTTTTATTAACATCTTCCAAAATATTAATAATATCATCAAGTATTTTTTCTTTATATGCACCGCTGCCAAACATAAACTTATCTCCTTTTTGCAGAAATATAATCAACAGGATAAAACACACATTTAATGTTTTATTATATAGAAAATATACTTATTTGTCAATCATAAACAAATATAGAATATAACATCGTTAGGAATTATTTATTTTTTTCATTAATAATATATTCATAGACTTTTTCTGCCAGTTCCTGTGGCAGCTTGCCGTAATCCCTTATAATATTAACTGATAATTCTTTTCTGGTATGTATATCTGGTATTGCTGTTAAAAGATGTTTCAGCCTTTTTTCACCCATTCCAGCAATATTTAAAAGCGGTGATTTAGAAATATTTTTTAAAGCAAGGTTTCTAGAATATGTTATTGCAAAGCGGTGAGATTCATCTCTCAGCCTTTGTATAAAATGTAAAAGCGGGTCATTTTTACGCATAATAACAGGATTTTTTCTATTTAAAAGATGTATCTGCTCAATAGTATCTTCAAAATCATGCTTTAATGGACGCAGAGACCTGCTTTTACTAATTGATATAAAAGGTGCAGTAATACCAGCATTTTCTGCTGCTTTCACAGCAGAATTAAGCTGACCTGTGCCACCATCTATAATATATAAATCTGCCTCATCGTCGCTGCCTTCTCTGATATTTTCACCTTTTCTGCTGAAAAGTTCACTCATAGATTGAAAATCATCATTTTCAGCAGACTTAATTCTATATTTTTTATAATACTGTTTTGCAAACTCTCCATTTACTGCCACAACAGACACCCCAACAGTAAAGCTGCCGCCTAAATGGGAAATATCCACACATTCTACTCTTGATACTTTTTCCACACCAATTAACTCTGCAAGCCTGCTGGATACATCTTTTCTTTCCCCTACTTTTAAAAGATACTGCTCTGTCTGCAGCTCTGCATTTTTTTGAGCAAGGTTTATGAGCCCCTGTATACCCCTTTTTCTTATATGCACCTTTTTACCTGCCATTTTAGAAAGAGCCTCTTCTAATGTTTCATTATATTCTTCCCCATCACCTTCTAATGCAATAAATTCTGGAAACTGCCTTGTATTTGAATAAAACTGCATAACAAATCTTTCTAAAAGCTCATCTTCTGTATCTGCAAAAAAGTGAGTAGATACACCAATCATTCTGCCGCTGCGGACAAATATCTGAGTAATACCTGTTACTCCAGAAATAGAATGCTTGTAAAATACATCAATATTTCTTTCATCGCTTATATTTGTAACAGATTGTTTTGAAAACAGCTTATCAAGAGATATTATTCTATCCCTTATTTTTCCGGCTTCTTCAAAGGCAAGGTTTTTTGCATATTCTTTCATTTGTGCATTCATCATATCTTTTACTTCATCTACATTTCCTTTAAAGAAATTTTTGATAGACTGGACTGTTTTCATATAATCTTCACGGCTGATTAAATTTTCACAAGGTCCAGAGCATTTTTTTATCTGGTATTTTAAGCAGATTTTACCTTCTTTTAAGCGAAATGATGAACAAGTTCTTAATGGAAAGGCAGATTGCAGCATTTCAATAATATGCTTTAAATCTCCTACATTTACAAATGGTCCAAAATATACAGCATTTTCATCCTGAGTATTCCTTGTCAAAATAAGGCGTGGATATTCTTCATGAGTTAGTTTTACATACGGGTAGCCTTTAGAATCTTTTAGAAGAATATTGTATTTAGGCATTTCTGTTTTTATAAGGTTAGCTTCTAATAAAAATGCTTCTACTTCATTTTCTGTAATAATTGTTTTTACAGAAGAAGCATGAATAAGCATTTTTTCAGTTTTTATAGTTTTCTCCCCAGCATTAAAGTAAGAAGAAAGCCTGTTTCTTAAATTTTTTGCTTTGCCTACATATATTACTCTGCCCTTAGCATCCATAAACATATAGACACCGGGTTTTTGAGATATATCTGAAAGATTAATTTGAAATTTTGGTTTTGCCAAAGAAATCAGCTCCTGTAATCAGCATTGATTTTAATATAATCCTGAGTTAAATCGCATGTATAAAATTTTGTCATACTGCTGCCAGCATGCAAATCTATTGTAATTGTATACTGCATTTCCTGCATGATATTATATGCTTTTTCTTCTAATGAATAGTCTATAATTTTACCACCTGAAACATAGTGCATATCATTAAAATAAATATCTGTCTTATCTGGGTCAAATTCAGCACCGCTTGCACCCGCCGAAGCCATAAGCCTGCCCCAGTTTGGGTCGCAGCCTGCAAACATTGTTTTTACAAGTGGTGAATTGGCTATTTTTGATGCACATAATTTTGCTTCTTCAAAATTAGCAGCATTTTTTACTTCAATAGTTATCATTCTGCTGGCACCTTCTCCATCAAGAGCAATCTGTCGTGCAAGATAATCCATAATATCAAGAAGCCCTGCTTTAAAATCTTCATAATTATTTTCATCTACTTTTGTGCCACTCATACCATTTGCAAGTAAAAGAATGGTATCATTTGTGCTCATATCACCATCAACAGTGACCCTGTTAAAAGTTACATCTACACATTCATTTAATGCAAGCTGCAAAAGTTTTCTATCAATTAAAGCGTCTGTCGTAATGAACGAAAGCATTGTGGCAAGGCTTGGAGCTATCATACCTGCACCTTTTGTGCAGCCGCCGATAGTAAAAAGCCCTGCTTTTGTTTCCACACATACTGCTGTTTCTTTTACAGTAGTATCAGTTGTCATTATTGCTTTTGCAAAATTAATACCATTATCATCTGCAAGACTGTCTATTAAAACATCTTTTAAATCTATAATTTTTTCAACAGGTAAAGGCACCCCTATTACGCCAGTTGATGCTATTAACACACTTTCACTTTTTATTTCTAATCCATCTGCATAAACTTCTGCTATTTTCTGGCAGTTTTTATATCCATCTGCCCCAGTGCAGGCATTAGCATTGCCAGAGTTTGCAAATACAGCTGAAACTTTGCCGCCTTTTTTTAATATTTCCATATCATATAAAACTGGTGCAGCTTTTACTACATTGCTTGTAAAAACAGCAGCAAATTCACAAGGCTCATCGCTGCAAATTAATCCACAGTCATCTCGCTCTGCTTTTTTTCCTTTTATATCTCCACTAGCAGAAGCTGCCCTAAACCCTGCTGGTGTTGTTACCCCGCCATAGCTTACTTTACCTAACATAATATCCTCCTTATTAAAAAATACATCCTGTATTTTTTAAAACACGGAAATGCCCGAATAAATCGGTCATTCCTTACGCTTCGCGTCGCTTCGTCCTGAAGCTCCTATATATCCTCCTTATTAAAAAATACATTCTATATTTTTTAAAACACGGAAATGCCCGAATAAATCGGTTTTCCAAGCCACTTTTTCTTTCTACTCATCTGGAAAAAGCAGCTTCATCTTATTAATTTATTATATTAATCCAGTTGTTTCTTCAATATTCTGCATTATATTAAAACACTGCACAGCCTGACCAGATGCACCTTTTAAAAGGTTATCAATAGCAGAAACTATTATAGCTGTATCATCTTTTTTATATACTGCAATATCTATAAAGTTAGTGTTTGCCACATACCTTATAGCAGGTATTGTATTTTTAATCCTTACAAAATATCTGCCTTTATATTTTTCTTTTATAGTATTTTCAAGCTCATCTTTTCCTGCTTTTGTTTTAAAATAAATAGTAGATAATATACCGCGGTTTACAGGCAGCAAATGTGGTGTAAATATTACATGAGTATTTTTCTGTGCTTCTGAAAGTATAAAATCAATTTCAGAATTATGGCGGTGAGAAAATATACCGTATGGTTTTAAATCTTCATTAGCTTCACAAAATATATTAGTAAGGCTTGGTTTTCTGCCTGCTCCACTTACTCCTGATTTGCTGTCTGCTATAATAAACGAATTATCATCAATTAAGCCGCTTTCAAGCAGTGGATAAAGTGGGGTAATAATAGATGTAGGATAGCAGCCTGCACCTGCAATAAGTGAAGTTTTTTGTATTTCTTTTGTATATATTTCTGCCTGACCGTAAACTGCCTTTTCTAAAAGATGACTTGCAGTATGATCTGTGCCATAAACTTCTTCATAAATATTTTTATCTTTTATACGGAAATCAGCACTTAAATCTATAACAATTTTACCTTTTTCATATAAAAATTTTGCTGATTCCATAGCTGTTTTATGTGGAAGACATAAGAAAAAAACATCTGCTTTTTTTGATACTTCTTCTAAATCATTTTCTACAAGTATCATATCACATACACCCTGCATTAACGGATATATTTCAGAAAACGGCTTTCCTGCATAACTTTCTGATGTGATAACTGACAGCTCTAAATGGCTGTGCCTTGCAATTATTTTTACAAGCTCCACACCTGTATAACCTGTTGCACCAATAATACCTGCACGCATAACTTCTCCCTTAAAATAAAATGATTACTTTGTTACTTATATAATTTATTTCAGCAAAAATAAATAGAAATATTTATAAAACTTATTTATAATTGTAAAAAATGGATAATTAATTAACGAAATTTTTAATAAATGTCTTACTGAACCTGCCAGACAGACGAAGGAACTAGATTGTAAATACTGCATATAATTATTACGCTATAATTTGCTGCTGGCAGTAGAAATTTGTATATTCTAGATTCTTCGCTATGCTCAGAATAGACATTGTGCAGCGGTAACTCCGAATAATAAAACTATTACAATCAAGTCATTTTGAGCCTGATTTTAAAAGGCGAAAAATCTAAATTATATATATATTACGATAGTGCATAATATATTTAACTTGTATATTTTTTAGATACTTCGCTTAAACACTTAGTAAGACACAGAAACAGGCTCAGGATGAGCCATCTGAAAGCGAGCGATAGACGAACTTGTTTCAGCAGAGCATGATTAAAAAAATACATATTATTAGCCAATAATTTCTATAAATATTAAAAATATAATCAATAAAATTAAAGTTAAAATTTTATTTTTAAATCTCTTTCTAAATCAGATAATACTCCATTCTCTATTTCAATATAGAAAACTTTTACATTTTCTTCTGTTTCATTTTTATTTTTATAAAATTTATCTGTTATATCTGAATGCTCTAAAACATGTGTAATAATTGATTTATCATACTCAAAAACAGCTTTTCCTTTTATCCTTATCCATCTGCCTAAAATAACTGAGCACAGCTCTAAATTATTATCTTTTTGAAGCTCCTGATATACAAGTTTACTTTCAGTAACTGCAAACCATAATGTTTCTCTAAAAAATCCAAGAGTTATCATAGGTCTTATTTTAGGAAGTCCATCAAGCCCTATATTTGCAAGCATTAATATAGAATTATGCTCAATAAATTTCTTAATTTCTTTATTTATCATATATTTATCCTGTCAGTTATAAGTCATTAAATTTTATTAATGAAAGATTTTATTATATATAAATTTGAATATATATTATTATAACTTTTTTTATAAAAAAAGATTTAGTTACTTTTTAAATATATTAAGGTCTCAATATAAAAATGAGACCTGTATATTTCAATATCTTACTGAGCCTGAAAGGCGAAATATCTAAAACTATTTACTAAGTTTAAACACAGATAAAGCATTTCTTAATTCTGTAACATGGTTTTCTATTTCATCAGCATAAGAATGCATACTTGTCATTTGCTGACCAATTTCTGCAATAGCTCCATTGATTTCACCAAGACCTTCTATCATATCTTTTGATTTACCATCAATACTATCAGAGCTTTCCATAGAAGATTCTGCTACTTTTGCTACTTCCTGCATACTTCCAGCCATTTCAACGGCACTTCTGCGAACAACATCAGCAGTATCAACCATTTTATATATTTCTTTGGAATTTGCAGTAATAGTTTTACTAGCATTAACAATACCCTGCAAAACTTTATTAATAATATTATTAATTTCTCCAAGTGAGGACTGTGTTTTTTCAGCAAGTTTTCTCACTTCATCTGCAACTACTGCAAACCCCCTGCCATGTTCACCTGCACGAGCTGCTTCAATCGCTGCATTAAGTGCTAAAAGATTTGTCTGGTCTGCAATTTCATCAATAACTGTTAAAACAGTTTTAATATCTTCCGCTTCTCTTACAAGCTCGTTAATATCATTTGCTATTTCATTTTCCACTTTACTTTCAGCTTCAACTTCCTGACTTAATGTATCAATAAGTTTCTGCATATTTGTAAGTTCGTTTTGAGTTGAAAGCATTAAATCCATAGTTCGTTTTGATTCTTCAATATTATCTTCAGATATTCTGCCAATATCCATACCTATATCAATATTGCTGTGTGCAAGCTGCTCGCTGTTTGTAAGAGTGTTTGTAACTGCATTTGATGCTTCCACAAGTTTTCCTGCAATATTCATATTAGCTTCACTCTGGTCTTGCAGTGAAAGTAATATTTTCTTAATGAAAACAATAAAATCATTAATGGAAGCAGCAATATGACCTATTTCATCTTTTGAAGATAATGCTAATTCTTCTGATAAATTTTTATGCTCAGCAACATTTGTAAGATATTTTTTTATTCTATCTATTCTAATAATAAAATCAGATGCTATTATAAGTGCAAAAGCAACATTAAATATTAAGCCAAATACAAAAAATACTATCAAATATATTAATTTAAGATTACCTTTATGAATATTAATATACAATACTTCGTTTACAAGTTCGCCAATAATTTCTTCAACCAAATACATGTTATCAATATGTTCTGTTATATCTGAAAACCATTGTGAAGCTTCAATAGAAAAATTTAAACTTTTTGCATTAGTCATAATATCTTTTTCATATTCCTGTATTACAACCCCTGTTTCTTCAACGGTTAAATGATAATTTTCAATAATTTCTTGAGCTTTTGAGTAATTATGAGGCAGTAGTTGAAAAAAGTAGTTCATATATACATCTTTTTTAGCGATAGTTGCCACAAACTTTGCATACTGCACTTCAGAAAAAACATTTGACCTTAATATAATATTTCCGTTTGCTCTTTCCTGACCAGTATATTCTTTTGCATACATAAAGTTTAAATATGCTATTAATACTTTTGTAATATCGTTATCAGGGCTTATTTTTGAGGCAATAACTACAGATTGAAGTAAGTCACCAATTAAATTGGTATAAAAATTTACTACTTCAGGACCATTTACTGAAAAATTATTGATTTTATTCCTAAATTCGCTTATTGTTTTTAGATTACTGCTTATTTTATTTATCTGCTCCATATATATTTTATCATATTTTTCCACATCCATAGTGTTTACAAATTCATAATATTCCTGTATAGCTGAGTCAGATGCTTCTCTTTGTTCGTCTAACAATGCTCTTGTATCGTCAAGTCTATCAGTCATATATCCTGCACTCATACCGCGTTCTATTTGCAGATTATGTGCAACAAGCGATACTTTATTGGAAATATTGATAATACTTGTCATATTTTTATTAAAGACTAAATAGTCGTATGTATCATAAAATACCAGAGAAAAAAATGCAATGATGCCAACTGCTGGGAAAAAGACAAGCAGCACTATCTTAACTTTTATACTGATACTGCGGACTATTGTAAATACCCATCCAAATAATAAATTTAGCAACTTCATCACCGTACCCCCAATAAACTAACTCTATACTATATATTTATAACATAATTATAAAAATTGTCTACATCTTTTTATAATAAGTATTCGTGGAACTTTTTGATAAGTATATATTATATAAGAAGTTGCTTTGAAAATTTGACTATGAGAAAAAATATAAACAATACTGATTAAAAATATATTAAAATTACTAAACTTATCCAAAAAAAATGATGCATTCAGACCAGAGCATATTATATCAGGCTAATGAGTTTAGAAATTTGTTCAGTGGCTTAATCCAAAATTTTTGGATAAGTTCAAAGTCTATAAAGAATACTGATAAGCTCAACTATGTCATTTTGAGCCTGATTTTACAGGCGAAAAATCTAAATTATATATATTGCAATAGTGTATAATATATTTAAATCATTTGTTTTTTAGATACTTCGCTTAAAAATCAAGCTTAGCAAGACACAGAAGCAGGCTCAGGTAATGGTGCAAGTCCATACTAATATTTTATAGTTATTGTTCTTGTATTTCAAAAATCTGTGTGTTACTATGTATTTGAAATATTACATATATAGGAGGCAGATATGGCTGGCTGTATTATCACTATAAGCAGGGAATATGGTTCTGGTGGCAGAATTATTGGTCAGGCACTTGCAGAACAGTTAAATATTCCTTTTTATGACAGAGGCCTTGTTGAAATGATTTCTGCAAAAAGCGGTTTATCAGAAAAGTTTATTAATGAGGCAGAGCTTTATAGAGAAGAAGCTATAAAATATGCAGGCTATGATGTAACACTGCAAATGCCTTTAACTCATGTGGTATTTCATGCAGAATCAGAAGTTATACAGAAAATAGCTGATGAGGGCGACTGTGTCATAGTAGGAAGATGTGCTGATTATGTGCTGCAAAATAGAAAAGATGCTTTAAATGTTTTTGTCTATGCTTCTATTGAAAACAGAATAGAAAGAGTTAAAAAACTATATGGTGATAAAGTAAACAATGTTAAAGCATTTATTAAAAGATATGATAAAGACAGAGCTGCATATTATGATTACTATACTGATAAAAAATGGGGTGATTTACGCTCATATCATTTAAGTGTAAATAGTGATATGGGTATTGATTCATGTGTAGAAATAATAAAAACAGCATACAACAAATGGAAAGATGGAGTTCAGCTTATTTAAGTCATATCTTCTTAATCTGCATTATATAATATGCAGGTGAAAATATGAGTAATTTATTTTCAGCAAGGCTTATTGTAACAGTAATATCACTTGCTGTCCTTACTTTTATGGGAATTTTTTCAGAAACAAGTTTAGCTATTGTATCTCCCCATTTAATGGAAGAATTTAATGTGTCTGCTGTTGCTGTTCAATGGCTTACTTCTGGATTTCTGCTGCTTTTAGCTGCTGCTATTCCGCTTTCCCCTTTTTTAATAAAAACAATATCTACCAAGCTGCTTTTTAAATTTGCAGTTACTATATTTATTGCAGGAACTATCATAGGAGCTTTTGCCAGTAATTTTGCAATGCTGCTTGCAGGCAGGCTTATTATGGCAATAGGCACAGGCTGTTCCCTGCCGCTTTTAACAAATATAGTTCTTGAAGAAACAACACCTTATCAGCGTGGCACACTGCTTGGTATTGTAGGGCTTGTTGTAAGCTTTGCACCAGTATTAGGTCCTGTTTTAGGTGGATTAATAGCAGAATATCTTGGCTGGCGGTGGGTATTTCTTTTTATGCTGCCTATTCTTGTTGTTTCATTTATTATGGGCAGTGCTGCTATAAGAGATATTAGAAAAGGTGAAGTATATCATCTTGATATAAAATCTTTTTTTATAAGCAGTGCAGGGCTTATATTATTTATTATGGGATTAAGCAGCCTTTCTGCAAAATATGGCATACTGCTTATATTTATAAGTTTAGTATTTTTAGTTATTTTTATTCTACTGCAGCTTAAAGTAAAATATCCGCTTATAAATATAAGAATATTAAAATATAAAATGTTTACATTAGGTCTTATAACAGTATGTATGCCAATGGCATCTGTTCTTGCTCTTGCTTTTTTAATACCAATACTTGCACAAATGGGATTAGGGGAAAATGCATTAAAAGCATCATTTATTCTGCTTCCGGGCACATTGCTTTCAGGGCTTCTTGCACCTTTTATGGGTGCAAAATATGCAAAATTTGGTGTTCGCAGGCTTATTATACCCGGCTTTATTATTATGAGCCTTGCAATGATTTATCTTTTGCTTGTAGAAGTATCATTTAGCACGACTTTAATAGGTTATATATGTTTTATGACAGGAGCAGCATTTTGTCAGGTGCCTGCACAGACTAATGCATTAAATGCACTGCCGCAGAAATATAATGCAGACGGCATTGCAATACTCAGCACTTTGCAGCAGACAGCAGGGGCAGCAGGCACAGCACTTGCTTCTGTATTATTATCTTATGGTGCCAAAAAGGCATATAATGCAGATATTGATAATATATATGTTTATGGCATTAATTATGGTTTTATGCTTTGCCTTGTGTTTGTGTTGACTGGGTTATTTGCAGCTTTGCAGATAAAAACTACACTTGAAAAAGAAAATGAATAAATGATACAAAAAAATACCCCATTTGTTTATTTTAAAATGGGGTTTAATATATATTATATATGTGAATTATTTTCAGCTACAAAATAGCTTTTTTTATTGACAATATCCTGCTCTTTTCTTTTAAATACAAATGCTCCAAAGAAAGCACCAATTACCATTATAAGACAGCCTGCCCAAATCCATGAAACAAATGGCTGATGTATAAAAAGTATAACCATAGATAAATCATTATGGTTAATATTATAAAGAGCAAAGTATAAATCACCAGTCAACTGTGAATAGTATGCAACTTCTCTAAATTTTTCAGTAGAATGACGGTTATATGTTCTTATTTCAGGGTATGCTGTTGTAATAAGTTTATCATCTTTATATATTTTTATAGGCACAAACTCAGAAATATAGTTTTTCTCTTGAAGATTTGAATAAGAGCCGACCTGAAATACATAGCCTTTATAATCTAAAACAAATTCAGGTTTCACACTGTATTCGCCTTTAAACATATAAAATGATGACATTACTATGCCAAAAGCAATAATAACAAGTCCAATGTGTATAATCATAGCTCCGTAAAATCTATTTGCCTGCAAAATAGATTTTAAACCGCAGCTTTTAAGTGATGTAAATGTGCGGATAAGAACTGCAGCTGCAGAAAAGAATATTGTAAAATTTAATGCTAATGACATTTTATTATTATATCCAAAAGCTGCCATAATGATTACTCCAATAACTGCGGCAGCAAAGGAAATTATTAATCTTATTTTATATTTTTTCATATTTGATATTTTAAAGCCAGTTAAAAGTCCATAACCGCTGGTTAAGAAAATCAACATAAAAAATGGTGCAGTAGCTCTGTTATAGTATGAAATTGCATAATTAGCACCTGTAAATAAAGGTGTTAATGTGCCAAAAGCAATAGCTAATGATATTGCTAAAAACAGCCAGTTAGATATTAATACAAAGCCAGTTCTTGATAAAAATTTAAATTCTTCTTCATCTGCTTTAATAAGCTCTTTAAATTCTTTGTTAGAAATGAGTGTAACAATATATACAACTAATGATATTACAATATATACTAAAAAGTAGTAGCCGATAGGATGTGGTGCAAAGCTGTGCACAGAGTTTATTAAACCGCTTCTAGTAATAAATGTTCCTAAAATAGTAAGTTCAAAAGTAATTATTAATAATATAAATGTCCAGACTTTTAATTTGCCAGTTTTTTCATAAACATAAGCAGAATGTAAAAATGCTGTAGCTGTAAACCAAGGCATAATAGAAGCATTTTCAACAGGGTCCCATGCCCAGTATCCGCCCCATCCAAGCTCTACATAAGCCCACCATGCACCAATAACTATACCTACAGTTAAAAATGCCCATATAATCATAGACCAAGGTCTAGCCATTTTAATCCAAGTGGCAGAAAAATCTCTTGATAAGATTGCACCAAGAGAGTGTGCTGCAATTACAGTAAAGCCAACATAACCAACATATAAGGTAGGCGGGTGAATAACCATGCCGGGATTTTGAAGCAGCGGATTTAAACCAGAGCCATCACTTGGCACTATTCTTGTAAGCTCAAATGGATTTTGTAAAAATGAAACAAGAAGTGTAAAAAATAATGTTGTCCCAGCCATAATAAGCATAACACCAAGCTGATATGTATCATTCATATTTTTTATGCGAAAAAGCTCAATTGTCCCAAAAATAACAAGTAAAAGCACCCATAAAAGCAAAGAGCCTGCCTGACCACCCCAAAATGCACTGATTTTATAAAACATTGGAAGTGAGTTATCACTGTAACGGGCAACATAGTCAATAGAAAAATCACTGATTGCAAAAGCCATAAAAAGCACTAATGATGCAATGATTATGGCGATTGTTGTGCCAATAAATAACCAGTTACCTATAGATTTTATATTGTAAGATTTTGTTATGTAAGCATATATATATGCTGCAACAGAAGCTAAGCAAAGTATGAGAGCGGATATTTGAAAAAACATCCCAATAGAGCCTAATTCCATAAAAGCACTCCGTTTGTTAATATTGATAATAATTTATAGCTTAAAATTATGTAAAAAGTATGTAATACTTATAGAATACATATAAAATTGATATATAAGATTTTTAAGTGGCAATACATATTATTTGACATATCAGAAATAAAACATTATTGTTTTTTAGCTGGATGATTTATTAAAATATCGGCATTGAATTATGGCAGCTCTTTTAGTTAAAATATTTTTAATTCCAGTAATGAATAATTAGTTATTATTGAAGATGTTAAAGCCATAATAGAAGCCACTTATAATAACCATTGAGGTATAAAAATGAAAGCTGATGATATTATTACATATTGTTTTGATAATTATGGTTATATAGACTATCGCCATACTTCTTATGGACAGGAGCTTTTTTACAGGCAGGGCAGTATAAGCACATTTTTCTTAAATATTTTGGAATTTGATACTGATGACGATAATTTTTCAGACCTTAACCACCCAGATAAATATAGAGTTTCATTGTGTATACCTTCTGAAGAATATAATAAATTATTCAGCCAGTTATGCCCTTATGATAAAAAGTATGTATGTTATAAGGGGTGTGATTATACTAAGCCTGATATAATAATGCCGCACCCTGTAAAAAGTAAAGAATATTTTATTCAGTGCATAAGCCCATCAAAACTAATATTTGAAAAAGTTTTAGACAATCTTATATCTCTAAGTTATAAAAGAGCAAGGCAGGAATATTTACTTAAAAGATAATGTTCTATGTAACTTTTTAATTTTTTTTGCGACTAAAACAGTGATAGGTAATTAAAGAGGGATACTGTGGAGATTAATGATATAGATATTATCATTGAAGTATTAGATGGTAATACTGATAAGTTTGCAATACTTATAGATAAATATAAAAATAAAATATTTAAGATAGTATCTATGCATGTTCCACAGGACTATGTGGAAGAAGTTGCAAACGATATATTTTTTAAAAGTTATAAATCGCTTAAAACATTTAAAAATGATTCTCCACTTATTAACTGGCTGACTGTTATATCTATTAGAACATGTAAAGATTTCTGGCGTAAAAAATATGCTCAGAAAGATATGCCGATGTCATCTTTTAGTGAAGAAACAGAGCAGACTATTGAGCAGGGTATAGATTACAGAACACCTGAAGATAATATTTTAGGTGAAGAAAAGTATAAAATGCTTATGAAAGCAATGGAATATTTAAAGCCTGTAGAAAGAACTATTATTTCTATGATGTATGCAGAAGAAAGAAGTGTTGCAGAAATTGCTTCAATTACAGGCATGACAGAATCAAATGTAAAAGTAACAGCATTTCGTGCCAGAAAAAAATTATCAGAAATACTTAATACTATGATGTAGAGGAGTATGATATGGAAAAAAAATATACTGAAAAAGAAATTGAAAATATATTAAAATCATTAAAACATAAAGAAATATTGCCGAAATCTGATTTTACACTTAGTGCTATGCAGCGTATAAAAAATGACAGCAGTTTTGATGATGATATTATGAAATTAGACGAAACAGATGATATGCTTGAATGTCTTGCTTTTATAGATGAAGTAAAACCAAGTGATAATTTTACAAATAATGTAATGGCAAAAATAAAAACAGAGCAGAATTTTAAATATGATGAAGAAAATATTGATAGTGTATTAAGCCTGCTTAGTAAACAGCCAGTTGTAACTCCGTCAAAAGATTTTACAAGTAAAGTAATGACAAAAATTGATGAAACTGATGTTAATTATAATGTTATATCCTTTGAAAAAGTATATAAAAAATTCTTAATAGTTTCAGCTGTTGCAGCAGCTGCTGCTGTTCTTTTAGCATTTAATCTTTTTTCAAATTATGACCCTGCAATGGCAGAGTTTATGGTAACAGATTATTTTAATATGGGGTTGTATAAATAAATGACAGTTAAAAAATCTATTAAATTTATATTTGCATTTTTGACTATATTTTTTCTAGGTGCATTAACTGGTGCATCTATTATGCCAGTTGTTTTTAATAAAGTAGGCGGCAACCCTTATTCTATTAATGTATTATCTGAGCGAATATATAATACCCACCTTTTAAAAAATGCAGGTCTTACACCAGACCAGAAAGCTGCTCTTGATGAACTTTCTGCAAAATATGTATTAAAATACACTGCAGAAAGAGATATGTTTATGGCAAAACGAAGAACATTATACAGTAATTTTAAATTTGATGTAGATAAAATATTAACACCTGCTCAGTATACCAGCTTTGTTAATAAATCTGATGCTTTAATTAAAGAAAGAGAGCGTTATAATAAATCTGTAGAAGAAAAATGGCGTGCAGAAAGAGCCAAAAAAACAAATGCAAAATTACAGTCAGCAGGCTATGAGCAAAAACTGAAATATATAACTATTTCTGTGCCGACAGAAGATATTATTCCTAAAGATTTAAAAGATGCTGATAAGCAAAATAAAGCAGTTTTTGACTTTTTAAATAGATATATGATAGACAGAGTTAAATATAACTGGGATACATATCATGTGTATCATGAAGTAACAAATTATAAAGATATTATTAAGACAGAAGATGTAGAGCCATAGGTAATATAGATAATTTAAATATATCATACACTACTGCAATATATATAATTTAGATTTTTCGCCTTAAAAAATCAGGCTCAAAATGACAATATATGAACTATTATAATAACTGTGACTATGAAAACTTATACAGAAATACAGCTTATTACAGTTAGGTCATACTGAGCTTGATTTTTAAGCGAAGTATCTTTATTTATCTTTTATTAAAAAATTCATCCGTGAATTTTTTAAACCACACTTTGCCGAAACAAGTTCGGATATCGCTTACTTTCAGACGGGACTTCCTGTCCCTACATTGTCATACTGAGCCAAAAGGCGAAGTATCTAGAATATACAAACTGCAACAATGATAAAAATAGTATGTATAGTTATTGAAACTTATAATATTGAACTTACCCGAAAAAGTTGGACGAGCCATATAAGGAGTGTATATGGCAAGAAAATACAGCTATGAGTTTAAGAAATATCTAGTAACAGTCTTAGAAAGCGGTATAATGAGTGCCAGTGAATTATCAAGATGCTGTAAAATTCATAAAGGAGTAATATGTAATATCTATAACAGATATAAGCATTCAGGCGAATCAAGTTTACATCATAGCTTTACCCGCAATGAATATAGTAGAGATTTTAAATTAAATGTGTTAACTTATAAGGCATCAAATAATTTAAGTTATGAGCAGACAGCACTATATTTTAATATACCATCAGCATCAGTAATATATGACTGGAATAAGTTTTGCAGTAAGTTTATTGGAGATAATATGTCAGATAAGAATATCCCGAACAGTAAAAAGAGTAAACACTCAAACTCTACTGATATTAAACTCACTAAATCAGATGATAGTGAAGAAGTAAGACAATTAAAAGAGAGAATATCAGAGCTTGAAAAAGAGCTTTATTACAAGTCAGCGGAGAATGCATATTTAAAAAAGCTGGAAGCCTTAATGCAGTCAAAGGAACAGAGAGTTCAACAGAAAAAGCACAAATAATAACTGCATTAAGGCTGTATTACAGTTTGGATATCCTGTTGTCTGTGAGTAATATGAAAAGAAGCACTTACTATTATAATGTTAAAAAGCCTGCTGCATTAGATAAATATGCAGAAGTCAAGACATCTATATTAGAAATATATGAAAAATCTAACAAGACTTATGGTTATCCAAGAATATCAAAGGTATTAGAGAAACTGGGTTATACTTATGACAGGAAGACAGTGTATAAATTGATGAAAGAACTAAAAATTTCATCACTAATCAGGGTTAAGAAAAGGTATAAACAAGGCAGAGTAAGTCATATATGCAGCAATAAATTAAACAGAGCCTTTACAAGTGAGAGACCATGTTTAAAATGGGTAACAGATGTGGCAGAGATAAAAATTAATAATGAAAAGGTGTATTTATCAGCAATAATGGATTTGTATAACAGAGAAATAACAGCATACAGTGTAAGCAAATATAATAATGAAGAAATGGTAATAGATAATTTAAAACAGGCAATAGATAAAACAAAAGATACAACAGGGTTAATGATACATTCAGACCAGGGTATATTATATCAGGCTAATCAATTTAGAAAGTTATTAAAGGAAAATAATATAGAGCAGAGTATGTCAAGGCGTGGCAACTGCTATGATAATGCTGTTATGGAAAGTTTCTTTGCTACTTTAAAATGTGAATTGGTTTATATTAACAAATTCAAAAATATAGAACAGTTTAAATATGAACTTGAAAAATATATTGATTTCTATAATAATTACAGAATAAAAGCTAATGGACTTACACCTTTACAGGAAAAAGAAATTTATTTAGTGGCTTAGTTCAAAATTTTTGGGTAAGTTCATACTTCGCCTAAAAATCAGGCTCAAAATGACTTATATGACAAAATTTTTTGGACTAAATTAAAAGCCTTATCTAATAATCACTGGATGCACTAAACAGTAAATAATTACTGCAGTTCATTGAGACTGCATACTGCCAAAAGTATAAAAAATTAAACCAAACTTATAATAAAAGTTTGGTTTAATATATTAAATTATAATGCAAAAACACTACTTAATTTACACTGTTTAAGAAAAGTGATTTTATAATGTATGATATATTTATCAACACAGTTTTATTTTAACTTTTCTTTTAGTATATTATTAATAATTCCGGGGTTTGCTTTACCCTGTGTAGCTTTCATTGCCTGACCAACAAAAAAACCAAAAAGTTTTTCTTTACCAGCTTTATAGTCTTCCACATTTTTAGGGTTATCAGCAATAATTTTATCAATAATTTTTTCTATTTCTTTTGTATCTGATACCTGTTTTAAACCTTTTTCATCAATAATAGCTTCAGGCTCTTTATCAGTTTCTTCAATCATAGGCAAAAGCTCTTTTGCTATCCTTAAACCTATTGTGCCATCTTCAACTAATGCTGTAATTCTGCCTAATCGGGAAGCAGTAGTTTTTAAATCTCTAATATTATCAACCTGTTTTTCACCCATAATGGCTGCAAGCTCTACAAGGATTAATGATGCAGCTTTCTTTGCATCACTGCCTTTTTCTCTAACTGCTTCTTCAAAATATTCTGCAACAGATTTTTCTGCAACAAGCCTTTTAGCATCATCTTCACTTAATTTATATTCTGCCATAAATCGTTTTGATTTTTCATCAGGCATTTCAGGCATACTGCTTTTTACTGCTTCAAGAAGTTCATCACTAACTATTAAAGGAAAAGCTAAATCAGGGTCTGGAAAATACCTGTAATCATTAGCATTTTCTTTACCCCTCATACTTCTTGTTTCTTTTTTATGTGCATTAAAAAGCCTTGTTTCCTGATATATTTCTTCTCCATTGTCATAAGCATCTACATGGCGGTTTGCTTCATATTCAATAGCCTGCATAAGATAGCGGATAGAGTTTACATTTTTTATTTCGCATCTTGTTCTAAGCTCAGTAGAGCCAGCAGGTCTAACAGATACATTGGCATCGCATCTCATAGAACCTTCATTCATATTGCCATCACATGTTTCAAGATAACGGACAATACTTCTTAATTTTGTAAGATAAGCACCTGCTTCATAAGGTGAACTCATATCTGGTTTAGAAACTATCTCCATCAATGCAACACCAGAGCGGTTTAAATCTATACAGCTTTTGCCTGAAAGCATATCGTGTATTGATTTACCAGCATCCTGCTCTAAATGCAGCCTTTCAATACCTATTGTTTTAGTAGAGCCGTCTTCAAGCTCTATTTCAAGACTGCCGTTGCCAACTATTGGTTTATCAAACTGGCTTATTTGATAACCCTGTGGCAAATCTGCATAAAAATAGTTTTTTCTTGCAAAAACTGATTCTTTATTAATCACTGCATTTAATCCAAGCCCTGTTTTTACTGCCTGCTCTACACAAAATTTATTTACAACAGGCAGCATTCCGGGAAACCCCGCATCAATAAATGCCACATTATCATTAGGTGTTCCACCGCTTGCAGCAGAAGCACCAGAAAAAAGTTTTGCATTTGATATAACCTGACAGTGAACTTCAAGACCTATTACAACTTCATAGTCGCATGTTCTTCCTTTTATTATGTAACTCATTATTTTCTGCTCCAACTATTATTTTGTTCCAGCACATAAGCACCTTTAAAAAGAGTTTCTTCATCAAAGTCTTTACCAATAAGCTGTAAACCGATAGGCAGTCCGTTTTCTGATGTTTTTAAAGGCACTGATATTGCAGGAAGTTTTGCTAAGTTTACTGGCACTGTAAAAGCATCCTGCAGATAGTTTGTTACTGGGTCAAATGTTTTACTCTCTTCTATTGTAAAAGCAGTTGTAGGTGCAACAGGTGTTAAAATCGCATCTACATCTTTAAATGCATTAATATAATCCTGTCTAATAAGTTTGCGGACATTTAATGCTTTTAAATAATATGCATCATAATATCCTGCTGATAAAACATAAGTGCCTATCATAATACGCCTTTTCACTTCTGCACCAAACCCTGCACTTCTTGTATTTTCATACATTTCATCAAGAGATGAGCCTTCAACTCTTAAACCAAAGCGGACACCATCATATCTTGCCAGATTAGACGAAGCCTCAGCTGGTGCAATAATATAATATGCAGCAAGAGCATATTTCATATTAGGAAGTGATATTTCTTTTACTTCTGCCCCTGCTTTTTCTAATATTTCTTTTCCTTCCTGCCATGTGGCAGCAATTTCTGCATTTAAGTCATTATTTAAAAATTCTTTCGGCATACCTATTTTTAAGCCTTTAACACCATTTTTCAGTGTGGCTTTAAAATCTGGCACTGCAATATTTGCACTTGTTGAATCAAATTCATCAAACCCTGCCATTTGTTCAAGCATTATTGCTGCATCTTCTACAGTTTTAGTCATAGGTCCTGCCTGATCAAGTGATGAAGCATAAGCAATTATTCCATAACGGGAACATCTGCCATATGTTGGCTTAATACCCACAATACCGCAAAATGCAGCAGGCTGACGAATAGAGCCGCCTGTATCTGTTCCTGTTGCTCCTGCACACATACCAGCAGCAACTGCAGCAGCTGAGCCGCCTGATGAGCCACCTGTTACAACTTCTGCTCCATCAAGTCTTTTCACAGGGTTTACTGCCTGACCAAAATAACTTGTTAAGTTAGCTCCACCCATAGCAAACTCATCAAGATTAGTTTTACCAATAAAAACACTGCCTGCTTTTAAAAGTTTTGATGTAACTGTTGATTCATAAGGGGGAACAAAATTTTCTAATATTCTGCTTGCAGCAGTAGTTCTAATATTTTCTGTGCAGAATAAGTCTTTTATACCAAGCGGCACGCCATCTAAATCTGAAAGTCTTTTGCCACCAGATATTCTTTTATCGCTTTCTGCTGCCTGTCTTAAAGCATATTCTGCCGTTTCAGTAATAAAAGCATTATACTTTCTTCCATTTTCCATTTTTTCTATATATGCTTTTGTAACTTCTGTTGAAGAAAACTCTTTATTATTCAACCCTTTTGAAAGTTCTGCTATTGATAATGATGTTATATCTGCCATTATTCCACCACCTTAGGAACAGTAAAAAAATGCTCGTATGGCTCATAAGCATTTTTCATAAGTTTTTCTGACAAATTGCCAGTAGTAACTTTATCTTCTCTCTGCCTTAATGGTGCCGCTTCTTCTATACCATTAACAGAAGATGTATCTGCACTTTGTAAAATATCCATCCACTTTAAAATGTCATTTAAGTCTTTTGCCATACTGTCTACACCGCTTTCATAAAATTTTAAGCGGGCAAGTTTGGCAATATGATTAATTTCTTTTGTATCCATAACCTGTCCTTTTATATTTTTTGTCAAAGTAATATTACATAAGTTTTTATATATTGAAAAGTAGAATTTATCTGTAATACCAAAATCTTACTAATTTTTCTTTATTTCCTTTTGGAAAAAACCGTAACTTATTATCAAAAAAAGAATATTTTTTATATATATGCTTTTGGTGAGAAAATGTTTCAAAGCTGTATTTTCCATGATATGCACCTATACCGCTGGCTCCTACTCCGCCAAAAGGTGCATAGCTGTTAGCAATATGCATTACAACATCATTTACTGCACCACCGCCAAAAGAAATATTACTGATTATTTTATTTTCAACTGTCTTATCTTTTGTAAAAATATAAAGTGCAAGTGGTTTTTCAAGAGATTTTAACTGGTCTATCACATCATTAATATTAGTGTATTCTATTACGGGCAGGATAGGTGCAAATATTTCTTCCTGCATTACTTTATCGCTGTATGTTACATTATCCATAATAGTTAAATCAATTTTTAATTTCTGCGGGTCAATTACACCGCCAAACACAACTTTTGAGCTGTCTATAAGACGGGCTGCCCTTTCAAAATGCTTTTTTGATATAATTTTAGGAAATTCTTCATGCTTTGATGAATGAGCACCAAAAATCATAGAACTTTCTGCTGTCATTGCTCCTATTAATTCATTTTTTATTCTTGAATGGCAGAGAATATAGTCTGGAGCAACACAAGTCTGACCAGCATTTAATACCTTACCCCATATTATTTTTTTAGCTGTATCTTTTATATCTGCACATAAATCAACAATACATGGACTTTTGCCACCTAACTCTAATGTAACAGGGGTTAAATTACTGCTTGCTGATTTCATTACTATTTTACCAACATTTTGGTTTCCTGTAAAAAATATATAGTCAAACCTTTCTAAAAGCAAAGCAGCTCCTGCAACTGCATCTCCCCTTACTGCTCTTACATACTCTCTTGAAAATGTTTCATTTATTATCTGAGAAAGTATTAAAGATGTATTTTCAGAAAATTCTGAAAGTTTAACTAATGCACAGTTGCCTGCTGCAATTGCTGCTATTAAAGGGGATAATGTAAGCTGCACAGGATAATTCCACGGAGAAATAATTAAAACTACACCATAAGGCTCATAGTGGATACTGCTTTTTGCAGGCTGAAGCGTTAGTGGAACTTTTATTTTTTTAGGTTTAGCAATTTTTTTAAGGTGTTTTATATAATAGTTAAGTTCTTCCATAACAATACCAGTTTCTGTTATAATGGAATCAAAGGAAGATTTATTTAAATCATCATGCAAAGCCTGTAAAAGTGCTTCATCATATTTAAGCAGTGTTTTTTTCAATGCTTTCAGCTGTTCTAATCTATATTTTATGCTTAATGTCTCGCCACTTTTAAAAAACTCCCGCATAGCAGGCACAATATTTTTCATAATATACTCCATACAAATTATGTATGAATTATAAAATATTATTACTGAATAATCAAGCAATATAGAAAATGATACACCACTATTTTTTTAAACTTATACAAAAATTTTAGACTAAACCACTAAATAAATTTATTTTTTATGGAAAATGTAAGTTTGGTATTTAAAAGATAAGATAATTGAAATATATTATATGCTGCTGTAATATATTTAATCTAGATTTTTCGCCTGTAAAATCAGGCTCAAAATGACTAATACATAAAATTTTTATAAATCCAAAAACTATCTATCTGGCTGCTTACCACAAAAAAACTATGTCAATGTGGCAGATTTATTCAATTTCATCACTTTTTAAAGCCTCCAGCTTATTCATTGAAGATTCTAATTTATTATTTCTTGTAGTCCTTAAACTGTCATATTCTGAAGATACTTTGCCTATTAAATCACCAAGTTTTATAAAGCCGTCTGAATATTTTACCCATTCTTTACGAAAAGCACTCATTGCCTGCATTAATTCTTTTGCCCGCTTTTCCACAGCAAAATTTTCTGCTGCCTGTCTGATAACTGCCAAAACTGATATTGTTGTAACAGGAGAGCATATCATAATACCTTCTTTTGATGCCATATCTAAAAGTTCTGGTGCTGTTTCAAAAATAAATGAATATATTTTTTCATTAGGAATAAACATTATGGCACAGTTTACAGTGCCGTTTTCTGTATCAATATATTCTCTGCCAGAAATTGCTTTTATATGGTTTTTTACATCTTTTATAAACTCTTTTACATAAAGTGCTTTTTCATTTTCTGGAGCTTCTATATATCTTTTATAATTTTCATAAGGAAATTTTACATCCATATTTAAAGTTGTGCCGTTAGGAAGTAAAAATGTAAAATCAGGTCTTTTTCCTGTAGCTTCACTTTTCTGCTGGCGGGTATAGTTTATGCCTTCTTTAAGTCCAGCATAGCTTAATACATCATCTGCCATACGCTCTGCCCACTGACCCCTGCACTGCTTTGATGAAAGTGTTTCTTTTAAACCGCTTGTAACATGGAAAAGCTCTCTTGTTTTAGCACGGCTGTCATCTATAATGCTTTTTAATTCACCCATCTGCATATTTCTTGCATTTTCCATAGTATTAATAAGACCTGTTAATTTCAAAAGCTCACTGTTTAATGTTTCTATGCGTTTTTCTATAATCTCTTTCTGACCGCTTATTTCTTTTGCTGATATTTCACACTCACTTTGGAGCCTGCCAGAAAGCATATCCGTAGTTTTTGATAAAGTATCAAGTGAGATTTCTGCAAAATTGCTTTTTAAAAGAGCAGTTGCTTCATCAAGAGCTGCATTAAACTTTTCATCACTGCGTTTAGATATTAGTCTTGTGATAAACCATACAAATAATGCACCAAATACCATACCAGAAATAAATATACTAATAATATATACTGTATTTGACATTAACTACCTGCCTGCTCTTGCCATCTGCTCTAATGTAACAGACAGTATTGTAGATACACCATATTCCTGCATAGCAACACCATATATAGAGTCTGCTATACTCATAGTATTATGGTTATGAGTAATAAGTATAAACTGAGTTTTATCAGAGAGTGCTTTTACCATACCAACATACCTTTCAACATTCGCATCATCAAGCGGTGCGTCTACTTCGTCAAGAAAGCAGAATGGAGTAGGTCTTTGTAAAAATAATGCAAATAAGAGTGTCATTGCAGTAAGAGCTTTTTCTCCGCCTGATAAAAGTCCCATGTGCTGTAATCTTTTGCCCGGAGGCTGGATATATATTTCCACACCACTTATAAGCATATTATCAGGGTCAGTTAATTTAAGCTCCGCCTCCCCGTTGCCAAATAATATATGAAATACTTCTACAAATTTATCTTTAACAGAGTTAAATGTTTCTTCAAACATTCTGACTGTTGCTTCATCTGTTTCATGAATGAATGAGTTTATATCATCAATAGAGCCTTCTAAATCATTTCTTTGGTCTGTTAAAAATTTATATCTTTCTTCTGCATCTCTGTAATCATTTAAAGCATTTAAGTTAATAGGTCCTAAATCATCTAAACGGCTTTCTATTTTATTCATTGCTTCTTTTATTTTTCTGGGCTCTCTTTCCATATCTGCATAAGTTAAATAATCATGGGATATTTCTAATCCATATTTTTCCATATACTGTGCTGCACTTGCTTCTAAAACAGAAGTAATACCTGCTAAATCAAGCTCATATTTACGGATTTCATCATCACCAGTTTTGATTTCTGCATTAATATTTTCTGCTTTGTTTCTAATATCTTCTATATTTTGACGCATTTCATCAAGCATTAGGGAAGCATTTCGCACTTCATCTTCTAATGACAGAACATCTTTTGATAAATTATCAAGTTTTTCTTTCAAAAGCTCCAGTTCTTCATTCCATTTTATTTCATCTATATTTAAAAGATGATGCAATCTTTCTTCAAGTTTTTCTATATTATTTTTTACTTCTTCCCTGATGCTTCTTTTACTTTTAAGCTCTCTTTTAAGAGAATTTGTCTTTTCTTCTTTCTGAGCATACTGTATTTTTATTTCTGTATGTTCCTGTCTTTTTTCATCTAAGTTATCTTTTATCAGCTCCAGCTTTTCTTCAAGACATGAGCGTTTTTCTTCTAACTCTGCCTGCTTTTGGCTTGCAATATTAATATTATCTTTCAAATTTCCTATCTTTTTAATATTTTCTGATAAAGTAATGTCTGAAAGCTCTATTTCCTTTGCAAGAGTGCTTTTTCTTTTTTCAAGCCTTTCATATTCCTGCAAAACACCAGTATATTCTGCTTCTTTTTTAAGAAAAGCATCTCTTGAATTATTATATACTGCCTGCATATCATTTAAAATATTTATCTGTTCTTCTAAATGATTATCTATATAGCCAATAATTTTTTCTGTTTCATAAATATCTGCACCAAGCCTGTCTATTTCTCTTTCTGCATCTAGTATACTTTCTTTTAAAGATATAATCTGAAACCCTTTATCTTCTTCCCCTGCTTTTCTATAAATATTATTAACAAGATAAATATTTTTATAAACTTCATTTACCTGCATATTTTTAAGATTACTGCTTATATTTTCTATATCACTTTTAAAAACAAATTTTACAGAAGAATTAAGTGTAGATATTTTTTCAAAAAGCTCATCTTTTCGTTCATCATTAAATACTATCACATCACCAATATCTATAAGTTTTGTGTATTCCATATCCAATAAAAAATCAATTAAAAGCCCTGCAATATATGGCTTTAATACTGCAGTATCATCATTAAAAGAAGTAGCAGCCTCAAGCTGTTTATTAAAAAATGCTATATTATTTTCACAGCTTTTTATTTCTGCTTTTAATTCTCTGTTTTTTGCTTTTTCTTTTTCTTTCTGTTCTTTTAAATTTTCAGTATTTTCTTTTGCAGTATTTAAGTTTTCTTCATTCTGCATCATTTTAAACTTTAAGTTATCCATTTCCTGATAAAAACTATCTTTTTTATAAGCAGCTTCATTAAAAGCATCATTTATAGACTGCTGCTCTTTTTTAAGCCTTTCTATATCCTGCTTTATATGTTCATAACCTGCTTCTACCCTTATAAGCTCATTCCGCTTATTTGTAACAGTGCCAGTATATTCTATATAAGCAGTATCTGTTTCCTGAAATTCATCTTCTATATCTTCTTTCTGGCTTATTAAATCATCAATAATATCAGACAGTTCTGCAAGTTTATCTCCTACAAACTCTAAAGCATCACTTGCAGTATCAAGCTCATCTTCAAGGCTTTCTATACTTTCTGCCATTTCTTCATATCTTGCACTTTCCTGTTTAATGCTTGCCTGTAAACTTGCTTTTATATCATCACTTGATGCAATTTTAGTTTCAAGAGCTTTAATATCGCCTTCTGTATTTGCTTTTTTTGTAGCAGTCTGCACTCTTTTTTCCTGCAAATGCTCATATTCTTCCTGTCTAGTGTTATAGTCATTATTTGCTACATTTTCTATGCGGACAAGTTCTGCATATTTTGCAAGCATATTTTCTAAATTCTGCTTTTTCTCAATTAAAAAAGATTTTAACTTACTGCTGTCTTCTGCTTTTATGTAGTAAGATGTGCAAAGATATGACTGTTCAAGCCTTTTGAAATTGCTTTGCAGCTCTTCATAAATTTTCAGCTGCTCCACCTGAGATGATAATGACTGCATCTGTGTAACAATTTCTTCAATAATATCTGTTACTCTGTCAAGATTATCCCTTGTCTGCTGCAGTCTTCTTTCTGCTTCTTTTTTCTTATCTTTAAATTTTGTAACACCCGCAGTTTCTTCTAGAAAAAAACGCAGTTCTTCAGGGCTTGCATTAATTATCTTATCAACTTTGCCCTGCTCAATAATAGATATACTTCTAGCACCAAGCCCTGTATCCATAAATATATCTTTAATATCTTTTAGGCGGCATTTCCTGTTATTTATATAATATTCTCTTTCACCAGTTTTATAAAATTTGCGGGTAATTGTTATTTCTGAAAATGTGCCGTATTTTGCAGCAACTGCCTCATCAATTTCTGATAAAGTAAGACCTACTTCTGCAAAACCAGCAGGTTTTCTTTTTTGTGAGCCGTTAAATACAATATCTTCCATTTCAGCACCACGAAGCTCTTTTGCATTCTGCTCACCAAATACCCAGCGGACAGCATCCATTATATTACTTTTTCCACTGCCATTAGGACCTACAATAGCAGTTATTCCATCAGGAAAATCTACTGTTGTTTTATCTACAAATGATTTGAAACCGTGAAGGTATAATTTATTAAATTTCATAATGCTGTATTTTGCTTGATTTTGATTTTTTTTTCAAGGACTATTTTATATTTTTAAGCATATATACTGATTATATCTGTAGAAAATATTTTTCAAATTCTTCCCGCTCTCCCGGGTCATAATTTAATATCTTTTCCCATATACTGCTGTGCTCCATACAGTAATATATAAATGGCTTATTCCAATATTTTTTAAGTTTTTTTGTAACAAAGTGTATCATTTTTATTCTTTCAGCCTTAAAATATCTTGTTTTACCGTCTATTCCTTTTATAAAATCACCTTTTGTTAAAATAGATGGATTTTTTCTCTGCCTTATAATATTCATAAGCTCATAAGGACATCTAAATGTAGATATGCTTATATATTCTACGCTTTCTTCTTTTATTCTTGATGTTAAGTCCTCTATTAATTCACCATATATTTTTTCAAAATTATCTGACATAATTAATGGGTCAAAATGAAATCCTACTTTATATCCATAATCAGATACAGTTTCTGCTGCTTTTAACCGCCTTTCAAGAGCAGCAGTGTATGGTTCTTCTGTATCTATAATAGAAGCAGGGTTTAAGCTCCATGATACCATTACATTTTTCGGATTTAGGTTAAGCAGGTTATCAATAACATCTGATTTAGTTTTAAATTCAAATAAAATATTATCTAAATTATTAACAAATGGCACTATTATTTTTGAAAGCGGGATAGTTTTATCCATTGCAAGACTATCGCTTAATTCACCGCTTCCAATACGCCGTTTCTGCTCTTTTACTGCGGATTTTATATCTTGCAGCACATTATCTGTATTTCCTGCAACTCTTATATGCTTGTGTGGAAGATACAGCTGTAAAATACAGTAAGCACAGTCAAAAGGACAGCCCTGCATAATATCTACCACATGATAATTACAGCACCTGTATATATTTGTTGCAGGGCAGCGATGAACAAAATTATCTGTATGGCATGATATTACTATATTGCTTTTTTTATCTTCTATATCAAACCCGTCATCTATTACTTCTATATTATGCTCTTTTGCAGCAAGCTCCGCAAGGCTGGTATTTTGAGCTGATTTTTCTACATATATCATATATTTTAATGCATCCCTTTTTTATGAAATAAACTATTTTAATCCATATTTTTCTAACAATTCATAAAATAATTGAATATTTAATTTATTCTTTTCTAAAATATTCAGCATATTTTCATAATCTTTTATATTATTAATATCAAAATAAATATTTAATTTTGGTGTTTCAAAGCTGTCTAAATTATTTATTTTTATATTTTTAAAATTATTAATTAATTCTGCATACTTTTCGTCTATTTCTATATGGCTTTTACTTCTTGTATCTGGAAAAATAAAATCATTTCTGTATTTTTCTGGGATAATATCTTTAAAATCACATACTTTTTCAACATATTTACGGAAACCCTGCATAGAAAAATCATTATATTTAATATGCTCTGCAATAAAATTAATAACATTTGCCTGCAGATTTATTATTAAAGAAACGGTTTTTAGAGGTATATCTTTTTTATCAATAAAATCTATTAAATTTTCAGGCAGACCTAATGCTTTTTCAAGTGTTTCAAAACTTTTCCTGCCCTTTATATTTTTTTCTTGAAATATATTTATTTTATTAATATCTGCATTTAATTTCTGACATATTTCATAGACTTTCATAAGTGTTTTAAATGAAATATTATTTATAAAACTTACCAATAAATTTATGGCTTGTATTGCAGAATATTCCCCATAATAAATATATTCATCTGCATTATTTTGAAAGCCGCTTATTTGATAATGCAGACCTTTTATAGATAAAGCAGCAGGCAGAATATTTTTATCGTCATATATATTAAATAACTCACTGTTTATATTATCTATTTGCTTTACTATTATTTTCATATCTTACCTGCTGAAAATATCTGCATAAGATAATATACTTTCCATACATTTATCCTGCATATTATCTGCACAGGAATTAAGAGACTGAAAATCTTTATAAATCATTTCATAGTTTTCTACAACATCATTAGGATAAAAATATTTAGATGCATTTTCTGATTTTATTTTATAAAGTTTTTCAATATATGCTTTTGCTGTAAGCAAAGGTCTGTTTGTGCATATCAGCATTTCTTGATACCAGCCGTCATTACAATTAATTTTTGCTTCTTCTCTTAAAACAGGAAGTATCATATTAGATATTTCTTCAACTTTATCTATAATAACTTTTTCGCTTTTATAATAGTATGCAGGGAAAAAGCCATAGCCAACTTTATTATCAATAATACTTACTGCAAGTATATTGTTATCTGACCTGATAAAGCCTATAAAAGCAGTATCTCCATTATTAGATATTAATGATTTATAATATTTATCATCTGATATAATTTTATCTATCTCTTTTGCTGCCTCTTTATCAAGTATTTTAAGATTTTTATTATTAACTATAAAAAGTATTTCCTTTTTTATGCCAACACCGTCGTTATAGGTTATATCATTTTTTTTATCATAAAAATAAGCTGCTGCAATGATTACTGGATTATCTTTTTTTGCAGATATGTCATAAAAATAAAGCTCGTTTTTAATAAGTGTTTGCGAAGAAAATTCCTGTAAATAATCAATATATTCATTTACAGCTTTCATAATATCTTTTTTATCAAATTTGGAAATATTAAACCGTTCTTTTACCTGCTCAGGCAAAATTTTATCCCCCCGTCTTTCCTTTGCTTTATCCACATCGCCAAGCGGAGACTGCGGCTCTCTATCATATTCTTTTTGATATACAATATTATCTATATATGAAAATGTTCCCATATTTGAAACACCGTGCAGTAATTTTTGTTTTTTAATATCTTCTGTATCTTTTCCTGTAATTGCATTTATAGAATAATTTTTTTCATATTCTGTATTGAAAAAATAAGGGGAACGGATTTCCATTTTAGTTATTTTATTTTCAGTTTCTGTTGTATTTACTATATAAGTCTTATTATTAAATGGGAAAATATATAAATGACCATTATATACATTATCTGTGCAGTGCTGTGGTCTGTAAGAATTACTGTCACCCTGTTCTTCCATATCTAATTTATAATATCTTGGGTATAGATAGCTGTATTTATCATCAAGCACTTTGCTTTCTAAAATAGTAAGAATAGAAAATTCATTAAACTTCTCAATCTGCACCATTTCATAAAAATCATCATTATATATATCAAAATACCCCTTATTAAATGCAGCATAAGGCAAAAGTCCCATATCTTTAAGCTTATTAAAAGACATAACGGGGTCATAAGCATCTAAATCAGGTATAACAGTTATAAGATTTGCAATATCATCAGCATAATAAATGTGAATATTAGATAAATAAGATACAATATCATCTTTTGTAACATTATTTTCAATTAATAAATAATTGATTTTGTCTTGAAGTTCATCTATATTATGCAGCCCGTTCAATAGATAAAGAGAAAGTATATAATAAAATCTATCCTTATTATTTTCCATATTGTCTCTTAGAAAATTAGCAGCTTTCAGCATTTTCCTGTTTCGAAATGAGAGACCACGCGTTCTGCTTATTTCCATATCTTTTGTCTTGTGAATACTGCCTTTTAAAAGTTCGTCAGAGCAGGAAAGCTGTGTGCTTTTGCTATCATCATATTTATATCCTAAATAAAATATATTATACCAATTTTCTCTGTGCTGCACTCGTAATGATCCAACTAATGTGTCTGCTATCAAACCAATAATATCATCTTTTGTATAATCTTCTCTTAAAAGAAAATCATTATCTGAAATATCATCATATCTTGATAAAAAACGGGAATAATTAAGCCCGTCAATATATTCATCATATTCATTTAACTCATATTTATTTAACAAGTCTTTATCTATATAAAGATTAATTGGTTCATCATCAAAATCGGTATTTTCGGTATTTTCAGACACATTTTTATTCATATATCTGCCATTTATATCACTGCTTTTAATAAAACAGTCTTTTTTACCGTCGCATTTTAATTTATACAGATATTTAGCCATAATCATACTTTCTCTATTACCGCAGATTTCAGCAGTGCCTGTTTCTGTATCATTTAAACAGTCCACAACACCACGAAACTTGAATAATCTGCTTTTATCTGGCTGCTGCTCTCTTATATCGCCATTCCATACTGTTGCAGCTTTTCCATTATTATCATATTTTATATAATCTTTTTGAATATAACCATATTCATATTCGCTTGATATTTTAGGAAGATTGTTTTTTTCTCTGTTTAAATAACCTGTGCGGAAATAAGCAGGATTTCTGAACTCTGCTTTTAAAGGCATGCCGTTATTAATTTCAACAGTATATACTGCTCCATTTAATGCTAAAATATATACAGGATTATCATAAAGCACATCATATTTCTTTTGTAAATCATAATGGTTATTATTTATTTTATGCAAAGGCTCCACAATATCTGCCATATATGTATCAATGCCAGTATTTTCATATTCAATAAAAAACGGATTTAAAGCATATTTATCCCCTCTTTTCATTACAGTAACAGGAATATAATCATCATCATTTAAATAGTTATATATGCCGCCTTTTGATAAAACTAAATCCATAAAACCTTTTTCAGCACTATCTCTTAATATCTCCACAACACCTGTATTTTCATTATATGCAGTATAAGTCAGCAAAGATGTCATTTTTTTATTAATATCATCATCAAATATATTTACACTTATTCCGCCCAGTTCTTTCCAAAGAGCTGCATGCTCTTTAATTTTTTCTAATCTGTATAACTCATCTGAAGCAATATAAGAAACAGCAATCATTAAATGTGCATCAGCTTTTATTTTATCACTTTCTTCTTTTAAATCATTATCAAGAGCATATAAAAGCATATTCCTTGCTTTCAAAAGGGATAAATTTACTTTATTGTAAAACCTTGTGCCTTTTTCAAAATCTGCATAACATTTGTTTCTAATATCATTTTTATAAATCTTATCCTGCTCAAAGGAACCTTCAGGAAAACAGTATTTTCCAAAGTTTGCTGTTTCTGTCAAAAATTCTTTATTTATATATACATACGATATGATATTATATGCATCATTTATAGATACTCCATTATTTAAAAATTCATCAAGTTTTTTTGCCGCATCATTATCTAAATTATAATTATTTTCTTCACCAATAACATATTTTTTAGGAAAATATTTCTCATAGTCATTTTCTTTTGAAACATCCAGCAAAAAAGCATAAGAAGTTTCTTTATTATATTTATTTGTTCCAGCATTTTCAACATCAAGTTTATTATCAGCTTTTTCAAAAAGCACATAATCTTTTGGAGCCTTAATATTATCAATATTAAACTCTTCACTTTTTTTGCATGCTGGCAGCAAACATATAATAACACATAACAAATATAATTTTTTCATTACTGCAGCTAATATTTTATTTTTCATCATTAAACATAGCCTCCACAAATCTTTCTGCATCAAAGGGGCGTAAATCATCTATACCTTCCCCAAAACCTATATAACGAACAGGAAGTTTTAATTCGCTTACTACTCTCACAGCAACACCGCCTTTTGCAGTGCCATCAAGTTTTGTAAGCACAACACCATTGACATTTACTGCATCTTTAAACATTTTTGCTTGAAGCAGAGCATTCTGTCCACTTGTAGCATCAAGAACTATTAAACTTTCCTGCACAGGATATCCAAGAGCTTTTTCTGCCACTTTATATATTTTTATAAGCTCCTGCATAAGATTATGTTTTGTATGAAGTCTGCCAGCAGTATCAGCAATTAATACATCTATATTTTTTGCCTTTGCACTCATTATGCCGTCATGAATAACAGCAGCAGGGTCACTGCCATCTGGCTGTCTTATGACAGGAATATCAAGCCTTTGCCCCCACACTGCAAGCTGGTCTGCTGCTGCTGCCCTGAAAGTATCGCCTGCTGCAAGCATTACTGATTTGCCTGCTTTTTTATACATATTAGCAATTTTTGCAATACTTGTTGTTTTACCTGCACCATTTACACCAGATACAAGCACAACATAAGGCTTTTTAGACATATCTTCTTTGAAATCTTCTGTATCTTTTAACAGCTCTGTTAATGTATGCTTTAAAGCATCAAGAATACGCTCAGAATCTTTTAATGTGCCGCGAGTATAGTCATTTCGGACTTTTTCTATAATCATATCAGCAGCCTGTGGACCAATATCTGCTGTAATCAAAAACTCCTCTAACTCTTCTAATAAATCATCATCAATAGTTTTTCTGCCTAAAAATATTGACGAAAGACCATCACGGAATTTTCCGGAAGTTTTTTTCATACCTTTTTTAAGATTATCTTCACTTTGTTTATCTTTTTTGAAAAAATCAAATAAACCCATACTATCCTCATTTAAATATAAATTCAAACGATATGTTATTATAAAACTTGGCAAAGTTCAATAAAAGAATTACTGTAAATTCTAGAATGCTCTTAACTAACAAGAAATATGCTGCATATTATTAAGTAAAAAATAAATATTGTCTTTATTATAATAGTAGTTTAAAATAGATTAATTAAATTACAATGGAGTAGTTAATGAAAAAGAATTTATTATCTTTTTTTATGATTTTGTCTTTATTTATATACATATTCCCTGCATATGCACAGCAGTCTAACACAAGCCTTTTTATTCAAGCAAAACAGTTAAGTTTAAATGGAAACTATAAAGAAGCAGCAGAAGTTTTAAAAAATATATTGAAAAATGAAAAATCTATGTATATTTATGATTTTCTTATAGAAAATCAGTTAAATGCAGGGCTTATAGATGACAGTCTTGAAACTGCAAAACAAGCAGTGCATAACTTTCCAAAAGAAGCAAAATATCTTCATTTAACAGCATCAATATATAAAACATATAAAAACAACACACAGGCAGCTTATGAATATATGGAAAACTGCCTGAAAATTGCTGGCAGTATAGCAGAAAACCCAGACTATGCCTTAAATACTGCATTGCTCGCATCAGAATTAAAAAAATACAAGCGTGCTTTAGAAATTACAGATGAATTAATAAAAAAAGACCCTGAAAACTCACAATACTATATTGTAAGAGCCGATATTTATTCTTCTCAAAATAAAAAAAAACAAGCCATTAAAGATTTAGAAAAGTCCATAAAAATAGATAATAACAGCACAGCAAAACTTATGCTTGCAGAAATTTATCTTATGCAGAATAACGAAGCAAAAGCTATAAAACTTTTAGAAGAAGTTAGTATTAATAATGAAAATATAAGTGCTGTTATTGAGCAGAATATTGGTAAAATATATACAGAAAGCGGCAATTTTGATAAAGCTATTGATGTATATAAAAGGCTGGCAGAAAAATTATATGGCAAATCAAAAGCTATTATTCTTATGCAGCTTGGAGATGTGCTTAATAAATCAGGCAGATATGAAGAAGCAGGACAGGTTTTTGAAGAGCTTACCACTCTTGCACCAGATGAAACAATTAACTATTACATAGCAGGCAAGTTTTATGAATATACTAAAAATTATGATAAAGCAGAAAAAATGTATCTTGGTGCATTAAACCTTAACCCAGCTTATGCTCAAACATTAAAACGCCTTGCAGTTGTATATCTTCTGCAGGATAGAACAAAAGATGCCCTTAAATATATTAATCTTATAGATGAAGTAGAGCGTGATGTAGATTATTATCTATTAAAAGCAGAATGTTACTCAATAGATAAAGATAATAAAACAGCTATACTTATATTAGAAGAAGCATTAAAAGAAAATCCAACTAATACTCAAGTGCTTTCATTCCTTGCATCATTATATGAAGAAGAAAAAAATATAGATAAAACATTAGAACTTGTAAAAAAAGCCCTTGAAATAGAGCCTGAAAACCCAGTTTTCCAAAACTTTTTAGGGTTTATGTATGCAGAAACTGGCTCAAATTTAGATGAAGCACTTGTTTTAATAGAAAAAGCATTAAAACAAGAGCCTGAAAACGGTGCATATCTTGACAGTCTTGGCTGGGTGTATTACAAAAAGAAAGATTATAAAAAAGCATATAAATATATAAGTGAAGCATTAAAATATATGCCAGAAGAGAAAGAGCTGTATGACCATTTAGATGCTGTAAAAAAAGCTATGGGAAAATAAAAATTTTATTTAAGGTTTATTGCTATGAAAAACTTTTATATTACAACAGTTTGTATCATACTCTTATCAATAAGCAGTGGCTGTTCTCTTACAAATTATCATATTGATAATTCACTTACTCTTGAAAATGCAGCAGCATTAACAGTGAAAAACACTCCAAACTTATGCAGTTACAGGGGAAGAGCAGTAGTGAACCTTGAAGAACAGCAGAGTATATCATTTTCAGTGCTTCTAAATAAAAAATGCAACGATGATGCATTGATTAATGTATTAGGTGCATTAAATAATCCCCTTGCTTCTATTAGATATGAAAATAAAAAGCTGGAAGTGCAGACTAGAAGTAACCAGAATAGTGAAGATATTAAAAAAATTGCAGATAAATCCATATTTCATATAATAAGTTTTTTTAAAACTCCACAAAGAGTGCCAAATGCCAGCAGCTATACAATAACTTTCAGTAATTCATCTTATATATTTACAGAAAAAGACGGCACAAAATTATATGCTGATGACAAATTTAGACTTTATAAATATATATATGGAAATATTACATCAGAATATTTATGGGATAAAGATGACAACATATTAAAAGCAATTACTGTTACAGCACCAGAAGGAAAAGTTACTGTTAAATTTTTAAATAAAACAGGCTGGAGCTCAAAATAATGAAAAATAAAATATATACATACCTTTGTCCTGCAAAAGTAAACCTTTTTTTATATGTTTTAGGCAGGCGTCCTGACGGATACCATAATATTTATACTCTTTTTTACCCTGTTTCTATATATGATACACTTTCTATTCAAAAGGCAGATATAACAACATTAACATGCAGTAATAAAAATATACCAGAAAATGCAGACAATATAATTATTAAAACTCATAATATATTAAAAGAAAAATATAATCTGCATGATAATTTTCATATTACACTTGAAAAAAATATTCCATTTGGTGCAGGGCTTGGCGGCGGAAGCTCCAATGCAGCATATTATTTAAAAGCAGTTAATGAAATAAGCAGCCTTTCTTTAAGTTATGAGCAGATGGCTGAAATTATGGCTATGGTTGGAAGCGATACAGTATTCTTTTTAAAAAATATTCCTCAGCTTGCTTCAGGCAGGGGGATAGATTTATCACCTGCTCCAAAACTGCCAGAGCTTTATTTTATTATAATAAATCCAAATATTTATGTTTCTACAAAAGAAATTTATAACAGTGAAAATTTAGAACTGACTAAACTTAATACTATCAATATTAAAAAAGAATATACTTTTAATGAATTAAAAAGTATAATGAAAAACGATATGCAGCAGGCTGTGTTTTCTATACATAAACAGGTAGAAGATATTGTCTATTTTTTAAATACAGAAACAGCAGGCTTTGCATTAATGAGTGGCTCAGGCTCTACTGTTTTTGCAGTATATCCTGATAAGCAGACACAGGAAGAAGCATACAACAAAGCAAAAAATAATTTTAAAACATATTTTATAGAAAAAGCGGTGACCGCTGCAAGAGGTTAAAATGGATTTTTTAATTTTTTCAGGCAACTCTAACAAGAGTCTGGCAGAAAGTATTGTTTCACGCCTTGGCATGAGGCTTGGAGCAGCTACTGTTTCAAAATTTTCTGATGGAGAAATAATGGTTAAAATCGATGAAAGTGTTCGTGGAAGAGATGTTTTTGTTGTTCAGCCTACAAATGCACCATCAGACTCTAATCTTATGGAGCTTATGGTAATGACAGATGCATTAAAAAGAGCATCTGCAAATACTATTACAGCTATTATGCCATACTTTGGTTACAGCAGGCAGGATAGAGCAAGCGAACCTCGTGTGCCTATTACTGCAAAACTTGTGTCAAATTTAATTGCAACATCAGGTGTAGACAGAGTTGTTACAATGGATTTACATGCAGGACAAATTCAAGGATTTTTTGATATTCCTGTTGATAACCTTTATGCTCTTCCTGTATTTTATAAATATATGCAGGACAATAATTTATGTAATGATGATACTGTTATTGTATCACCTGATGCTGGTGGTGTGGCTCGTGCCAGAATTTATGCAAAAAAATTTGGAATGCCTCTTGCAATTATTGATAAACGCCGCTCAGGTCCTAATGTTGCAAAGGTTATGCATGTTATTGGTGAAATTGCAGGCAAAAAATGTATATTAATAGATGATATGATAGATACTGCCGGCACTCTTACAGAAGCAGCTGTTGCTTTAATGGAACATGGTGCAGTCAGTGTTAAAGCTATGGCTACTCATGGTATTCTTTCAGGACCTGCAATAGATAGAATAAGCAGCAGTGTTATTGAAAAAGTTATCATAACAGATACTATTGATAATACAAGGCTTAAAGATTTTACAAAATTACAAATTCTTTCAGTAGCCGGTATACTTGCAACATCTATTGAAAGAATACATAATAAAGAAAGTATCAGCTCACTTTTTACTGGTAATTAGTAAATGATAAAATTAGTGGCAGGACTTGGCAACCCTGGAGATAAATATAAAAATACACGCCATAATATTGGTTTTGATGTTATAGATATATTAGCAGAAAGATTAAATATTTCATGGAGTGATAAATATGATGGTGCATTTGCTGAAATAAAATATAATAAAGAAAAGTTATTTCTGCTAAAACCTTATACATTTATGAATTTATCAGGAAAATCTGTTGCTGCTGCTGCTAATTTTTATAAAATCATTCATCAGGATATTCTTATTATTCATGATGAAATGAATATCCCATTTAATATTTTAAAACTGCGGCATAACGGCTCTGCAGGCGGTCATAACGGGCTTAAATCTATTATTGAGTGTCTAGGTTCTCAGGATTTTCCAAGGCTTAAAATGGGTATAGGCAGAGATAATTCAAAAGATGTTATAAGCTATGTTTTAGGAAAATATAAGCCAGAAGAAACAGCTCTTTATGAGAATTTTTTAAATAAAGGGGCTGATGCGGTAATAGATGTATTAAATAATGGTCTGCAAAAAGCAATGACTGTTTATAATAAATGATATATTTTTTAAATTTAAAGCCAGACAAAAGGCTATAATATAGGGGGACAGTATGGATTTTACAAACTATACTCTTTTCATACCTGTAATAGGTATAATTGGTATTCTTGCTGCATTTACAATCTATCAGGCAGTTAAAAAGCAGCCTGACGGCAGCAAAGAAATGCAGGATATTGCAGCTTCTATTCATGAAGGTGCTATGGCATTTCTTTTCAGAGAATACAAAGTGTTGGCAGTATTCATTATCATAGTTGCTGTATTAATGATATTTGCTCCGGGGCTTGGTATAAAAACCGCATCCGCATTTATTTTTGGTGCAGTAAGCTCTGTGCTTGCTGGTTTTTTTGGCATGAGTGCTGCAACAAAAGCCAATGTCCGCACATCTGAAGCAGCAAGAAGCTCAGGTCTTGCTAAAGCCTTATCAGTATCATATAACGGTGGTGCTGTTATGGGGCTTTCTGTTGCATCTTTTGGGCTTTTTGGTGTTGGCTTATTATTCATACTGCTTGGCTCGCCTGAAAATGCTCAGTATATAAACGGCTTTGCAATGGGTGCATCAAGTATTGCACTTTTTTCTCGTGTTGGTGGTGGTATTTACACAAAAGCTGCTGATGTTGGTGCAGACTTAGTTGGTAAAGTAGAAGCTGGTATCCCTGAAGATGACCCTAGAAACCCCGGTGTTATTGCTGATAATGTTGGCGATAATGTTGGAGATATTGCTGGTATGGGTGCAGATATATTTGAATCTTATGTTGGCTCTATTATTGCAACAATAGCAATAGCAGCAACAGCTGCAGCAGCAACAGTAAGCACACTTGCTCCATCATTATCAGAAGAAGCAGGACGCTCTGCATTAATGCTTACTCCGCTTATGTTTGCTACACTTGGTTTAATAGCTTCATTAATCGGTGTATTTTCTATGAAAATATTAAAAAATTCTGACCCTGCAAAAGCTCTCCGTTATTCTACCTTTATTGGTGCAGGTCTTTTCCTTGTGTTTGCTTTTTTTGGCATAACAGGTATTCTGCAGGTTTCAGTTAATATATTCTATGCAGTATTATGCGGAACATTAGCAGGAACTTTTATTGGCTTAATTACTGAATTTTATACATCAGGCTCACCAATGATGCGTATTGCAAGAGCATCAAAAACAGGCCCTGCTACAAATATTATTCAAGGTATTGCAGTAGGTCTTGAATCTACTATCTGGCCTATTTTAATAATATGTGCAGCAATTATTACAAGCTTTCAGCTTGCTGGTCTTTATGGTATAGGTATAGCAGCTGTTGGTATGCTTGCAACTGTTGGTGTAACTATGACAGTGGATGCTTACGGACCTATTGCAGATAATGCAGGCGGCATTTCAGAAATGAGCGGATTAGGTGCAGATGTTCGTAAAATTACAGATAATCTTGACTCTCTTGGCAATACTACTGCTGCTATGGGTAAAGGTTTTGCAATAGGCTCTGCAGCTTTAACAGCACTTGCACTTTTCTCTGCTTATGCAGCTGCAGCAAAAGTTGATAAAATAGACTTAACTAACCCTGATGTTATGGTTGGAACATTTATAGGCGGTCTTTTGCCATTTATAGTTGGTGCATTAACTATGACATCAGTTGGTAAAGCTGCAGGTAAAATGGTAGAAGAAATAAGAAGACAGTTTAGAGAAATACCCGGACTTTTAGAAGGCAAAGCTGGTGTTAAACCAGACCCGAAAAGATGTGTTGATATTTCCACAAGTGCAGCATTAAAAGAAATGATACTGCCCGGTGTTTTAGCTGCTTCTATGCCTGTAATAGTAGGCTTTATTCTTGGCAAAGAAGCTCTTGGCGGTATGCTTGGTGGTGCAACAGTAACTGGTGTGCTGCTTGCATTACTTATGGCAAACTCTGGCGGTGCATGGGATAATGCTAAAAAAGCAATAGAAAAAGGTGAAGTTGAAGGTGAAGCAAAAGGCGGCGAAGCTCACAAAGCTGCTGTTGTTGGCGATACTGTTGGCGACCCTTTTAAAGATACATCTGGTCCTGCTATGAATATATTAATAAAATTAATGAGTATTGTTGCTTTAATTATAGCACCAATACTTGCAAACTTATAGACAAAATAAATTATGGGGAAAGTCAAAACTTTCCCCGTTTTGTTATTTTTATAATTATCAAATAATTTATATCAGGCTGTCAAAATAAGTGTTAAAAAATTAGTAATTCAAGTGGACGAGTAATGATATTAGGTGTTACAGAATAATGTAAAAATATATAAAAACTTATGGAAAACAAAACTTTTATCTGTTTTTATATAATGTATTATATATTTAAATCATTTGTGTTTTAGATACTTCGCCTTATCACTCTCAGTATAACATAGAGTTCACACATTGCAGTCATTTTGAGCCTGATTTTTAAAGACGAAAAATATAAATTATATATATTGCAGTAGTATATAATATATTTAATTATCTGTTTTTAATTTATAAGTTATTTATACGAGTTAATCTAATTTTTTTGGATAAGTCTGTAACAAAATATATAACTATCTTACCGCTGCAAATCTCATAAAGTAATATTTTGTTATTTCATTACTTATGCTCCAATTGTATAACCATTCTCAATTTTTTCTTTCAGCCACTTTTTTTGATTCCTCACTTCTCAGTCGGAAAAAAGTGTCCTCGCAAAAAACGCTCGCATTGCTGCTGCAACTCGCTTCGCTCAAGACTTTTAGCTGACAAAACATTCCAAAAAAATTGTTCATATAAAATTAAGTCGCAAAGATAATGAAATAACTTAGGGGTATCTGCTTTAAGCGGAAATAATCAATAAATATTTCATCTATTAAAATTGATTTTTTAAAAAAAATTTTTATATATATAAAAGAATAAAATAACAGGTGATGAAAATGTATAAAGAAACTAATAAAACAGCTTTAAAATCGCAGAAAAGAATATTAGAAGCATTATTTGAATTAATGGAACAAGAAGAATATAATAACATAACAGTAAAAAACATTTGTAAAAAAGCAGATATTTCAAGACAGACATTTTATTATCTTTTTGAATCAAAAGATGAAATTGTAATATATTATTTAAACATATTTTTTGAAGAACTGGAACAGTATATTAATGACAGTCAAATAATTTCCCTTTATGATTTGATTTATAATTATTTTTATGCCATTGATAATAATATAAATATTAAAAAATTTATATTTATTCCAAATATAACACCAATATTTATAAATATATCATTAAAATTTATGGCAAATATGCATTTTATTAAAACAAACAGACAGGCAGGTAAAGATGAATCCTATGCCCATTATTTCTTATCTTTCGGTCTTCACGGCATTTTTTTACTATGGGAAGAAAATAAAGATATTACTTTAAAAAATCTTGTTTCAATAAAAGAAAATATTTTACAAGAAAAAGTGTTTGAATAAAGCATTATCTTTATTTTTACTTGAAATTTATTTATAAATATTGCATAGTAATAGCATATTTATAAGAAATGAGGCGCTTCAATGTTTGGTTTAAGTATGTGGGAAATTGCAATAATTGCTCTTGTTATATTATTTGTTGTTGGTCCTAAAAGACTGCCTGATGTGGCTAAATCTATAGGCAAAGGTTATGGCGAATTTAAGCGGACATTTAATGAAATGAAGCAGACAGTAAATATAGACGATAATAACCTTAGAACATCAAACAGAACAAAAGAAACAAGCAGTGATAAGATAAACTCTTATGCTGAACATTATAGAAGTCAGTGGGAAGATAAATTTGTATCAAACCCTGATGATAACCCAAAACCTACAAAATTAGAAACAGCAGCATTAGAAAACACATCTAACATAAATACAAATACTAATAAAACAGAAGAAAATAAAGGTTAAGGCAGTGTCAAACAATATAAATGTTAATAAAAAATCAAAACAAGTGCAGACAGAATATCCACTTGTTGAACATTTGGAAGAAATAAAAAAACGCTTAAAATACATTATTTTAATTTTAATTGTCCTTTTTATTGCAGGCTATTCACAAGGAGAAAAACTTGTGCAGATTATTCAGGCACCAATACTTGCTGCACTGCCTGAAAATGCGACAATGACTATGATAGAAGTTACAGAAATGTTTTTTGTAGAAGTAAAAGTTTCGTTTATTGCAGCACTTATGGTATCTACCCCTTTTATTCTTTATCAGCTGTGGCTTTTTATTGCTCCGGGGCTTTATATGCATGAAAGAAAATATATATACGGATTTGTATCTTTTGCTTCTATTCTTTTTATTCTTGGTGCTGCTTTTGCTTATTTTATAGTTTTTCCATTTGGATTTAAATTCTTTTTAGGATTTGCTGCAAACCCTGCATATAATGTAGACGCAACACTTTCTATGTCAAAATATGTTTCATTTGTAGTGCATTTAGTGCTTGCATTTGGTATAGTTTTTGAGCTGCCTGCAATAATATTTCTGCTTGCAAAAATAGGTGTGATTAATGATGAAATGCTTATAAAATACAGACGATATTCAATTGTTATTATATTTATTTCAGCAGCTGTTCTAACCCCTCCAGATGTTATATCTCAACTTGCAATGGCACTGCCTTTACTAATGCTTTATCAGCTTAGTATATACATAGCCAGAGTGTTTGGCAGAGAGCCTGAAAATATAAAAGAAGTAGCAATTTATGAATAAAGAAACATTTGATAAATTTGGAAGACGGCTTAAATATTTACGCATATCAGTTACAGACAGATGTAATTTTCGCTGCAAATACTGTATGCCTAATAATGATTTTGAAATGGTGGAATGTTCAGATATATTAAGGTATGAAGACATTCTTTTTGCCAGTGAAGTATTTGCATCTCTTGGTGTAAACAGAATAAGAATAACAGGTGGCGAACCACTTGTGCGAAAGGGAATATGCCAGTTTTTAGACAAACTTACAAAAATAGAAAATATTTCAGAAGTAATGCTTACTACAAACGGCTCACTTTTAGAAAAATATGCTGCAGATTTATATAATGCAGGTGTTAAAAGGCTTAATATAAGCCTTGATTCTCTTATACCTGAAAGAAATAAATATATTACAGGTGTTGATAAAACAGATGCAATACTTGCAGGAATAAAAAAAGCTGCTGAAACAGGCTTTGCACCTATAAAAGTAAATTCTGTTATTATAAGAGATTTTAATGATGATGAAATTATTAAGTTTGCAGAGCTTTCTGCAAAGTATAATATAATATGCAGGTTTATAGAATTTATGCCTATTGGCAACTCTGAAAACTGGAATGAGAAAAATATTGTATATGGCAGTGAGATTATAGAACGCCTTAAAGATTTTGAGCCGCAGGAAATGTTAAAAGATAAAAACTCTGGTCCTGCTGTAAACTATAAACTTAATAACGGCGGTATTATTGGTATTATTACACCTATTTCTAAACATTTTTGTTCAGAATGTGATAAACTGCGTATTACTGCTGACGGAAAAATTAGACCATGCCTTTTATCAGATAATGAAATAGATATTAAAAAGGCTATAAAGGATAAAGATAAAGAAATGCTTATAAAACAGATTATGCAGTCATTAAATATAAAACATAATGAGCATAATATTACTACTGGGGAACAAAATCATGATTTTAAACGGACAATGTCTAAGATTGGCGGATAAACCTATAAAAACAATAAATACTGATATTAATTGTGTAATTAATGCAGTAGAAAATAATCCTTTAATGAGCGAAAGCCTTTCCAGCCTTATTAAAGAAAGCAGCAGTATATTATTTATTGCAAGCCCTGATATAAATATAGAAATTTATGATTATACAAAAGATTTATGCCATGGTAAAAAATTTGCAGTTATTTCTGATAATATCCCATCAAAATATATGCAGTATCAGGCTGTGTTTAACCAAAGTGATATAAATGATTATGTATTTTTTGGTGCATGTGCAGGCAGAGCACCAATGCTTGTAAATAAAAATATATATGATTATGATTTAGTAATTTCTGCAAGCAGTGTTATTATGAATGCTTATTCTGGATTTTTGGGAAGCATAACAACTCTTTTTAATGCTGTTACTGCTCCAAAAACTGTTGCAGCTGTTATTAAATATGCCCTGCAGGACAGCATTTATAATGTGCAGAAATTATCAAGCGGTTTAACTATCCGCAACCCAGTGTATGAAAGCCTGCGGGAAGGACTTATTACAGCAGGCAAAGCAATACATTCATTTTCAATAAATATTGCAGCAGATTATAAAGATATAGATAATATACACAAAGATATTTTTGCAGGGGATACTTTTATAAGCCAGATAGAAGCTCAAAATGTTATCCTTAACAGACAGAAAGCCCAAACTGCCCCTTCACTTTTTGATGGCCTTGAAATAAATGCAAAATGCTATGATAATGTAGTTTATTTTATTACATTAATTGAAGAAGCCTGCAAAAAATTAACAAAAGGTGGCAGACTTCTTATAAATATAGGTGATATGTATTCTTTTGGAAATAAAGTATTTCAGGAAATATTTTATAATAATACATTATCAGAAATAGCAGATAATGTTGATGAAAGCAACTATATGGAATCATTTTATGCTTTTATATTAAAATATTACACTTTAAACTATCATATTGCACTGCCTGAAAATGAAAAACTTAATGCTGCATTTATTCAGTCTGGGCTTAATCCTTTAAATAATGATGAATTAAGCAGATTTTTAGACAGCTGTTCAAATAAAGGTGTTATATAGATGAATAAAACTGTATTAATAGTAGATGACGATAAAGAAATCTGCGAACTGCTTAATATGTTTTTAACACTGGAAAAATATAATGTTATTTCTGCTAATACTGGTATGGAAGGCCTTGACAAATTCCGCAGTGATAAATTTGATGTTATACTTTTAGATATATCACTGCCGGATATAAACGGTCAGCAGCTGTGTAAACTTATCAGACAGGAAAGTGATATTCCTATAATAATGGTTTCAACTAATGACAGTGTGTCTGATAAAGTTATCTGTTTAGAATATGGAGCAGATGACTACATTTCAAAACCATTTGAAAATATGGAGCTTATTGCCAGAATAAAAGCTGTTTTAAGACGGTCTGATAAGCATATAGAAGTTAATGATGACAGTGAAAATGGTATTATTAACTTTCAAGGTCTGAAGATTGATTACTCTGAACGGCATGTTACTACACATAATAATATACCTGTAAACCTGACACCTAAAGAATTTGAACTGCTTGTTTATTTTGCAAAAAATGCTGGTGAAACATTAAACAGAGATACTATAATTGAAGATTTATGGGGAAAAAATACTTTATACAGATGGAGCAGAAGTTTAGATGTTCATATACAAAATTTACGGCAGAAAATTGAAAAAAATCCTAAAAATCCTTCCATTATACAGACAGTTTCAGGTATTGGATATAAAATTGCAAAGTAAAATTTCAAGGCTCTATATGAATAAATTACTTTTAGTCTGCATAATTTTTATTGTATGTCCTTTTTATTCTTTTGCAGTATCAAATACAGATATATATAGCCAGCAGTATATTTCAGGCACTTGTATTGAAAGTGGATATGCTGATATTTCATTACAAAAAAATGCAAGAAATACTGTTATTGATATAGTTTCAAGAAATATTATTAATTACATTCTTGATAATACTAACCCTAATACAGCAAAAATATTAAGTATTAATATGCCTGCTGATATTCAGACATGTGATGATGAATATAATGAAAATATAAATAATAATATGGGTCTTGATTTAGCTGATAATATACTTCAAACATGCAAAGAAACTATTTATTCTAAAAATATAGCTTATATTATTAAAGAAACTGCTGTTGTCAGCAAAGGCTCATATTATATTCTTCTGGAAAATATATTTAAAGACCATACAAAAGAATTTTTAAATATGAAAGACTTTAATATGGATTATTTTATTAATAAAATGGCTGTTTATAACCTGCTATCTTTTAATGGCAGACCTTTTTATAACACTCAAACTAATATTAAACTTGAAGATATTAAATGCGAAAATAATCATACTAAAATCAATGTTATAAATGAAAAAACAATGCAGCCAGTTTCAGAATTTAATATTAATGGCAGAGATTTCTATATTACTGCATGCTTAAATAAAAACAATAACAGTTACTTTAAATATTTTATGCTTTATATTAAAAATAATGATGTATATACACTTTATGAAAGACTGCCTGTTTTTTCCAACTTTTTCTCACCATTTAATCAGGAATATAATAACAATCAGTTAATAATAAATTATCATAATACAAGGCTTACCATAAGCGATAAACTAAATGACCATACAGCACTTGTATATAACTATATGCTTTATAGAAAAGGAACATATCTTTTAAATTTTGCAATAAAATATGATAATAATACAGAATATATATTTAAAAATACTTCTGAAGATAAATATATAATAAATTCACTAAATATATCATTAAAATTATATAAAGATATGGTTGAAAAATACTGTAAAGATAATGCTGATACCTGTAAAACTATGCAGATAGAAAAAATACTTCCTATATTTTATGGCATAAAGTAAACTGGCAGAAAAATAGCAGAATGTATTTTCTATTATAAGCATAGACTAATTTATTTCTGCTATTTGACAGTTATAAAAATTCAGGCAGTAATTTTGATTATAAGAAATCAATATAATCTTATTTAATAAATGAAATATTTATAGATTATTTCCGCTTAAAGCATATATCCTAGGTTATTTCATTATCTTTGCGACTTAATTTTATATGAACAATTTTTTTGGAATGTTTTGCTGTCTGATTGTTTGAGCAAAGCGAGTTGCAGCAGCAATGCGAGCGTTTTTTGCGAGGACACTTTTTTCCGACTGAGAAGTGAGGAATCAAAAAAAGTGGCTGAAAGAAAAAATTGAGAATGGTTATACAATTGGAGCATAAGGAATGAAATAACAAAATATTACTTTATGAGATTTGCGGCGGTATGACAGTTATATATTTTGTTATAGACTTATTCAAAAAAGTTGGACTAACCCATATAAGCAGCTTATAAAATAAATAAACTCATACTTAGCTTGACTTATAAGCGAAGTATCTAAAAAAAAATAATTTAAATATATTATTCACTACTGCAATATATATCATTTAGATTTTTCGCCTTTACAAATCAGGCTTAAAATGACTGATAATGTGAAAACCGAAATACATAGTTTTTATAAAATAAAAATTATTTATTGATTATTTCCACTTAAAGCAGATACACTAGGTTATTTCATTATCTTTGCGACTTAATTTTATATGAACAATTTTTTTGGAATGGTTTGCTGTCTGATTGTCTGAGCGAAGCGAGTTGCAGCAGCAATGAAGAAAAAATTGAGAGTGATTATACAATTGGAGCATAAGGAATGAAATAACAAAATATTACTTTATGAGATTTGCGGCGGTATGACAGTTATATATTTTGTTATAGACTTATTCAAAAAAGTTGGACTAACCCATATAAGCAGCTTATAAATCAAATAAGGTCATACTGAGCTTGAAATATAGCGAAGTATCTTTATTTATCCTTTATTTTCAAATTCGTCCTTGAATTTGAAAAAACACACTTGGTCGCAGTAAATGCTCCCATCGCTCACTAAAGACGGCTCGTCCTGAGCCTGTTTCCGTGTCACATATGTAATTTAGATTTTCGCCTAAAAATAATTTCAGACTAATTTAAATTGAGATTTTTTAAATACAAATCATTATTTCTCTCTTGGAATAAATAAATATTCGCCAATTAAAAGATTATTATCTTTATCAAGTTTTACAGGCAGGCTTTCTTTTAGGCTTGAAAGATATTTTGTTTCATTATCCATATCTTCTTCTAATCCCATCATCATAGTTGAACCCATATTTCCAAAAGTGATACTGCCATTTTTTATAGAGTATGAGCCAGTATAGCTGTTTACTCCACTGGAACCAAAGACAGAACCATTATCAAACCCTATAGTTATTTTTGGATTAGTCGCAAGCCTGTATTCTTTTTTATTAATAACTTCTTCCATATTTCCTGCCTTACAGCCAAATATAAAAAGAGATAATAATACTGCTGATAATATTAATTTTTTCATTTTACTTCCATACAAAAAAAGCCCACTGATATTTATTAAACTTAAAAAAAGCATTTAAAATTTTAAAAGTATAATAACTCACAGCAGGCTTATATAATTATATTATGCTTCATTACTGCCTTTTGGACGGACAGTTAAAACTGGGCATGGTGCTTTGCGGACAACAAGCTCAGCAGTAGAGCCAAATAATACATGCTCTAAACCTGTTCTGCCATGAGTTCCAATAATAATCATATCAAAGCTGCCATTTTCAGCCTCTTTGATAATCTCACTGTAAGGATTACCTCTTAATATTTTTGTTGTAAACTCAACATCTTTTAATTCTGGAGCATTAGCAACAAATTCATCAAACTGTTTTTTTGCACCATCTTCAAAATCTGGTGATAAATTCTGCATAGGCATACCCATTTGTGGTATGTAAAATGCAACAATATTTCCCTCATCAAAAAGGATATGCACTATTTCAAGCTCTGCACCTAAGATTTTTTTCATCTCTACAGCGTATGCTAAAGCATAGTGTGATGCTTCTGAAAAATCAGTAGGAAAAAGTATTTTTTTTACAGGATTCATATAAACACCTCCTTATAATTTTACGAACTTATTACTGCACATTCTATTAGTTTTTTTATTTCACCTTTTTTATAATCCTTAGGTAAAATTTCTAAAAAACCAAATTCATAAGTAAGTAATATATCATCAGCAGTAATATTTGATGATAAAAGCACAACAGGCATATTTGTATGAACAAAGCCTATATTATTAAGCATATCCACCATAAATATTTCTTTCATACTTAAATCAGCAACTACTGCATAATAATTATTGTTATTCAAAATTTCAACAGATAAAAGCGGGTTAGTAAGTCTTTGCAGTTCATATTTATTTGCATCAAATTCAAAATGCAGCTTTGTAAATACATCATCATCATTTGTAATAACAAGTATTTTTTTAACATTCATTACTACCATACCCCCTTCATTAGTTTTTGGAGATTATTTTCTAACTGCTCCATAAGTATATTATATGGTATATTTAAAAATTCTGCAACATATTCGCCAGTATAAGACACATTTGCAGGCATATTTTTCTTTCCACGAACAGGAACAGGTGCAAGATAGGGGCTGTCTGTTTCTATTAAAAGCCTGTCTAATGGTGTATTTGATAAAGCATACCTTAAATTATCTGCATTTTTAAAAGTTACATTACCTGCATAGCTTATGTAAAAATTTTTATCCTTTATCCAGTCAAGCACACACTCTTTTCCATCAAAACAGTGGAAAATACCTTTTAACTTGCTGTGTTTTTTTATTGCTTCATCTAATATTTTAATAGTTTCCTGTGCTGCATTTCTGCTGTGTATCACAAGAGCTTTATCAAGCCTGCCTGCAATATCTGCCATATCTTGAAATAAAATATTTTGATACTTTTCATCAGGGTTTTCTTCATAATAAAAATCAAGCCCAGTTTCACCTACTGCGATTACTTTTTTATTAGAGGCAAGCTCAAAAAACTTATCAAAATCTCTATCTCTTATATATTTATCTGCATATTCTGGGTGCATTCCAACAGCAGCATATATATTATCATAGAGTTCTGCTGTTTTTAATGCCTTAATACTGTCATCATAATCTATGCCGATAGTGATTATACGCTTTACATTTTTATCACTGGCAAGGCTTATAAATTCATCAACACTTCTGCCATACTCATCATCATGAATATGTGCATGGGTATCTGTCCAAAAATTAATCTCCATATTATTTTATTCTAGTTCCTGCTGGCACTGTATCTGGCAGTATCATAACATTATGACACTCCCCGTCAAAAGCTGCTAAAACCATTCCTTGAGATTCTATACCCATTAATTTAGCAGGCTTCAAGTTTGCAGCTACTGCAATAGTTTTACCTTTTAAATCTTCAGGGTTATAACTTTTTGCAATACCTGCAACAATTATTCTGCCGCCATCACCAACATCTACTTTTAATTTAAGCAGTTTTTCGCTTTTTTTCACATTCTCTGCATCTATTATTTTACCTGCTTTTAATTCCACCTGCTCAAAAACACTGAAATCTATCAGCGTATGCTCTTCTTTCTTTTCTTCTTTTGCAGGTGCTGCTATTTTTTCAAGCATTTCTTTTTCATCTATCCTTGGAAATATATTTTTACTATTGTTAAGTTTTATGCCGCTTTTTAAAATACATACATCGCAAAGTGCTTTTTCATCTGATAAATTAATATTATCATCTGCCCCAATCTGCCTGCGTATTTCAAAAGCAGTATCTGGCATAAATGGATATACTAAATGAGAAACAGCTCTTAATCCATCAAGCACTGTATATAACACAGAGCCAAGTCTGCCTTTATTAGCTTCATCTTTTGCTAAAACCCAAGGTTTTGCATCATCAATATATCTATTCATTGCACCAATACTTTCCCATATAGAAAGCAGTGCTTTATTATAAGCCATTTGATTTAAGTGCATATCTGCTTCTTGAGCTGATTTAGATACAGCATTATGCACATTTTCATCAAGCTCATCTTTATCTGTATAAGCAGGAATCACTCCATCAAAATATTTTTTAACCATGCCGATTGTTCTTGAAACAAGATTTCCTAAATCGTTTGCCAAATCACCATTTATTCTATGAATAAGTGCTTTAAATGAAAAATCACCATCAAGACCAAAAGGCACTTCTCTCATTAAAAAATATCTAAAAGCATCTATACCAAAAGTTTCTGAAAGCCATACAGGGTCTATTGCATTACCCATAGATTTAGACATTTTCTGCCCGTCCACAGTCCACCAGCCATGAGCAAATACTGATTTTGGAAGTTCTATTCCAGCACTTATCAGCATTGCAGGCCAGTATACTGTGTGAAACCTTAAAATATCTTTACCTACTAAATGAAAATCTGCAGGCCAGTATTTTTTCTTATCGCTTTCTTCATCAAAATATCCTAATGCTGATAAATAGTTAGTAAGTGCATCTACCCATACATATATAACATGTTTAGAGTTTTCTTCCATAGGGATACCCCATGAAAAATTAATACGGCTGATAGATAAATCTCTAAGACCTTCTTTAATAAAAGATATGATTTCATTACGCCTTGATTCTGGGCGGATAAATTCTGGATGATTATTAATATGTTCTAAAATAGCATCTTGATATTTACTCATTTTAAAGAAATATGAAGATTCTTTTAATTTAGCAGTTTCTCTGCCACAGTCTGGACAAAGGTTTCCTTCCATAAGTTGAGTTTCTGTCCAGTATGCTTCGCAGGGAGTGCAATACCAGCCTTCATATTCACCAAGATATATATCACCTTTTTCCTGCATTTTTTTAATAATTGCAAGCACTGATTTTTTATGCCTTTCCTGAGTAGTGCGTATAAAATCATCATGAGATATATTTAATATTTTCCAAAGTTCTCTAAACCTTGCATTATTTTTATCAGCAAGCTCTATAGGTTTCATATTCTGCTTTTCTGCAGACTGCTCCATTTTCTGCCCGTGTTCATCTGTGCCAGTTAAAAAGAATACATCATAACCACACATGCGTTTATAACGGCTGATAATATCAGCTGCAACAGTTGTATATGCATGACCGATATGGGGTTTATCATTTACATAGTATATAGGTGTTGTTACATAAAATGTTTTTTTCTGGCTCATAATTACCTCAAATCCTTAAATTACTGCTGTTTACTATTGTTGTTGTGCTTATTATACTTATTATGCTTATTGTATTTATTATTTTCCTTACTGCCTGATATTTTTATAATATTTTCATCATTTTCTTCTAAAAGACCGTCAAGAGTATCATTTAATTCAATATATTCTATATCATCACATTCGCAGCCTTCACAGCCATACTGCTCTTTTTCAAACATAAGGCAGCACATTAATCTGCCGCATACACCTGATATTTTATTAGGGCTCATAATCAGGTTTTGGTTTTTAGCCATTTTTATAGATATATTATCAAAACGGCGTAAAAAATTAGTGCAGCAAAGCTCTCTGCCGCAAAGACCAAATCCGCCAACCATTTTAGTTGCGTCGCGAACACCTATTTGACGCATTTCTATACGAGTTCTGAAAACTCGTGCTAAATCCCTTACAAGCTGTCTGAAATCTACCCTGCCTTCTGATGTAAAATAAAAAGTAATTTTGCTTCTATCAAGGCAGTATTCAGCTGATAAAAGTTTCATATCAAGTCCTGCATCAGCAGCTAATTTTTTACATACTTCAAAAGCCTTTGGCTCATCTTTAAAATTCTGCTCTCTTGCTTTTAAATCATCAGTATCAGCAATACGCAGAATTTTTTTCATTACCTGCTCATCAGGCACACTAATCATTCTAGGAGCAGCACATACCCGTGCCATATCCTCCCCTTTATCTGATTCTACAACGACAAAGTCGCCATGTTTTATATCAAACCCTTCGCATAAAAAATCATATATCTTACTTGCCCGTTTAAATATGACCCCTACCGCATTATATTCTTTCACTAAATACCTCATATGTTTTACTTACAAAATCATGTTTTGCTAAATCTATATTAATATTATAATTGAGCCTTTTTAACATTTCCAGTATATACTCGCCATAAGCACAGTATGAATATATACCCGTTGTTTTATATTTTTCAAGTGCTGCTGGATATATAAACTCCATAACAGATTTTATTATCTGAATATCATTACAGTTAAGCACAAAATCTGTAAATTTTTTAAAATTTCTGCTTTCTATTTCATTAATCAGTGAGCCTATTTTTAAATCATCAATCATTAATGCCCGCTCAACTGACCCGCCTGAAACTTTAATAATATCTGCCATATTATCCATATCAGGTCTGATATTTGATAATATATTATTCATATCGCTTTCACTAAGAGGAGCAAAATCCACCACAGAGCATCTAGAGCGTATAGTAGGCATAATCATTTCATATTTTGATGTAATAAGCAAAAACAAGCAGTCTTCACCGGGCTCTTCAAGTGTTTTTAAAAAGGCATTGCCTGCCACTATCTGAGCAGAGTTAGAAAGTTTTTCTGCCTCATCAAGAATAAAAACTTTCCATTTAGAAGCAAGCCCTGTCATTCCAGCACTTTCTGATATTTGGCGAATATTTTCTACTTTTAATTCATTTCCACCATATATATATAAATCAGGATATGTGCCTGCTTTTACCTGCATGCAGCTGCTGCAGGAACATTCTGTAAAATAGCTGCCATTCCTGCAAAAAAGGCTTCTAGCAAGCTCGCAGGCAAACATTCTCTTTCCAATACCAGAAATACCAGAAAATATATAACTGTGGCTTAACCTGCCACTTGCTATTACTCTTTTAAAAAAATCCTGCTGTTTAAGATTACCTGCTATCTTACTGCACAATCGGATTTATCTCCCTGTAATTTTTTTATAGTATGCTCAATTACAGGCATAATGAATGACAAGTTTTCAACTGCACCTTTTGGACTTCCGGGAAGGTTTATAATAAGAGAGTTTTTTCTTGTGCCGCATACAGCTCTTGAAACTATAGAATTAACAGTTATTTTAAAGCTTTCTGCACGCATAACTTCTTCAAATCCCGATAGTCTTTTTTCTATTACTTCTATTGTAACATCTGGTGCAATATCTCTTGGTGAAATACCTGTTGAGCCATTAGTTATTATTAAATCAAGCATTTGAATATCTGCAAAATCTTTTAAAGTAATATTTAGTTTATCTTTATCGTCTGCTATAATTTCTTTACGGATAAAAGATGTTTTTAAATTTTCGCTTATATATTTTTCAACAGCAGGACCAGTTAAATCTTCATATTCACCTTTGCTTGCCCTGTCAGAAAGAGTGATTATACCAACAGAGTAACCATCTTTACCAAGATTTTTTATTTCATCACCAACATGCAGTTCACCATTTCCGCGAACAACACCAAATATACCTTCTTTTGGCATAACACATTCGCCGGCATGATAATATACTGCACATTTATGGTGGCACACTTTACCTATTTGAGAAATGATTAATTCAATACTGCCTATCTGCAATTTTGTGCCAACAGGAAAAGAAAGCAAATCAATACCTTCTGTTGTTATATTTTCAGCAAAATCACCACTTTTAACTTTTAAGCCTTTTTCCTGCATTTTTTTAACACTTTCAAGAGCAAGCAAACTTACCTGTCTATGCCATTTTCCTGCATGAGCATCCCCTTTGATACCAAAATCATTTTCAAAAAAAGCTGCATCCACATTTTCTTTAATGACACCTTTTCTATCGCTTACAGATATAGCCTGTATTTTACCCATTGTATTCTCCTGATTTGTTTCATTTTACAATTTCATATCATATCAATAAATCAAATTTTATGCAACAAGATATATTTTTATTTTTTAGTGAACTTTTTTATTTATAAATTGTAATATATATATGGAGAATATATGAAATATTTTATTATTATATTAATAGTAAGTATTTGTGCAGTAAATATATGCTTTGCTCAAACTGGTATGAAAAGCAGAGATATTATTTCAAAAAACAGTAGTTCAAGTTCAAGTTATTCTGAAATAAAAGCAAGGACAAATAAGGATGCACAAATGAATAAAGTAAATAATGATTTAAATTTCTACCGCAGTAAAAATGATGGAGCTTCTAACCAAAAAGTTATGGAGCTTGAAAGACAAAAATCTAAAATGATTAATAGTAAGTAAAAATGTTCTTTAATTTTAAAAATTTAATATTTTAGTATAAACCTGCTTCAATATTCTTATCCTCACTCAATAAAATTATGCGTTATCCCCCGTAAAAAGGGGGATAATGTATAGTTTTTATATTCTAAACCTGCTGACAAGTGTTTTAAGTCTTTCTGCTCTTTCCTGTAAATGATTAATAGTTAATACTACCTGCCCAACAGCCGCATCACTTTCTTCAATACCTGCTGCAACACTCTGAGCTTTATCTGACACCTGCTGCATATATTCATACTGCCTGTTAACTTTATCAGCTGCACTCTCAGTATCACTTACAGCTTCATTTACTCCTTTTACCACATTACTAAATGATGATGCTGTTTCACCAATCATATCAACACCTGATGTTACTGCTTCACCAGAAGATGCCATTTCTTTTGATGCTCTGCTGCTTTCCTGCTGAAAAGATGTAATAATAGACTCTATCTCTCCTGTTGCATGCTGAGTGCGTTCTGCCAGTTTTCTCACTTCATCTGCAACAACTGCAAACCCCCTGCCTGCTTCCCCTGCACGAGCTGCTTCTATTGCAGCATTTAAGGCAAGCAGATTAGTCTGAGATGCTATATCATTAATAACTGTTAAAATATTCCCTATTTGTGACGAGCTTGCAGAAAGTTCATCAATAGTTGCTGAAAGTGATGATGTTTTATCCTGAATATCAAGCACATTAGTTTTTACATAGTCAAGCTGTGCTGCACCTGCTTTTGTCATATCTTGCGAGCGGTTCATAACCACTAAACAGTCTTTAAGCTGAACTGATGATGCCTGAGAAAGTTCTCTTATATCCTGAATATTACCTGCCATATCTGAAATCTGCTCAGACTGAGATGCAAAAGAGGCAGCCAGTTCTTCCATTGTAGCAGAAAGCTGATTATTTCCACTGGCAACTTCCCCTGCTGCTTCTTTTACTTCGCTTACTATTTCCTGCACATTTTTTATAAACGCATTAAAACTTACTGCTAAATCATTTAATTCATCTTTGTTTTTAGCTGATAATCTGACAGTTAAATCGCCATCACCTTTTGTTAAATCTTCAACATTAGTAACAAATCCTTTCAACTGTTTTATAACACTAAAATATAAATATGCAACACCAACTGCACCTGTCAGAAATGTAATAAAAAAGAATATAACAGATGCAAGCATACCCTGCTTTAATGCAAAAGTAGATTTATCTGTTGATGTTTTAACAAGATTATAAACAATATTTCCAAGCTGTGTATTCATTTCTCTAATTTGAGCTGCATACTGGAAACGGACTTTTTCCAATGCTGCCATTTTTGCTGCTATATCTATTAACTGATTATATGACTGCTGTGCTGCATTAGTATTATTTATTATTATTTTTACAGCATCTGTTATATTTTTATTATCTATATTATTCACAAGATTTGATGCCATATTATTTATACGATTAAAATTATCTGGTATAGTTTTAAGCATATCTGGCTGTTTTGTTTTAACTGCCATATAGGATGCTGTTTTGATAAGAGTAGAAAGGGAATAGATGTTATTAAGTCTTGTGATATATTCTTGGTTTATGCCTGCCTGTGCAGCTGTTTTCATTAGCTGTTGTGCAGTTGCTGCTGAACTATCAAGAGATGTATTCATTTTTTTCATAGTTTCAGTATTTGATTTTATTAATGCTAGATTATCTAAAATAGTTTGAGTAAAGTTGTATACAAGTTCATGATGTTCTGCAATTATTTTATTAGTTTCTATATAATATTTTTTATTTTCTGGTGTTGTAACAAAAGCTTTATAATCATCAGCATTTTTTCTTAATGCTTGTATTAAGTTTTGTGCATTATTATAAAAGTTTTCATTCAGGCTTGCAGCATAAGACAGCACATTTACTTGTAAAGTAAGAGTATTTAGTGAAAGTGTTTCCATCTGTTGATAGGCATTGATATAGTTTTTACCTATTCTCTCTGATGTTTTTGCTGCAGTGTATTCAGAATATATTGCAAAAGCACTGTTTAAAAATGCAAATGCCAGAACACCGCATACGGATATAATAATTTTATGAGCAATAGTCAGTCTCATGTTCCACCCTCCTAAACTATTTTATAAACATCATTACATAAACATTAACTACCTTCCTAAATACAATATAATATACTAAAATAACCATTTTTATCTTTTTATTATACCTTGAAAAATATAATATTCAACTACTATTTTGTGTTTTTCTGAAAATACATAAAATAAAATATTATATAATCTTTGGAAGTTTTGGCACATATATTGCTATAAGAAAAGCGGAGGCGATATTATGAAACGATTAATTACAATTATTTCCTTACTGGCACTTGTTAGTGGCTGTAACTCAATAGGCGGAGCAGTTGCAGTTGTTAACCCTTTAAACTTTACTACAACAGGTTTTTATCCTTTACTTATTATTGGCGAACTGGAAACTAACCTGTCATCACTTGTTATTGATAAAACAAGAGCAACAGTAGCTGATTTTAATGTAAATCCTTTTGAAGTTTTACCTGAAAAATCACTGGTATATGTTATGCCAGCTATTATTACAAAAAGCTATCAAAAAACTTATGACACTTATTATAGTTCACTTATCAGCAGATATTTACAGATGAATAACTTTGCAGTTATTACTAATGATATTTCAAAAGCTGATTTTATATTAATGACAACTATTGCAGAATCACCTGAAAGAAGAACTGGCACAAATTCGTCTGTTATTTCTATAAGCATTATGGAGCAGGATGAAAGAGCAGTTTTTCACTCTAATGTAGTAGTAAACAGCAAATCTGATAAAAACTTTTACTACTATCCTTCAAAAGCTGCAAGACCTGTGCAGGAGCTTACTTTATTAGGTTTTGAAGAATTATTTAAATCAGGGCTTCCACAAGCCTTTGGTATAGTGAGGTAGTATCATGCAAAACGGATTATATACAGCAACAAGCGGACTTTTAATGCAGCAAAACAGAGTTGATTCTATTTCAAACAACTTAGCAAATATGAATACTAATGGTTATAAAAGAGACAGGGCAGTTTTTTCCGTATACAGACCAGAAGATAAAAGATACCCACAGAATTTTATAAGAGAATCTCATTATAATAAAACTATAAATACAGCTGTTCTTCTTCATGAAAACTCTGCAAACTTTGAGATGGGACATATTAAAGAAACAGGCAATAAATTTGATTTTGCTATTCAGCAGGATAATGCTTTCTTTGCAATAGATACTCCATGGGGTATCCGCTATACAAAAGATGGTGCTTTTACTATAAATGATAACGGTGAACTTGTTACAGCAGAAGGCTATAGAGTAATGAGTAGAAACGCAGAAGGCACTGCAAATATTGTTGTTGACCAAAATGCCAGATTTGAAGTAGATAAAACTGGCACGATTTATGCTAATGGTATAGCAGGAGACCAGCTTATGATTGTGGAGTTTGATGATGTTCGTCAGATTCAGAAAGTTGGGAGAAATCAGTTTGCTGCAGTAGATATAGAACCAACAGATGCAGATAATGCAGGTGTAAAACAAGGCTACATTGAGGAAGCAAATGTAGACCCGATTGCAGAAATGGTTCGTATGATTGAGGCATCAAGAGGTTATGAAATGTATGCAAAAGTAGTTCAAACTCATGATGAAATCAGTCAGAAAGCAGCATCACAGATTTTGACACAATAGTATTATTGTAAGGAGGCAATACTATGGTTCGTTCACTTTGGACAGCAGCTACAGGCATGCAGGCTCAACAAATGAATATTGATAATATGTCAAACAATTTGGCAAATGTAAACACACATGGATTTAAAAAAGGCAGAGTTTTATTTCAAGACCTTTTGTATCAAGACATTAAATCAGCAGGTGCAGTAACAGCAGCAGGTATTAACCATCCATCAGGTATTCAAATGGGTATGGGGGTTGCAACAGTTGCAATTCAAAAAATACATTCACAAGGCAACTATGATAACACCTATAATGAACTTGATTTAACTATTGAAGGTGATGGATATTTTCAATTAACATTACCTGATGGTAACATCGGATATATTAGAAGTGGTGCATTTTCTATTGATGCAAATGGTGATGTGGTATCTCCAGAAGGCTACCTGCTAGAACCGGGTATAAATATTCCTGATAATGCTTTAAGAATATCTGTATCAAGTGATGGTATCTTTTCCGTAAAATTACCGGGTGAAGATGAAGAAACAGAATTAGGGCAAATTGAAATAGCACGGTTTATAAACCCAACTGGTTTAGCTTCAATTGGGGAAAATATATATCTTGCAACAGGTGCATCAGGTGCTGCACAGGTTGGCATTCCATCAGAAGATGGATATGGAAAAGTAAAACAACACTTTTTAGAAACAAGTAATGTGCAGATGGTTACTGAAATGGTTAATATGATTACAGGCCAGCGTGCTTATGAAATGAACTCAAAAGCAATTCAAACAAGTGATGAAATGCTTCAAACAGTTGCCAGCTTAAAACGATAAGGCGGTGTAATATGAAAAAATTTCTACTTATTGTATTAATGCTGATTTTTAGTGCAGGTTATACATTTGCTCAGAAACATATAACAATTAATGAAGACTGTGTATATCTTGATGAACTTACTGCCAGTCATATTCCACACAACAAAGTAGAGTGCGGTATAAAAGCAGGCAGTGAAACATTAATAACAAAAGATGTTATACAATCTCATTTAGATAAAGCAGGTATAAAAGGCACTGTATTAAATGATATTCTTGTAAGCAGAGAATGGGAAAAACTTTCCTATGAAAAAGTTGCCGAATATATAGAAGCTGAATATAAAAAAGCATATCCTGATATGAAAATAGTTGTTGACCAAATCAGAATAGCTGAAAATATTTATGATAATCCTAATGTTAAAATGAATATATCATGCGATACTTCAAAACTTGGAGGCGGATATGCTCAAATTAAACTTGATAATAATAAATATCAAATTTACTACTATGTAAAAGGCTTTAAAGATGCTTATGTTACTACTGAAAGAATAAAAGCTGGCGATAGTCTGGCAGGAAAAGTTAAAAAAGTAAGTGTAGAAGTTACTAACCTGAAAAGCGAAATTATTGATAATGCTGAAAGTTTAGCATCATCAAAAGCAGTGCCGGCTGGCAAAGTTATCACTGCTGATATAGTTCAGGAAAAACCAGCACTTAAAAAAGGCGAAGCAGTTAAAATTATAGTATCAAATGGTATACTCCATATTGAAACTCATGGTGTAGTAGAAGAAAATGCAATGCCCGGAAAACAAGTGCTTGTTAGAAACTTAACATCACAGAAAATAATAAGCGGCAGCTATATTGGAAATAGTATAGTTAAAGCTGATTTTTAATAAAACAATATTTAATGCTTCCAAAGTATTAAGTGAATATAAACATTTTTATCTCCTTACTATTGCCTGAGTTATAGTTATTTTGCTTCCCAAATATTAAATAACTATAATTACAGGCAGGTTTCTCTTGTGCTGTCAGTCTCTATTGGCATATCTTTTGCTTATATATTTGCAGGAAGATATTATATTTTATATTTAGGCGGTGAATATATGAAAAAAACTATTTTATTACTTACAGTTATGCTTGCTGCTCTTTCAGGGTGTGCTTCAAAAGGTTATGATGATGTTATTACTTCCATTCCATCATCTGGATATAAATCAGAAATAGAAGCATATAAAATGCAGGAAGCAGAAATGAATAAACCAAACCCTTCTTTATGGTCAGATGTGGGCTCAAGCGGCACTATATTTTTAGACTATAAAGCAAGAAGAATTGGTGATGTGGTTATTGTAAAAATTGAAGAAGATTCTTCAGCTTCAAACTCTACAAATAATTCGGCATCCAAATCTACAACTTATAATGCAAGCATTACAGCAATGCTTGGGCTGCCTACAAATATGGGCATAACTAATTTTTTAGGCTCAGGTGCAGCATTTCAGCCAACTATTGCAGCAACAACAGGCAATAACCATCAAGGACAGGGCTCAAGCAGGAAAGCAGATTCTTTCACTGCAACTATTGCAGCAAGAATTGTAGATATTATGCCATCTGGAAATTTAGTAATTGAAGGCAACAGAGAAATTATTATTGACCAGGAAAAACAAACTATTACTTTAAAAGGTATTGTAAGGCAGAAAGATATAGATGCAGCAAATACAGTTTCATCAAGTGCTATTGCTGATGCTCAAATCACTTATACTGGTGCTGGTGCATTATCTCAGGCAACTAAAAAAGGCTGGCTTGGTAAAGTTATAGATGTTATCTGGCCATTTTAATAAATACAATTTTATTCACTTTTATATATAATCATTTCTCACTTTTAAAACCTGCTTAAAATTAATTAAGCAGGTTAAATTTATTATAATGAACTTACCCAAAAATATTGAACCATATATAGTTATTACAGCAATTAGCACATTGTCATTTTGAGCAAAGCGAAAAATCTAAATTATATATATTGCAGTAATGTATAATCTATTTAAACTATCTATTGTTTTTAGATACTTTGCTTAAAAGTTCAGTATAAAACAGAGGCAAGCTAAGGACTAGTTTTAGTGAGCGATAGCCAAACTTGTTTTAGCAGAGCGTGGTTTAAATAATAAGGGCGAGGGGGAGCAAAAATGCTCCCCCTTATAAGTTTGTTATATTAATTTTCCTGAGTGATAAATTTAAATTTACCATTGATAATGTGTTTAGAGCCTGTTCCAGCAGGTATTAATTTACCCATAATAACATTTTCTTTTAAGCCGCGAAGTTTGTCTGTTTTACCAGAACATGCCGCATCTGTAAGCACTCTTGTTGTCTCCTGAAAAGATGCTGCAGAAATAAAGCTTTCTGTATTAAGTGCAGCTTTTGTAATACCTTGAAGTATAGGTCTGCCTTTTGGCGGTTCTTTTCCTTCAGATAAAAGCTCCTGCTGAACTTTTTTAAATTCGCTTTTATATACTTCTTCGTTTGGCATAAAGTCAGAATCTCCAGCATCTTCAATAATGACTTTTTTAAGCATTTGACGAACAATTACTTCTATATGTTTATCATTAATGCTAACACCTGATTTTCTATATACTATCTGTATTTCATCTACTAAGTATTTAGCAAGTGCTTCTTCACCTAATACAGCTAATATATCATGCGGATTAATGTTACCGTCAATTAATGCTTCACCTGCACGAATATAGTCGCCTTCGTGAGCATTGATATAACGCATAGTGTTTATGCTGTATACTTTTTTATCCCCAGTATTTTCGTTTTCAATAGTAAGTTTTTTCATACCGCGGACAGCATTTTCTATTTTAACTATACCATCAATTTCTGCAATAATTGCAGGGTCTTTTGGTTTCCTTGCTTCAAAAAGCTCAGCAACACGAGGAAGACCAACAGTAATATCTTTAGTTTTTTGTGCTTCTCGTGGGATTTTCGCAATAATATCACCAGGATATACTTCATCGCCTTCATTATATGAAATAATTGTTCCAGGTGTTAATTCATAACGATAAACAGTTTTATTATCCGCATCTTTAATAGATATACGCGGTCTGCGTTTTTCCTTAGAGTTAGCAACAACTACTTTTTGAGAAATATTTGTTGTCTGGTCTACTTCTTCTTTTAAAGTTTCGCCTTCTGTTAAATCTCCATAGGCAACTGTTCCTGCAAACTCTGTCATAATAACAGATACATGGGGGTCCCAGTCAAACAAGAGCTGACCTTTTGTTACAGTATCGCCTTCTTCTACACGGATAACACTGCCATATCCAGGAGTATATTTTTCTAATATACGACCGCTTGCGTCTTTAATCATAATAGAGCCGTTTCTGTTAAGAACAACTATTTCGTTTTTCCTGTTGCGAAGAGTTTTCATACCTTCAAATGCAACAGAACCACCCATTCTTGAGCTCATAGATGATTCTATACCACCAGCAGACGCAATACCACCAATATGGAATGTTCTCATTGTAAGCTGTGTTCCAGGCTCACCAATAGACTGAGCTGCAATAGTTCCTGCGGCTTCACCCATTTCTATCATACGGCGTGTTGCTAAATCTAAACCATAACATTTTTTACATATACCAAATTCACTGTCACATGTAAGTGCTGAGCGAACCATTACTTTATCAATACCAGCTTTTTCTATTTTCTCAATAACTTCTTCATCAATAAAAGTATCTGCTTCTACTACTAACTCATCAGTCAATGTGTCAAATAAATCTTCTAATGTGTATCTGCCGTATATCCTTTCACCAAGTGATTCAACAACTGAAGCACCTTGGAATAACGGACCAACTTCAATACCTTTAATTGTTCCGCAGTCATCTTCTGAAATAATTAAATCTTGAGCAACATCAACAAGACGGCGGGTAAGATAACCAGAGTTTGCTGTTTTTAATGCAGTATCTGCAAGACCTTTACGGGCACCGTGAGTTGAAATAAAATACTGGCTCATTGTTAAACCTTCACGGAAGTTAGAGTCAATAGGTGTTTCAATAATCTCACCTGATGGTTTAGCCATCAGACCACGCATACCAGCAAGCTGAGCAATCTGAGCTTTAGACCCCCTTGCACCAGAGTCACTCATAACATAAAGAGTATTGTAATATTTTTCTCTTTTATTTTCTTTTGAAGCATCGCCGCCTAAGTTTTCAATTGTTTTTATAAGTTTATCAGTAATTTTCTCGTTAGTTTTTGACCATACATCAATTATCTGGTTATAACGCTCACCCTTAGAAAGTGCCGCTTCTTCTCTGTAATGTCTTTCAATTTCCTGAACTTTACCATAAGCCTCTACAATAAGTTCATTTTTCTCTTTAGGGATAATCATATCATCTATACAGATTGAATATCCTGCAATAGTAGAGTATTTAAATCCTAAATCTTTTAAGTTATCAAGGAATGTAACACTATACCAGTTGCCTAATTTTTTATAAATATAGTCAACAAGTTTTCCTAACTCTTTTTTACCTAAAACTTTATTTACCTGTTCAAAATCAATGCCTTCAGGAACAATACCGTAAAGAATTACACGACCTGCTGATGTATCATACATTTTACCATCAATTCTTACTTTAATTTCTGCCTGCAGGCTTAATTTGCCATGGTCAATAGCAATAATTACTTCTTCTGGAGAAGAATATATTTTACCACTGCCAAATGCATTTTTTAATGGACGAGTTAAATAGTAAATACCTAAAACCATATCCTGTGTAGGAATAGCAAGCGGCTGCCCGTTAGCAGGCGATAAAATATTGTAAGCAGAAAGCATAAGTGTTCTTGCTTCAAGCTGTGCCTGAAATGATAACGGCACATGGACTGCCATTTGGTCACCGTCAAAGTCAGCATTAAATGCAGTGCATACAAGTGGGTGAAGCTGTATTGCTTTACCTTCAATTAACTGTGGTTCAAAAGCCTGAATACCAAGCCTGTGCAGTGTAGGGGCACGGTTTAATAATACAGGGTGTTCTCTGATTACTTCCTCTAATACATCCCATACTTCCTGTCTGCGTTCTTCTACCATTCTTTTTGCTTGTTTTACAGTTGATGCTATGCCTCTTTCTTTTTCAAGTTTATAATATAAAAATGGTTTAAATAATTCTAATGCCATTAATTTTGGCAGACCACACTGGTGCATTTTCAAATGCGGACCTGCAACAATAACTGAACGGCCAGAATAGTCAACCCTTTTACCCAAAAGGTTTTGACGGAAACGACCATTTTTACCTTTAATCATATCTGATAATGATTTTAATGGGCGTTTATTGCTTGAACGGATTATTCTGCCTCTTCTGCCGTTATCAAAAAGAGCATCTACTGCCTCTTGAAGCATCCTTTTTTCGTTGCGGATAATAATTTCAGGAGCATTTAACTCCATAAGTTTTTTAAGACGGTTGTTTCTGTTAATAACCCGTCTGTATAAGTCGTTTAAGTCACTTGTAGCAAATCTGCCGCCATCAAGTGGAACAAGTGGGCGTAATTCTGGCGGTATAACAGGAATAACATCAAGCACCATCCATTCTGGGCGGTTGTTTGATTTCCTGAATGCTTCCACTACTCTTAATCTTTTAGCAAGTTTTAAGCGTTTCTGCATACTGTTAGTTTCTCTTAATTCGCTTTTAAGTTCAATTAAAAGTAAATCAAGGTCTACTTTTTTCAGTAAGTCTTTTACAGCTTCTGCTCCGATTTTAGCTACAAAGCCATTTGCACCAAAATCTTCAACAGATTTTCTATACTGCTCTTCTGTTAAAATCTGCCTTTCTTTTAAGCCAGATGATTTTGGGTCAGTAACAATGTATGACTCAAAATATACTACCCTTTCAATATCTTTAATTGATAAGTCAAGAATAGAGCCTATGCGTGATGGAGTTCCTTTAAAAAACCATATATGGCATACAGGTGATGCTAAATCAATATGACCCATACGAACACGGCGGACTTTTGACTGGATAACTTCAACACCACATTTTTCACAGACAATACCTCTGTGTTTCATTCGTTTATATTTACCACATAAACATTCCCAGTCTTTTACAGGACCAAATATTTTGGCACAAAAAAGACCATCTCTTTCAGGTTTGAAAGTTCTGTAGTTAATTGTTTCAGGTTTAGTTACTTCCCCTGATGACCAGCTTAATATTTTCTCAGGAGATGCAATTTTTATGCGTATAGCATCAAAAAACACTGAACTCTTATTCTCTCTAATACTTTTTTTCATAATATTAAATTTACCTCATTAACTGAAGTTTACAAGCATTTGCAAAAACTCGCTGCACAGCTTATCGCTATGCAGGATATTCTAATCTATTCACCTTTGTCGTCTAAAGGTTCATTGTCATAATCGTCATCATCTGCCTCTATATCAAGACTGATGTTTCTAACAACATCATCACTGCTTGGCACATCATCATCTCTTATACCAGCACTGATATTATTAAGCTGTTCGTTTGTAATAAGCTCATCGCCTGTAAGCAGCTCAATATCAAGCACAAGCCCCTGCAGCTCTTTAATAAGGACATTAAAGGACTCTGGCATATTTGGAGTAAAACTGAAGTCGCCATTTACAATAGATTCATAAACTGCTGTTCTTCCTTCCACATCATCTGATTTAACAGTAAGCATTTCCTGTAATATATTTGCAGCACCATAAGCTTCTAATGCCCAAACCTCCATTTCTCCAAGTCTTTGACCGCCAAACTGAGCTTTACCACCAAGTGGCTGCTGAGTAACAAGAGAGTATGGACCAGTAGAACGAGCATGGATTTTTGTATCTACTAAGTGGTGCAGTTTTAACATATACATTACACCAACAGTAACTTCCTGGTCAAACCTTTCACCAGTTCTGCCGTCATATAAAACTGTCTGACCGTCGCTTTGAAAGCCTGCTTCTGTAAGCATCTTTTTAATGTCTGCTTCTTTTGCACCATTAAATACTTCTGTTGCAACATGTTTTCCAAGTTTTTTAGCAGCCCAGCCTAAATGTGTTTCAAGAATCTGCCCAATATTCATACGAGAAGGCACTGAAAGTGGATTTAACACTATTTCTACTGGTGTGCCGTCTGGTAAGTATGGCATATCTTCTTCTGGTAATATACGGGAAACAATACCTTTATTACCGTGGCGGCCTGCCATTTTATCACCAACAGATAAACGCCTGCGAATAGCAATATATACTCTGACTGATTTTAATACACCAGCAGATAATTCATCGCCTTTTTCTATTTTTCTGCGTTTATCCTGAAATTTCTCTTCAGCATTTTTTTTGCCTTGTATACATACAGAATCTGCTGCAGCATATTCAGCATCAAATTCTGCTTTTCCTTCAATATCAAATTTTGCCATTTCCCTTGCTGTTATTGGAGCAAGGTTTTCTTCAGTTAATACTGTGCCTGCACTTAAACCTGCACAGTCTGATTTTAATGTTTTGCCTATAAGCAGAGAAATAACTCTGTCTTTTCTAGCATTTTCAATAGCAGAAACTTCTCTTGTATATGCAGCAGCAATACGCTCTGCTTCATGCTGCTCTATTAATTCAGTTCTGTGGTCTTTGTTAATATCACGGCGAGTCATAACCTGAACATCTAATATAGTTCCTGATATACCAGGCGGCACTCTTAGTGATGCGTCTTTTACATCACCTGCTTTTTCTCCAAAAATTGCACGGAGAAGTTTTTCTTCAGGAGTTGCCTGAGTTTCGCCTTTTGGTGTTACCTTGCCAACAAGAATATCGCCTTCTGATACTTTTGCACCAATTCTGATAATACCACTTTCATCTAAATTTCTTAATGCTTCTTCAGAAATATTTGGTATATCTCTTGTGATTTCTTCTGCACCAAGTTTTGTATCTCTTGCATCTATTTCAAATACTTCTATGTGTATAGATGTGAAAGCATCTTCTTTAACAAGTTTTTCTGATACTAATATAGAGTCTTCGTAGTTATAACCCATCCAAGGCATAAATGCTACAACAATATTTCTTCCAAGTGCCAGCTCACCCCTGTCAGTAGAAGCACCATCTGCAAGTGTATCTCCCATTTTAACTTTCTGACCAAGAACAACACCCGCATTATAGTTAATACATGTATCCTGATTTGAACGGCGGTATTTAACTAAATCATGAACATCTATACCAAAAGAACCATCTTCATTAACATAGCGGACAATAATTGTATCTGCATCTACATAATCAACAACACCATCATGGAGAGATATTAATGCAGAGCCTGAATCCACCGCAACTTTTCTTTCTAAACCTGTTCCAACAATTGGAGCATCAGTTCTAATTAACGGCACTGCCTGACGCTGCATGTTTGAGCCCATTAATGCACGGTTCGCATCATCATGTTCTAAAAAAGGAATAAGAGCTGTTGATACTGAAACAATCTGCATTGGAGCAACATCCATTAACTGCACCTGCTCTTTTGGAGCATTTAAATTTTCACCTACATAACGGCATGCTACATCGTCTGTTAAAAAATAACCATTTTCATCAAGCGGTGAATTTGCCTGTGCAATATAATAATCTTCTTCCTGCAAAGCATACATATATACTACTTCATCTGTTACTCTGCCATTTTCAACTTTTCTATATGGTGTTTCAATAAATCCAAATTCATTGATTTTAGCATAAGTAGTAAGAGAAGTAATCAGACCAATATTTGGACCCTCTGGGGTTTCAATAGGGCATATTCTTCCGTAGTGAGAAGTGTGAACATCTCGCACTTCAAAACCAGCTCTGTCCCTGTTTAAGCCACCGGGACCTAATGCAGAAAGACGGCGTTTATGTGTAATCTCAGATAATGGGTTATTTTGGTCCATAAACTGAGAAAGCTGATAACTGCCAAAAAACTCTTTAATTGATGCTGATAATGGTTTCGCATTTAATAAATCCTGTGGAGTAGAGTCTTCTAAATCCTGAATACTCATACGCTCTTTAACAGTTTTTTCCATTCTTGCAAGACCTATGCGTATGTGATTTTGCAGCTGTTCGCCAGCAGCTCTTACACGCCTGTGCCCCAAGTGGTCAATGTCATCTATATGCTCAACACCAAGACGAATGTTATTAAGCACTCTTACAGTTTCAACAATATCTTCTTTTGAAAGAATTACTTTATCAAGAGCAACAATATCTTCTGAAATTTTAAGCCTTTTATTAATTTTTAAACGACCAACACGAGATAAATCATAACGCTTAGGATTAAAGAAAAGGTTATTAAACTGCACTGCTGCTGTATCATCTGTTGCAGGCTCACCTGGACGAAGTTTTTTATAAATTTCTATTAAAGCTTCTTCCTTAGTTTTTATTTTATCAATAGCCATAATGTCTCTGATAGCTGCATCAGATGTCTGTCTGTTGATAAAAAGTATAGAAAATTCTTTTATTCCAAGCCCTGTAATCTGCTCTAAAAGTTCTTCTGATACTGCTGTATTAGATTCTGCAATAATTTCACCATTAGCATCATCAATAATATCTTCTGCTAAATATGTATCTATTAAATCTTTTGGTTCAACTTCATATTTTGTAAGACCTGATTTAATAACTTTTTTGAAAGCACCTTTTGTGATAGATACATTTGGTTTAACAATGTATTCACCTGTTGCAGGGTCTTTAATACCCAAAGTAAGTTTTTGGTCAGTTATTACATGGTCTTTATTAAATTGTCTAATAAATTTACCATCTTCAATAGTTATTTTATCTTTTTGGTAATATGTATCTAATATATCCTGATTAGTTAAGCCTAATGCTTTTAATAAAACTGTTACAGGGATTTTTTTCTTTTTATCAATACGCACATACATTACATTCTTAGAATCAAATTCAAAATCAAGCCAAGAACCTCTGTATGGAATTATTCTAGCACTGTATAAGTGTTTTTCAGAAACACTTTTGCCGGCAGTTAAATCTTCAAAAAATATACCAGGAGACCTGTGCAGCTGGCTGACAATTACTCTTTCAACACCATTTATTACAAAAGTCCCCCTGTCAGTCATAAGTGGAATATCACAAAGATATACATCACTTTCAGTTGCTGATAAAGTTACTCTTTCTCCTGTTTCTTCATTAACATCATGAGTAGAAAGACGAACTTTCACTTTTAATGGTGCAGCATAGTTTGTATTTCTATCAATAGACTCCCGTGGAGTATATTTAGCTTTCTCAATAGTATAACTAACATATTCAAGCACAGAAGTATCATTAAAATCTGTTATGGGAAATATTTCACGGAAAACTTCTTCAAGTCCTTGAAACTTGCGTTTATCAACAGGTATATCCTGTTGAAGAAACTCAGCATAAGATTGTTTTTGAACCCCAATAAGGTCTGGTATATCAATTACTTTCTTAATTTTAGAAAAATTGATACGCTCTATTGTTTTTTTTGTATTAAGCATCCTTTTCTCACCACCAATGGTTCGTGATTTTTTGAGCAAAACAGGGGGAAGCCCATGCAGAGCGACCCCCTCTCAATATTTTAGCACATAAAGTGTTTTATTTACAATAAGTTAGAGTTCTAAAGTTAATTATTTAACTTCAGCTGTGCCGCCTGCTTCTGTAATTTTTTTAGCGATTTCTTCAGCTTCAGCTTTAGCAATGCCTTCTTTAACTGGTTTTGGTGCTTCATCAACTAATGCTTTAGCTTCTTTTAAGCCTAAGCCAGTGATTTCACGAACTACTTTAATAACTTGTACTTTTTGAGCACCACCGCTGGTTAAAATAACATCAAATTCAGTTTTTTCAGCTGCTTCTGGAGCTGCTGCACCTGCTGCTGGAACTGCTGCTACTGCTACTGGTGCAGCTGCAGAAACACCAAACACTTCTTCTAATTCTTTTACAAAGTCTGCAAGTTCAATTACAGACATATTTTTTAAAAATTCTAAAACTTGATCTTTAGTTACAGCCATTTTGAGCCTCCAATTTTACTACTGTTCATTTTCTTTTTTAGTTTTTAATGCATTAAGCACATTTACGAGACCGCGTGGAATATTCGCAAGCACGGACACGAAATTCGTAATCGGCGCGTTCATGCTGCCGAGAGCTTTCGCCAAAAGTTCTTCTCTGGATGGCAAATCAGCAAGTTTTTCAATGCCGCTCTGGTCAAGTGCCATACCATCAAAATAACCACCTTTGATAGCGAAAAATTTAGACATTGCAGCATCTTTAGCATATTTTTTAGCTAATTTGGCAGCCGCAGCAAAGTCTTCTTTAACTACTACAAGTGCAGTGGGCTCTACAAGAGTGTAGTCAATCTCAGTAATATTATCAGCGTTTAACGCTTTTTTGAGAAGTGTGTTTTTAATAACACGATAGTCATTACCAGCTTCTTTAAAGCTTCTGCGGATTTCATCCATTTGGTCAAATGTAAGACCTTTGTAATTAGTAATAATTACACCAGCAGACTCTTTTATCTCAGCTGTAATACTGTTTACAAGTTCTATTTTCTGCTCTTTACGCATTTTCAAGGTAATCACCTCATAAATTACAGAGCCGGTTGAATATATAAAGATAAGTTTCCACAGGACTTATACTGCACACTGAAGGCAGACCCTGTTTCTTCAACCCGCTTTTTTTCATTGTAATAAATCAATAATAAATTAATTAACCTTATAAAAAGTTAATTTAGAAATTTTTAGGGTCTACTTTAACACCAGGACCCATAGTTGTTGAAATATTAATGCCTCTTAAATAAATACCTTTGCTTGATGCAGGTTTAACTTTTACAAGTGCATCAACAAGAGTTTTCATATTTTCAACAAGTTTGCTAGTTTCAAAGTTTTTTCTACCGATAGGTGCATGAACAATACCTGCTTTATCAACTCTAAATTCCACCATACCAGCTTTCAATTCTTTAACTGCTTTTGCTACATCATTTGTAACTGTGCCTACTTTTGGGTTAGGCATAAGCCCGCGTGGTCCCAGCACTTTACCAAGTTTGCCCACCTTAGCCATCATGTCTGGAGTTGCCACAACTTTATCAAAATCCATATAGCCACCCTCAACCTTAGTGACTAATTCATCTCCGCCAACAATGTCAGCGCCAGCTGCTTCAGCTTCCTTAGCCTTGTCGCCTTTTGCAAATACTGCAATACGAACAGTTTTGCCTGTTCCGTTAGGAAGAACTACAGCACCCCTAACCATTTGGTCAGAGTGTCGTGGGTCTACACCTAATTTAACTGCAGCATCAACGCTTTCGTCGAACTTGGCAAAGGCTGCCTTTTGTGACAGTGCAATAGCTTCTTCTAAATCATATAATTTAGTGCGGTCTATTAAACCAAAAGCTGCTGCGAACTTTTTACCTTTTCTGGACATTTCCGTGCTCCTCTTGCCAGTTTTCTACATTAGCCTTCAATCTCATAACCCATACTTTTAGCTGAGCCAGCTATAATTTTTATAGCTTGGTCCATATCTTTTGTATTGAGATCAGGCATTTTAATTTCTGCAACGCGTTTTAAACTCTCACGAGATATAACGCCAAGTTTTGCTTTACCAACATTACTAGAACCTTTTTGAACTTTCATTTCTTTTTTGATAAGTTCAGTTGCAGGTGGCATTTTAGTAATAAATGTAAAGCTGCGGTCTTCATATACTGTAATAATTACAGGAACAGAAGAATCACCTAAATTTTGAGTCTGTGCATTAAATGCTTTACAGAACTCCATAATATTTACACCACGCTGACCAAGTGCTGGTCCAACTGGTGGTGAAGGATTTGCTTTACCAGCAGCAATCAGCAGTTTAATCTGCCCTAATACCTTCTTTGCCATTTGGCACCTCTAAAAATTATCGTCTTAAAGACTAATTTAATTTAAAACATCAGGTTACTTATCTTTGCGTTTAACCTGTAAGTAATCAAGCTCAATAGGTGTTTGACGACCAAAAATGCTAACTATAACACGAACTTTCTCTTTTTCTGGTATAACTTCGTCAACAACACCGTCAAAACCTTGAAATGGCCCATCTATAACTTCTACCACATCATTTTTAATATATGTTGATGCAATACGCGGTGCCTCTGATTTTGCAAGTGCAAGCATTGCATTAACATCATTTTCTGATATAGGCACAGGGTCAACACCACCAACAAAGCCTGTAACTTTTGGCAGACTTTTTACAACATGCCATAAATTTTTATTCATTTCCATATTCACTAATATATAGCCAGGAAATGTTTTTTTCTTACTAACTTTGCGTTTACCGTTTTTAAGTTCTACAACATCTTCTGTAGGGATTAAAACTTCGCCTATTTCTTCTTCTAACCCTTGAGTCTGCACTTTATTTTCTAAAAGAGTTTTAACATGCTTCTCAAAGCCAGAATATGTGTGAACTACATACCATTGTTTTGCCATAGAATTAACCTATTATCTGCCCAGCAAGTCTTGACACTATCGCATCAACAACTCCCAAATAAGCAGTAATCAAGCCTACTACAACTACAACAACTATAGATGTGGATATAGTTGTTTCTCTTGCAGGCCAGTTAACTTTTTTAAGCTCATCCCTGACCTGATTGTAAAATGATACTGGATTAAAACTTTTCACAATAAGCCTCTCTTAAAGCTGATGGCAGACCAAGAGGGATTTGAACCCCCAACCCCCGGTTTTGGAGACCGGTGCTCTGCCAATTGAGCTATTGGTCTATATCATCTAAAGCTTCCTGCCACCAATATGGCAGCTAAAGCATATTTATATCTTTAGCTTTTGCAAAAGATACTCGGGCATAAATACTGTATTTCTAATATCAGACTTATACCATTATTCCACAATGGGAATCTTAATGTGGTAACACCACTAAAAACTTAAATCAATTATCTGCTATTTAGTTTCTTTATGCAGAGTGTGTTTTTTGTCAAACTTGCAGTATTTTTTGATTTCAAGTTTGCCAGTCATAGTTTTCTTGTTTTTAGTAGTAGTGTAATTACGACGCTTACATTCGCTGCAAGCAAGAATGACAATTTCTCTCATTGAACCAAACCTTCTTTTTTTTAGCGCCGTCATACCATATAAGGCTCCCGGCTCCCGCTCGATTTGGAGCGGTAATCATTATGCTTATACACTTACATTAAAAATAATGCAAGTATTTTTTTAATATTTTTAAATTGATGCATAATAAATCTGCATTCTATCTTTATTCAAATAAAAGCCCGAACCCGGAATTGAACCGGGGACCTCGTCCTTACCAAGGACGCACTCTAACCGACTGAGCCATTCGGGCAGTTCCTTTCCGTTTTTGGTTTATATGCTTTTAATTGATAAGCGGGCGACGGGATTTGAACCCGCGACCCTCAGCTTGGAAGGCTGATGCTCTAGCCAACTGAGCTACACCCGCATAACAAAGATGGTGGGGAGAGGAGGATTCGAACCTCCGAAGGAAATTCCAGCGGGTTTACAGCCCGCCCCCTTTGGCCACTCGGGTATCTCCCCGTAAAAAATCACCGCCTTATTATAGGCGGGTCATTTATAAAAAGCTGGTGATAGGAATTGAACCCACAACCTGCTGATTACAAGTCAGCTGCTCTACCGTTTGAGCTACACCAGCATATCGCTTTATTAAGCGGAAATAGTTTATACTCTTTTCCGAAATGTTTGTCAAGAAGTTTTTTAAAAAAATTTATTTTTTTATTCACTTTGCTTGACGAAAATATTTCTACATAATATTTAATTGTTTGTCAATAGATTTTTTTATATTTATGTTATTTTTTGTAGATTAGAAATAAAAGTATTGATATTACATTATTTTATTGGTATAGATACATACCATTTAAGGAGGTATTAATGTTCTCCCTGTTTAGTAATATATTAAACTACTTTTTTATTAATTTTTATGCACAGGTAACTCCTGCGTATGATGCAGCAAGCAAGCACTTATCATCAAAAGGTATACAAGGTCAAGATTTACTTGTATTTATTATATTTGGTATAATTGCAGGCATTTTTATTATTTTTTTGATTTTTGCTTATTTTAGAGAAAGAAAACGACCAAGATATTAACAGCATATATGTACTTATGTGAATCTAGTCTGCATTTTTATTTTTTAATTTTGTTTTTTTATGAACATGCAATATATTAAGTTTTATTTTATAAATTATCTTTGATTTACTAATATATTACAAAAATGTAATTTAAACATAATCTTTATTTTTTTCATATATCTTCAAATGAAAATATATGAAAACAAGTATATTTTTATTATAGATAGAATATCTGGTGCATGTTTTGCAGGTATTACTCTAATGGCAGTAATGATTACTGCCATAAAAACTTGTCTGCTGGTTTTATATCAGCAGTTATATACAGCTTGACTGTGTATATCCTTTTTTAATTCTGTAAATTACTGCACTATATATTTCCTGCTAATATAGTGATGATAACATTAGAGACAGTCTTTTAAGAAAGCATCTATAAATAGTCTGTTTAACTTTCATATACACTTTTACTGCAAGTTATAATTATTTACTGTATTATTAATAAATTTATTTCTATGTGTATTTCTAAAAAAAGCAAAGTTAAGCCATAATGATTAAAATATGATATTTAAACTAAAGATTTATGCCTTTTTATACGATTAGTAATTAATGGGAGTATATATGGAACTAAACAATATTAACAACTTTAACACACTAGATATATATAGTAATAAAATTGATTCATCTGATATTCAAGATAAATTTAATAAAACAGATACAAATGCTGTTACCTCTTCCAAAAATAACCCTCAGTCCTATAATATTGATATTTCTTCTAATGCTGCACAAAAATCAAAAGAACAGTCATACTATCATTCATCTAATTCTGATACATCAAACGGTGTTCAGGCTATTAATGATAATTATATGACTGAAATTGTTAAAAAATCACAGGAAAAAACAAAACCTGACTGGGTAGAAATGGATGATGTTTCATGGGGACTACTTGTAGAAATGGGTGAACAAATTGGGCTTACTGATACAGAAAAACTTGCAAAATTAACAATCAAAGATATTGAAGCATACTTTTATACAAAAAATATTATAGAGCGTGGCAAAAACCTTTTAAAAGATAATTTAACTGCAAATGAATATGTAGAATATAAAGATAAAAAATTTGATTCTAAAAGCTACTGGGATAATGTATTTGATGAGAATGGGAACAAAAAAGATTATAGCATATATACTGTAAACCAGTCAAATACTGGTCTTTCACTTTCTTATGCAGAGTTTTTCTCAGATAAAGGAAATATTAAACTTAAAGACCTTTCTGCAGCATCTATTCATAATATTTTGATTGCAAATGAAAATAAAGATACTGCATTATTTACCTATGCAGTTGATAATGCAGCTATTGCAGGCAGTAAAAAAACTATATATGAAAACCAAAAAGAAATGATAGATTATTATAATACCATGCAGGAATATGCAGCAGGTGTGCCATCTTTATATGAACAAACTCAGATTATGATAAATGTTTTAGAAAGCAGCAGCCTTATGCACCATATAATCTAATAATCACTTTTCAATTAACACTTTATTTGAAATATAAAAAGCTGGATATTTGATACTTTCTATATAGTTTGCATTTTTTAAATATACTAAGAAGCAATACTTATGCATTTCTGCCATGCTTATATTACAAATACCTTGCATTTATGCTTATTATGGCATAATTGTTACAGCTTTATCAGACAGTCATGCGATGTATAATTATCATTACAACAAAAATCTAATATAAATAAGATATAATTAAAATTATCAGAATAATATCAGATATTTAATACAGATTGTTTATCATATTCCAGACATTTTGGGTAAAACTTTATGTATTTCATTTTCTTATGTATATTGAAAACATATTTTATTTAATTTTATATCTGTTTTCATAGTCTTCTAAATAATTATTTATATCTTTTATTATGTTATAATTAGGATTTTTTAAACTATTTACACCAAGTATATTGTATTTTAATTCATTATCAGAATAATCATTAATAGACTGCATTAAATCTTCAGTAACTATTTTTAGAAAATATATTCATATCATAATCTATTAAGATGAATTAATGCAGGAATTTGAACTCTTGCAGCTTAATTAAACATATTGTTTTTTACAATATTATTTTTTGTAGATTAATCTTCTTCATTTTTTTCTACCTGCCTGTATGTATCCAGCTTTTTACCATCTTTATCATACCAGTCAGACCAGCCATTAATTGATTGGTTCATAATCACTACACCTGCAAAACTTGGAGTGCATTCTCCTAATTTTGTATCTTCTAATAATATTCCTTTTTCATCAAACTTCATACTCTCTCTTGCTGCTTTTGCTTTTTGTGAAACACCCTTATCTTCATTAATTCCTAATATACTGCCCTTTGACAGTGTCCAAAAACCATTTTTTATAACAGCTGTTGCCTGAACTGTTTTTCCACCATCAGATGATTTTTGTTTTTTAAAGTAGTATTCTCCATCTGGAATAAGCCTGCTTTCTCTATTTTCAGTTGCATTGTCAAATATTTCTTCTTTTTCTTCATTTCTTGGAAATATTACTTCACCATCAAATGATGACAGTAACTGTATTGCAATGTTCCTATCAAGTGCAAATAATTCAGTATTGCCTATTCTATTTTTATCAAAAATCGTCTTTAACATGATTTCTTTTTTATCATATTCATCAACTTCTATGGCAAATTCTCTCTTTAAACCAGTAACATTACGGTATCCGTTGGATTCTAAATAACGCATTCTCTCTTTAAATTGTTTTGTTTCGGTTTGACCTATTTTAATCAATCCATCAACCACAGTGGACATTACATATATAATACCTTTTTTATCATTCATTTATGCACTCCAAAACATACTGCTAATCTGATATTCGCCATATATAGATATATTTTATACACATACAACTATGGTGATGACTATGAAACAGACCTATTTGCTCTTAACTTGTTTAATATTTTAAGTGTATTTTAGATATAAATCAATAGAATATATTAACAAAAAAAGGGAAACCAGTTTACTGATTTCCCTTATAAATTTTATGCTGCTTATAATATTATATTTGTTTATCCATAAGCATTTTTCTGATACCAACTATAGCTTTTGTTGGATTCAGCTCTTTAGGGCATGCTTCCACACAGTTATAGATTGTGTGACATCGCCATACGCCATGTTTATCGTTTAAGATTGCAAGGCGTTCATCTGCTCCTTCATCCCTTGAATCAATTAAGTATCTCCAAGCTCTTAAGAAAGCATTAGGTCCAAGATAATCTTTATCTACCCAGTAGCTAGGGCATGAAGATGAACAGCAACCGCAAAGGATACATTCATATAATCCGTCAAGTTTTTTCCTGTCCTCTGCTGATTGATATAATTCACCATCTGGCATTGGAGAATGGCGGATAATATATGGTTTAACTGTAATAAATTTATTAATAAAGCTGGAAATATCTACAACTAAATCTCTTATTACAGGCATACCCGGTAATGGTTTGATAGTAATATCAGAGCCTAAATCTTCCACTTTAGTCATACATGAAAGCATATTCACACCATTTACATTCATACCGTCTGAACCGCATACACCTTCACGGCATGACCTGCGGAATGAAAGTGTAGGGTCAAGCTCCCATTTGATTTGGTTAAGAACAGTAAGTAAAAGCATACCCGGCCTGCGTAACTCTACTTTGTATGTTTGGAAGTGAGGCGCTTTATCTTTATCTGGATCGTATCTTAATATTTTAACATTTATAAATTTGCTCATATCGTCCTTCCTTATTTTTAGTAAACACGAGGTTTAGGTGGGAATGGTTCAACAGTAAGCGGTTTAGTTCTAACCGGTCTGTATTCCAGATTAATAGTTTTACCGCCGTCAGCTATAGTTACATTTGTATGTTTCATGTAGTTTACATCATCTCTATCTGGATAATCTTCACGAGCATGACCGCCACGGGATTCTTTACGCATTAATGCAGATTTAGCTGCACATCTTGCGATAAGCACCATATTATTAAGTTCTAATGCTTCTACTAAATCAAGGTTGTATACACTTGATTTATCAACTACTTTGAAATCATCTAATAAGTCTGAAATTTCTTCAAGTTCTTTAACAGCTGCACTCATATGCTCTTCTGTTCTGTAAACACCAGCTTTTTGTTCCATAAGTTTTGTCAGGCGGGAATATACTGGACCATAAGTATTTTTGCCGTTTGCATTTGCAAATCTTTCTAATAATTTGATACCTTCCTGACCTGCATTTTCTGGAAGTTCTGCTGCTGCATTTTCTTTTGCAAATTTTGCAGCTCTTTCACCAACTGTTCTGCCGTAAACAACAAGGTCAAGCAGAGAGTTAGTTCCAAGGCGGTTAGCACCATGAACAGAGTTTGCAGAACATTCACCAGCAGCAAAAAAGCCCGGATAAACACTTTCTGCATCAGAGCCATAGCCTTTAATAACTTCCCCAAGATAGTTTGTAGGGATACCACCCATTTGATAGTGAGCAGTAGGCATAACAGGGATAGGTTCTTTTGTGCAGTCAACCCCTGCAAATACTAATGCAAGCTCATGGATACCCGGAAGTTTTTCCATAATAGCTTCTTTACCAATATGGTCAATTTTTAAAAGAACATGGTCTTTACCAGCACCAACACCTTTATTTGCAAGCACTTCTTTTACCATAGAACGAGAAACAATATCTCTAGGTGCTAAGTCTTTAATAGTAGGTGCATATCTTTCCATAAAGCGTTCGCCTTCGCTGTTTAAAAGGATACCGCCTTCACCACGAACACCTTCAGTAATAAGGTTGCCGTGTCCATAAATACCAGTTGGGTGGAATTGGAAAAATTCAGGGTCGCACCATGAAAAACCAGCTCTTAATGCTAATGCTAAACCGTCACCAGTATTAATATGGGCATTAGAAGTAGTAGCAAATATACGGCAGTTACCACCTGTAGCAAATATAATTGCTTTAGCATGGAACATATGCACTTCACCATTTTGCAGGTCAAGACATAATACGCCGCACACTCTGTCCCCATTTCTGATTAATTCTATTGCTAAAAATTCATTATAAAACTGAGTGCCCTGTGCAACTGCTTTTTCAAATAATGTTTGCAGCATTGCATGACCTGTTCTGTCAGCAACATAGCATGCTCTTTTTACTGGGCGTTTGCCATATTCTGCAGTGTGACCGCCAAATGGACGCTGAGCGATTTTACCTTCTGGAGTTCTGTTGAATGGAAGCCCAATGTGTTCAAGCTCAATAATCATTTCTGGAGCTTTGCGGCAGAGATATTCAGCAGCATCTTGGTCGCAAAGATAGTCAGAGCCTTTAACAGTATCATACATATGCCAGTGCCAGTTATCTTCTTCATAGTTGCCAAGTGAAGCAGAAATACCACCCTGAGCACTGATTGTATGGCTTCTAGTAGGATATACTTCTGAGATAACTGCTGTTTTAACATATTGAGATGCAACTTGTGCAGCATTAAGACCTGCACCACCTGCACCTACAACAAGGACATCATATTCGTGTTGTTCTATTTTTGTTGTATTTATCATAATTTAACCTCATAACACTTGAAAGATTATTAAAACAGACTTTTTGAAAGTCCAAGAATAATAAGAGCAAGTGTCCAGTATATTAAGTAAAGGATAAAGCGAGTGCCTTTACGAGATACATAATCATCTGTAACCATTTTTAAGCCGTTAAAAGCATGAAATGTCACAAAAAGCCATAATGCAGCCATTAAGAAAGAGTTGCTGCCTTCTAAAAAGCCGCCGCCAGCTTTAGTCATTATTTTGCCAAGCAGATGATAGCCTAATGCAATAATTAAAACTATACCTGAAATTCTTTGCAGAGCCCATGCGATAGTGCCGTTATTGCCTGTTCCTGTATATTTATAAACTTTCATAGTTACTCTCCCTCAGCAGCTTCCACATTTGCTGCAGAATTTGCTGCAATAACATCTTTGACATAGTATAGTCCCACAAGGGCAAGTAATACAGCTAATACTGTAAAGATAGCAAGAAACTTCTTAAAACAGCCTCTTTCAGCAGCTCTAAAAAATTCCATGAATATGATTCTTAAACCATTCATAGCATGCCATGCAAACATAATAATAACAACTGCTTCAACATAGATGTTTTGAACGATTGCAGGCAGGAAAGAACATACACCGCCTGAACCTAACATATGCAGAATAAAATAAAGCACAAGAATAACACCTGTTACTCTGTGCAAAATCCATGCAATCATGCCAGGGTGTTTACGGTAGCCCATAGCCGAAATTTCTAAATCTTTTCTAGGCATAAACGCACTCCTTTATAAATTATATTAAATTTATATCATCTCTTTTTAAGATGCTAAATTCCTTAATTAGTATGAAAATAGAACTTGTAGATATTTTACACCTTTTTATTTAAATATATAAATTAGATTTTGTCAATATTTTTTAATCAAATTTAATACATAAATAAAAAAAAGGTTTAAAATTAAAAAGTGTATGTATTTATTATATATCAATACTTTTTACAAGTATGCAAATAATAAGAGTAAAAAGATATAATTTATTCTATTAAATATAAAGATAATCTATTAAAATAGTAGATATTAATAAAAATAAAACAATGTTATTGCTGTTATTTCAATTTATCAAGATATATATTTGCTGATAGTATATTTAAAAATACAATAAATTTTTTAATGTAAAAATATTAAAAAATACAGTTGATAAATATTTTGAAATAAATCAAATGCTGCATATTAAAAATATATACTGTTATGTCAATAGTTTCTGGAATATTCAATAAAATATGTGGATAACCTGTGGAAAACTTTATACACATAAAGTCTTGAAAAATAAGGCTTTTTTATGTCAAGAGAAATGTTTATTAGTATTATCAATAGTTTATAAAAGAATAATGAAATATCAATAATATATAAAGATGTATTCAATACTAAGTATAAAACTTTTGATAACCTGTGGAAAATTATAGATATGACATTGCAATATTATTGTAATATCAAATAGATTATTTGACTGCTTAAAATTTAAGCAGTCATAAAACAGGCCATATTTAATAGTTTTTTAAAAACAATGTATTTCACATCTGCTGCCAATTATAAGTAGAATTAAATAAGCTGATGAATTATAAATATGAGTAAATACAGTATCTAAATTTATCCTTTATTAAAAATACATTCTTGTATTTTTAAATTATGCTCTGCCGAAACAGGTTTGGCTATCGCTCACTAAAAACAGCTCATCCTGAGCCTGATAAGACAAAGTATCTAATAAAAAAGATAATTTAAAAATATTATATGCTTATGTAACATATATAATTTAGATTTTTCGCCTTTAAAATCAGGCTCAAAATGACATAATTGTAATAGTTTTATTGTTCACATAGTTATCGCTGCATAATGTCTATTCTGAGCGAAGCGAAGAATCTATTACTAATTAGTTACACAAACTTATTATTATATAATTATTCTTAATCTCTTAAAAATGGAAGAAACTTAAACTTTCTTTAAGGCAGTAGCTCATCCTTAGCCTGCTTGCATGTCTTGATGAGCCTGAAATATATCAAAGTATGAATTTGTTTACTTTAAAATTCTCTTGCTGTATTCATTATATAGAATTAGTCTGAATTTTTGAGTAAGTCCATTCTCTCAAAAATAAATAATGGACTGTCTGTTTTAGGCAAAAGCGAAGAAGCTGAACTTAAAATTACAAATTTTCAAAACATATTATTGTAATCTATACAAAAAAAAGCAGTGATTTTGCTTAAAAATCATTAAATATAAAAATTTTTCTTGTATTTCTATGAAAAACATATATAAGTAATAGTTTATTGTACAATTATATATATATTGCATAGGAGATATAATTATGTCTATTCGTGTTCGCTTTGCTCCAAGCCCTACAGGGCATATACATGTAGGTAATGTTAGAACAGCTCTTTTTAACTATTTATTTGCAAGAAGTCAGGGTGGTAAATTTATACTTCGCATTGAAGATACAGATTTGGAAAGGTCTAGTCTTGAAAGTGAAGAGCTTATATATGAAGATTTGGAGTGGCTTGGGCTTGACTATGATGAAGGTCCTAAAAAAGGCGGCGAATATGGTCCATACCGTCAGACAGAAAGATTTGACATATATAATAAATATGCTGAAAAATTAATGGAAGATGGCTTTGCTTATAAATGTTTCTGCACAAAAGAAGAGCTTGATGCAGAAAGAGAAAAAGCTCAAAAAGAAGGCAGAGCATATATATATAATGGTAAATGTGCTAATCTAACTAAGGAAGAGACAGCAGAAAGAGAAGCAAGGGGCGAAAAAGCATCTATTAGATTTCGTGCATTTAAACCAGCAGTTATGGTGCATGATATGATACATGGAGATATTGAGTTTCCTACAAATGCTTTTGGCGATTTTATTATTATCCGCCCAGACGGTACACCAATTTACAACTATGTTGTTGTAATAGATGATGCATTAATGAAGATAACTCATGTTATAAGGGGAGACGACCACTTGTCAAATACACCAAAACAGGCTTTAATATATGAAGCAATAGGTGAAAAATCACCTGTATTTGCCCATATTCCTATGATTTTAGGTCCAGACCATGCAAAACTTTCTAAAAGACATGGAAATACAAGTGTAGAAGAATTTAGAAAAGCAGGATATTTAAAAGAAGCTATGATTAACTATATGTCTCTTCTTTCATGGAGTTCAGATGATGAAAGAGAGCTTTTTACAATAGATGAATTAAAAGAAAAATTTTCTATGAATAGAGTTTCAAAAAGTGCTGCTGTATTTGATTTTGATAAATTAAAATGGATGAATGGAATATATATTCGCAGCAAAGATATTTCTGAATTGTTAGAGCTTTGCAAACCATATATAATTTCCAGCGGTCTTGCAGACGAAAAATATATATGCGAAAATAAGGCAAAAATGGAAGCTATGCTTTTATCTGTTCGTGATAATTTTACACTTTTAAGCGATGCACCAGAATATTTACAGATATATTTTAAACTGCCTGATGAAATAACTGAAGAAGCAAAAGAAATACTTGCTCTTCCTACATCAAAAGGTGTGCTTGATTTATTTCTTTCAAAAACAGCAGGTAAAGAGTATCTTGATTTAGAAAGCTATAAAGCAGTAATGAAAGAAATACAAAAAGAAACAGGGACAAAAGGCAGACCATTATATATGGCAGTCCGTTCTGGTGTTACAAGAAGCACAAAAGGTCCTGAAATGGATAGTGTGGCAACACTTCTTTCATGTGATGAGCTTACAAAAAGAATAACTGAAACAATGAAGCGTGCAGGACTTTTATAGAATGTTTAATTTAGGTATTATAGGCAGACCAAATGTAGGAAAATCCACCCTGTTTAATAGAATTGCAGGCAGAAGGATTGCCATAACTGATGATATGCCCGGAGTTACAAGAGACAGGATAGAAGTAGAAACTTCATGGCTTGATAAAGATTTTAAACTTGTGGATACTGCCGGATTTGATTTGCAGGCTGATGTTTTAAAAAAAGAAATGCAGGAGCAGTTTTTTAAGGCTATAGAAGAAGCCGACTTTTTAATATTAGTTGTAGATGCATCTGTTGGACTGCATGCACTTGATGAAATAGTATGCGATATGCTTAGAAAATGCGGCAAACCTTTTATTATAGCAGTGAATAAGGCAGACAGTAATGCTAGAGAACAGGCAATAAATGAATTTTATAAGTTTGGTGATGTTGAGATTTTTCCAATAAGTGCACTGCATGGCAGAAATGTAGATGATATTCTTGACTATATCTATACCTATATACCTGAAAAGGAAGAGACAGCTGAAAAAGGTAGTAATGAAGATGAACGAATAAAAATTGCAGTTGCAGGCAGACCAAATGTTGGTAAATCAAGCCTTTTAAATGCATGGCTTGGTGAAGACAGGGTGATTGTTACACCACTTGCAGGCACTACAAGAGACAGTATTGATGTATATTTTACATATAAAAATGATAAATATATTATAACTGATACAGCAGGTATTCGCAAAAAATCTGTAATGTTTAAAGACACTATTGAAAAGTATGGATATTACAGGTCAATAGATGCAGTAAAGGAAGCAGATGTAGTTGTGGCTGTGATTGACGGTGCTGATGGACTTAATGAAAGAGATGTAAAAGTAATCAGTGATGCATGGGAAGCAGGGAAGCCTGTTGTGATTGCAGTTAATAAATGGGATATTGCTGGCAAAGATGAAAAGGCAGTGAAAAATTTTAAAAGAACACTTGCTGAAAAACTGCAGTTTTTAGCAAACCCGCCATTAATATTTATCTCTGCAAAAACTGGAAAAAACTGTGAAAAAATATTTGATGCAGTAAAAAAACTTTATCTTGAATATAATAAACGAGTGCCTACACATGCAGTAAATGAAGTATTAAGAAAAGCTCTTGAAAGACACCAGCCCCCTGTTGTAGGCACAAGAAGATTAAAATTTTACTATATGACGCAGGTTGCAGCCCGTCCCCCTTATTTTGTAGCTTTTGTAAATAATCCTCAAGGAGTGCATTTCTCTTATGAAAGATTTTTAGTAAATATGTTAAGAGAAGCATTTGGATTTGACGGTGTACCTGTCCGCTTAAGTATAAGAAAAAGAAAAAGCAAATACAGTGACGAAGGAGAATAGTATATGAGCTGGGTATATTTAATAATTGCAGGGATTTTTGAAGTAGGCTGGCCTTTAGGCTTTAAGCTGGCTTCTACATATACAAAATACAGTGTTGTTTTTATTGGTATATCAGTAATATCTATGGCTTTAGGCGGTGTATTTTTATATATTGCTCAAAAAACTATACCAATAGGTACTGCCTATGTTATATGGACAGGTGTGGGAGCAGCAGGAACATTACTTATAGGCATATTTTTCTTTGGTGACAGCACAGGCTTTTGGCGTTTGTTTTTTATAACAATGATTATAATAGGTGTTATAGGCACAAAAATAGTGCATTAGATATTTGAAAATGTAAGATATATAGGATATAAATAATAGACTCTTTGGTCGCTCTGCTCCCTCAGAGTGACAATTTTTTATCATTGTGAAAACAGCGAAGAATCTATAACTGATTATTTTTGCATTACAATAAATTAAGGTGTGGATATAAGAGCAGATTTCGCAAATTTATTTAATCAAATATAAAAAATTCATCCGTGAATTTTTTATTTAGCGCAAACAAGAAGTAAATTCTTTTGTTTGCTTACTAAAGCAGTTCTTCCTGAACTGAGTATATATTTATTTTTGCATTATAATAAATTAAGGTGTGGATATGAGAGCAGATTTCGCAAATTTGTTTAATCAAATATAAAAAATTCATCCGTGAATTTTTTATTTAGCGCAAACAAGAAATAAATTCTTTTGTTTGCTTACTAAAGCAGTTCTTCCTGAACTGAGTATATATTTATTTTTGCATTATAATAAATTAAGGTGTGGATATGAGAGCAGATTTCGCAAATTTATTTAATCAAATATAAAAAATTCATCCGTGAATTTTTTATTTAGCGCAAACAAGAAGTAAATTCTTTTGTTTGCTTACTAAAGCAGTTCTTCCTGAACTGAGTATATATTTATTTTTGCATTATAATAAATTAAGGTGTGGATATGAGAGCAGATTTCGCAACAATTGGCAGTGGCTTGACCTACGAAATTAGGAATATTGTAGAGATAGCAAATTTTATGAAATCTAAAGGAATGGAGATTTCATGGGAAAATATTGGCGACCCAGTTATGAAAGGGGAACAGGTGCCTGAATGGATTAAAGATGTATTAAAAGAAGTAATTGATGATAATATGTCTTTTGCCTACTCACCTACTAAGGGAGTAGATTCTACTAGGGAATATTTAGCCGCTAAAAGAAATGCTCTTGGTGGGGCAAAAATTACAAAAGATGATATAATATTTTTTAATGGTCTTGGTGATGCTATTGCAAGAAGCTATTCTGTTATCCGTGTTGATGCCCGTATAATTATGCCTGAGCCAACTTATTCTACCCATTTTATGGCAGAAGTGGCACATGCATCATTTCCACCAAACACTTATAAAATGAATCCATATAATAACTGGGAGCCAGATTTAGGAGAGCTGGAAAGGAAAATTAAAAGTGCTCATTCTATCGTTGGTATACTTATTATTAACCCAGATAACCCAACAGGTTATATTTATTCCAAAGAAAAACTACAGGAAATTGTCCGCATTGCAAAAGAACATAATCTTTTCATTGTAGCAGATGAAATATACCATAATATGACATATAATGGTCAAAAAACACCATATTTGTCAGAAGTTATTGGTGATGTGCCGGCAATAAGTATGAATTCTCTTTCAAAGGAAGTGCCTTGGCCCGGAGCAAGATGTGCCTGGATTGAAGTATACAACTATGGCAAAGATGCAGATTTTGACAAATATATTCAGGCAATCTTTAAACAAAAACAGGCAGAAGTATGCTCTACAACTATGCCGCAGATGGCAATACCAAAACTTATTGAACATAAAGAATATGCTAAATATCTTCAGACAAGAGTTACTCATTATGAAAAACTTGCAGATATTGCATACAATATATTAAAAGATGTGCCATACATTGTAGTAAACAGAAGCAATGGTGCATTTTATTTAAGCATTGTGTTTAATGAAGCAGTATTAAATAATAAGCAGCATTTAGATATGGAAAATAAAGAAGTCCAGAACTATGTAAACAGGCTTTTAGACAATAATTCAGAGCATGATAAGCGTTTTGCATATAATCTGCTTGGAGCAACAGGAATATGTATAGTTCCGCTTACTTCATTTTTTACAAATCTGCTTGGTTTCCGTATGACTTTGCTTGAAAAAAATACAGAAAAATTTGAAAGAAATGTTAGAATAATAGCACAAAAGATTGTAGAATATGTAGAATCAGCTAAATAAATATTATAGCTTTTAGATAAATATATAAAAATATTTTAATAATAATATTTAAATTTTAAAAAATTATTAATTTATGTATACTAAAAAGCCCCTTTTAAAAAAGGGGCTTAATTGTTTCTATCTTTTTGTAACCGGTATTCTGTAAATAAAATTAAGGCTTATAGTCTGGTCAAACCTTGTACCTACTTCATTATCTTCTGTTAAGAATACACCATTTATAAATCCAAATGATAAACTTATACCATTATCAAACTGAAATCCTTTTTTAATATTTATACCTGCATAGAAAGGCATTCTGAAAAATGGGTCACCTTCAACACTGATAAATATATGGTCATGGTTTAAATACCAGCCTGAAACAAATACAAGCGGCTCTATTTCAAACCAGTTTTTCACAGGTATTGTGCCACGCATATATAATCCATGTCCAAAAACAGCACCTTCATTATCTCTATCTACAAAATTATATGATGCCATATAAAGTATAGTCAGCCATTTACTATTTATCCCAATTCCCCCTACATAATTTTCAGTAATAGCTGGCGTGCCTGCTGGAAGAGGATATTCATGACCGCCGTTATGCCAGTAGTGGAGTGCAATATAAGGGGTGAATATATCTGAAACAAAATCAAAGCTGTGAATTAAGCCAACATCAAAACGCTCTCTATGCCTTTCTGTATGCAGCATCTGCCAGTTCATATAAACTTCACCCTTGCCACCTTTAAACCATTCTACTGATGCACCATATTCATAATATCCATGGGTCATTTTATCCCCATATTTATATGATTCTGTGCTGTCTGGAATAAGAATATTTGTGTTTGTAGAACGCACAACTGGTGTCATATCCATAAGCGGGTCACGGATAGTTGCAGGCAGGTTGTGGCCGCCTGTAAGTGTGCCAATACGCAGACTTACATCTTTATTTCCAATTCTTGATGTTATAATTGGAAATACACGCACATTATCAGGAAATTCAAAAGTAAAAGGAAGAAGAAGTGATGCACCTATGCGTAAGTCAATAAATTCATTAAATTTAATATCAAATACTGCTTCTGTAAAATTTTCAAAATAAGTAAGAGTTGTTCTTGTCTGCTCCCAGTGAGTGTTTTCGCTGTTATAAGCATAAGAGCTTGTATATACTTGAAAATCAACTTCTGGAGCAGCATAGCACATGCCCCCCCCCAAGCTCAAAATACTCAAAAACAATATTATAAATAACAGTCTCATTATGTATACCCTTTATTAAAATTTTATTCCACCAGCAATATAATATCTGCCATCAGTAGAGCCTTGAAAACCAATTGTAAATTCTGATGATGCAGCTTGAAATTTACCATATACTGCATACTCTAAATTGAATACAGTTTTATCACCCCTTACCTGCACTATTTCTCTTAAAGCAATATTTAACATATAATATTCTATTGCCTGTTCTAATCGCACATAGTGAGCATCTGGTGCAAAAGGTGTAAGGCTGCCTGAAGCATCAACTGTATGTTTTCCATCATTTGATACACTGTCAAGTGGCACTTCTCTAACATCATTTTGACGCCATGTATATTCTGCAATAGCATTTATCCATAGTTTATTATTTAAAAATGGGTATCTAAAAGTAGAAGAAACCTGCACTAAATGGCTTGAAAGTTCATTTGTCCAGCTGGCAGGTGCATTTCTGTTTTCATGACCGTATAAAAATCTTAAATCAATATTTGGCAGATTAAATTTTGCTATTAATGATTTAGGGATACCATGCATAAAATCCCCTTGAGAATAAGCTATTTCATAATGTTTGCCAATAAAGCCAACTCTAATACCGGGACCATTCATATTCTGCGGAAGCTGCCAGCCTTGAATATCTGTATAAAATGGAGCATTTTCTGATAAATCAAGTGTAGTGTCGTAAAAATGGTTCATAAGCATAAATGTATTTGTGCTTAAATCATATACTGCTCTACCCCTTGCAGAAACTAATATTCTGTCAAAAAGAACAGCTTGAAAACCACCGTCATATAATCCTGCATTACCTTTCACATAGCCATAATCAGACATTGGGTCATGGGTATCAAAATAACCAAAAGCAGTTACAAACCCTGTAAGCTGCAGCCAGTCGTTATGGTATGTTTGACCAATTGTAAAAAATAAATCACGCATATTAAATGTATTTGCATTAATAGAATATGAAAAAGTGGATGTTAAATGCACTTCTACAGGGTATTTTTGGAAAAAACTAAGAGAAGTGTTGTCTAAATCAGGCAGCACTCTTTTATAGTCATCTCTAATGTAATCCGGCTTAATATACTGCGGAAGATTATCATTTTTTTCAGCCTGTCTTGAAATGAAAAAATCATAAGCATTAGGCAGGGAGTATTCTGCAGCATAAGCAGAAAGCGAAAAAAATATACAGCAGAACAAAATTGCAGACAGTGTTAATCTCTTCATAAAAACTCCATTATTTTAAACATAGGCTCTCATTATATATATTAAACAAGTAATGTCAATATATTTTACCATGTATGTAACCCATTTTGATAATAATTTTTGATTATCATTGACATGTAAAGATAAAGGGAAGCAGGTTCAGGATGAGCTCTCTGAAAGTAAGTAAGTGAGTGAGCATTTACTGCGACCAAGCGTAGTTTTTCAAATTCAAAGACGAATTTTAAAATAAAGGATAAATTAAGATACTTCGCCTAAAAGGCTCAGTATGACATAATCGTAATAGTTATTATCATGAACAAGTTGTTTTATACTTATAGTTATTATGCTGAACTATATTATAGTTATTACATTGAACTTATTGAAAAATACCTGCTCTTATAAGCAGGTATTTATATAATGATTACTATTAGTCAATAGTAAATGTTGGTTTTGGTGTATTAATAGTAGAAGCAGGAAGAACTGGATATTCCACTTTTGGCATTTCACCAGTAGTAGTTTTTAAGAAAGCTACTATTTGCTCTATTTCTTCATTAGATAATTCAATACCTAATTGAGAAGAGCTCATAACTGCAACTGCTTCTCCTAAATCCCATACTAAACCAGAATGGAAATATGGAGCAGTGTATTCAACATTTCTTAAAGTTGGTGCTTTAAATGCAAATTCATCACCTTCAGCCTCACTGATACCAAAACGACCTTTGTCGCCAGCTAATAATCTTGCTTCTGGAGTTTCTTTTAAACCAAATGGATAGTAGCCGTCGCTTGTTAAGTTAATACCTGAATGGCATGAAACACATCCATTATCCATATATGCTTTTAAACCTTTTTTCTCAGTTTCATTAAGAGCATTGCTGTCGCCTCTTAAGAATTGGTCAAATCTAGAGTTTGGTGTAAGTAATGTTGCTTCAAATACTTCAATTGTATTTGCTACATTGTCAAAAGTAACAGGGTCTGCTTCACCAGGAAATGCAGCTTTAAAAAGCTCTACATAAGCTGGAATACTTTTTAATACTTCTACAACATACGCTGGAGTAGCTGCCATTTCAACACTTGCTTGAAGTGGACCCTTAGCCTGGTCTTTTAAATCACCTGCTCTGCCATCCCAGAACTGTGCAGTATTATAAACAGAATTTAATACTGTTGGAGCATTTCTAGGACCTCTCTGCCAGCCATGACCAATAGAAGTTTGTTGATAATCATCACCGCCAAAAGATAAGTTATGACAAGTATTGCAGCTGATTAACTGGCTTTTAGAAATACGAGGTTCAAAATAGAGCATTTTACCAAGCTCAAATTTTTCAGGTGTTGGTGTATTGTTTTTTAACAGTTTGTAACCTTCTTCAACATTTAAAGGAATAGGCTCAAAATTAGTTCTTGCTTCAATAATAAGCTCGTCTTGAGTTGGTTTTAATTCATCAACTACTGCTGATGGTGCAGGTTCTACTGCTTTTGGTGCCTCCACAGCTGTTTGTGGTGCATTTGCAGCTGGTGCAGCTGATATATTTTCACTTTTTTTACAGCCTGTAATTGCTGCTGCAAAAATCATGACTGATATTAAAAGATAAACTTTTTTCATATAATTCCCCTTATTTTATATTTATGGTTAACCCATACTACACAATTTATACTGTAAAAATTTTTTATTTTCTAAAAATATAAATTGAGCTGCTTTTTACAGCAGCTCAATTTATTATTAACTATTAATAGTTTTCTGCTTTAACTTGAAAAAATGCTTTTGGATGTTCGCATACTGGGCAAACTTCTAAAGCTGCTTCACCAAAGTGTAAGTGTCCGCAGTTAGCACACTGCCATACAACTTTTTCTGCTTTTTTAAATACTTTTTGCTCTTTTACATTTTCAAGAAGTTTTAAATATCTTGCTTCGTGTTCTTTTTCTATTTTACCAACTTCTTCAAAAAGATAAGCAATTTTAGCAAAGCCTTCTTCTTTTGCAGTTGCAGCAAAGCCAGCATACATATCAGTCCATTCATAGTGTTCGCCAGCAGCAGCATCTTTTAAGTTAACATCTGTAGAAGGTATTTGACCATCATGAAGAAGTTTAAACCATATTTTAGCATGTTCTTTTTCATTATTTGCAGTTTCTGTAAAAATATCTGCAATTTGGTTATAACCTTCAGCTTTTGCTTTGCTTGCGTAATATGTATATTTATTACGGGCTTGTGATTCACCTGCAAATGCAGTCATAAGATTTTGTTCAGTTTTAGAACCTTTTAATTCCATATTTTACTCCTTTATCCCTAATTTTTGCACATGGGACATATTGTTTTAAATATTATTTCATGACCTGTAATATCAAGTCCTGTTTTCTCAGCAACCAGACTGTCAATATCAAACATCTCATTTATGTGAATATCATATATTGTGACACATTTTTCACATACTGCATGATAATGTTCTTCAATAACTCCATCAAATCTGTCTGGCTGATTTGGTATTGAAAGCCTGTTTATCTCACCATTATCAGATAACTGCTGTAAATTTCTATATACTGTTCCCAAACTAAGCTGTGGGTTATCTTTTTTCAAGTAATTGTAAACAAACTCTGCTGTAGGATGCACTTTATTTTCTATTACTGTTTTGTAGATAAGCTCACGCTGGCGGGAATACTTTGAAATTGCCATATTACCTCCAGAGATATGTTTGTATTTACTTTTCAGCCACCATATAATTTAATGCATGTAGCACAGCACTATTTTATATCAATATTAGTAATTATTCTTATTACTATATTTTTTATATATTGTCAAATATTTTCTATATTATTTTTAAATTTTGTAAAATCTAAAAACGAATTTACCCTAAAATTTTATATTACAGTCTTCCATTTCAAGCCTTATTTTAAAGATGAATATCTAAATTATATGTATTAACATATCGCATAATAACTTTAAATTATCTTATTTTGTTATATACTTTGCCATTCAGGCTCAATATAACATAACAGAAGTATTTATATTTTAAATCATCCTTTATAATTGTCTATTATTATCAGAAGCAAAAATCTGCATAATAAGTTACAATTAAAATTGCAGACTTTTTTAACATAAACTAATATAAGAAAAAACATATATGGAAATAGCAAAATAATAAATGCTGCTGAAAAAATAATTCAGTAATATAATATATACTTTTCCTGCTTATTATTTAAATATATAATTTTCTTAAATAAAATTACTTTATTTATTTAATACTTTGTCTAAAAATTCTTTTGCTCGCTCACTTTTTGGATTTTCAAAAAAAGTTTTAGGGTCAGTATCTTCTACTATTTTGCCGCCATCCATAAAGAGAAGCCTGTTTGCAACATTTTTTGCAAATCCCATTTCATGAGTAACTATAAGCATTGTCATACCTTCTTGTGCTAATTCTTTCATAACATCAAGCACTTCTTTAATCATCTCTGGGTCAAGAGCACTTGTTGGCTCATCAAAAAGTATAACTTCAGGTTCCATAGCAAGAGCTCTGGCTATGGCTATACGCTGTTTCTGACCGCCAGAAAGTTTGTTTGGATATACACCTGCCTTTTCTTCAAGCCCTACTTTTTTCAGCAGTTTTTCTGCTGCTTCTACTGCTTTTGCTGTTGGTATTTTTTTTACAAGAGTAGGTGCCAGAGTAATATTTTCAATAACTTTTTTATGGGGGAAAAGATTAAAATGCTGAAATACCATTCCCACTTTCTGCCTTACAGCATTTATATTACACTCTGGCATCATTATATCTTCATCATCAATAAAAACATGACCAACAGTTGGCTCTTCAAGTTTATTTATACAGTGCAGAAGTGTAGACTTGCCGCTGCCTGATGGTCCAATTATTGCAATAATATCTCCTTGATTTACCTGCAAATCAATACCTTTTAATACATGCAAATCACCAAAACTTTTATGAAGGTTACTTATTTTAATCACTTTCTCTTAACCTCTTTTCTATTTTACGCATAAAGTATGTAAATATAGTTGTCAATGCAAGGTAAATTAAAGCCACCACAATCCACGGCTCTGCTGCTCTATATGTAACTGATGCTATGCTTTTTGCTCCAAAAGTTAAATCTACGCCACCTATCATACTGACAACAGATGTTTCTTTTAAAAGAACTATAAACTCGCTGACAAGTGCAGGCATAATCTTTTTCACTGCCTGCGGTATAACTACCACTCTCATAGAAAGCCTGTATGACATACCCAGTGCCCTTGCTGCCTCCATCTGACCTTTATCAAGACCCTGAATACCGGCTCTTATTATTTCAGCCACATAAGCTGCTGAATTTAAACCAAATGCAAGGCTTGCTGTAACAAATACTGGAGTATCTGCCAGTCTGCCTACAAATATTACATAAGCAAGTATAAAAAGCTGCACAACAGTTGGAGTGCCTCTTATAACAGTAATATAAAAAAGTGCTATCTTTGGAACAGGATTAAATTGTTTTAAAAAAGCAAATTTTTTAGATTTTATATTTTTAAAAGGTCTTAAATCTGCAATCATCATAATAGATAAAAGCATACCTAAAAGAATACCAATAACAGCCGCAGTAAATGTTACACCCAGTGTAAAAATTAAGCCGTTTACTAAAAGCATATATCTATCATCAACAATAAATAAATTGTAAAGCAGATTTAAATATTTTTCCATTATTCACCTTATTAAAAATAATTAAACTGTATTATAGTAATTATTTCAAAAAAAGCAAAATAATTATTTGAAAAAATAATTATTTTTTTATCATTACCACACTCATAAAAAATTCTTCTGTATTATAAGGAAATTCTTTCATTAAATCATATATTTTCTGTTTTTCTGTATATGCATTAAATACTGCATAAGCAGTAGAAGGCTTGTTTATACATTTATCTAAATATTCTTTCAAAACTTTTCCATTATCTGATATTTTCATTATTATTACTGCTGCAAAAGATTCAAGTATATTTTCAATTTCCTTGTAATCTTCTGGATTTGGAATAATGGCTGCTTTATCTTTCCAGTCTACAATAGAATTGCCTGTTAATGATGCTGGTGCAAAAAAAGAAGATATACCTGTTACAGCCTTTAATACTACATTATGTTTTGCAAGCTCCTTATATATATCTGGAAATGATGAATATATAGTCATATCGCCCATTGTAACATAGCTTACTTTCATACCTTTTTCTAAATATTTAACTGTTTCAACTGCAAAGTGTTTAATATGAGCCTGCCTGTCGTTTTTATTTTCAGGATATTCATAAAATTTAAGTTTGCTGCCACAATTAATATTATCAAGCAGTTTTTTCACTTCATCATATCCGTTAAATACTTTGCCTCCGCTTAAAAATATTATATCGCTTTCTTCCAGCACCTTTTTTGCTTTTAATGTTATCATCTCATAATCGCCAGGACCAAGCCCGACTGCATATATCACTCTTTCCATAAATTCTCCCTGTGTTTCTGCATTACTACTTTTTTGTTAGTGAAATATTATACTGATTAAATTTGTATTATTGCTGGTAAACATTTTATACACTTAATCATTTAGATTTTTCTCCTTCAAAATCAGGCTCAAAATTACTTATATGATAAAACTTTAAATATATTAAAGGTATAGATATATAAGGCATTAATGGGATGTTATAAAAAAAGGGAATAGCATACTTATTTTATTATTGACTTTTTCTGTGACACATATTATATAATTTGTAGCACAAAAATATTCTACTTTTGATATATACCCCTTTTTATTAAAAATCCCTTTTGTAAAAACAAAAGGGATTTTTATATTATTACATATTATTCTGCTTTCTCTTTTTTTGGTCTGCCTCTTTTCTTAACTACCTGCTCTTGTTTTTCATTTTCTTTTATATCTTTTTTACTGTTATTATTATCTTCTTTTAAAGTGCTGCTGTTATCTGCCTGATTATTTGTTTCTGTTTCATTTGCAGAAGTTTCAACAAAAGTCTCTTTTACATCATTATAAGCCTTTTCATCTTCCTTTGCAGGTGGTAAAGCTGCCCGTTTACTTCTTATGCGTGTTATTATAAGAAGATATGCAAGAAGAATATTTAAAAGCAGTGATATAAGTGCTGAAATAATTGCTATATTGCGATACTGATTATTAGTGCTTATAGTATCTTTTAAATCAGCAAGTTCTGCTTCTACTGACGCAGCTTTTGCTGCTGCATGCTGTTTTTCTTCTTCTAAAACCTTAACTTTGTTTTCAAGCTCAGTAACTGCAATATCTTTTGCATTAACAGCACTTATAAGCTCATCTATTTCTTTTTGAAGGTTTAGTATTTCCTCAGCAGCTGCCTGCTGCCCTGTTGATGCACTGATTTGATTATCAAGAGATACTGACAATGCAGTATCTGCATTTTGTGAACCATTATCGCTGGAAGAATTATCTGCCTGTTTTATACCAAGTGCATCACAGCCAGAAAATACCAGTAAAGTAAGTATTAAGGAAATTACATATTTTTTCATACAATACTCCATAAATTTTATATACATCATTATTTACTATATTACTCTTGTTTGCAACAGTTTTTTATGACTTGATAAATATTTATTTATAAATTATATTATATTTAATAATAATTATCTATTAAGTAAATCATATTACTGCCGATAGCTAATATTATATATAGTAATACTGTGTGCATTAACAGCATAATGGTTACTATATAGATGGGGAATGTTTATGGATAAGATTGATATTTTAATGGCTGTGCTTGGTGCTGCGGCATATATGGCTATTATGGTAGATTTGCGTAATTATGAAAGAAAAATGGCAGCATTTGAAGCATTGCAGGAAAGACGGAGAAAATATGCAGAGCTGCAGGCTGAAAGACGCAAAGCAGAATTGGCTATGGAAAAATCTATTGAACAGGCAGTAAAAAGTAAAGAACAATCTAAACTTGCACCTAATATATTAGAAAAAGTAAGTAAAGCATAAGAATAAAGGTGACATTATGGATATAAATGACTTTAATAATTTAAGCGATATAGGAAAACTTGACTATGTGCTTGACTGTCTTTATAAAGCACATGGACTGTTTAAAATAATATATGAAAGCGGATGTGGATTTGAACAGCAGGTGCTTGATGAATTAGAGCATTTAGGTGATGAATTTTCCCGCATTGGCTTTATGGCAGAAAGCCATGACTACACAGGAGTATACGAAGATTTAAATAAAAATTTAACAAGACTGTCATCAATAGTGTCAGTAATAGATGAATATTTATATAAATACCGCAAAGTAAATTAAATTTTAATTATTCATAAATTACTGCTTGATTTTTTTCTTATTCTTTTATACATATATACTTCTAAAACAATTAATAATGTAATGGAAAGGTGTCCGAGTCTGGTTTAAGGGGCACGCCTGGAAAGCGTGTGTGGGGCAGCTCACCGAGGGTTCGAATCCCTCTCTTTCCGTTTTTTTATATCTAAATAGTATCAAAATTTTATAAAATTATGATTTATCACTCATATATTTCTAAAATAATTAATATAATGTTGAATAAACCTATTTTTATGTATATCTTTTAGTATATAGTTATCATTTTATATAACTTTTTTTATAACTCATCTATTGCAGTATAACAAAAAAATGTGTAAATTACATATAAAAACTTGATTTTATAGAACAAAAAATATACTATAATATCTTTAATTATATAAAACAGCAGGAGCAGCAATGTTTAAAGATTTAATAGAAAAGCTATTTACCCCAAGTCCAGATAAAATATTTAAAAAATTACAGCCATTAATTAATAATATTAACAGCCATGAAGAAAGGCTTAAAAGCCTTGATAACGATACTCTTTTTAACCAGACTGTTATATTTAGAAAAAGATTATCAGAAGGCGAAAGCTTAAATGATATTTTGCCAGAGGCTTTTGCAACAGTTAGAGAAGTTAGTAACAGAATATTAAAAATGCGTCATTTTGATGTTCAGCTTATGGGTGGCTATGTTCTTCATTCAGGTAAAATATCTGAAATGAAAACTGGTGAAGGTAAAACATTAGTTGCTACACTGCCTATGTATTTAAATGCTATTGAAGGAAAAGGGGCTCACCTTGTTACTGTAAATGATTATCTTGCTCGCCGTGATGCTTCTTGGATGGCACCAGTATACCTTGCACTTGGTCTTTCTGTTGGTATTATCCAAAGTGATGCATCTAAGCAGGCAGTATGGGATGATAAAGAAAATTTTACTATAAAACTTATAGATATTTCAAGGAAACAGGCTTATGCCTGTGACATTACTTACGGCACAAATAATGAGTTTGGCTTTGACTATTTAAGGGATAATATGAAATATGATTTATCTGAATATGTTCAAAGAGAGCTACACTATGCTATTGTGGATGAAGTAGACTCTATTTTAATAGATGAAGCAAGAACCCCGCTTATTATTTCAGGCCCTACAAATAATACTACTGACAGCTACTATGCAGTTAATAATGTTGTAAGGCTTTTGCAGCCAGAAACCCATTATACTATTGATGAAAAAAGAAAATCTGCTGATTTAACAGATGAGGGTATAAACTTTGTAGAAGCTGGGCTAAAAATTGGCAACCTTTATGATATCCAGAATGTAGACACTCTGCACTTTGTGAATAATGCATTAAAAGCCCATGCAGTTTTTAAACTTGATGTAGATTATGTTGTGCAGAATGGAGAAGTAGTAATAGTTGATGAATTTACAGGCAGGCTTATGCCCGGAAGAAGATATTCTGATGGACTTCATCAAGCATTAGAAGCAAAAGAAGAAGTGCAGGTGCAAAATGAAAACCAGACTTATGCATCTATCACTTTCCAAAACTATTTTAGAATGTATGAAAAACTTTCTGGTATGACAGGAACAGCATTAACAGAAGCTAATGAATTTAAAAGCATATATGGACTGGAAGTTGTGCCTGTTCCAACACACAGAAAAGTAAACAGGATAGACAGACCTGATGTAATTTACAGAACTGCTCAGGAAAAATATGAAGCTATTGTTAAAATTATAGGCGAGCTGCACAAAAAAGGGCAGCCTGTTCTTGTGGGAACTATCTCCATTGAAAAAAGTGAACTGCTTTCCCACATGCTGCAAAAAGCAAAAATAAAACATGAAGTGTTAAATGCTAAAAACCATGAAAGAGAAGCAGAAATTGTTGCCCATGCTGGTAAAATTGGTGCTGTTACTATTGCTACAAATATGGCAGGTCGTGGAACAGATATTAAATTAGGCGAAGGTGTGCAGGAATTAGGCGGATTATTTATTTTAGGCACAGAAAGACATGAATCACGCCGTATTGATAACCAGCTGCGAGGCAGGTCTGGAAGACAGGGAGATAATGGAGAAAGCAGATTTTATCTCAGCACAGAAGATGATTTATTAAGAAAGTTTGGTGCAGAAAAACTTTCTAAAATAATGAGCACATTAGGTTTACAACACGGAGAAGAAATAGAATCATCTCTTATTAGTAAGACTATAGAGAGTGCACAGAAAAAAGTGGAAGCATTCCATTTTGAAATGCGTAAACATTTACTTGAATATGATAATGTGGCAAATGCTCAAAGAAAAGTTGTATACAGCCTTAGAAGCCAGATTTTACAAGGCTCTGATATTGATGACATTATAAAGGAATATGCAAATGATGTTATCAGTGCACTGCTTGAAGATTTTATTACTCCGCAAAATCCAAACTATGAAGAAGCAGAAAAAATATTTGAAAGAATATTTGGTATAAAAACAGATTTATCTCAGGCTGATGCAAAACATTTAGATATTGCTAAAAAAGAATTGGCAGGTCAATTTGAAGCAAAATTTCAGGAAAGAAAACAGGAATTTAAAGACCATTTTGAAGATTTTTCAAAATATATTCTTATTAATACTCTTGATAACAGGTGGAAACAACATCTGCTGCATATGGACCATCTCCGTGATAGTGTAGGTCTAAGGGGTTACGGACAAAAAGACCCATTAATAGAATATAAAAGAGAAGCTTATACACTTTTTATTGAAATGATGGATAAAATAAACAGAGAAACAGTTGAGCTTATTATGAAAGTGCAGATACAAATGCAGACTCCAGAAGAAGCTGCTGCAGAAAATGCACGCAGGCTTAAACAACTGCAGGCTGAAAATAAAAAACAGTTAAAAGAAAAACGCTCACTTGAAAAAGAAACTAATAAAAAAACTGCAACTGTTAAAAGAAATGCACCAAAAATAGGAAGAAATGACCCATGTCCTTGCGGCAGTGGTAAAAAATATAAAAACTGTCATGGTGTGCAAGGCTAATTAATATATATTAGGTGATATATGAAAAAATTATTATTGTTACTTTTTATATTAGTATGTTTTACTGCTTTTGCAGAAGATAAAAAGAATACTGACTATATGAAACAGTTATCTGATATTAAAAGTTTATCAGCAGAGTTTAAACAGATAAATAATTTAAAAGATTACGGTGAAGATATATATACAGGTAAAGTATATATAAATATGAAAGAAAAAGCATTGTGGGATTATACTGAGCCTTATTCATCATGGTATCTTATAACAAATACAGATATTAACCATTATGATGAAATCAATAACCAGCTTATTAAAATGAAAACAAAAGACTATAAAGAATATGCTCTTTTGCAGGTTTTGATGGATTTTTCTCAGCTTAGCAAAAGTTTTAGTGCAGAGCAGAAAGACAATACATTATATTTAAAACCAAAAAATGATACAGGGCTTGCCTATATTAATATTGTATTTAAAAATGATGTAATATCTGAAATAAACAGTAAAGATAATGCAGGAAACTTAACTACTATAACTTTAAGCAAAGTAGAAATTGATAAAAAAATAAGCGATTCATCTTTTAAAAAGAAACTGCCAAAAGATGTTAATGTTTTTAATCAGTAAATGCAGATAAATATTTAAATATAAAGCTTAATATTGGCACATTTGAAGTAATTAAAAAAGGTTTTGAAAGAACATTTAATTTATATGGAGCTTGCTATTAGCATATTTTAAGTAATTTTTCTACAAATTTAGCTTAAATAAAATGGAAACTTACCCAAAAATTTTGCCCTATAAATTATTTTGAGCCTGATTTTAAAGATGAAAAATCTAAATTATATATATTAAAGTATTGTATAATATATTTAACTTATCTGTTTTTTAGATACTTCGCTTAAAAATCAAGATCAGTAAGACACGGAAGCAGGCTCAGGACAAGCCGAAAGTGAGCGATAACCAAACTTGTTTCAGCAGAGTGTGATTTAAAAAATTCAAGGGGAGTGTATTTTACTACTCTTCGCTCCAAGTATAGAAAACGGCTTGCCATTTATATGGGAAAGACCCCGTTTTTGGCTATGCAAGGACTTTCCAAGCAAGTAGCGATGGAATTAAAAGTCCGTAGCTGGAAAGTATTTTTTTAATAAAGAATAAATTATAATATACTTCTCTTTATCACTCTCAGTATGACTATATTGTCACATTGCAGTCATTTTGAGCCTGATTTAAAGGCGAAAAATCTAAATTATATATTATCGTTTTTACTCTAATACTTTCTGCATTATTTCAGAGGGTGTAAGGTTTAATATTTCTGATGCTTTTTTACAGTCTTCCCATTCTGGAAAAAGCCTTTCTATATCTTTATATTTTATGCGTTTTAGTTTAATTTTCTCACCCATAACTTCTTTTTCTATAAAATCTCTTTCCGCAGTTATTCTGTTGACTTTTTCTATTCGCATACCTATTGTGCTTGAATATTTAAATAAAGTATATATTATCTCATCTTTATCTTTTTCTACACACATTATATTTACAATATACAGTGGTCTGTTTTTTTTGCCAAAAGCAGGTATGAAGCATACATCTTTTGCCCCTTTTTCCATTAGTTTTTCATGCAGATAGCCTAAAAGTTCACCTGTCATATCATCTATATTTGTGGTAATGTTTATTATACTGTCATTATAAGTATTTTCTAAAATAATGGCACGCATAAAGTTTGCCATACCTTTAAACTCTTTCTGACCTGTTGAAAAACTGTCCTTTATCACAATTCCTGTAAAAGAATTTGTATATTCTGATACATTAGTTTTAAGCAGTGCTGCACCAGTTGGTGTTATCATCTCCCCTTCTGTATCTACTCTTTTTAAAGGCATATTTTCTAATATTTTAAGAGTTGCAGGGGCAGGAACAGGCATTATACCATGAGCTGCATTAATATATCCATAACCAGTTACAGGAATATTTGATATTACTCTATCTATTTTTAACTGATTTAAAAGCCAGCATGCTCCAAAAACATCAATAATAGTATCTACTGCACCTATTTCATGAAAATGAACTTCTTCTATACTTATTCCATGAACTTTGCTTTCAGCTTCTGCTATTACTTCAAAAGTTTTGACTGCATTATCTTTTATCTGCTGGCAGCATTCAGCAGAATATATCATATTTTTAATATTTTCTAAATGTCTGAAAGGCTCCCCTTCTATATCACATTTTATAGCAAGCCTGTTGCAGCAGACAGCATTTCGCCACACTGTTTCAAGCTCTAATTGAACATGCTTATTAAGCATTTTTGACAATATTTGTGATAATTCTTTACTGTCTGCTCCAAGTCCTAAAAGCCCTGCAAGCATAATATCGCCAGAAATACCAGAAGTCATATCCAAATATAATTCACGCATATTATTTTACCAGTTTATTTCCTGCAGGACAGTATGCAAATATTTTACATTCATTGCAGTTTGGTTTTTTAGCAGTGCAGAAATATCTGCCAAACAGCACAAGCTGATGTGAAAGCTCTGTCCATCTATCTCGCGGAAATATTTTCATTAAATCCTGCTCTATTTTTTCAGGGTCTGAGTTTTTTGTAAGACCGTATCTATTAGATATTCTTTTAACATGAGTATCTACAACCATCCCCGGCACTTTAAAAGCATTGCCAAGCACTACATTTGCCGTTTTTCTTCCTACTCCGGGAAGTTTTACAAGGCTTTCCATATTATCAGGCACTTTGCCATTATGTTCATGTATAAGTGCATGAGACATACTTTTAATATTTTTAGCCTTGTTTTTATAAAACCCAGTAGAATGTATTAATTTTTCTATTTTTTCTATAGGTGCTTCAGCCATACTTTCTGCATCAGCATATTCTGAAAATAATAAAGGTGTTACTTTATTTACCTGCTTATCTGTGCACTGAGCAGAAAGTATTGTTGCCACTAAAAGCTGAAATGGGTCATTATATGTAAGCTCGCAATGAGCCTCTGGAAAAAGCTCTTTTAAATATTCCATAAACGGAGCTAAATCTTTTTTACCACCCATCTTATAAACCGTATTCTTTCCAGCGTTTTGTTACAAGCTCACGAATTTCATCACTCATAACAATATCTTCAGGCCATTCTCTTAAATGTCCTTCACCGGGCAGTTTTTTAGTTGCATCTATTCCTATTTTATTGCCCCAGAAAGCATAAGGTGATGAATGGTCTAATGTATCAACAGGACCTTTTACAATACATGTATCTCTTTCCCAGTCCACATTGTTACCCATTCTCCAAAGCACTTCATTTGTATTTTTAACATCTACATCTTTATCAACTATAACTATCATTTTAGTAAACATCATCTGACCTGTGCCCCATACATAGTGCATAATTTTATGTGCCTGCATAGGATATTTTTTATCAATAGATAAAAACATAATGTTATGAAATACACCTTCTAACGGCATATACATATCAACAATCTCTGGAACCTGTTTTTTAAGAATAGGCAGGAATATTCTGCCAGTTGCAACTCCCATATAGCAGTCTTCCATAGGCGGCTTACCAACTATAGTTGTAGGATATACTGCATCTTTTCTATGAGTAATACATGTTATATGAAATACTGGAAAATCATCAGCTAAGGAATAGTAGCCTGTATGGTCGCCAAAAGGACCTTCCCTGCGAAGTTCATTAGTTAATACATATCCTTCTAAAACTATTTCACTATTTGCAGGCACTTCTAAATCTACAGTTTCGCATTTTATCATTTCAACAGCCTGTTTTCTGATAAAGCCTGCAAAAAGCATTTCATCTATACCATCAGGCACAGGTGCAGTTGCTGCAAATGTAACAACAGGGTCTGGACCAAGAGCAACAGCTGCTTCTAATTTTTCAAGCCCCATTCTTTGTGCTTTTCTAAAATGGTCTGCTCCACCATGATGAATATGCCAGTGCATACCTGTAGTTTTGCCATCATATACCTGCATACGATACATACCGCAGTTTCTTGTGCCTGTTTCTGGGTCTTTAGTAAATACACAAGGCATAGTTATAAACCTGCCTGCATCACCAGGCCAGCATTTTATTACTGGAAATTTCAATAAATCTACATCATCGCCTTTTATAATAACTTCTTTACATGCACCTTTTTTTACTGTTTTAGGCAGTATATTGCTAATTTCCATAATCATAGGCAGGCTTTTTAATTTATCCATAAAATTCTGTGGTGTATTTTTATCAACAAGGTTTATAATACGCTCACCAAGGTCATCTAAATCATCAACTTCCAAAGCCATACACATTCTTTTTATAGAGCCAAATATATTTATCACTATATCATGGTCTGATCCATCTACATTTTCAAAAAGAAGAGCTTCACCATAATTTTTTGATACTCTGTCAGTTATTTCTGCCACTTCTAATACAGGGTCAACTTTGGCAGAAACCCTTTTTAATTCGCCATTTTTTTCTAAAACCTTAATAAACTCTCTTAAATCATTATAAGCCATATCTCACCAACTAATTTATTTGTTAAATAGAATAATTAATTTTGATAAAATATACAAGAGTTTTATATATTGCAGAAATAATTTCTATATATTTGAAAAAACTCCGCCCTGCGATGCAGAGCGGACAATATATTAATGCAGGATATTTTACAAATATCAATGCAGTTACTTCACAGTATGCAGAGCACCTGATTTTGTTACAGGTCTTGTTTTGTGACATACAAGACAGTTTTTAGATGGAGTGTTATTCCAGCTGCCTACGGGAACTACACAGCTTGTGCCACAGTGGGAGCCTGCTCCTGATACAAATCCTGCTCGGGCATGGCTCATTGGATAGGATGTCTCATGACAGCTGTCACAGAAATCTTCTTTATGACATGTCTGACATGTTGTTCTGTTCCATCTGGATTCTAACCCGTGTGTTTTATTCACAAAGGTTACTGTATGATTTCTTGGAGCAGTATCTTCATGACAGGATATACATTCTACTCGTTCTTCATGGCACATTATGCATTCGCTCATATTAGTTTTGGCTGCCTGACCATGCTTCTGCTCCCAGCTGCTGTTATGGGTAGACGGCTTAGTGGAATCTACTGCTGATGTTACACCTGCTGTAAAAAGAAATAATAAGATGATTAGTAATAAGTTCTTTTTCATATCCTGCACCTACCAGATAAAGTTTGCCCAGATACTTAATGTATGAATATCTGGCTGTAAGTCAGCACTTTTAAAAAGGTCTGCATATTCATAACTATAATCAACCTGTAACACACACCAGTCTATTGGGCGATACATCGCTCCAATATATGCCATTGTGGTATTTTCATTTCTGTCTTGTAAACTAACCATATCTTCTCCATACTGCGGGTAGGATTTTATCGGGCTGTTTCTATACTGATAGTTCTGAACATTTACTCCTGCCCATGCTTCTAGTCTATCTGTAAATACCTGAGTTATACGAAAACCTCCCATTACTTTAGAATTGCTGTCCTGTCTTTTATATGCTGCTACATCATACCAGTCTACTATTAAACTTAAATAATTGTTTTTATGGAGTAAACCCACAAGGTCTATATTACCGAATACTCTCTGGTAGTCTCTGTCGCCATAGCTTTCACTGAAATTAAATCGTGTTTCCCAGCCTATTCCTAATACTAAATAGTCAGTTATTCCCTGTGTAACCATTACTCCGCCCATTACATATTCACTGCTGCCGCCCAGCATATTTTCATACATGGATATATACGGGTTTATATCGCCTTTATTCTTATCATACTGACCTGCTATGTAGGCTGATATGCCTGTGCGGCTTATATCTATATTCGCATCCAGACCTGCTTCATAAAGCATAGCTTTACCTATTATGGCTCCTTCCAGATAGATATTGGATGATATTATATCGGGAAAGGATAAGCTCTGGTCTATTCTGCCTCTGGCAGTATGGGTGTTAAAGTCTCCGCCATCTTCATGTATGAAGTAATTATACTCGGCTCTGATTTTTGTGCCGCTTATCGTTACTGGAACTTCTATCGCTGCTCCTATTAAAGATGTTTTTAAATTGCTGTAATAGCTGACAGGCAGACCGCCGTATATATCAAGCTTAAAATAGTCACAGGTATCAAAATGGAAACTGCCGCCGTCTATTTTATACATATCTAGATTATTTAAATATATTCTGCCTGCTGTTATATCTGTATAAGGCACTACTCCTTTAAACTCTACATTAGCCTGATATATTCTAAAATTACCATCATATTTACCGCTTAAGCGGGTGTATTCATCATATTTGCGGGAAGTATATAAGCCGTCATAAAACTGGTTATATGAATTTCCTGAATAGCTTGATGACTGGCTGTCCATTGTGCTGCCACCAATATCTGGAAGACTGTCATAAGCTCCACGAATATTTAAGTTTACATTCACTGTGCCTTGACCTAGTTTCGTTTCACTTAATCTCAGACGGGCATACTGATAAATTGACCAGTCTTCATCTTCTCCAAATTTAAATGCAGCTCTTGTTGTTAACCCTATTTTTAATATGCCTGTATCGCCAAAGCTGAGACCGTTAAGGCTTGCTTTGATACCGTTGGCATTCACATGTCTGCTCCAGCTGTCTGGGGTTACATAAGAATCGCCAACATAGGAATATGCTGGGAACACAAAAGCTAACATACATAATGTATTTAACATCAGCCGTTTCATAGGCATTGGCTCCTTAATTAGTTATTTAGAGAGTTTAAAAATTCATAATCATATTTTAAATACTCTCTTAAAAAGTAACTTAATGGTAAATAAAAGATTTTTCCCTGCTCAAACATCTCCATTTTATTTATAAATTCATCAATATATTTAAAGAAATGGTCTTTAATAAATTCTTTCTGAGCCTTTATTACTATATTATAGTTTTCTTCTTTACCATTATTCATACATATAACTGCTTTTCTTGATAGATATGACATAAACATAAGCTCATAGGCAATAAAGTCTTCTGGTTCATTAGAATCATGAAAATCCGTATCATAACCAAAAGTTTTATATGACTTTAACACCTGTTCCCTTGACTGTTGATTTACAAGGTGTTCTAATGATGTGTAATATGATTCAGAATTTGGAACACTGTCAGTTAATGCAAATATCCTTGTATATGCACGAAGATTATCTAACTTAAATTCATCTAATTCCTTTTCCTGCAAAGAGTTATATTTAGTAATGAAATCATCAAGCATGTTTATTTCTTTTTTTGCAAGTGATGATATATCTTCCAAATTTTTAAGCATTGGCAATATATCGTTTATCATTTTATATTCATTTTCACATATCGGCTCTAAAAAAAGCTTTGCAAAAAAAGCATAAATAACTTCCCTGCCGCCAAATATTTCTTGTAAATCTGCTGCCATATTTTCTCCAAAAGACTTACCAGCAGTTATACTGATAAGCCTGTATTTATTATTTTCCGTTGTTAAGAGTTACTGTCCTAGTGCGTTTTTTAATAAGCATTGATGGACCTGTTTCAGTAGTATTATTTGCATAAGCATAAGGGAAATCACTTGGATTTAACTGAACTGCATCAGAGTATTTTGATTTAAGGGTTTCAAAATCACCAAAATCAAGAGCATGACCAACGCATGATGCAACACATACTGGTTTTTCACCTTTTTCAACACGGCTCATACACATATCACATTTCTGCATTGGATGAGTAATTGTCCATGAAACTTTTTGTTCTGGCTCCTGCTTATCATCTGCAATATGAGTGGCAGCAAATGGACATGCAGCAATACAAAGATGTAAGCCTATACATTTGCTTCTATCTACATAAACAATACCATTGTCTTTTTTAATTATTGCATTTTGTGAGCATGCGGCAAGACATGCCGGTTCTTCGCAGTGATTACAGCTCATTGCAAGGTTAAACATAGCTATTAAACTGCCATCTGTTTTATATGTATCAACTTTTCTCCAGCGAACTGGTCCAGGGTTTATCTGGTTATAGTCTTTGCAAGAAACAGAACATGAATTACATGACATACATCTAGTTTGGTCAAAATAAAATGCATAACGCATGATTATCTCCTATAATTATTTATTTTTTATCCATACCATAGCAGACTGCTGTCCGTTACCATGGTCTACCCTTGATGGTCTTTGAGCCATAAGTGTATTTGCACACCCTCCATCATCTATGCCGTCAACTGGGTCTGGGTCATACCAGCAGCCTTGATGAAGTCCAATAAAGCCTCTTACTACCCTGTCAGTAACTCTTGCAATAACACGAACATCACCTATCGGGTTGCCTATTGTGATTAATTGACCATCAGCAATACCTTCTGCTGCAGCATCCTGATTATTCATCCACACTTCACTCCAAGAAGCGACATTTTCTTTGCCAGCTATTGGCTGACCGTTTGAAATTGTCTGATTAAGACGGGCAAGGTTTGCTGTTTCACCAGCTTTTACTTCCTGAACTGCACCAATATTGCCATACTCATTCCAGTCATTACCAGAATATAAAGCTCCGCCTTTAATTCTGTGAGTTAATTCTCTTAAATATGGATTTTCAGACTGAGATGAGTGTGCTCTATATCTATCATGAGTAGTTGTTAAGAGATAACCTTTGCTCATATCTAATGTATTTTTACCATTCATTACACCATAAGCTTCATTAAAATAGTCTTCATAAGCATAGTATAATGGAATAGGATAAACTAATGGGTCATTTTCAAAGTCTTTGTTAGCTTGACCAGTAGCCTGTCCCTTACTTGCAAGGTATCCGTGCCATTGTTCAAAACGGTGTTCATAGCAGTAAACAAGTGAATCTGAATATACATGAAACCTGCCAGATGCTTTTGGACATAAATCAATAGTTGATTGCAGCCATTGTGCACCATAGCCTGTTTTTTCGTTTGTCTTAATACCTGATATAAATGCTTGAGACATATTACCAGCAAGATAATTATCAAGATTTTCCCTTAAAGTAGTTTTTGTAACAGTAACTGGTGCATATTCACTTGCTGTTTTTGGAGCATAAGGGTTATTAATGAAATCTTCCCATGTTTTGCCATGGTATAAACTTTGCGGATTTACACTTGCTTTACCAAATGCATCTTTTACTAAATCTTCAATTTGCTGATTAGGAATGCCGCCTGTAAATTTAGTCGCAAGCTCATTACCAACACCTTTTAATTTACCTACTGCTTTTAATAAATCATTTGTAAAGTTCCATTGAGATTTAGCCTGACCGGGAGCATTACTTACAACTGGGATATATAAAGAGTTACCAAGAGATATGCTGATAATATCTTCCTGTTCCCAAGTTGTAGCAGCAGGTAATACATAGTCTGACCATCTTGGAGACGGAGATAAAAAGTTATCAAATGATACCATGCAGAATGTATCTGGATTATCTGGCTGTGTAGAACCTAAATCAAGAGCTTCAAACATTTCTCTTGCATCATTTGGGTCCATATGCTGGTTCATTGGAATATTACCACCAGAGTTTAATATAAACCGAAACCCTGCTTTTAATGGTTTGCCATCTTTACCTGTTTTCCATTTATAATATCCATCAGCATTTGTTTTTATTGTGCCATCTGCTTCTCTATCCCATGTATAAAGAGCTTTTGCACCACCATCTTCATAGTAAACACCTGACTCAGAATTTCTATAATCCCAGTCAGGTATATATTTTGCAGAATAACCATTTGCAGTTAACTGCTCTTTAAATGCAAATTTTATTGCATTATGCCACTGAGTGCAGGAAATAACTGGTGTTGCAGGGCTGCTTGGAACATCTGGACGGCTTATACTTACATTTAATGTGCCTGCTGCATTACTTCTTGCACCACCAAAAGCTCTGCCTAAACCGTCACCAGTCTGCCCCCATGATTTAGAAAGAATAAGAAGTGCCTGCAAAGCAAACATATTAATCACACCATTTGCCTGCTTTTGCTGAGCACCGCACCATTCGCTGTATATTGGATGATTATCTTGGTTAAAATAAAGCTCTGCTAAATCTTTAATAGCCTGTTCTGGTATACCAGTAATATCAGAAGCCCATTTTGTATTTTTAGGTTTTAAAAAATCTTTTTTAGTTTTGTATTTTGTAGTATTACCTGCTGATGAAATATAAGAGCAAATAGAGCCATTTCTTTTAGCCTGTTTAGATGCAAACTGGTCAGCTACATAGTTGCCACTGTAAGCTGCTTTTGTAAGTCTCGCATCACTGCCCATAATATAAGCTGAAAGTGAACGACCTGCAGGAACTGCATTTACTTTTACAATAGGCTCTTGATAAACATACAATGATGTGTCCGCTTTATTTTTCCAACGATATGGATATGTGTTTCTACCTATTGTAAATGGTCCTGTTTCTTTGTCCCATTTATCAATTTCAGACTTTGCAGTTGTTTGGTCTATATATATTTTTCCAGCATTTTCATTTATATCCGTTCCAACAGCTGTATCTGTTCCCTTAGTATAATTAGTTTCTATCCAATATTCTGGAGAATCAAAGAAACCATATACCATTGTATCAATATAATCTACATCTAATAATCCGCCTGTTTTTTTGTTACCATCAGCATCAAATGTAGTATCTATTGCATGATAAAGCATACCAAGAATTAATGCAGTATCAGTGTATGGTTTCATTTGATACCATGTATCTGCAAGAGTTACACCAGTGTCAACAAATTCTGGTCCTATGAACCATACTTTACCGCCACGCTGCTTCATCATTTCAACAGAACGGATTTCAGAATATGCTGAGCTGTTTACTGTTGATAATACATTGGAACCCCATAAAACAACATTTTTAACTGCACTTGCAACAGTATTTGCATTTGCACTGCTGCCATTATAACCAGTATAGCCAGTGCCAAAGAATGACCTTTGATGAAAAGAATAATCATGAGTATATTTTGCATAACCGCCCATTAAACTTGCCGCAGCTGATGTGCTTATACCTGTCCATATACCAGTGTAGCCGCCACCCTGCCACGAAGAAGAATATGCACCACAGGCATATATTGAGTGAAATGATTCTGGACCGTATTTATCTGTAATTGCTTTATGTTTTCTTGCGATTTCATCTAATGCCTGTTCCCAAGAAATGCGAATAAAGCCAGATAAATCACCGCGTTTTTTAGTTTGTTTTAATGGATATTTTAATCTTCCGGGATGATATAAACGGAATTTATAAGAACGACATTTTGAACACGCTCTTGAAGCTGAACAGTTAGGGTTTTCACTGTCAATTACTTGACCAGTTGTGTCTATAATGCTTTCATCTGTAACAAAACGCTTAATTACACCATTTTTTACATGAGCTTTTATAAGACATTTAGCACCGCAGTTATGACCGCTTGTGCCGTAACGAATATAATCGGGAGTTAAATCATTTTCATCATTGGAACTTGTGCCAGCCCCCCCCCGTATATAATATCTGAACTGCCATCTTTAGAGCAGCCATACATGGCAGCCATTGCACCAAGTGCTGATATGCCTTTTAAAAAGGAACGCCTTGATACTGAGCTTTCTTCTAATGATTTTAAAACATTAGTTTCTTTTCCCATCTTCTTTGCCTCCAAGTTTTTTGTATATTTAATATACTTAAAAATAAATCTTTATCAACTCATAAATTACACTTTTTCTGCAAATTTAACAAATATAATACTTTTGTTAATATAAATACAGTTTTTTTTATTTAGTATTATCAATAATTAAGACAATTTTAATCTTTTTATCAAATAAAAATTATATGCAGATATAGGCATTGAATATCTAGCTGCATTAAATAATTACTGATTATTTTTTTAAAAAAAATAACATAAAGTTATGTTTCTCTATGCAAGCTTTATTATAATTTCTTTTTTAATATGTAATATAAATGAAAAATATAAACAAGTTATAAAATAAGTTTTCAATAAACTTTCATACACAATGTCTATTCTGAGCCACTGGCGAAGAATCTAGAATAATAATTATTTATATTTGCAAAAAGTTTTGCAATACTAATATTTTATATATTTCACCTTACGGCTTAATATGACATAATTGTAATGCTTTTATAAATATTATAGAATTTTAAATTATTTGATACAAAAAAAGCTCCCTTAAAGTTAAGGGAGCCTATATATTTTAGTTAATTAATAAACTATCTTTTTGGTTTAGCTGTTCCTTTGATGTATATTATACCGTTTTTATGACCCGAAACAGAGCCTTGAACAAGTATAACATTTTTTTCAGGCATAACTTTTACAACTTTTAATCTTTGAGTTGTAACAGTTTCCACACCTAAGTGACCAGCCATTTTTTTACCTTTGTTTACTTCTGCAGGCCATTCTTTCATACCTATAGAACCTAGTCTACGGTGAAAGCCTGAACCATGACCACCAGGGCCACCTGCAAAGTTCCAGCGTTTCATACCACCAGCGAAACCTTTACCTATTGTTACGCCTTGGATATCTACTAAATCGCCTTCTGCAAATATTTCTGTGCTGATTGTCTGACCCACATTGTAGTCATCAATAGCATCAACACGAACTTCACGAAGATATTTCATTGGCTTAACATCTGCTTTTTTAAAATGTCCAGCCATAGGTTTATTAACTTTCTTTTCTGAGAGTATCTCTTCGAACCCGATTTGTATAGCATTATAGCCATCAGATTCAACGGTTTTTTTCTGCACAACGACACATGGTCCAGCTTGTACAACCGTAACCGGAATAACCGCTCCGTTATCAGAAAATACTTGTGTCATTCCGATTTTTTTACCGATAATTCCCTTTGCCATTTATTCCTGCCTTTATTAGAGTTTAATCTCTACGTCTATGCCCGCAGATAGCTCAAGATTCTTAAGTGCATCAATTGTTTGAGGATTATACTCAAAAATATCAATTAAACGCTTATGAGTCCTTATTTCAAACTGCTCACGAGAATTTTTATCAACATGAGGAGAACGAGTTACACAAAATTTTTCAATGCGAGTAGGAAGTGGTATAGGACCAACAACTCTTGCACCTGTTCTTTTAGCTGTATTAACAATATCTTTTACAACTTTATCTAAAATTTTGTGTTCAAAAGCTTTAAGTTTTATTCTTATCTTTTGATTTTCCATTACAATCTACCAGCCTGATTACTCAATAATTTCAGTAACAACGCCTGCACCAACAGTTCTACCACCTTCACGGATAGCAAAACGAAGACCTTTTTCCATAGCAATTGGTTGGATAAGTTGAACTTCACAGCTGATGTTATCACCAGGCATAACCATTTCAACACCTTCTTGAAGAACGATGATACCAGTAACATCAGTAGTTCTAAAATAGAACTGTGGACGGTATCCACCAAAGAATGGAGTGTGACGGCCACCTTCATCTTTAGTTAAGATATAAGCTTCTGCTTTGAATTTTTTATGTGGAGTAATAGAACCCGGTTTAGCTAATACTTGACCGCGTTCAACTTCATCTTTTTTAGTTCCGCGAAGTAACACACCAATATTATCACCAGCAACACCTTCGTCTAAAAGTTTACGGAACATTTCAACACCTGTAACTGTTGTTTTAGATGTGTCATGTATACCAACAATTTCAATTTCTTCACCAACTTTAATTACACCGCGTTCTACACGACCAGTAACAACTGTGCCACGGCCAGAAATAGAGAACACATCTTCAATTGGCATTAAGAATGGCTGATCAACAGCTCTTTCTGGAGTTGGAATATATGCATCTAATGCAGCTAATAAATCCCAAATAGGTTTAGTTTGAGCTTCATCAGTTGGGTTTTCTAATGCTTTTAAAGCAGAACCTTTAACAATTGGAGTGTCATCACCAGGAAATTCGTATGAAGATAATAATTCTCTTATTTCCATTTCAACAAGTTCTAAAAGTTCTTCATCATCAACCATATCGCATTTGTTCATGAAAACAATGATATATGGAACACCAACTTGACGAGCAAGAAGTATGTGTTCACGAGTTTGTGGCATAGGACCATCAGCAGCTGATACAACTAATATAGCACCATCCATCTGAGCTGCACCAGTAATCATATTTTTAACATAGTCGGCGTGTCCTGGACAGTCAACATGTGCATAGTGACGAGTTTCAGATTCATATTCAACGTGGCTTGTTGCAATAGTAATACCGCGTTCTCTTTCTTCTGGAGCTTTGTCAATATTTGCATAATCTACAAAAGATGCAAGACCTTTTTGAGATAATACATTTGTTAAAGCAGCAGTTAATGTAGTTTTACCGTGGTCAACGTGACCAATTGTGCCAACATTAACATGTGGTTTTTTTCTTTCAAATTTTTGTTTAGCCATGATTTATTCCTCCAAATCTTATTAATTTCTAGATTTTATAATTTCTTCTGCAATATTTGCAGGTACTTCTTCATAATGGTCAAACTGCATAGTATAAGTTGCACGACCTTGTGTAATAGAGCGTAATTCTGTAGAGTAACCAAACATTTGTTTTAATGGCACCATTGCATTAATAACCTGTGCATTACCTTGAACATTCATACCCTCTATTCTACCGCGTCTAGAGCTTAAATCGCCCATAACATCGCCCATGTATTCATCAGGAGTAACAACTTCAACTTTCATAATTGGCTCTAAAAGCACAGGAGAGCCTTGTTTCATACCATCTTTAAATGCCATAGATGCAGCAATTTTAAATGCCATTTCGTTAGAGTCAACTTCGTGGAAAGAACCGTCAAATACAGTAACTTTAAAGTCAACAACAGGGTATCCTGCAACAATACCATTTTCCATAGCTTCAGTAACACCTTTTTCAATAGCTGGAATATACTCTTTTGGTATTGCACCACCAACGATTTTATTTTCAAATTCAAAACCAGCACCCGGTTCAAGTGGAGTCATTTCTAACCAGCAGTGGCCATAGTTACCTTTACCACCAGACTGTTTAATGTATTTACCTTCAGTTTTAACTGCTTTACGGAAAGTTTCACGATAAGCAACTTGTGGGTTACCAATGTTAGCTTCCACTTTAAATTCTCTTTTTAAACGGTCAACAATAATTTCAAGGTGGAGCTCGCCCATGCCTGAAATAACTGTCTGACCAGTTTCTTCATCAACTCTTACTCTGAAAGATGGGTCTTCAGAAGCAAGTTTGCCTAATGCAACAGAAAGTTTATCTTGGTCTGCTTTTGTTTTTGGCTCAATAGCAATAGATATAACTGGCTCTGGAAACTCCATAGCTTCTAATACTACTGGATTTTTTTCATCACAAAGAGTATCCCCTGTTGTAGTGAATTTAAGTCCAACTGTTGCACAAATATCACCAGCACGGATTTCTTTAATTTCTTCTCTTTTATTAGAGTGCATTTTTAAAAGACGACCGATACGCTCTTTTTTATCTTTAGTAGAGTTAAGAACATAGTTACCAGCTTCAAACACACCAGAATAAACACGGAAATATGCAAGCTGCCCCATGTATGGGTCTGTCATAATTTTAAATGCTAATGCAGAAAATGGAACATCGTCACTAGCTTCACGAGTTTCTTCCTGATTAGTTTCTGGATTAATACCAGTAATAGCAGGAATATCAAGTGGAGATGGGAGATAATCAACTACTGCATCAAGAAGTTTTTGAATACCTTTATATTTAAAAGCTGTTCCGCATAATACAGGGTTAAACTGTAATGCACATGTCCCTTTACGAAGTGCAGATTTGATTTCATCATTAGTGATTTCTCCGCCTTCAAGGTATCTTTCCATAAGAGCTTCATCAGCTTCAACAGCTGTTTCTATCATTTTTGCACGATATTCTGCAGCTTTGTCTTTAAGGTCAGCAGGAATTTCTACTTCCTTAAATTTCATACCAAAGTCACCTTCAACATCCCAAATATAGCCTTTCATTTCTATTAAGTCTACAACACCTTGGAATTTATCTTCCGCACCTATTGGTATTTGAACTGCAACAGGTGTAGCACCAAGCCTGTCATTCATCATTTCAAGAACACGGTAGAAATTTGCACCAGTTCTATCCATTTTGTTAACGAATGCAACTCGTGGAACTTTGTATTTATCAGCTTGTCTCCAAACTGTTTCAGACTGTGGCTGAACACCAGCAACAGCACAGAATACACCAACTGCACCATCTAATACTTTAAGGGAGCGTTCAACTTCAATTGTAAAGTCAACATGTCCCGGAGTATCAATAATATTAACAACATAGTCTTTCCAGAAGCATTGTGTAGTAGCAGAAGTAATTGTAATACCTCTTTCTCTTTCCTGCTCCATCCAGTCCATAGTAGCAGCGCCGTCATGAACTTCACCGATTTTATAGTTAACACCAGTGTAGTAAAGAATACGCTCAGTTGTAGTAGTTTTACCAGCATCAATGTGAGCCATGATACCGATATTTCTTTGTAAATCTAAAGATTTTGTTCTTGCCACAACAAACTCCTGTTATTACCATCTAAAATGTGCAAAAGCTCTGTTTGCTTCTGCCATTTTGTGAGTATCTTCTCTTTTTTTAATAGATGCACCTTTATTAGATGCTGCATCCATTAATTCACCAGCAAGACGCTCAACCATAGTTCTTTCTTTTCTTGAGCGGGATGCTGTAATAATCCATTTAATAGAAAGTGCCTGCCTTCTTGCTGCTCTCACTTCTGTTGGCACTTGATATGTAGCACCACCAACTCTGCGAGATTTAACTTCAAGAACAGGTTTAACATTTTCAATAGCTTTTTTGAAAACTTCAATACCTTCTTCGCTGCCTCTTTCTTTAATCAAATTTAATGTTTTGTAAAAAATGCCTTCTGCAACTGATTTTTTACCAGAATACATTAAACTGTTAATAAATTTTGTAACAAGTGTATCCCTGTATATTGGGTCAGGTAACACTTCGCGTTTTTTAGTTCCTCTTCTGCGTGCCATTTATATTCCTCTCTTATTTAGGCCTTTTAGCACCGTATTTAGAACGGCTTTTTTTCCTGTTTGCAACACCGGCAGTATCTAATGCTCCACGGATAACTTTGTAACGAACACCTGGTAAGTCTTTTACCCTTCCGCCACGAACAAGAACAACAGAGTGCTCTTGAAGGTTGTGACCAATACCCGGGATATAAGCTGTTACCTCAATACCATTTGTTAAACGAACCCTTGCAACTTTTCTTAAAGCTGAGTTAGGTTTTCTAGGTGTTGTGGTATATACACGAACACACACTCCACGCCTTTGTGGGTTTGCTTGTAATGCCGGAGATTTAGTCTTTTTAATCATCTCCATACGACCAAATCTAACTAACTGATTAAGAGTCGGCAAAGAACACCTCCAATAAAATTATGACATTATGCCATGAATGTATTTATTTATTAAAATTTTTCTGCCTCTATTAAAAGCAATTTTAATTTTTTATTAATAATTTAGCTTGTCGGAAACTCCCCTTTAATGACATAGGCATGATAGACCTGACGGTTTGTTTCCATCTCAATGGCAGAAATCTTATAACATCTAAAAGAAAAAAGCAAGTATTTTTTTTCTGTTTCACCCACATTTTTCTTAAATCACAATTTATATGTTAAACTAAATATAAAAGAATAAAATTTACTGTAAATACATTCAATATATAATAAATTAGAATAAGATAAATATGTGCAGTATTTGCACTCTAGTTCCTTCGCCTGCTTGGCAGGCTCAGGAAGACATTTGAGAGAGTATGGAATGAAAATATGATGAATAACCTATAAATAGAAAGTGATAATTATAAAATTCAGGTTAAACCAATAAAAAACAGATTCTTCACGGCTTGCAAGCAAGCGTTCAGAATGACAATTACCCAGCGATTTTGTCATTCTGAATGTTTGTGTCAACAAACAATGAAGAATCTATAAGGCGAAGAATATAGAATATGCAAATTTCTAATATATTAAATAAACTAAAATGTAATAAATATATGCAGGATTTATAATCTATAATCTAGTTCCTTCGCCTGTTTAACAGGCTCAGGAAGACATTTGAGAAAGTATGGCATAAAAATACTGCATTTAAACCAATAACACATCATCCACTGTCTATTCTGTATTTAGCAAAATTTGACTATTAGATTTCAAAAAACAGCTCTACACAGTATTATTTATGTTATATACTGCATAGAGCTTTAAAAATTTCTTATAATTTCATTTTATAATGACTTGTGTCTGCCTGTTTATGATTTACCACAACTGTCCCTATTATAAACCATACTCCATAAATTACTAAATTAATTTTCACAGTATTTGCAGTATATATATCATTTCATATTTTCAAAAAGTGATATTATTTTATTAAATTCAGCAATAGGTTCTGCTAACTTATCATACAGCGAGTCTTTTACTTTTTTTATATATTCTTCATTATTAGTATATACTTCACTTTTAAAGTTTGTATCAGTCAAAATATACCAACCCCACTTATTGATTTTTTTATTTAAGTCTTTCTCAAATATATTTTTTAATTTATCATAATTATTATTTTGTTCAGCAGTATTGTTTTCGTTTCTTCCACTTCCTTGTAAATATATTGTTACATTTTCATCTTTTATTTCTATTGAGATTGTTAATGCAAGATATTCTCTATCTTTTTGAAATCCACATTGCAATTTTTCTCTTGTCTCACTTTTGCAGTGTGGTAAATATACTATATGACCATAATTTTTAAGTATTACCTTTCCATTATAAATTTGTTCATTATCCAATATTTCATTTATAACTTCTGTTAAATAATAAGTTGTATTTCCATACTGCATAATTTTATCTAATGCTTCTTTATGCTCCACATATAATTTTCTGCATAAATCTACCATTTCTTTATCTATACTGCCCATAATATATCTCCCTATTATTTCTTTATATTGTCTTATAATTACACTTATCTCAAATTTAATTTGATTTTCCTGTAATACACAATTTAGAACACTATAAATCATACTATATGTTATATGAATATATCCTTTATATTTTTCTTTTCTTTCTTTTTCTGGAGTAAGAAATAAAAATATCCTGTTATAATCACTATATTTTTCATCTATATAATTTTTATAATCTTCTAACTGGTTATCACCTTCTCCACTCCATATTTTATTTTCAATAATAAAAATTACTTTATTATTTTTACTTTCCATTACAATATCTATTCTTCTGCCGTTATCTACTGTATATTCTCTATATACTTCTAAATCAGAATAATCTAGTAAAAGCAGGTTTATATACTCTGCATCTTTTTTTGAAAGCTGCATCAATATTTCTTTTAATACTTTATCATTAAGATTATGATTTTCATAAGGATTAAAAAGCCATGCTAACATATCAGAATGAACTATTTCCTTATCTGCCATATTAATTATTTTAAAAATATTGGCTTCATCTTTTTTATATGTTAGTCTTTTAAAATCATTAGATAATAATAAATCTCTTATTTTTTCCTTTATGCTGTCTTCACTCATATATTACTCCAAAACTATAGATATTTTAAGATTATTTTTATACAGCTGTAATCAGCAGTTGATTTCTTCCAAGTATATTGCCGCTGATAATCAGGGATTTTAAGTTTATAGTCATTTATCAATACTCCTAAACTCTTTATATCTACTTCAATGCTTTCTGACATAATATAAACCCTCCATGCCATTATAAAATATAAAGTTTAATCTCTTAAATCTATTTTATGTTCCCATGTATCTTCATATTCTTTTCCACAACACTCATTTTTGTATTTACCTTTCCATTCTTCAACTCGCACAGGAACATATGTTTCAATTCTATTTCCATGTTTATTTTTTATTGTTCTTTTTTCTTGCTTATTATATACCCTAATACATTCTTCACTCAATTTTGTTGTTTTAAAATCTTTTTCATAACAGTAAGGACAGTATCTCCTTATTTCATCAGCATCAGGAACTTTTTTGACAAAATAAATAAATGCTATAATTAATGGAATAAATATAATACTATTTAGCACTAACAAAGGTAAATCCTGCTGATCCCCATTTAACACGGCAAATAAGAAAAGCAACTCAATCAACCCAAAAAAAATTGATGGAATAAAAAACAATGCTGATATAATACTATACTTCTTATCCATTTTTTTTAATTGTTCATATTTCTTTTTATTTTCTAAATTTTCCATAAAATTCTCCTTGTTTAACAATAAATTGTACAATACTATTCTTTATAACAGTGTGTGTATTTCTCTTGCACACCACAAAATGTTCTTTAAAATTATTACAAACTTTGATAAGGTGTAAATCTTTACACTGAATAATAATTATTGGAATTTAAGAAGAATTATCAAATAAAGATGAATGATACAATAAGATTGTGTTATTTATAAAGGGATATAGGCAAAAAGGGTGAGTTAGAAAATCAGAACTGCGTCTGCCCCCCCCCGATTAAAACCAGATTTATTTAATATTATTAACAAATTACACCTCAATATAACTATTATATAAAGAATAATATAAGTCACCATTTTTATTATACAGCAAACTTGTTATTTTGTCTATCAATATTTACCAGCTTGTAATACAATATTTAATCTACCAAACTTATGCGACAATAGGTTTCACTTTGAAATAATATTTTAAGATTAGTTATATTAAATTTTAACTCATCCAATATTTTCTAATAAGCTTATTGTAAAATATAATGCGTACTTATACTAAATCTCTTCCTAATTCTGCCAAGGGGGCGAGATAACTAGATTGTAAATATTACATATATTTACCACATTTTAATTTATTACATACATTAGAAATTTGTATATTTCAGATTATTCGCCTTACAGATTCTTCATTGTTTGTTGACACAAACATTCAGAATGACATGGCTCAGAATAGACAAACGAAATTTAAATTAGTATAATATTATATATTATTAATAGTTATTTTCTTTGCTTATAAAATATTACCCGTTATTTTACAATGTTAAATTTCATATAATACTTATTATTGAATAAATAACCTTATAGGGCTTATTCAACTTTTTATTCTAATTCTTTTAAGATTTCTCTTGTTCTAATAAGGGCTTTATCAATATGGTTTGTAATATTTTCTTCGCCAATCATCTCTATAAAGTGCATTTTTTTAAGTGTTGCATAAGGTGCTGGATTTACACCAGATAAAACAAGCTGTGTTCCTGCTTTTTTACATGTATTATAAAAGTTTTCCAGTGCATGCTCGCCAGTTGCATCTATTGCAGGAACATTTCGCATGCGGAGAATAAATACTTTTGGAGTTTTACCTATATGTTCTAATGTATTAATAAGCATATCTGCAACACCAAAGAAGAATGGTCCATTAATTTCATAAACTTCAACACCTTCTGGTATTTCTTTATTTGATGTTGCATCTGGGTCTGCAATATTCTTAGCAGTTTTTTCTGACACATCAAAATTTATTTTACCCATACTTGTAACATCACTCATACGCTTCATAAAAAGCAGTGCAGCAAGCACAACACCAACCTGCACTGCAGCAGTTAAGTCTATTACAATAGTTAATATAAATGTTGTAAGCAGCACAACCACATCGCTTTTTGGCGAACTTAAAAGGTTTGCCATATTTTTTATACCCATCATATCAACAGAAACTACTAAAAGAACACCAGCAAGAGCGGCCATTGGTATTATTTCTATTAAAAATGAAAAGAAAAGTATAAATAAACATAAAAATACTGCATGTGTAATGCCAGAAAGCGGGGTTACACCGCCAGCACGGACATTTGTTGCAGTCCTTGCTATTGCTCCAGTTGCTGGGATACAGCCAAAAAAGCCGCTTAAAATATTTGCAGCACCTTGACCTATAAGCTCTGTATTTGATTTATGATGCGAGCCTGTCATACCGTCTGCCACAACTGCTGAAAGCAGAGATTCTATACCTGCAAGCAGTGCAATTGTTATGGCGGCAGGAAATAATGCTCTTATTTTCTCAATAGTTACTTCCGGCACTGTAAATGATGGAAACACTGCATTAATTGTGCCAAACCTGTCACCTATTGTTTCTGCATTTAAGCCTAATAAAAAACAAGCAGCTGTTGAAATAACTATTGCAACAACATGAGATGGTATATTTGTAGACATTTTTCTTATAATTAATATTATGATAACTGTGCCTGCACCTATAGCTGCAGATGATATATTGATTGTAGAAAGGTTTGAAAATATACTTATCCATTTATCTATAAATTCAGGTGATGTTTCTTTATATGTTAAGCCTAAAAAGTCTTTTATCTGAGATGAAAAAATAACAACCCCAATGCCTGCTGTAAAGCCTGTTGTAACAGGATATGGTATAAATTTAATAAATGAGCCAACCCGAGCTATACCTAAACATATTAATATAATACCTGCCATAATTGTAGCAATAATCAGACCGTCATAACCATGCTGAGCAATAATACCATATATAATAATAACAAATGCACCAGTAGGACCGCCTATCTGATAACGGCTGCCGCCTAAAAATGAAATAAAGAAACCTGCAATAACTGCAGTAAATATACCCTGAGATGGTGTAGCACCACTTGCTATTGCAAAAGCCAGTGCCAAAGGAACTGCCACAATACCAACTGTTATACCTGCAAATAAGTCTTTTTTAAATAAAGCTAATGAATAATTTCTTATAACTTCAAAAAATACTGGAACAAACCTTTCCTTAGATGCCATAAAATACTCCACACTATATAATAAAAAATCATATAATACTTATATGATAAAATGGCAATATTTTATTAATAGCGTAACCCACTTTTTTTAAAACATCACATAAGTCTTAATAAATAATTACAAATAAAATTTGATAACTTATTAATAATACTAAATAAAATAATAAATGTATTCTAGTAGATGTATAAAAAGGCAACAATTAAACTTTGTCGCCTTATATGTTAAAAACAATTAAATCAAATTATATTAATTATTATATCCAATATCTGCTTTAAATATATTTGATATATCAGGTGTAGGAAATGCAGTATTTGGATCAAGAGTTTCTACATTATCAGATACTTTTTTCATACGAACAACAACAGGAGCAGTTTTTGCAATACTAATACCAGTATCTTTAATCATATCTATTATAACAATACCATTTTCTATAGTTATATTATAAGTATCATCTTTACTGCCTGCCAAACTATCTGCATTTCTACCAGTTGTTCCCTTTGTAACATTATCAAGATTTAAATAATTATCTTTAACAGCAGAAACTGGTATATCATTATAAACAGTGTAATTATATTTTTGATTTTTTGCAACTTGAGCTACCGTTGGATTATTAAATCCACCACCATCTAATTGAACTTTTGTAATTATTTTTACATAATCATTAGAAACAGCTATACTTCCTTTTCCTTGCATTTCCGAATCTCTTTGATTTGCAATGTTAGAACATTTTGCATCACTACCTACATATTCTTGAAGTTTGCTGCAATCATTTGTTAATGTTGCTACTGTTGCATATGTATAGAAAAACTCTATATCATATGTGCCTTGTAATGATTTCAAATCTGATTCTGATAATGTTGGCTGAGTTATCACTGGTGTATCATTTTTTTCTTCGTCTGCACAGCCAGTAAGTGCAAAAACAGTAAAAAGACTTGCTAAAATAAGTAATAAAGACTTTTTCATAAAATCACCCTTTTCTAAAAAATTTCTGGCATTATATATGGGGGGGATTTTGTCAACTATTTTTTTAAAAAATAAGCATTTTTGGATTATTTGTTTTGTGTATGTTTTATTTTAATATTTTTATTGATAATTTTATTTTAATAGTATAAGTTTACCCTATGGGTAATGGATGTAACCACGGCTGCATATATAAAAAAGAAATAAAAGTAGAGCAGATGAAAGAACTTTATATTTTCAGATGTGCAGCTCAAAAAAAATATATTACAAAAGATGAAGTGAAAACTAGATGCAGCCTTTTTCAAGGACCGCTTAAAATCAAGGAACATTCCATTGATGAATTCCTTGGTTCAGTTTAAGTCTATTCTATTATTTTGTATCAATATATAAGGAGAGTAAATGACTTCTACTATTTTACCAAAATATACTAAAAATGAAGAAATAATGAATGCAGTAACACATGGTCTTGGTGCAGGGCTCAGCATAGCTGGACTTGTTATATTAGTTGTTTTTGCATCAAAATACGGTGATGCATGGAAAATTACAGCATCAGCTATATATGGTGCTTCAATGATAATATTATATACTGCTTCAACATTATACCACAGCTTATCAAAAACAAAAGCAGCATCAAAACTAAATATGTTTGACCATATTTCTATATACTACCTTATAGCAGGCTCTTATACTCCATTTATGATTGTAAATTTAAGGGGTGGCTGGGGCTGGTCTATTTTTGGTGTTGTATGGGCTTGTGCAATAGTCGGCACTGTTTTAAAAATAATATATGGCAATAAATTAAGAAAAGTATCTACTTTTATTTATCTTATTATGGGCTGGATAATTATCATTGCTATATACCCTTTTATAAAAAATGTAGAAACAGGCGGTATTATCCTTGTAGTGCTGGGCGGGCTTTCATACACTGTCGGTGTCATATTTTATAAATGGAAATCACTGCCTTTTAACCATGCTATATGGCACCTTTTTGTGCTTGGTGGCACTGTTTTACAGTTTTTTGCAGTGCTTTTTTATGTGGTTCTCATTTAAAATATTCTATATTCTTCATCATATTTAGGAAATTTAAATGATTATTAAGCTGATTCAGCCTAAAATGTGTAAAAGACCAATGGATAGCGGGCTTAAAGCTCAAATGGCACCATCTCTTGGTCTTTTAACCATTGCTAATATGCTGCAGGATAAGCATACCATAATATATGAAAATGAAAATACAGCTCCAATTAACTATGATGAAAAAGTTGATATTGTAGGAATAAGCATTACAGTAGATGTTTTTCCAAGAGCAAAAGATATTGCAAAAAAATTTCAGGAAAAAAATATTCCTGTTGTAGCAGGCGGTATACACACTACTGCAAATCCAGAAGAAACTGCCAAATATTTTGATGCTGTATCTATTGGTATTGCAGAAACTACATGGCAGATGATTATTAATGATTTTGAAAAAGGCTGCTTAAAAAAAATATATAAACATAATGCTTCAGATATTACTCCATCACAAATTGTATCCCCTGCTTATAACCTGATAAAAGAGAAAAACTACCTTTACTGCAATATTATATCTACAAGCAGAGGCTGCCCTTATAAATGCGATTTCTGCTACAACAGCTGCGATGCCTATAAAAAGTTTTATATTAATAGAAATATAGAAGATGTTATAAATGATATTAAAACAGTTAATAAAAAACATATTATGTTTATAGATGATAACTTTATAGGCAATCCAAAATGGACTATGTTATTTATTAAAGAATTAAAATATTTAAATGTAAAATGGAATGCTGCTGTATCTCTTAATGTTGCTGATATGCCTGAACTGCTTGATGAAATGAAAGCAGGCGGCTGCCAGAGCCTTTTTATTGGTTTTGAAAGTATAAACGAAAGCTCAATATCTAATGTTTCAAAAGTGCAGAATAAATTAGAAAAATATAATTTTGCTGTTAATGAAATCCATAAGCGTGGTATTATGATTAATGCAAGCTTTGTATTTGGACTTGATGGTGACGATAAATCAGTATTTGAAAACACTTTAAAATGGATAATTGATAATAAAATAGAAACAGTTACATCACATATTTTAACCCCATATCCGGGCACAAAACTTTATAAAGAATTTCTTTCAAATAACAGAATTATAGATTTTGATTACTCCAAATATAACACCGCAAATGTAGTATTTCAGCCAAAAAATATGACTGCCTGTGAACTATATCAGGGTTATCTTAAAATATATAAAGATATATACTCCCTTAAAAATATTATTAAAAGAACACCAAAGGCAAAAAACCAGTGGATACCATACTATCTGTTTAATGTGTTTTACAGAAAATATGGCAGATTTACTGACTTATTATGCAAAATTATAGGTTATAAAAGAGTTGGTAAAATAGCAGCATTTCTATCATATCACACTAAATGAAATACTTTATTTAATAGTTTAAAAATTATACATCACTTTTATTTTTAATTATACCGCAGGCAAAAAATAATCTACCAATTATTATATTTTGCATTAAATGCTTCATCACTTGATATTAAAAGCATAATAAAATGAATAAATGCTATAATTGATGGAATAAATGTCCAGCAAAAAAGTATGGAAAGCACTCCATACATAGTCTTACCTAAATAAAACCACTGTATACCAAAACCACCTAATAAAAATGCCAATATAGCAGCAACAAACCTGTTTCTTCCAGAACCTGCTGCTTGTAACGGCTTTAATTGAACTCCACAGTTCGGGCAAACAACCGCATTAGAAGAAATCTCCCTGCCACATTCTGAGCAGTATTTAATATTATTACTCATTATATATACTCCTATAAATATATTGAAATATAATGCAATAAAATTATTTAGTCAAGGCATAATTAACAGCAGCTTGTGCCAGTTCATAAGTTGCATCAATTACTGGAAGGTTAGTTTTTACATAAGGCATAAGTAAAGGAATTTCTGTGCAGCCTTCTATTAACAAATCTGCCCCTAATGCAGTTATTTCATCAATGCACTGCTGAAATAATGGACTGTATTCTTTAGTTTTACCAGCTTTTACACCTTTATAAATGCAGTCCATTATATTATTTTCTATTTTTTCAGAAAGCACAACAGTTTCAAAGCCGTATTCTTTTAATATATTACCATAAACATCTGCTTTAATAGTGCCACTTGTAGCAATAAGACCTATTTTTTTAGTTTCTGGGTATCTACTTTTAACAGCTTCAGCGCTGCATTTAACAATATGTATTAAAGGAATATTTACTGCTCGTTCAATATCTTTTGCAAAATAATGAGCAGTATTGCAAGGCATAATAAGAGCCTCAGCTCCTGATGCTTCAAGACGCTTTGCACTTTCAACTAATTTTAATGATGGATTTATACCACCATAAAGTATATATCTCGTTCTATCTTCTATCTGTGGATAACTGTCAATTATAACATGTATATGGTCTTGGTCTTTTTCTGCTGGAGTCTGGTCTATGAGTTTTTGATATAAATCAATAGTAGCTGCAGGCCCCATTCCACCTATTATACCTATAGTTTTCATTGTATTCCCCATTATTTTAATAAAATATGAAAAAATTTATCCGCAGCCTGCACTGCGGATAAACGAATTAAATATTAAAGTTAATAAATTATATTAAATTTTTTCAGTGGTCCAGAATGAAGGGTCCATTTCATCTTCTAGTTTAGCCACAACACATGTTCCGCAAAGGTCGCCAACAATATTCATAGAAGTTCTACCCATATCTAAAAGAGCATCAATACCAAGTATCATTGCATAAGCTAATTTTACATTACCTTGTGTAACATCAAGGTTTACAGAGTTCATAACCATAATCAGCATAATTGCACCAGCACCAGGCACACCTGCTGTTCCAATAGAAGCTAAAACTGCTGTAATGATTACTGTCATCTGCTGGCTTGCATCAAGCGGCATACCTACTGCATTTGCAATAAAGGTTGCACAAACACCAAGATATATTGTTGTTCCATCCATATTAATAGTAGCACCAAGTGGCAGTGTGAAAGAATAAACACCTTTTGAAATACCCATTTTTCTTTCAGCTGTATCCATAGATACTGGCAGTGTGCCGCCTGAAGAACGGGTAACAAAAGCTGTAAGCCATGGTTCATATACTTTTTTCAGAAAAAGAACAGGATTTATTTTAAATGCTGCACAAATCAGCATATATACTACAAATATTTGCAATACTAAACCAATATATACTGCTAAAGTAACATGAAGAAGTGGTCCAAAAGCATCAGCACCTTGTTGAGTAAATACTTGGAAAATCAGGAAAAACACACCAATAGGAGCATAAAGCATTACCCAGCCAACTACTCTAAATATTACTTGAGCACAGCCATCAAAGAATTTGTAAACTACATCTGCACTTTCTTTTACTTTTTCATCTCTACTGTCCCTTGCAAATGCAAGTGCAATACCAAAGAAAATAGAAAAGAAAATAATAGGAAGAACATCACCTTTTGCAATAGATGCAAATGGATTTGTAGGGATAATATTAAGGAATATTGTTACAAGAGATGGAGCTTCTTTAGCTGTTATTTCTTTTGCAGTTTCCGCTAATACAATGCCTTGTCCTGGCTGCATTATATTACCAACAACTAAACCAACAATAATTGCCATCAAGGAAGTAAGCATATAGAAAATAATAATCTTAACACCAACTTTACCAAGCCTGCTAGGTTCAATACTTGCAACACCACTAACCAGTGTAAAAATAATAACTGGTGTAACAATCATTTTTAAAAGATTGATAAATAATGTGCCAAGCGGAGCAGCTACTAAAAGAGCATATTTTCTAACAACATTATCTGGTGAAATAAATGCGAAAATAACACCAGTTATTGCACCAAGTATAAGACCTATGAGAATAGCCCACAGCAGCATTTTGCGTTTGTCTCCAGCCATAATAGTCCTCCAAAAATAATTTATAAAACAAATAAAATATTGTTCTATCATTAAAGTAAACCATTTTATAGATATAATCAAGTAAAACTTTTATAAAACATTATTTTTTTTATTCTTTTACTTAAAATAATAATATAATTGCTTTTTTATAACTATATTTTAAAAGTATAAAAATACTAATGAAATATTTGGTGTTATATTATATGGTTTATTAATGCAGATTTTTTATTTTTTTTATAACTATGTTTAAATATTCAGCATTAACTTCAAATTGTAAAAATATACTTTTTTTACTAATGCTTTATTTTTTGTTTGACAATATATGATATTACTGATAAAAAATAATCTGTTTTTATAAAGTCTCTCTCCTTAATATAAAGGGGTGCATGATGACTCGTCAGGGGCTGTGCAACCGCTGTTTTAGTAAACCCCGTCAGGTTCGGAAGAAAGCAGCGGCAGCTATTACAGTGGTGTGCCATAGTTACTCTGGCGAGTCTTCTACAATATAATTATACAGGGAATATACTATGTTAAGTTCTATCAGAAATAATCGTAAAGCTTTATCTATCGTTTTATGGCTTGTAATCATTGCTTTTGTAGCCACAATATTTGTTGTATGGGGTGTTGGTGAGAAATCTAATGCTCTTGGATATGCAGCAAAAGTTAATGATAAAATTATAACATACGAAGAATATCAAACCAGATATAAAATGGCAGATGATGAGATACGCCGCTATGGTGGTGCTGTTCAAATTGAAAATCTGCCTGCAAGAGTATTACAATCATTAATTAATGAAAAATTAATGCTTATTGAAGCAGAAAGATTTAATATTCCTGCTACTGATTTAGAACTTGTTTCATATATCCGCTCTATCCCATCTTTTCAGGTAAATGGAGAATTTAATATTGACCAGTATGAAATGGTATTAAGAAATAATGGTTTAAATCCTGAACAGTATGAAAAAGCTGTTAAAGATGAAATAAAAATGAGAAAAATGACTAATCTTATATATCAAACTCAATCTATCGCAACTGAAAAAGAGATTGAAAATGAATATAATTATAGAAAATCTAATATTACAGTTGACTATGCTGCAATTCCTCTTAATACTTTTGAAAAAAATATTCCTGCAAACACTGATAATGCATCATTAAATGAATATTATAATCTCACAAAAGAAATATACAGAGTGCCTGCAGAAATAAAAGTGAAATATATAGCATTTGATAAAAATAAGTTTTTAGATGAATATAATGTATCTGATGAGCAGGCAAAAGAATATTATGATAATAATGTTATGCTTTATGATAAAAAAGAAAGTGCAGATGTCAGTTTAATATATATTATTGCAAATAACAGCGATAATAAATCAATGGAAGAAGCAAAAGCAAAAATAGATGAAGCTTACAGCCAGTTGCAGGCTGGTAAAAATTTTGCCGAAGTAGCTGATAACTATACTGATAAAAATATTATTCCTGCAGAAGGCGGGCATATTGGAACAGTTGAAAAAGGTATGCTTGAAAAAGATATTGAAGATACAGTATTTTCAACAGCAGTAAATACTTACTCTAAACCAGTAAAAGTTAATAACGGATATATTATTGCTTATTTAAATAACTTAATGTCTGCAAAAAAATATACATTTGAAGAAAAGAAAGATGAAATAAAGGAAACTATTAAAACATCTTCTTCGGCAGAGCTTTTTAATAAATATTTATTAAATGAGTTTCAAAAAATAGCAGATAGAGGCAGTATCACAGCAGTGCAGAACTCAAACCCTGATTATAATGCGAATATTACAGAGCTTGATTTTATTGCAGAAAATGAAATATTCCCAGTGACAGCAGTTGCTATTAAACCTGAAACAAAAAATACACTGTATAAACTTAATAAGGGAGAGTTAAGCCAGATAGTGCTTGACGGCAGTATGGCTTATATCTTTGAGATAGTTGATAGAAAAGCTTCCTATATCCCAAAAATGGATGAAATCAGCAAACAGCTTGTTATAGACTACAAAGTTGATAAAATAACAAAAGAAGGTATTAAAGCTCTTGAAAGCGATTTAGCAGGCAGTGGGTTTGAAAACACAGCTTCTAAATATAATGCTTATATTCAAAATGTATCATTTGTAAGAGACAGTGCAGAACTTGAAAAAATATTTAAAAATGATACTGTATTAATAGAGCAGATTATTAAAACTAAAAATGGCAGTTTTTTACAAAAACCTTTTCTTTTAGACAATAACTTTTACATTTTCAAAGTAGCAAAAATAACTCCTCCTGAAAAAAGCGGTCTTGAAAATGAAAAAGAAACTATTGCTGACTATATTTCAACTATAAAAGGTAATGCTGCAGTTGATGGATTTACAAAAAAAGCATTAGAAAAAGCTGATATAAAATTTAATCAGGAATTTCTAAACAGTATGAAAATTATAATACCTTAGTTAGATTAATATATTAATTGTTGGATATAGACTTATCCAAAAATGCAGTGTCATATTACTATACTGTTATAATCATGTCATAATGAGCCTGAAAGGCGAAGTATCTTAATCTATCCTTTATTAAAAAATTCATCCGTGAATTTTTTAAATCACGCTCTGCCGAAACAAGTTCGGCTATCACTTACTAAAGACGGGACTTCCTGTCCCTATCTTAGTCATACTGAGCCTTAAAGGGCGAAGTATCTTAATCTATATCTATCCTTTATTAAAAAATTCATCCGTGAATTTTTTAAATCACGCTCTGCCGAAACAAGTTCGGCTATCACTTACTAAAGACGGGACTTCCTGTCCCTATCTTAGTCATACTGAGCCTTAAAGGGCGAAGTATCTATAATAGTAATCTATATATTCATATTTAATTCGCTCGCTGATACTCACTCAGGAAGACATATTTTAGTATATCAAAAATTTATACAGTATAAAAATGCTACCGCATTAAAAAATATACAAAGTTAAATAAAGCACAATACACTTCAACTTATGTCTTACTGAGCTTGATTTTTAAGCGAAGTATCTAAAAAATAAAATAATTTAAATATATATACTCTACTGTAATATAAATAGTTTAGATTTTTCACCTTATAACTTCAGGCTCAAAATGACTTATATGACAAAATTTTTGGATAAGTCCAGTATCTAGAATGCAGCAGCTGCAATAATCTTAAAAAGTATTAATACTTATTGAAACTTATATTACATACATCCTTTGCCATATTATATTATATTATATTATATTATATTTAGATTAGATTAGATTAGATTAGATTATAAAATTTACTACTGCATATATCAAATGGCAAATTGTAAAAAATAAAATAAAAATTAATGCTATATAGTTTTTCCTATCAAGAGCAAAAAATAAAAATGCTAAACATGGTGGGATAGTTAAACCTAAAATCACAAACCCATTTATTATGCCAGCATAATAAACTAAAAAACTTGCAAAATATAGTAAACAGAAGCATACTGCAATGATAATAAGTGGAGTAAATGCAATTTTTTTACTTTTTATATTCTTTAAAAAACATAATGAAATAATCATAAAAATTTGAGATACAAATGCTGCTTTATCAATAGTTTCTGTAATTGAATTTGTCTGAAATATATCATGCAGGGGTGGGAAAACAAAGTAAATAAAATTTGGTATCATAATTATTAAAAATAAAATTAATCCCCAAAATTCAAAGCACAAGCGGTAATTTTTTAACATTTAATTAACTCTGATTATAAAACTTATTTATTATATTTATGCTTTTCACTATTTCTATAAAACAAATAAGCAAAATATCTCTGCCAGCAGTTAAAATGAACTAATTTAATATAAAACATTTATTAACCGTTTTTTATACTATACGATACTCAAACATAAAAATTAAGAAATAAAAATGAAAAAATCTAATTATTTAACATAAAAATAAGCATTTACAAAGTTTAAGTATGATTTAAACCTTTTAGCAGTACAAAACTAAATATTATTTTTCATAATTTTTTAAAAAATCCTGCTGTAAAATATTAAGCAGGATTATTCTATTACAGCTTATTTATTTAGCAGCGGATACCCCAAAGACTTTCTTGTTTCCACAAATTTTTCAGCACATATTTTTGCAAGTGCTCTTACTCGTGCAATATAGCTTGTTCTTTCTGTAACAGAAATAGCACTTCTTGCATCAAGCAGATTAAAAGTATGGCTGCATTTTAAACAGTAATCATAAGCAGGAAGCGGAAGCCCCATTTCTGCAATCCTTACACACTCTTTTTCATAAATCTCAAAAAGATTAAAAAGCGCAGGCACATCAGCTGCTTCAAAATTAAATCTGGAAAACTGCACTTCATTTTGGTGGTAAACATCACCATAAGTAAGTTTATCATTCCATTTAATATCATATACAGATTCTGCCTGCTGCAAATACATTGTAATACGCTCTAAACCATATGTAATTTCACCGGAAACTGGTTTTAAATCAATACCACCTGCCTGCTGAAAATAAGTAAACTGAGTGATTTCCATACCATCAAGCCATACTTCCCAGCCTAAACCCCATGCACCTAATGTTGGAGATTCCCAGTCATCTTCTACAAACCTTATATCATGGTCTAAAATATTAATGCCAAGAGCTTCAAGACTTTTTAAATAAAGCTCTTGAATATTATCAGGTGATGGTTTTAAAAGCACTTGAAACTGGTAATAGTGCTGCAGTCTGTTTGGATTTTCACCATATCTGCCATCTGTTGGGCGTCTGCTGGGCTCTACATAACATGCTTTCCATGGTTCTGGACCTAAACACATTAAAAATGTAGCAGGGTTGAAAGTTCCTGCACCTACTTCATTATCATAAGGCTGGTATACTATACACCCCTGGTCTGCCCAGTAGCGATGAAGATTCATTATTACATCTTGAAAATACATATATTCTCCTTATTTTTTTCGGGAAGCATGCATTTTTAATGGCAGAGAGTGCAGTCTGATAAACCCTGTTGCATCACTTTGGTTATATGCACCACCGTCATCTTCCATAGATGCAACAGCCATATTATAAAGAGAGTAATCAGAGCTTCTGCCAATACATGTGACATTACCTTTATATAGTTCAAGTTTTACTTTACCAGTAACATATTCCTGCGATTTATCAAGCATAGCTCGCATACAGTCCATTTCATGAGAGAACCAGTAGCCGTTGTATACAAGTGCAGCAAATCTTGGCATTAAAGTTTCTTTTAAGTTTAAAACACTGCCATCAAGAGTTAAGCCTTCTAAATCTCTGTGTGCTGCCATAATAATAGCTGCACCCGGTGTCTCATATACACCCCTTGATTTCATACCAACATAACGGCTTTCCACCATATCTACCCTGCCTATACCATTTTCGCCACCTAATTTATTTAAAGCTATAAGCATATTATATGGGCTTAATGTTTCACCATTTAATTTAACTGCTATACCTTTATCAAATTCAATCTCAATAACTTCTGCTTTATCAGGAGCAGCTTTTGGACTTTTGCTGTATTCAAACATATCATCTGGCGGACATACTGCAGGGTCTTCTAATATACCTGCTTCAAATGAAATATGTAATGCATTATCATCACTTGACCAAGGTTTAGAAACAGTAGCTTTAACAGGAATATCATATTTTGCAGCAAATTCCATAGCTTCTTTTCTACCTTTAATTACTGTAAAAAATTCTTCATCTCTCCAAGGAGCGATAACTTTTAAATCTGGAGCAAGAGCAGCAGCAGTTAATTCAAAACGGACCTGGTCATTGCCTTTGCCTGTTGCACCATGTGCAAAATAAGAACAGCCAGTTTTTCTTGCAGCTTCTACCATACCTTTTGCAATAACAGGTCTTGCAAGAGAAGTGCCTAAATAGTATCTGCCTTCATATAATGCATTAAATGATACAGCAGGAAAAACAAAATCTTTAACAAACTCTTCCCTTAAATCATCAATAATAACTTCGCATGCACCTGATTTATAAGCTTTCTCTTTAATATTATCCCAGTCAGAATCCTGACCAACATTTGCTACATAAGCAACTACTTCATAGCCTTTTAATGTAAGCCATTTTAAAATTACAGATGTATCTAAACCACCTGAATATGCAAGTAATACTTTTTCTTTTGCCATTTATATTCCTCCAATACAGTCTATTAATATAGCTTTTTGAACATGTAATCTGTTTTCTGCCTCATCAAAAATAACAGATGCTTTGCTTTCAAGAACTTCTTCGCTTACTTCTTCCCCACGGTGAGCAGGCAGGCAGTGCATAAATACTGCATCTTTATCAGCTAATGCCATAATTGATTTATCAACCTGATACCCCTTAAAATCTTGTATGCGTTTTGCACTTTCTTCTTCCTGCCCCATACTTGCCCATACATCAGTATATATAACATTAGCATTTTCTGCTGCTTCTTTTGGGTCATGGGTTAATGTAATTGTGCCGCCATTTTTTTCAGCATATCTCTTTGCATTTTCCACTATATCATAATTTACCTGATAGCCTTTTGGCGAAGCTATGGCAATATGAAAGCCCATCTGACAAGCACCATTTATCCATGAATGAGCCATATTGTTGCCATCACCAATATATGCAACTTTTAAGCCATTTATTTTACCAAATTTTTCCTGCATAGTCATCATATCAGCCATTATCTGACATGGGTGAAAACTGTCTGTTAAAGCATTAATCACTGGCACAGAAGAATATTCTGCTAATTCTCCCACTCTTTCATGACCAAATGTTCTAATCATAATGCCATGAACATACCTGCTCATAACTCTGGCAGTATCTTTTATAGTTTCACCCCTGCCTAACTGTATATCTTTACTGCTTAAAAACATAGGATAGCCGCCAAGTTCATTCATAGCTGTTTCAAAACTTATGCGTGTTCTTGTAGATGATTTTTCAAATATCATAGCAAGAGTTTTGCCTTCTAATTCCCTGTGTTTTATGCCTTTTCTTCGTTCATCTTTAAGCCTTATGGCATTGTCTATTAATGTTTGCAGTTCTTTTGGGCTTCTGTCTATCAGTGTTAAAAAATGGCGTGGTTTTGTCATAATTATTTACCTAATTCCTTAATAGTAGATACAAATATTTCTGCACCTTTTAATAAATCTTCACTGCTGATATTTAATGGCGGATAAAGACGCACAGAATTATTACCAGCAGTAACAACTAAAAGATGATTTTCTAAACATGCTTCTGCCACATCTTTTGGTGAATATGGAGTTTTAACACCTATTAAAAGACCTTCCCCTTTAACTAAGCATGTATCAGACAGATTTTTATATAAATAATCTTTTAATAATGCACCTTTTTCTTTTACTGACTGTAAAAAGCCCTCTTTTGTCATCTCTTTAATTACTGCAATACCAGCAGCACATGCAAGTGGATTGCCGCCAAAAGTTGAGCCGTGAGTGCCGCCAGTAAAAAGAGATGCAGCTTTTTCAACTGATACAACTGCCCCCATAGGAACACCACCTGCAATAGATTTTGAAAGTGTCATAATATCAGGCACCACTCCAAAAAGCTTATATGCAAATAATTCACCTGTTCTGCCGTAGCCTGTCTGCACTTCATCAACTATCATTAATATATCTTTTTCGTCACATATTCTGCGAACTTCTTTTAAAAACTCTATATCAACTGGAATAACACCGCCTTCCCCTTGAAAAAGCTCTAATATTATTGCAGCAGTATCATTTAAAGATACTGCATTTTTAAAAGCTTCAATATTATTAAATGGTATATACTGATTATATCCAGGCATAGGGTATGAGCCTTTTTGAATTTTTTCCTGAGCTGTAGCACCCATTGTGGCATAAGTTCTGCCATGAAAAGAGTTATACATTGATATAATTTTATATTTTTTTCCATGATGTATAGTATTGCCATAAAGGCGGGCAAGTTTTATTGCTGCCTCATTTGCTTCAGCTCCCGAATTACAGAAAAATACTTTACCATTAAAACTATTTTTAGAAATTAAATCTGCTAACTCTTCCTGTAACGGTATTTCATAAAGATTAGATGTATGCATAACCTTTGCAGCCTGAGAACATACTGCATCAGTTAATGGCTTAAAATTATGACCCAAATTTGTTACAGAAATCCCTGAAGCAAAATCAAGGTATTCTTCATTATCTGCTGTATAAAGTTTTGCACCAAGTCCGTAAGCAAATGATATTTTAAATCTGCCATAATTATTCATAAGAGATGACATATTATATCTCCAGTTTCATAATTCATATTAAGATTATTTTTATAAACCATATTTTTAAATAAATCAATGAAATATCATAGATTTTTTTATAATTTTTACAACAGAAAATATCTGTATAATATATATTTTAATTTTTTTTAAATTTTTGCAAAAAATAGATTGAAAATTATTTTATATCATATTATAAATATTTCTGTATGAATATTAGAAACAGTAAAGAAATAATTCAAAACATTTTAGAACGATACAATTTTACCGCTATATACAGCGACAGTTGTAACAAATTTGGCATTGAAACATCAAAAAATTATGCTGATGGTAATGATGCAATAGATTTCCTGTATTCTTCTGCAGTGATAGGCAGTAAATCTTTAGGTTTTTTTACAGAGCTTCCATTTTTTGAAGTAACAAGGCCTTTGCGAGCAGAATGTCTTTTCATTACACAAACTCTGCCAAAATACATAAGTACACCAGTCATTATTATTAAAAATGCAGAAGATATTTCAGCAAGACTTACACTTGCAGTAAAACTTTCTGTTGAACATAAAATACCTGTTACTGTTGTTATTACTCATAATGCTGCAAATAATTATACAGATTTTGAGCGTGCTAATAATGACTTAGGCAGGATTTCTCCATACATTAATGCTTCTACTTTTAAACAGTCTATTTCTAAAGAAGAGCTAAAAGAAACTTATAATGCAGTAAATAATAATCTTATGCAAGTGCTTCCAGCAAATTTAACTGATGATATTACACTTATTTCTTTACAGCATAAAGGCTGTTTTCCAGAATATTTTGTGCCGGAAATCAAACCTGATGTTTTTAAAATACTTAGTAATGATATTTATGCATATAGTAGTGAAAAAGATTTACTAGAACAGTTTTTCTTTAATAACTACAGCACAGAATTTGATTTTAAAGAACGAGAAGATAAAATATATCCGCAGATTAATAATCTTTTATGTCCGGGCTGCCCTTTTGTAAATATTTTTGCTCGTGGAGTAGAAAAAGATACTATTATATTTACAGATATTACATGCAAAGGTGTATTAGAGACTTTTCCTGAGCTTAATTATCTTACAATAGACGGGTATATGGGTATTATATCTAGTGAAGTCCGCTCATCTACTCTTTTTATTGGTAAAGCATCTTCATATAAATCTCACTATAATAACATTATCAGCAAAAGGGGAAGAGTTATTCTTTTAAATGACAGCGGTGTTGCAAAAATAGATGGTTTTTCATCTATCAGGCATCCTAAAAAACTGAATAAAATAAAAAATACTCTTTATCCATACAGCTGCAACAATATTAAAAAATATTCAAAAGTTAAAATTAAACTTCATAAATGTTCATGTATTAAAAATAATGCTCCATGCAGTGTATTTGAAAAAACTTTATGTCCTGCCATATATACATCATCTAATGATATATCAATAGATAATACAATGTGCAATGGATGTTTAGCATGTAAATTATTATGCAGTCAGGGAGCAGTTTCATGAATTACCGCATATTTTTAAACGGATATAGATTTTCTACTTATAATGACTGCATAAAACTGCTTATATATAGTGCAGAGCAGTCTGATTATATTGTTGATATAGAAGGGTTTGAAAAAACTACTCCATATTCCCCTGCTAAAAACTATATTTTGCTTAAAGGCAGCTCAAAAGAAATATACAGTGATATTATTATAGACTTTGATAACCTGCTTATTAATGCAAACTATGATAAGGCTATAACTATTTCGCCAAGCACACTGGAAACATCTCCACTTCCTGATGCAGTGCACTACTGGATGTCTATAGGTGCGGTATTTAAAATAATCAGTGACTTATCACCTGCTTATGTTACTGGGTATCTGCTTGAAAAAAATATGAAAAAAGAGCTGGAAGCATTTAATTTATCTTTAAGCAGGCTTCCGTTTGCTGTGCAGATAGCTGTAAACGAACTTATGACGGATATTGAATAATGGATGGGAAAAAAGCATACAGCACATTTAATGGTGTTATGCTTGGGTTTCTTATACTTATTGCTCTTTCACTTGCTGCTGTTTTACTTTTTACTAAATCATCAGTTTTCAGCAAAATAGACGAACATGGCTGCAACAACAGTGGCGGCTACACTTTCAGCTATGCAAAAGCTAAATGTATAAAAATATATGAAGAAGCAGTGCAGTTGAATAAAACAGGCTCAAATAATCCAAATGATTTAAAAGCATTTATTGTTTTTTCTGATGATAATAAATCGGCAGATATTTTTCTTCCAGACAGAATATATGCACTATTACTGCTAAAAGAGAATAATGCAGAATGGCACGACAACTCATCTACATATATACTTTATAATCTTCCTGAAAAATTAAGTCTTAAAGAAAATAGTGAAGAAATATATTATATTAACAGATAAAGTATATACTGAGCCTGCTTATATGTCATACTGATCCAAAGGCGAAGTATCTTAATTTATCCTTTATTAAAAAATACATCCTTGTATTTTTTAAACCATACTCTGCCGAAACAAGTTCGGCTATCGCTTACTAAAGACGGCTCGTCATGAGCCTAATAAGGCGAAGTATCTTAATTTATCCTTTATTAAAAAATACATCCTTGTATTTTTTAAACCACACTCTGCCGAAACAAGTTCGGCTATCGCTTACTAAAGACGGCTCATCATGAGCCTAATAAGGCAAAGTATCTTAATTTATCCTTTATTAAAAAATACATCCTTGTATTTTTTAAACCACACTCTGCCGAAACAAGTTCGGCTATCGCTTACTAAAGACGGCTCGTCATGAGCCTGATAAGGCAAAGTATCTAATAAAAAAGATAATTTAAAAATATTATACGCTTATGTAATATATATAATTTAGATTTTTCGCCTGTAAAAATCAGGCTCAAAATGACATGATTGTAATAGTTTTATTGTTCACAGAGTTATCGCTGCACAATGTCTATTCTGAGCGAAGCGAAGAATCTATTACAATTAGTTACATAAACTTATTATTATACAATTATTTTTAATCTCTTAAAAATGGAAGAAACTTAAACTTTCTTTCAGGCAGCGGCTCATCCTGATTATTTTGTGATGGGTTATTTGTAACATCATTTCTTTGGTTATCTAATGCAGAAGCTGGTGGAGTGTTTTGAGTGTTTTCTTCACCAGGCACAACAGGCACTGTTGTAACTGGTGCTAATACATTTGGTCTATTAATATTATCACTAACGGCATTAGGGTTTATAGATGCGGTATCAACAGCAAGTCTGAAACCAAGCCCTGCATATCTTAAAGAAGTTCTTTCATCTTTTATAACTTTTCTCATTTCTTTAGGACCGTCGCTAAATCCGCCGCCAGCAACAGCAAGGTTTGCAGCACCAAGCAGATTAGCACATGTATTAGTTCTATCATTTTCTGAATTGCAAAGCCATTCTTTTACATTGCCAAATAAATCATAGTAGCCTTTGCTGTTTGCTGCAAATGAGCCGACAGGTGCAGTGTTAGGAAATCTATCATCACATTCAAAATAAGCATTGCCAAATCGGTTTACTGTATTAGATGAAATATCATAAAAATTTGCATAAGAGCATACATCATCTCTATTAATTTTTATTTCTCCAACTGCTTCTTTCCATTCAGCAACTGTTGGAAGCCTGTAATTAGACTGAGTAGCAGAATTTAATGTATTTAAAAATTTCTGAATATCACCAATAGAAACAGATTCCACAGGATAAGAACCGCCTTTATTAAAATAAAATGGAGCTGTATTCATCACTTTATACCACTGCTCTTGAGTTACTTCATAAACAGCTAAATAGGTTTTGTTATTAAGTTTTTTAAACTCAATACCAGAGTAGCTGTCTATAAAGGATGGCTTGTCAAAAGCAGCAGCATATAACGGCATAACAATAAAACAAAGTAATATTAGTAATTTTTTAATCAAAATAATTCACCGTAATAAATACTATCCATAATATATTATAATCGCAATTATTATATATTTTAATAAGTATATTATCAAGTAAAAATATACTATATTACACTAATTTTTATAACATATTTATCCATTATTAAGATATTATCCTAAAAAGTTTATTTATTTTATCCATTAAAGCATTTATCTCAAAAATTATTTTATTATCTTTTCCGCTTAATTTTTATGAGCTGATTTTTAAATTAATATTTTTCATTTCCTTTTCTTTTTCGGACATAACGGACATATAAGTATTTTTTCTTGTATATATTAGCCATACAGAACAATAAAGACAAAAAATATTTTAAGGAAATATAATGAAGAAAAAATATAGAACACATAAAGATTTAGAAAAAATGGCAGAAAATTATTTTGCAGAGCAGGAAGAGCTTAATAAGCCATGCTCTATAGCAGGTATATCATACTTTATGGGCTTTGCAGATAAAAGCGAGTTTTTAGAGCTTGAAAAAGATGAAGAGTTTGCACCAGTTATTAACCGCATAAAGCTGAAAATTGAAAGTCAGGCTATTGAAATGCTTACAGATAAAAGTTATGCAACAACTGGTGTAATTTTTAACTTAAAATGCAGCTTTGGTTACAGTGACAAAATAACTGCTGGCAAAGATGATATGGCAGAGCTTATGCAGAATGCAAAAAAACTTATAGATGAGGCAGAGACTAATGAGTAAAAAATATGCTTTATCAAATACTGCACACGATTTAGCATATATTTTAGCCCGCACAGAAAGCGATCCGCTTTTATTTGTGCAGGCAGCATTTCCATGGGGTAAAGATGAGCTTAAAAATCACAGCATACTAGACTGGCAGAAAGATGTGCTGATAAATTTACGGGATGGAATAATAAACCTAAGTGAAGCTGTGCAGATAGCAGTATCATCAGGTCATGGAATAGGCAAAAGTGCTCTTGTTTCATGGCTTACTTTATGGGCACTATCAACAAAACCAAACACAAAGGGAGTAATAACTGCAAATACAGAGCATCAGTTGAAAAGCAAAACATGGGCAGAGCTTGCAAAATGGCACAGGCTTTCTATTGTGGAAAATATGTTTGAAGTAAGCAAAACTGCTATATTTTCAAGGGATGCAAGGTATGAAAAAACATGGCGAATAGATGCAATACCATGGAGTGAACACAGACCTGAAGCCTTTGCAGGTCTGCATAATCAGGGCGGCAGAATATTAATAATATTTGATGAAGCATCAGCCATACCATCATGTATATGGGAAGTGGCAGAAGGAGCTTTAACAGATAAAGACACACAGATATTTTTTGTATGCTTTGGCAACCCAACAAGAAGTGACGGCAGGTTTTATGAATGTTTTGGCAGGTTTAGGCACAGATGGATTACTAAAAAGGTAGACAGCCGCACAGTGCCTATTACAGATAAAAGGCAGATAAATAAATGGGTGGAAGATTACGGATTAGAAAGCGACTTTATAAAAGTGCGTGTGCTTGGTGAATTTCCATCTGGCGGCAGTGCTTCTCTTATCAAGCGGGATGATATAACAGCTGCTGTGATGAGAAATTTAGAAGAAAGCATATATATTCATGCACCAAGAATATTAGGGGTAGATGTAGCAAGATTTGGCGAGGATAAAACAGTAATAGCAAGGCGTCAGGGCTTAAAGCTTTATGATTTAAAAAAATACTCATCACTTGATACGCTGGAAGTATCTGATGCACTAATAAGGGAGATAAATGATTTTAAACCTGATGGTGTGTTTATAGATATGGGCGGAGTAGGAGCAGGAGTATATGACAGGCTTAAATGGATGGGCTATAATGTTACTGGAATAGATTTTGCAGGCAGACCAGAAAGAAAGGATAAATATATTAATAAACGGGCTGAAATGTGGTGCTCTATGGCAGACTGGCTTAAAATGGCAGATATTCCGCATGACAGTGATTTAAAAGAAGATTTAGCAGGTCCAGAATATTATTTCAGGGGAGATAATGCTCAAATTCTTTTAGAAAAAAAGCAGGATATGAAAAAACGGGGGCTTGCAAGCCCAGACTGTGCTGATGCTCTTGCTTTAACATTTGCAGGCAGTGTTCGTGCAGATAAAAGGCAGCTGCCTTCAGTTATGCTAAGATAAATAAAGGATATGTTTTAGGCAGTTTAAATTTAGCTGCAGTATTAAGAAATTAGATACTTCGCCTGTAAGGCTCAGTATGACATAGTTCAATATATAAATTACTTAGTATTATAAAACTAATGTCTATTCTGAGCAAAGCGAAGAATCTTTATTATAATCTTTTATTTACATTATAAATTTTTTAAACACTGTGTAATTAAAGGTATAATATTATGAAAGTAAAGTTAGAAGATAAAGATATTTTAGAGATTATAAAAAAGGATAAAGAGCAGGCTTTAAGTTACTATAACCAGCATTTAAAGCCAAGATTTAAAAAATATTATGAGCTTTATAATGGCGAAAAGATAGATACAAAAAAATACAGAATGCCTGAAAGCTCATTTATAAGCCGTGATGTGTTAGTAACAATAAGAGCATTAATGCCTGATATAAACAAGCTGCTTTTTTCTTCAAACCCTGTGGAAGTAACGGCAAGAAGTGGAGAAGATGAAGAAAAGGCAGCAAAAATGCAGGCTTTATTAAACTATCAGATAACAGCACAAAATCCATATCATACTATATTTACAAGGCTTATAACAAATGCACTTATAACAGGCTGTGCAGCTTTAAAAATCTTATGGATAAAAGAGTATAGTGAAAAAGAAATTGATGAAATAGTGCCAAAAGAAAAAATGCAGTCATTAATTAATGCAGGTTTTCAGGTAAAATCAAGCCCTGTGTATATAAATGGCATAGAAAAATACAGGGTCCAGTATAAAGCATCATATGTCAGTAAAAATCAGCCAGTTTTTGAAGTGCTGCCTTATAATGAATTTTTATTTGATGCAAGTGCCTTATCTTTACAGGAGGCAGATTATGTAATACACAGGAAACTTGTAAATTATGATTATTTAATCCGCAGGCAGAAAGATGGGGTGTATAAAAATATATCAAAGATAAAAGATAATGTTTTTACTTATGAAGATGATGATGTTCTAAATAAACCACACTATATTTCTTCCAGTGATAAAAATAAGGCAAGAAAGCTGTATATGCTTAATGAATACTGGGGCAGGATAGATATTGATAATGATGGTTTACTAGAAAATGTAGTTATAACTTACTGCGGCAGTCAGATATTATCTATAGAAGAAAACACTTATTCAATGTATCCGTTTTTTGTGTTTGCACCTTTTTTATCAATGGACAGCATTGCAGGCAGGGGGCTTGCAGAGCTGGCAGAAAATACTCAGATAATTAAAACTGCACTAATAAGGGAAATATTAGAAAATACAAGGCGGAATAATAACAGGAAGATTTTTTATAAAGTAGATGATTTGCTAAATCCATCGCAGATGGTAACAAGCGAGCAGTATGTTGCAGTGCGGGACAGTGCAGATATTAATAATATATTTGCTCCAGAGCCTTTTGAAGTAATAAGTGCAAATACATTTTCCTTAGTGGAATATTTTGATAAGGAAAACCAAAAGATAACAGGGGTCAGCGAAATGAAACATGGCTTGAAACAGTCAGTTGAAACTCAGACAGCAACAGAAGCAGTTATAAAATATGAATCAGCTGCTTCACAGGTGCAGACTGTTGTTTTAAATTTTGCTGAAAGTTTAAAGGAAGCATACAGATTTTTAGTATATCAAAACCAAAGGTTTATAGATAATGTGCAGGTTGTCCGCCTTTTAAATGATGTAATAGAAATAAATCCGCAGGATATAAAAGATATAGATTTTGATTTAAATATATCACAGTCCTTATCAAGCGGATGGGAAGATACAAGACGCAGAGCATTAAATAATGCACTTGCTATGATGATAGAAATAGGAGAGCCTAGGAATTTAACAGATAATATGCGTATAAGAAACCTAATGGCAAAAATATTAGAAGAAAGCGGGTTAAAGGATACAGAAAATTATCTTATAGGTTTAGAAAAACTTAGAGAGCAGGCAGAAAATGGATAATCTGCTTAAAAGCCGCATATCAAAAGGCGAAAAAGCATATTATGCAGCTGAATATATTTTACCGCTTTTAAAAACTTATGAAAAAGAAATATTACTGTCACTGGAAAAGGGTGAAAATATAAGAAAACTGCATGGTATGGCTTATATAATAAAGAAAATAAATGATGATATAAAGCGTGATATATCTCACGGAGAAGATGCAAAAAAAATGATGATAAATAAATCAGTAAATAAGGAATAAAAAAATGAGTGAAAATATGAAAGATAAAGAAACAAACAGTCAAAATATAAATATACAGGAACTGTTAGATAAATATAAAACTGGAAATATTGATGAATTAGAGATTCCAGAAGAGATTTTATCTCTTTTTGAAATGCTTTATGCAAAAAGAAAAGAGCAGGAGCAGTCAAATCAGAATGCAGCAGGAAATATGCAGGTGCAGATACCTTCTGTTTCTTATATTGATGGCTTAAGCCTTGAAGATATTAAGTATATTAATGAGCAGGCAGCTCATCATGTGGAAAAATATACTGGTGAAAATTTTAATATGGAAAATATAATTCACAGGGAATATTTTGAATACTTTAAACAGCAGGTATTAAAAGCAAAAGAGCAGGAAATAAAAATTATGCAGTTTGAAAAAAGTCTGCATGAAAAATACGGCTCAATGTATGAAAAGGTAGAAACTGCGGCAAGAAATGCTTTTGAAAATATGGCATATAGAGATGCAAAAAATATAATTATGTCCCGTATGAAAGGGGATATAGAAACCCTTATAACATTTTATGATAATATTTATAAAGGTTTACAGTCAGAAAATAAGTCAAAAGAAAATATGAATGAAAATGCAGTGTTTCCACCAAATGCAATAAAAGGCGGCAACTATACAAATACAGCCCAAAAACAGACAGGCTATGAAAATTTTATATAGAGTGAATATATAATACAGCAGCAATGCGAGCATTTTTTGCAAGTACACTTTTTTCCGACTGAGAAGTGAGGTATCAAAAAAAGTGGCTGAAAGAAAAAATTGAAAATGATTATATAATTGGAACATAAAGAATGAAACAGCGAAAAAATACTTTATGAGATTTACGGCGGTAAGACAGTATAGATTATAAAAACAAATACAAAATATATTTAATGTAAGGAGAATAAAAAATGAGTGTAATTTATGATACATATACAACAAACACACAAGCAGAATTAGTTAAAAGAAGTGTGGGATTAAGGGATAAAATATTTCAAAATGCAAAATTATCCCCATTATTTATGATGCTGCAGGCTCGCGGCAGAGTAATAAGCGAAACAAACCAAAAGTTTGAATGGCTTGAAACAAGGCTTAATAAGCCGACATTTAAAGTAAACCCAGCTGGCTCGTCAGAAACAAATTTAACTGTTGTAACAGATGAAGATACTGTTACATTTTTAACAGAGGGCTCTATCATTAAAGACATTAAAACCCATGAACAGATGAGAGTAACTGCTGTAAATGGTAAATCGTTAACAGTTATAAGGGGTTATGGTGTAACAAATGCAAAAGAAATCTTATCAGATGCAGATAATAATAATGCGACTCTTGTAAATATATCTGTTGCATATCCAGAGGGCAGCACAGCACCAAAAGGCACAGTTCTGCTTAAAAAAGATAACTTTAATTACTGCCAGACTTTTAGAAGAACTCTAAAAATCACCCGTAACAAACTCCGTCAGGGAGAATATGGAGATGACGGCACAACAGCAGAAAGCAGAAGAAAGGCAGAACGAAATAAAATATTAAGGCTTCATCAAAACGATATAGAGCAGTCATTAATGTTTGGAGAGCCAAAGAGAGATTTATCAGGCAGCGAGCCTTTATATGTTACTGGAGGACTTTTCCATTATATTAAAACTAATGTTATGAGTATTACAAACTCTGATAAATTTAAAATAGGCACTATTAATGAAATATTAGGTGCTATGGCAGATAAAGGTTCAGCAGGAGATAAAGTAATGCTTACAGGCTCAGGCTTTAATGCAAAGCTTAATGATAATGCAATTAAAACCTTTGCAGGCGGCTCAGGCTCTTTATTAAAAGAGTTTGGCATATCATTAGATAAAATAGATACTGAATATGGTGAGCTGAATATAATGTATGACCCAGTATTATCATCAGTTTATCCAAATACTGCTGTTATTATTGATTTAGATGAGCTGCTTTTACACTTTATAGAAGAAACAAAAATGGATACTAATATCCAAAGTGACGGCTATGACGGTGTGGCAGATACATTTTTAACAGACTGTGGTTTAGAAGTATCAAATGAAGAATGTCATGGCATACTAACGCTAAACTTTTAAGGTGCATATATGAGATTTTATTCATGTTTTACAGATTTAAAAGTAATCCATTTAAAAGGAACAGCCGTTTTCAAAAATGGCATATATGAAACATCAGATAAAGACATAATAACAGAACTTAAAAAAGATAAAAATATACAGGTGAAAAAATCTATTGAAGAAATAGTGACAAATGTAAAACAAAATCCATTAAAATGATAAAACAGGGGCAGTTTTGCCCCTGTTTTACAAACAAATCACTTAAAAATATGATTTTATTAATAATTTTATATTGATTTTTTTAAAAAATATTATATTATTGTTTCATGTGTTTTATGTATTTATACATTTATTTTATTTATTTAGGAGGAAAAGAATATGTTGAAAGTAAAACCGTTTTTATTCATTCTTTTTTTAACTGTTTTTGCTGCTCTTTTATCAACGGGCTGCAGCAATGATTCTTCTAGTTCTGGGGGGGGATATATAACCCAGATGGAGAAGAAGAAAAAGTAACACCTATTGATTTAGCAGGAAACCCATTCAGTCTTTTAGGTGTTTATGATGTTATTTTATACGGCATTAATGGAGAGCCAGTTAATACTCCAGCTATGAAAAGCGAACTTCGTGTTGGTTTGAATTTAAATAAAGCAGCAGGTGGTATGGAAGCACCAGAAGTTTTAATGTCCCTTGATTTTGAAGGCACACAAATCTTGTTTGATAAATATGTTATTGATTTATCAGGTTTAGAAAGTGCAGGTGGTGATTTAAATAAATTTATAGCTGATACATTTGATAATTTAGGTGCAGAATTAATTGAAGGCAGTGAATATGGTCTTTATTTCACATTAGACCCTGCTAAAAACCCACAATACAAACCAATATTAGATAACTCAATTGTTCAAGATGGTCAATATCTAAAATTAGAATTAAGAAAAACAAATGATATAGAAGTTGATGGCGGTTTAGATGTAGAACCAGCTGGTCCTGATGCCCCTGTAACCATTCCTGTAGAAAATATCGTTATAGATACTGCATCCCACTCATATTTCAGAGGCTCTAATATCACTATTGATTTTTCTATTACTCCATCAAATACTTCTGATACAGAAGTTGATTGGGCTACAAATTCAAATGGAAGTGGCACCATTACTTGTGTAAATGGCGAAGGAGAGCTTGTTTTATCAAAGGTAATGGTAGATGACACAGTTACATTGACTATTAAAAATGGTAAGACTGCACAGTTTCAAATAACACTTACTGATAGTATAGAAAATATAAGCTTTATCAAATCTTCATATCAATTAACACAAAATGAAACTCAAACTATTGCTATTGATAACTATGATACAATTAAAAATCAAATATCTAGTTTACAATACACAAGTAGTGATGCTAATATTGCTAGTGTTGATAATAATGGCAGTGTAAAAGCTTTAAAAAATGGTGTTGTAACTATCACAGCTACTGCTACATCAAACGGGAAAAATTTATCTGCAAGTTATGAATTAGATGTATTAGGCTTAGTTGATTTTTCTAGCAATGATTCTTTTATTGCATCAGCTCAAGGAACTTATAATATAACATTCTTTGGAACTAATCCAGGTAAAGCAGGTAGTTTTATGGGAGAACAAACAGAAGTGCCTGTTACAACTGACTGTGAGTTATATAAGGAATTATTTAATTCTACTAAGTGTGAAGGTGGTGGTTTTGTAAAAAATATTATTGTTAATAAAGATAAATTTGTAGGTAAGGCTACAATTACAATCCAAGATGATGGTTCAGCAGTTATACATACAAAAATATTAATGACTGCAGAATCTATGGCAAAGAATTCACCTGATGACCAATATCAATATTCTGTATATAGAACTACAAATCGTGGTGATTCTAATAACAGTAAAAACACTGTTCAAGGAATTACTGGCAGACATTTGACTGCAAATGGTACTTGGGCAACTTCTACATTTGATGTTAGACAATATAAAAATAATTTATCAAAAGAAATTATTTTATATTCTCATTTAATTGGAAAAGAAATTAGTATTCCAATAGCTGGAAATAAAACAGTTAACCCTATTACTTATGTTATTATGAGTAAGGAAAGTTCTCAACCAGAGAAAATGGGATATAGTGATATTTCTGTCGCACCATTTAATAAAGTTACAGGAATTAATCCTACAGATTTAGGTAAGGATGCACCAAATTATTAATTAAAATTAATCAACTTTCCCGCCCCGCATTATGCGGGGCTTTATTTTTATATATTTTACAGCCTGCATACTTCCTGTGCTGTTTTTCCAATTTCCTACCCTTATGTGTCTATTCCGATTTCCCTATCCCCAATGTCTATTATAAACCTTTAAAGCGAATAATCTAAAATATAAAACTACAAAACAATCTTAAAACAATATGGATAATTATTGAAACTTATATTATATAGATTCTCCGCTATGCTCAGAATGACAATATGTAGATTGCCATAACAGCATATATATAGATTTATCCAACAATATAGTCTATTAGTATAAATAGCATTGTTATTATTGTGTCATAATGAGCCTGCTTTATAAGCGAAGTATCTTAATAAATTTATATTAAAAAATTCATCCATGAATTTTTTAAATCACGCTCTGCCAAAACAAGTTTGGCTATCACTCACTAAAGACGGGACTTCCTGTCCCTGCATTGTCTTACTGAGCCTGCTTTATAAGCGAAGTATCTTAATAAATTTATATTAAAAAATTCATCCATGAATTTTTTAAATCACACTCTGCCAAAACAAGTTTGGCTATCACTCACTAAAGACGGGACTTCCTGTCCCTGCATTGTCTTACTGAGCTTGCTTTATAAGCGAAGTATCTAAAAGATAAGATACTTTTAATATATTATGCACTGCTGTAATATATATAATTTAGATTTTTCGCCTATAAAATCAGGCTCAAAATGACTTATGTGACAAACTTTTGGATAAGTCCAAAACAACAAAGTCATAAGCTGATATTTTCCACTATTAATGCTGATATATTCTATAAACCATGATTTATTTAGAACATTATGAAGATTAATTATACACAGCAGCTATATATTCTATCATGCCATATTAACATCTATAAAACTGTCTTATTAATGAAAGCACTTCATCTATGCTGTTAGTTTTATATATATTAGTTCTAAAATCTGCTGCCATTTCAAACCCCTTGCAAAACCATACAGCAAACTTTTTCAATATATGCATATAGTGAGTTTCTTTCATACCCCTGCCTTTTGTATGCTCAAGCATATAGCTCCAAAGCTCTATTAAAAGGCTGCCAATTTCAGCAGGACTTAAATAATTATATAAATCATCATCACTGCACTTATCTTCTATGGCTTTAAATACCCATGGTGCTTTCATCATGCTTCTTCCAATCATAATACCTGCAACGCCTGTTGCTTTCATTTCCCTATAAGTATTATATCCTGCTACACCACCATTACCAATAACAGTAATATTTGCCATATCTGCTATTTCCTGCAGTATATCAATGCGGACAGTGCCGCCAAACATATCTCGTTTTGTTCTGCCATGGACAACTAATGCATTTACACCTTCGTTTTCTGCTATTTTTAAAATCTCTTTATATACAAGATTTTTCTCATCAAGCCCTATGCGTATTTTAATAGAAAATGGTTTTTCTGTTGCATGGCGGATATTTGAAACAACAGCTTTTATTCTGCCTAAATCGCCAAGCAGAGAACAGCCACCGCCTGCTTTTATTACTTTTTTTACAGGACAGCCCATATTTACATCAAAAGCATCTACCTGACATTCATTTTCTGCCACACGCACTGCTTCTGCATAGTTTTCTGGTTTGCCTCCAAATATTTGAAACACTAATGGAGTATCACTTTCAAGCCTGTCAAGATATTCCATAGTTTCTTTATTTCTTCTTGCAAGCCCTTCTACAGAAATCATTTCTGAATATATTATGCCATTAAAAAATTTACGGAGTATTCTTCTATAAGGTAAATGTGAATAACCTGCCAGTGGTGCTGCGACTAGGTCATTTTTTAATAAATTATCTTTAAAAAAATCAGACATTATAATAAACCAATACTATGTTTTGTATCATATGCACTGCCTTTATAATTTAAAAAGTTTCTAAATCTATAAAATCTATATGCTGCATAGGCTATCATTTCTCCGTTATCTGTGCACCTTGCAGGCTCTGGAAAATATACATTTATATTTTCATAACTTTCTGCCCTTTCATTAAATACACGCCTTATTTCCTGATTTGCTGCAACACCACCGCCAACAACTATCTTATCTCTTTTAAAAAGTGATGCTGCCTGAAATGTTTTATCTGCTAATGTTGATGCAACAGTCCACTGAAAAGATGCAGCAATATCTTCAAGGCAGAACTGCTCTTTTTGTATAGTATTCATAACAGCAGTTTTTAAGCCGCTGAAACTAAACTTTATTTCCCCTTTGAAAGCCTGTGGAAACTTAACTGCATGCCTGTTCCCTTTTTCAGCCAGATTTTGAATAAATATACCACCGGGATATGGTCCACCCATAACCTTTGCAGTTTTATCAAAGACTTCACCTGCTGCATCATCTATGGTTCTGCCTATCAGTGTAAAATTCAATGCTTCATCTATATCAAAAATATGAGTATGACCGCCTGAAACAATTAATGCAGTATATGGCGGCTTTAAGTCTGGATATGAAAGCTCTGCTGCAAGGATATGTGCTGCTAAATGGTGAACTGGCACAACTGGTTTATGGAGTGCATAGCCTAACCCTTTGGCAAAAGAAACACCTACGAATAATGCACCTATAAGCCCCGGTGCATTTGTTACACCTATAATATCTAAATCCATACCTGTAAGAGCAGCATCTTTCATACAGGCATGGTATAAAGGCTCAATTTTTTGTATATGGTTGCGGGAAGCTACTTCAGGAATAACTCCACCAAATGAAGCATGAATATCTGCCTGAGAAAATGTTCTACTGCATAATGTTCCTTTCTCAGAAGAATATACTGCAACAGATGTTTCATCACATGATGATTCTATTCCTAAAACAATCATAATAACCTTTAATTTATAAGAGTTTTAATATCAACTAAATGATAGTTTAATTTTTCAAGCTGTGGCAGAGCTATTTTTAATGCTGCTAATGTGTTTGGGCGAATATGTCCGATAGCTATAATACTGCCGTCATCTCTTGCCTTTTCTGCAGCTTCATAGATTTTTGCAAGTATTGCTTCCACACTATTATCATTATCTAAAAACATTCTGTTTTCACCACATTTATAGCCTGCTTTCCTGCACTCTTCATAGGCTTTTGTCTGTGCTGTTGTGCGGCTGTCTACAAACCTGTTTGTGTAAGTTTTAGATGCACTTAATACTTGTGCCATTTTATGTGCATCTTCTGTAATAGCTGAGCCCATATGATTATTAAATCCGTCCACACTAACACCTAAACTTTCAAAATTTTCTTTTACAACACCAGCAATTAAAAGCTCCGGCATATTTGGAAGAACTGCACCCCTGCCCGGGTCAGTATTTGGATAGCTTTTTGGTGCCATTGGAAAATGCAGAAACACTGTTTTTCCAGCTTTTTTTGCAATCTGTGCTGTAAAGCTGCTATGCTCTAAATGAGGAAGCACAGCAACTGCAACAGGATATTTTATCTCTGCATATTCTTTTGCAAGCTCTGCACTATTTCCACCATCATCAAGAAGTATTGCAAACTTAACCTGTTTTTTAGAATATGGCGGAAGCGGAGGATATTTCACAGCTTCTGCCACCTGTGGTTTCTCTTTTACAGGCTCTTTCTTTTCCTGCTTCTTTACAACTTCTTTCTGAGGCTCTTCTTTTTTTACCACTTCTTTTTTAGGTGCTTTTAATACAATATTAAACTCATCTTTTTTACTTATACCTACTATTTTATTTTGTGCAGATTCTACTTTATAGCCATGTTTTCTAAGTATAGAACTTATGGCAGAATTTATGCCACGCTGCATATTTTCATCACATGTAATATCAAAATAAGTTATATCCCTGCCACTGCTTGTTTTTGACTTACGCTCTTTAACGGACGAGCGGCTTATTTCATGGTCATAAAGCACAAGGCGAATTAAATCTGTTATATTTTCATTACTAACTGTTTCCTGCTCTTTTTCCTTTTTAGGCTCTTCTTTTTTTACTGGCTCTTTTTTAGGCACAGGGACAGTTTTTGCAGCCTGCTGCTTTTGCTCTTTTTGTTCTTTCTGCTCTTTTTTCGCTGCTTCTGCTTTTTTCTGTGCAGGGATAACTGTTACAGTTTTAGGCTCTTCTTTTTCCTTAGAGCCTGTAATACTCATAATGCTGAAAGATATTAAAGCAATAAGCACAGCAATAAGACCAATGCCTAAAAAGATACCGCCACCTGCTGATTTAGATTTAGATGTTTTTTTACGGGTAGTAGTTTTTCTACCCGCAGGTCGCTTATTTGTTTGTCGTGCTGCCATATACTAACATACCTTTTAATACTTGAACTGCTGAAATGTATTGTAAATCATCATTTAACGGCAGCACTTGTGATGCTCTTTTTACTGAATCATCAACAGCTGCACTATTATCTTTTTCATTTTCGCCTTTTAAGTGGCCTGATAAATCTTTTTCTTTTATAACATAATAATCAGAAGTATATTCAATTATGCCAGGCTCTACTTCCACATCAGGCTTAATGCCTACACCCTGAATAGAGCGTGCGGCAGGGGTATAATATCTTGATGTAGTAAGGCGGACAGCAGAGCCGTCAGGAAGCGGAACAATAGATTGAACACTGCCTTTTCCAAAAGTTGATTTTCCAACAATTACTGCCCTTTTATAGTCCTGCATAGAACCAGCAATAATCTCACTAGCTGAAGCTGACCATTCATTAACTATTATAACCATAGGTATAGTTCTGTTAGAAAAATTAACTGATTCCGTTTTATAATGTTTTTCCTGTTTATCTCTTTCTCTTGTGAAAACTACTGTCTGGTTTACAGGTAAAAAGATACTTGCAATAGAAATAGCTTCGTTTAAAAGACCGCCGCCATTATTTCTTAAATCAAGCACTAAACCTTTTGCACCAGAATTAGTTAAGGCTTTGACTGCATCTGCCATTTCTCTGTATGAATTTTCCTGAAACTGTGTAAGTCTTATATAGCCAAGTTCTTTATCTATCATTTCATATTTAACAGATTTTATTTTAATTATTGCTCTTGTAAGAGTTAAATCAATAGGCTTGCTTTCCCCTTTTCTTGTAATAGTGAGCTTGATTTTAGAGCCTGATTTACCACGCATTTTTTTAACAGCTTCATCCAAAGTCATATTTGCAGTAGGCTCACCATTGATTAATGCTATAACATCGCCGCCTTTAATGCCTGCCTGCCATGCCGGTGTATCTTCTATTGCACTCATTACTGTTAATAAATCATTTTTCATAGTGATAGTTATGCCTAGCCCGCCAAAAGAACCGCTTGTGCTTTGCTGAAAACTGTTAAACTCTTCTGGTGTCATAAAAGATGAATGTGGATCTAGCTCTTCAAGCATACCCTTTATTGCACCATAAATTGCTTCTTTTTTATCTATTGTTTCTACATAATTTTTATCAACTAAATCAAGAACTCCCATAAATGTTTCAAGAGCTTTATACTGGTCATCTGGATTATATTTACCTTTTTGAGATAACTGAACAAATAAATTATTTATACCATCATTGTTACTATTTGCAGCGTATGCTTCACTTTTTGTGCCGCTGCCACTTAACTGCAATAAAGCATAAGAAATAAATACTATAGGAACTACTATAAATAAAACTTTTTGGATAATTTTCATATATAACTCCAATTTAAAAATTTAACTTTATATTATATAAACTATTTTCAAGATATATCAACCTTTTTTAAACCATAAATTAGGATTTAATGCCTGCTCTTTTTTCCGAAGCTCAAAATAAAGATACGGATTATCTACTGCAGGGTCTACTATAATATCGCCTAATATATCACTTTGACGAATTTTTTTACCTGTTTCTACAAGCAGAGTATCCATATTTCCATAAACAGTATAGTATGATGAGCCATGATCAATAATTACAAGATTATTAAAATTCTTTACATTATCTGCAAAAACTACCATGCCGTCTGCTACAGCTTTTACCTGAGTTGTGCCTGCTGGAGATATTTTTATACCTTTATGCATTATCTTAATGCCAGCATCTGCCACTATATGCTCGCCATACTGCTCTATTATTTTTCCATTTACAGGAGTAGGAAGTTTTTTTACAAGCCTGCCAAATGGTGAATCATCTGCCATAGCTGTCATAACAGGCTTATCTTCACCAAAGGTTTTTATCCTGCCCTGATTATTATTTGCACTATTTTTCTGCTGATAAATAGATTCTGCATTTGTATCTTTTTCTGCCTGTAATTGTATCTGGTCATCAAGCTCTTTTCTTTGAAATTTTAAAAGCTCAATATATTCTTTCCTGCCTGCTTCATCATGCTTAATCATAGTCATCATAGAATTATAGCGTTTTTTTTCTGACTGCAATTCTTTAACAGCACTATTCCTGCTTTCTTCTAATGATGCAAGCTCTAAAACTCTGGCTTCTTCTTCTACTTTAAGGTTTTTAAGGGTTTTTACATCTTCATTAAGCTTATCTATTTTCAGCCTTAAATTAACACCTGCTTTTCCTAATATTTCAAGAATTTTAACAGTATCTTGCGGCTTTTCTGATGTGGTGATAATCTTAATATCTGAATAACCCATATTATCTATCACATACATATTGCTTTTTGCAATATCCTTTTTATTTTCATCTATTTCTTTTGAAACTTTTATTATACTGCTGCGTATACTGTTTATATTGCTTTCACACCTTTTCTTTTCCTTATTAAGCTCAGAAATAAGAATATGATAGTTGGATATTTTAGATGATAATACACTTATCTGCTTTGTAATACTCATTTTTTCTGACTGCAGTTTTTTAAGCTCCGCTTCTTCACTGCGAATATTTCTATTTATTTCTTCTAATGATGCAGTCTGAGCATATACACAAACAGTATAAAATAAAAGTAATAAACCAGTTAGTATAAACTTAATCTTCATTGATAGATGATACCTGTTTTAAAAATGATATAACACTTGCTCTTGCAGAAATCACACCTATTATACATACAATTATACATGATAATATAAAATATTTTATATCTGGCACATCATATATGTTAATACCTGCCTGAATTAATATGCGACTGTTAAAAGGAATGAAAACTGCTGCAAAAATAATCAGGCTGCATAAGTATGCAAATAATGATAAAAAAAATGACCCAAATAAATAAGGCACTGATATAAAAGGTCTGGTTGCTCCCACAAGAGAATAAAGCTTAATTTCTTCCTTATATTTGTATAATGAGAGTTTAATAGTATTATACACTACAAAAACAGCTGACAAAGCAAAAAGCACACTCATTGCTGTAATAAAAAGCCATGCTCCTCTGCCTATTGCTTTAAATTTTATCATATATTCTTTGCCATAGCTTACTTCATCTACTCCTTTAATATGTCCTGCTTCTGTAACTATTTTATCAAGAGTTTCTTCTAATGTATCACTTGGATAAATCTCTATAAACGACGGGAAAAACTCTTCTGCAAAACTTTCAAGAGTAGCAGCTTTTGGTGCATTTGCAACTGCAAAAGCCTTTGCATCTTTCTGACTGTAATATTTTGCACTTGTAACATTATCAAGCACTTTTATAGATGACAATATTTGTTCCGCTATAATATCATTATTATTTGCAAGATATACCCTTATTGTATTAGCCTGTGATAAATGGTTTAAAAAACCTGCTGTGCCTGAGCCTGCCACCCAGAAAACATGATACATAAAAATAACAGTAGTAAGAGTTAAAAAAGAAAGAAAATTACTGCGTAATATAACAAAAAACCTAATCACACCACGCATAAAAAGATAGGTAAGCTTAGAGCTCATTTCTCACCTCATCTCTCATAACTTTACCTTTTTCAAGCTCTATTTCTCGGGCTGGATATTTTTCCCGTAAAAATTTATCGTGGGTAGCCATAATTACTGTAGCACCAGTGTCTATACATTCTCTTAATACTGCCATAATATTTTCAGCATTTTCCTGGTCTAAATTACCAGTCGGCTCATCTGCTAAAATAATTTTAGGGTCATTAATTAATGCTCTTGCAACAGCTACACGCTGCTTTTCTCCACCTGATAAGTTTTTAACTATATCATCACGCTTTTCAAATATTCCCATTCTTTTAAGCAAAGGCCATATACGCTCTCTTGCTGCACTGCGTTTCATATAAAATATATCAAGCCCTAGTTTTACATTATCAAAGACTGATACATTTTCTAAAAGTTTATAGTCCTGAAATACTACACCTATCTGACGGCGTAAAAAGGGCACTTCTATTCTGCTCATTAAATTAATATCTCTGCTTTCAATAGAGACAACTCCACGGCTTGGAAGTAAATCGGCATATATAAGTCTTAAAAATGTAGACTTGCCTGCCCCTGACCTGCCTATTATATATACAAACTCACCACGCTTTATTTCCACATTAACATTATTTAAAGCCTGATATTCACCAACAAAGGAAACACCAACATTAACAAACTTTACCAATACTTTACTCTCAAAAAATTTTTAATATTTTACTAAAAATATTCTAATTATTCAAGTTTTTTATTTTTAAGCATTAATTTACTTTATATATCAACATATTAAAAAAAATCATATTTTTTTAAATTTTAAGTTTATTTTTTTTGTTAATAGGATTATAATTCAATAACTAAATAAGGTAAGGAGTTTGTTATGCTGAATGATATTATTGAACAGTTTATGAAAAGCAAAAATATGACTAATTTTGATTTTTCTCTTAGACCAAATCACGATATAGACAATCCTTTTGCTAAAACATCAATGGATATTATTGACAGATTACAGCAGTCAATTGAAAAAGCTGATAAGTCAGTTTTAGGTGATGTTCTTTTAGATGAAGCAAAAGAACATATCAATTTTTCCTACAAAATATATAGTCAGGTTGTTAAAATGACAGCTGAAGATGAAGGACTTCTTTTTAAAGCCAGACTTATAGAAATCCTTAATGAACTTGAAAGTAAATGTGATAATGAAAATGAACAGTTTGCTGATTTATTAGATTTTGCTGCTATATTAACAAATATAATAGAAAACCACATACATGATAACGAATTAAAAAATGCTTTTATAATCACTCTGCTTTTATTTGAAACAGCTGAAGAAATGAGAATTAGAAATATACATATTCCTTTTACTTTAGAATTTAAGGATTATATTATTGATAACCATCTTACTTTACTGCATGTTATCACAGCAAAGGCACATCAGCATAATGATAAAGAAACAAATAACTTTTTTATAAATGAAATATTACAGTATATAAATAAGTTTGCATATAATAAAAATGTTGGTATATGCTTTGATATGCTTTATTTTGCATCTTATTTAACAAATGAAGAAAGTGCAGCTGTTATCACTCAGGCTGCAGCAGAGCTGCAAAAACATACTGCACATTCTACATCAAAATCTATACTTAATTACATTAATGCAGGCATTATATATGCAGACAAAGGCTCTGATGAAACAGTAGAATATGTATGCAAAAATGTTAAAGATTACCACTGCATAGGCAATATTGCAAACACATGTATGCTTATAGATGATATAAAATGTGCAGAAAAAATTCTTGAATTTGTTGTGAAGAATAAAAAATTACCTAAACAATTTAAACTTTCCTTTTATCAACAGTTACAAATTGTATACTCTTTATTACAAAATGAGACAAAATTTGCTAAAATTGCAAAAGCAAGATTTGCACTTGGCGATAAAAACGCTTATTTTGATGCAGTAGATGCCTATACATCACTTGGTATATATGAGCAGGTGAAAGAAGAAATACACAAAACAGCTTGCAGACAGGTGCCTATATATGATTACTGCAGCTTACTGGCAGATAATAAAGAATTTACATTATTAATAGACAGATTTAACATAATTCAATCTACAAAAGATATCAGCGAAGCTGTAAAATTTATGGATGATAAAGGTATTGCTCTGTATGATGATGACACAAATAAAAGGCTGCTTAATATTCTAGAAGAAAAAACTAAAAATTATAAAAAACTGTCAGCACATGTTAAAAGTCTGCTTGATTTAATTACATTATAGCATATACAATAAAATTTGTAAAAATGATATATTGTGTATATTTTGTTATAAAATACAAATAATAATTAAAAAATACTTGTAATAACAAAAAAAATGTGTTAAATCCTACTATATGACTATACATTAAGATTACACTTATTATTTTGTGAAAAAATGTTAAATATTCATTAATTTAATGTATAAATCATAAATATAAATTGACATAAGGAGCAATTATTATGATATATATTAAAAGCTTCATAATGAGTTGTGATAAGGAGAATTTATTATGATAGGGAAAAAGCTCAAAGTGCTGCTAAAACAGACTGGCAAAAGGCAAATTGACCTTGCAAGACATTTAGGTATCTCTGCATCTCGTTTGTCTAACTATTTAAGTGATAAAAGAGAACCAGATTTCCAAATGCTTTCTGAAATGGCATACTTCCTTGGCGTTGATTTAAACTATTTTTCTAACAAAAACTTTAAAAAGAAACGCAAAGATGATATTTTTGAAATAGCTGAAGATGGTTATGTTCATGGCAGCGAAAGAGAAAGCATTGTTAAAGTTGCCATCTCACCTGTTAATGGCAAAAAGAAAGGTATTACCACAAACACTATTCCTGTTAGTGGTCTTTTCCTTTTAGGCACAAAAAATCCAGAAGAAAATGTTACTGTGTTTGAAGTAAACAGCGAAGTTCCTGCTTTTATTGCAGGGGATAATGATTACTTTATATGCGTAAAATGCTCTGCTACTCCACTTAATGATGGTGATATGATATTTGAAAATGGCAGAAATATGAAATTTTACCGCTTTTACAGAGATAAAGATTTCGTTGTTCTTATTAATATGGAAAACAATAAAGAACATTTAAGAGTTACTTCTATGAGCGAATTAGAAGGTTTTCACAAAGTTCTTTGGTTAATAAAAAAATATTAATCAAAGCAGCTGCAAATCAAAACTGCACTTATTATTTATGAGACAAACCAGATTTCTGGATAGATTTTAATATTATATGGTTTGAGTTTTGTATTATACATGGCTCAAACCATTTAGTCCATATTTTATAGATTTGTCCAAAAATTTCTACTATATTCACTTTAAACCTGATTTTTAATATAAAAAATTTAAATTATATATTATTAAAGTATTGTATAATATATTTAAAACTATATAGCTTTTTAGATACTCCGCCTTTAATAAGGCTAAGTAAGACAATGCAGGGACAGGAAATCCCATTGCATAGCATAAGTAATGGGAGCATTTGCGAACAAGTGTGATTTAAAAAATTCAAGGGGAGCGTATTTTGCGATACAAGGACTTTCCGAGCAAGCAGCGGTGGAATTAAAAGTCCGCAGTTGGACAGTATTTTTAATATAAATTTATTATGGCATTTTGAGCCTGATTTTATAAGGCGAAAAATCTATCAGTGTGATATATCATAAAAATATATTATTATTTCTTTCATATAAATTTATATACAGCTTGTTTTTTTTGAATAAGTATATAAAAACTCCGCTCTGCAATACAGAGCGGACAATATATTAATGCAGGATATTTTATAAATATCAATGCAGTTACTTCACAGTATGCAGAGCACCTGATTTTGTTACAGGTCTTGTTTTGTGACATACAAGACAGTTTTTAGATGGGGTGTTATTCCAGCTGCCTACGGGAACTACACAGCTTGTGCCACAGTGGGAGCCTGCTCCTGATACAAATCCTGCTCGGGCATGGCTCATTGGATAGGATGTCTCATGACAGCTGTCACAGAAATCTTCTTTATGACATGTCTGACATGTTGTTCTGTTCCATCTGGATTCTAACCCATGTGTTTTATTCACAAAGGTTACTGTATGGTTTCTTGGAGCAGTATCTTCATGACAGGATATACATTCTACTCGTTCTTCATGGCACATTATGCATTCGCTCATATTAGTTTTGGCTGCCTGACCATGCTTCTGCTCCCAGCTGCTGTTATGGGTAGAAGGCTTAGTGGAATCTACTGCTGATGTTACACCTGCTGTAAGAAGAAATAATAAGATGATTAGTAATAAATTCTTTTTCATATCCTGCACCTACCAGATAAAGTTTGCCCAGATACTTAATGTATGAATATCTGGCTGTAAGTCGGCACTTTTAAAAAGGTCTGCATATTCATAACTATAATCAACCTGTAACACACACCAGTCTATTGGGCGATACATCGCTCCAATGTATGCCATTGTGGTATTTTCATTTCTGTCTTGTAAACTAACCATATCTTCTCCATACTGCGGGTAGGATTTTATCGGGCTGTTTCTATACTGATAGTTCTGAACATTTACTCCTGCCCATGCTTCTAGTCTATCTGTAAATACCTGAGTTATACGAAAACCTCCCATTACTTTAGAATTGCTGTCCTGTCTCTTATATGCTGCTACATCATACCAGTCTACTATTAAACTTAAATAATTGTTTTTATGGAGTAAACCCACAAGGTCTATATTACCGAATACTCTCTGGTAGTCTCTGTCGCCATAGCTTTCACTGAAATTAAATCGTGTTTCCCAGCCTATTCCTAATACTAAATAGTCAGTTATTCCCTGTGTAACCATTACTCCGCCCATTACATATTCACTGCTGCCGCCCAGCATATTTTCATACATGGATATATACGGGTTTATATCGCCTTTATTCTTATCATACTGACCTGCTATGTAGGCTGATATGCCTGTGCGGCTTATATCTATATTCGCATCCAGACCTGCTTCATAAAGCATAGCTTTACCTATTATGGCTCCTTCCAGATAGATATTGGATGATATTATATCGGGAAAGGATAAGCTCTGGTCTATTCTGCCTCTGGCAGTATGGGTGTTAAAGTCTCCGCCATCTTCATGTATGAAGTAATTATACTCGGCTCTGATTTTTGTGCCGCTTATCGTTACTGGAACTTCTATCGCTGCTCCTATTAAAGATGTTTTTAAATTGCTGTAATAGCTGACAGGCAGACCGCCGTATATGTCAAGCTTAAAATAGTCACAGGTATCAAAATGAAAACTGCCGCCGTCTATTTTATACATATCTAGATTGTTTAAATATATTCTGCCTGCTGTTATATCTGTATACGGCACTACTCCTTTAAACTCTACATTAGCCTGATATATTCTAAAATTACCATCATATTTACCGTTTAAGCGGGTGTATTCATCATATTTGCGGGAAGTATATAAGCCGTCATAAAACTGGTTATATGAATTTCCTGAATAGCTTGATGACTGGCCATCCATTGTGCTGCCACCAATATCTGGAAGACTGTCATAAGCTCCACGAATATTTAAGTTTACATTCACTGTGCCTTGACCTAGTTTCGTTTCACTTAATCTCAGACGGGCATACTGATAAATTGACCAGTCTTCATCTTCTCCAAATTTAAATGCAGCTCTTGTTGTTAACCCTATTTTTAATATGCCTGTATCTCCAAAGCTGAGACCGTTAAGGCTTGCTTTGATACCGTTGGCATTCACATGTCTGCTCCAGCTGTCTGGGGTTACATAAGAATCGCCAACATAGGAATATGCTGGAACTGCTAAAAACAGAAAAACAACTAATATAATATTTATTAAACTTTTTCTCATGTAGTTATCCTAATTTTTTGTTTCTGCAAGAATATTTTTAATATCTTGAAGAAAAATATAATTTTCATTAATATAACCTTCTGTAAATTCTGCTAATTTGTTATAATAAATTTTCTTGATTGGAGAATTATGAATATTAGCAGTGAATTTTTTTATCCATTTAGAAAAATGCTTATTATGGACATAAAGTTGTTTGTCTACTAATATTTCAAGTGATAAATAATCTTTTTGCTCAACTAATTCTGCACCTATATTATTATAAAGAGCCATAAGATATGTTTCAAAACCAATATGGTCTTCAGGCTCATTATAAAGTTTTCTTGGGTTTATTTTTTCTATGCTGAAAAGTTTAAGCATATCATCTCTTGCTTCCTGCATTTCAAGATTATTTTGAGATGTATACACAGATTCTGACATTGGTATTGCCACAGACCCTAAACAAAAAAGAGAAGTATATTCCATTAGTATCTCTGTATCATAGGCTGCCAGTTTATTATATTCTATACAGTTTCTTTCACTTATAACATTAGATATACCTTCTATACCATTGTTTAAAAGTGTATTACTGTCACTTTTCAGCATTATCAAGCACTCTTTTAAATCATTAAGCATTTGGAAATATGTATCACTTACAGGCTCAAAATATGAGCGAGAAATAAATTGGTATACAACTTCACTGCCTTTAAATATTTTGTATAAATCATTTAAATAATTTTCTAACATTCTCCATTTCCTTAACATCCAGATACTTTTACATATCTGGATGTATATTGCTTAGTGTGTTTTAAATATAATATTTAATGGATTTCTTGGTATAATTAAGAAAGATGGTCCTGTATCCTCATTATCATTTTGGTAAGCATAAGGAAATTTGTTTTTATTTATAGTAACTGCTGCTGGGTAATCCCTTTTTAACTCATCAATTGGTCCCCAGTGGATTGCTCTGCCTACACAACTTGCAACACATACAGGCTCCTGCCCATCATTTACTCTGTCTATACACATATTACATTTTTGTGCTGGGTGAGAAATCTGCCATCCACCTTGTTTTTCAGGTTCCTGATAGTCATCTGCTATACCAATCGCGCCAAATGGGCAGGCAGTAATACAAGCTAATACTCCTATACATTTTTCTCTATCTATAGATACTATGCCTGTGTTAGCATCTTTTGAAATTGCATTGCTGGAGCATGCTTTTACACATGCTGGTCTATCACAGTGGTTACAGCTCATAACTAAATTTTCAACATTTTGCAATATTGAAGTCCGTGTGGTAACATCATATCCTTCATTAGTTTTTTCATGTCCCACATGTTTTCTCCATCTAACTAAACCTGATTTTACCTGATTCCAGTCTTTACATGATACAGTGCAGGCATTGCAGCCCATACATCTTGATTGGTCAAATACAAATCCGTATTGCATGATTATCCTCCTAAGCTTTCTCTACAAATACTACTATTGACATTTGAGCATTGCCATGGTCACAGCGTGTTGGGGTTGATGCACAAAGTGTATTTGAACAGCCGCCATCATCTATGCCATTTGCATCTGGGTCATACCAGCCACCCTGTGGAAGTAATGTTACACCTTTACTCATTCTATTAGATAATTTAGCAACAGCATGGACAGAGCCAATAGGATTATATACTTTCACAAGGTCGCCATCTTTAATGCCTTTTTCATACGCATCAGACGGATTCATCCATAAAGCTTCATATCCACATCCTGCTTGACCAACAGGAGTAAGCCTTTTTAATGTAAGTTTAGTATTATATGGAGGGTTTATATCTGCAAAATCTGGAAGCACATCTGCAAATATATCAGTATCTGTTGAAGCTTTTCCACCTATAGCATATTTCCCAAGTTCTCTTACAAGCGGACTTTCATTAAATGTAGAGTGGGAACGATATCGTATATGAGTGCCAAGGTTAAAGAATGGTTTGTTGTTATTATCTTTAAATAAATCTTTTCCATAAGCTTGTTTAAAATAATCTCTATAATCAAAAAATACGGGAATATTATAAACAAGTGGGTCGCCCTGATTATCAGTATTTTTATTTCCCCTTTCTTCAATAGGAAGATAACCATGAAATTTTTCATTTCTATGCTCATATTCCCATACCATAACATCAGATAATACATGAAAACGATATGACATTTTAGGATCATTAGTATCTACTATATAATGCTTATAGTCGTTGCCTGTCCCTGTTCTACAAGACTGACCATCAAATGTATTAATAACACCTGCTCCACTACTTGCTTGAATAAATGGAATAGTCATATCTGTTGCTTTATAGTCATTAAATGCAGTAAGTATTGCATTTTCAGATAAAGACTTAGCATCATTTAAAGCAACTGGCTTACCAAGAATATAGCCATCTTTTTGATAATTTTCAAAAGTTCCCCACCGTCCTTTTGCTTCATCATTATTATTAAATGCCTGTTCAATTAATGAATTTGGAGTATCATTTCTTGAAGCAAACTCGCTGTTTAATCCTGCATAATATCCACCATCTATTTCTACTAAATATTTTGCTAATAATTTATTCATTTCAAAAGTAGATTTAGATTCACCTGGTCCATCTATTACTTTAGGCATATATATTTGTTGAGAAGCACCAGCACCATTGATAATATCAGTCATTTCCCAGTTAGCTGTGCCAGGAAGTGCATAGTCTGCCCAGCGCATAGTTGGTGAAAAGTTAGTATCAAGAGCTATATAGCAAAAACCGTCTGCATTTGATGGGTCTTCTGGATAAAATGGCAGACATTCAAGCATTTCTGCTGTATCATTTGAATTCATATGCTGATTAATAATTGCATTACCTGCTGCAGTGTATACAAACCTAATACCTGAATATACAGGTTTATTGCCATTCATTTCTACTGCATAATATCCATCAGGACCTACTTCATAGCGTTCTGCAGAATTATGATTTTGATTAATATAGTCTAATATAGAGCTGTTTTTAAATGTGGAACTTAATTTATGTTTTACAAATGATTTGATATTTGCATCATCTGCATAAGAATAACCAGCTGTAAATTTATTCATATCCATATCAGGAATATATCTGCCAGTATATCCATTTCTTTTTAATTCATCAGCAAATGCAAATTTTACACCAGCATGCCACATTGAGCATGATGGAAGTTTTGGAACAGTATTTGCATAGTTTGCTTTATCACTGTTTGCTGTTTTGTATACAAGTTTAGGAATTTCTGTATCATATTGAGCATTATATGCAGCAGCCTGATAATAGCCTGCACCGTCTACACCCCAGCCTTTTGAAATAATTGAAAGGTTTTGTAATGCAAATAAATAGTTTACACCTTCTGCATTTCTTTGCCATCCATTACTGCAATGATGAAGAACACCTTTCCCTGCTTTTACTGTATCACATATATTTTTAGCCATTTCCTTAATTGTAGCAGCTGGAACACCACATATACCTTCTGCCCATTCTGGAGATTTTGCTTTTCTTAAATCTTTTTTATAATAATATGCTGCATTTGCACCAACAGTATTATCCTTTCCAAGTTTGCATCTTCCACCTCTTACTTTCTGAGATGATTTTGAAAATTCTAAAGAGTTATAGTTTACTTTACCATTTATTGCTGTGCCATATTTTGCTTCTGCTAAACGATTATCTTCATTACCTAATATATAATCAGCATAAGAATATCCAGCAGGAACTGCATTAACTTTTGTATATCCATTTTGTGATGTAAGGCTGATATTTCCTGTTGTGCTGTCTATATAATATTCTGGAGAAGCAAAAAAGCCATAAACCATAGTATCAAGATAATCTACATCTAAGTAAGCATCTTCTTTTATAGAACCATCAGGATTAAATGTATTTACAAGCATTTCATAGATAATGGCTGAAATAAGTGCAACATCTGTCAACGGATTAAGCTGAACCCAGTCTGTTGCAAGAGTAATACCTGTATCTTCAAGAGTTGGACTCATATGCCATACTCTGCCACCTTTGTCTCTGATAGTTTGAGCACTGATTATTGCAGAATAAGCATAAGGATTAGAAGAAGTAAGCTGATGAGAACCCCATAAAAACAAGCTTCCTGTGTTTCTTTGCATTAACTGGGTAGTGTTACTTTTACCGTATGCACCTGTATATGTTGTGCCAAAATATGAAGCAGAATGTGCACTATAGTTATAACCCTGGTGCAGATAACCACCACTTAATGGTCCAATAACCGCTGCAAATACAGATGATGCACCATTACCACCACCACGCTGATATGGACCCTGCTGACCACTTGACATATGATTATATATTGCTTCAGAACCATATTTTTGCAAAATTGCATTATATCTTTGAGCAATTTCTTTCATAGCCTGTTCCCATGTGATGCGAACAAAACCTGTTAAATCACCGCGTTTTTTAGTTTGTTTTAATGGATATTTCATTCTGCTGGGAGAATAAAGACGACCTGCATAGCTTCTACATCTAGAACATGCACGGCTTTGAGGATTACTCACTTCATTTTCAAAACTTTTATCATAAGCGCGTTCGTCAGTGAGTATACGAACTATTTTACCATTTTTCTTAACTGCCCGAGTTACACATCTTCCGCCACAGTTATGTCCAGCAGTTCCTGCCCATACTGAAGCAACACCACTGTTAATATCATTTACAATGTTTTCCTGCTCACCAGTTGAGCCGCCAGCCCCCCCCCGTATATAATATCTGAACTGCCATCTTTAGAGCAGCCATACATGGCAGCCATTGCACCAAGTGCTGCTGTGCCTTTTAAAAAGGAACGCCTTGATACTGAGCTTTCTTCTAATGATTTTAAAACATTAGTTTCTTTTCCCATATTCTTTGCCTCCAAATTAGTTTATAAGCTAAAACTATAAAAAATATTTCACTTAGTCAATATCTAAAAATACATAATTTATACAAATTTAACATTTTTGATATATTTGTTAATATTGCATTATGTATTGATAAATAAGATAAAATTTATCTTATTTTGCTGTATCATTATTAATTTTTGCTTGATATAATTTGAATATATAAGATTTTATCAGGTAAAATATAGTAAAAAAGGGTTAGTTTTTGACCTAACCCTTTTGATTTATTATTAACTATTAATTTAAATTCTAACCTGCTGCATATTTTGAAATAAATACACCTGCTGCAACAGCAGAGCCAATTACACCCGCAACATTTGGTGCCATAGCATGCATAATTAAAAAGTTAGATGGGTCTGCTTTTGCACCCTCTACCTGACATACTCTGGCAGCAAGTGGAACGGCAGAAACACCTGCTGCCCCAATAATTGGGTTGATTTTATTTTTAGTAAATAAATTCATAATTTTTGCAAATAAAACCCCTGAACCTGTTGCTATACAGAAAGCGATTGCACCTAAACCAAAGATTTTAAGTGATTCTGGTGTTAAAAATTTATCTGCCTGAGTAGATGCACCTACTGTTAAGCCTAAAATAATAACAACAGTGTCTATTACAACTGTTCTTGCTGTTTTAGCAAGACGCTCTGTTACTCCAGATTCTCTTAATAAATTACCAAGGCATAGCATACCGATTAATATTAATGCACCGGGGTCTATCATAGAAACAATAATAAATGTGAATATTGGAAATAATACTCTCATTCTTTTTGATACTGGTTTAGACGGCGGCATTTTTATCATACGCTCTTTTTTAGTTGTTAAAAGCCTGATTACAGGCGGCTGCAGCACTGGAACAAGTGCCATATAAGAATACCCTGCCAGAGTAATAACAGGCAGATAATCTTTTGCAAGTTTACTTGCCACAAATATTGCAGTAGGTCCATCTGCACCACCAATAATACCTATTGCTGCCGCTTCTTTTAATGTAAAGCCTAAAAATAAACTGCCTAAAAATGTTATAAACACACCTATCTGAGCAGCTGCACCTAAAAGCATAAGTCTAGGCTGTGAAAGCATAGCAGAAAAATCTGTCATAGCTCCAACACCTAAAAATATAAGCGGTGGATAAATACCAAGCTCTACACCTTTATACAAAAAGCCTAATACACTATTATGGTCATACAAACCCATTTCCAGCACAGGGTCTGCTGGAATATTGCCAACAATAATACCAAAACCAATAGGCACAAGAAGCAGTGGTTCGTATTGTTTTGCTATTGCAAGATACAGGAAAATACCACCTACAATAAGCATAATCACATGCTTATATGTAAGCATACCACCTAAGGCACCTGTATCAATAAAATTCATTAAAATATCCATTCTTTTGCCTCCGCAATCTAAATGGTCTATTGAAACTCTACAAGCACTTGGCTTTCACGAACAGTATCACCTGCTGAAACATTAATAGATTTTATAGTGCCATCAACTGGTGAGTTAATTGATGTCTGCATTTTCATAGCTTCTAATATTAATAATTCTTGACCACTTTTAACTGCATCGCCAGCTTTTGCTTTTACTTCAACTATTGTGCCGCCAACTGGTGATATAATAGTTTTGCCACCTGCATTTGCTGCTGCGGCTGCTGCTGCACCTGCTGCTGCTCTGCTTGGTGGTGGTAATATTCCATCGTTGCTTTGGTTTGTTGGCATAGGATGTGACTGAACAAATCTTGGAACAGGTGGAAGACCGCTTAATGTGCCATAACCTTCTACTTCATCTAAAAGCTCAACTTCTACTTCGTAAGCTACACCGTGGAGAGTAATTTTCATTTTCATAATATATGCTCCTAAATATTTTTAATTTTTAATTTATTTTTTTCCACTATGGGAAGACTGCAATGCACTGCGTGCCTGCATAGCCCAGTTACCGCCTTGTTTTGCCTTAGATGGTAACACTCTAACTCGTCTCACTCGTGCTTTATTATGAGTATATGCTGCAACTGCTGCACTAATAAGAACTAATGTAGTATTATCAATATTTTGCTCTTCCTGTGAATTTGGCAGCACAACTTCGCCTTTATTATCTTTTTTTGCAAACATTAAGCCTATTTTATCAAGCATTGGCTCTAATGCTTTAAAAAGATTAATAAAAATAATCATAATAACAAGCACTGCAAATACAACCCCAACACCTGTAGCTGTAACAAGCAGACCTTCACCTATTGTATCATGAAAATCTCTGCTGTTATTTACAGCCTGAGTTGTGGCAGTAGTATTTATATCAGCCTGTGCAAGCTGTATACTTGTATATTCAGCCATAGTAAACTCCTATAATGGAATAAGACCGTGTTTTTTATATGGTCTTATTTCACGCTTGGAAGCATACATTTCAAGTGATGCTGCTAAATAGCTTCTTGTATCTGCTGGAAGTATAACATTGTGAATATAGCCTCTTTTTGCTGCAACATATGGATTTGCAAATAATTCTCTATATTCTTCAAGTCTTTTTTTAGTTTCAGCAGCTTTATCTTCTGCATTTTTGATTTCTTTGCCATAAAGCAGACTGACAGCACCTTCTGCTCCCATAACTGCAATTTCTGCACCCGGCCATGCTGCAACCCTGTCTGCTCCCATTTCTTTAGAACACATGCCTATATATGCTCCGCCGTATGCTTTACGGATAATAACTGTAAATTTTGGAACAGTTGCTGAAGCATAAGCAAATAAAAGTTTTGCACCATGTCTGATAATGCCACCATATTCCTGATCAACACCCGGCATAAATCCCGGAACATCAACAAGAGTAATCAATGGTATATTAAATGCATTGCAGAAACGAATAAAGCGTGCAGCTTTATCTGATGAGTCAATATCTAAAACACCTGCTTTAAATGCCGGCTGGTTAGCAATAATACCAACACTTCTGCCATTTAATCTGCCAAATCCTACAATAATATTTTTAGCAAAATTTTCCTGCACTTCTAAGAAATCTGCATTATCTACTATTCTCCAAATGATTTCGTGCATATCATAAGGCACTTTTGGATCATCTGGCACAAGAAAATTAAATGATTCATCAGGGCCTATTGAGCTATTTCTTGATTCTTCCATAATAGGTGCTTCTTCTGAATTATTAGATGGAAGAAATGATAAAAGTCTTCTAGCAAGTCCTAATGCTTCAGGACCTGATTTTGCAACAAAGTGCACAACACCAGAATAGTGAGCCTGTGCATCTACACCGCCAAGCTGTTCAAGAGAAACTTCTTCACCTGTAACTTCTTTAATGATTTTAGGTCCTGTAATATACATCTGACCTTCTCTTTGAACTTGTATGATAAAGTCTGTCAATGCTGGAGAATAAGCTGCACCACCTGCACATGGACCAGCAATAACACTAATCTGCGGAACAACACCAGAAAGAAGAACATTGCGATAGAAAATACCGCCGTAACCTGACAAGGCACTTACACCTTCTTGAACCCTTGCGCCGCCTGAATCGTTAATAAATACGAAAGGTGAGCCAGTTTTAAGTGCTGCATCCATTAATTCCTGAGCTTTTCTAGCACCTGCTTCACCCATAGTTCCTGCATTAACAGTAAAATCCTGACTGGCAACAAATACTGACCTGCCATCTACAAGCCCCATTCCTGTAACCATACCGTCAGCTGGCAGGTCTTTTTTATCCATACCAAAATCACTGCAACGGTGTTGAACCATAAGGAAATCTTCTTGGAAAGTATCTTCATCAAGAAACATTCCTATACGCTCTCTGGCTGTGTATTTGCCTTGAGAGTGCACTTTCTCAATCTGAGCATCACCGCCCCCTTTATATAAACGGGAACGAAGCTCAACCAGATCTTTAATTTTGTCCTTGCTCATTTGAACCTCATATCAAAAAATTATATTATAATGTTTTATCCTTAAAATACTAATCCTAAGCAATAATAAATTCAATACATTTATTACTTTTGCATATATTTTTTAAATGTAAAGAATATAATTTACTGTTTAAGGCATTATCAATTTTATACATTGCATATATTTACATTATATATTTCTATAAACTGAAGCTGATTTTATACCCTTTTTCCCCAGTTATCAAGTATAAATAACTGCAATATATTATCACTTTATAGATTAAATGATAGTATCCTAAAAATTTCGCAATATTTGTTACTGATATTTAAGTATATATGGCATAATATATATCCATCTTGCCACCGCAAAGCTCATAAAGTAATATTTTATCTATATTCCATCTATTAAATAAGTAAGATTATATTGATTTATACAATTAAACTCAAAAATTTATTAATGCATTATCTTAAATATAGTCTAGAATTTTTTATATTTACAACCTTTTCTACTTTTTTCTTTTAACAGGTCGCCTATTTGATACTTCTTTTCTGTTTTTCACTCTTTTTTCTCTGAAAGAGCCGGTTTTTTTTCTTCCTGCTCTGCCTGATTTAAACTGTTTTAATATTTTACTTAAATCATTAGGCACAGCCACAAGATTTTCTTCTGGGTTTATATAATTTAACTTATGTTTTGTATATGATTCTATTTTAGGAATAAGGTAAGAATCTTCTTCAGTTGCAAAAATAACCGACACTCCCTTTTCCCCTGCTCTGCCAGTTCTGCCTATTCTATGAACATAATCTTCAGGATCATCAGGCAGTGAGTAATTAAATACATGAGTAATGCCATCTACATGTATTCCGCGGGCAGCAACATCTGTTGCACATAATATGCGTATTGTGCCGTTTCTAAGTTCTTCTAATGTTTTAATTCTTCTTGACTGAGTAACATCACCTGAAAGCAGACCACAGGAAAGACCGCATGCTTTAAACATATCTGTAAGCCTTGCAACTTCATCCCGCCTGTTGCCAAAAATTATTACTCTGTTTAACATATCCTGAGAAACAATATTATATATTATAGCAAATTTTTCTTTATCTGATGCAATATATGCAATCTGTTCAATATTTTCAGAAGTTATTTCCTTTGATTCTACTTCAAAACTTACTGGGTCTTTTGTCCACTGAGAAGCAAGCCTTAAAATATCCTGATTTAATGTAGCACTAAAAAGCATTGTCTGTCTTTTAGATTTAGGTGGTGCTGCACTAATTATTTTCTTCATATCAGGAATAAAGCCCATATCAAGCATTCTATCAGCTTCATCAATAACAAGTATCTCTACTGCACTTAAATCAAGCACCTGCTGCTCTTTGTAATCAAGAAGTCTGCCGGGAGTAGCAACTAAAATATCAATAAATTTTTGTTCAATCTGGCGTTTTTGTTTTTCATAATTTATACCGCCAAAAACAGACTGTATAGTTAAGCCGCAGTATCTGCCAATATTTCTTGCATCTTTTTCTATCTGTATAACAAGCTCCCTTGTTGGTGCCATAATTAATGCTCTTGGAGTGCCTTTTTTTCTGTCACTTAATTCATTATTCATAAGCCTTGTAAATAATGTAATTAAAAATGCAGCAGTTTTGCCTGTGCCTGTCTGGGCTTTTCCTGAAACATCTTTACCTTTTAAACTTTCTGGCAAAATAAGCTGCTGAATTGGTGTGCAGTATTTATATTCACATTCATATATGCCTTTCATAAGTCTTGGAGAAAGCCCCAAATCATGAAAGCGGAGTATATCTTCTTTTTCTTCTACATGAAATTCGCTTATCTCCCAGCTGCCAAATTCTACTATTTCATCTTCTATGTTAATATTTTTAAGCTCACCACTTTTACTGTGCCTGCTTTTTGCTTTGCTTTTAATATTTCTACCATTTTGCCTTTTTTCTACATGCTTGTTTTCTGGTATTACTGCTTGATTTTCTCTATTTATTTCTTTCTGTGCGATTTTTTTTGAAATCTCTTTAATGATTATTTGATTTTGTGCAGTCTTATTTTTTTTAATAATTTGTTTAATTCTTTCCAGTATTGACATTTTACCCTTCATTATATTTGATTATCTCATAAAAAATTTATAAGCATTCGCAATATATAACATAAATTTAGATTTTGGTAGCGATTTTTTTATTTATTATGAAATTTTATTTTGGATTAAAAAATTATACTTTTGTATTAATAATTTAAGAAAAGATATAAAAAATAAAGTTTTTAATTGATAAAAAACACATACTTAAAACTAGAACTTAACTAAAAATTTTGTATTGCAGTTATTTTCAGCCTGATTTTACAGGCGAAGAATCTAAATTATATATATTACAACAGTGTATAGTGTATTTAATGTATATAGTTGTAGATACTTCGCCTTTGGCTCAGCATTACATGGAAGCAGATTCAATAAGACAATGCAGGGACAGGAAGTCCCGTCTGAAAGTAAGCGACGGGAGCATTTACTGCGACCAAGCGTGGTTTAAAAAATTCAAGGATGAATTTTTTAATATAAATTTATTAAGATACTTCGCTGTATTTCAAGTTCAGTGTGACCTAACTTACTTTAAATGCTCTTGCTGTATTCATTTTTTTGGATAAGTTTAATAATATATTTTAGAAAATAAATTACATGAAAAATTTGACAGTAGACGAAAAAGAGAATACCAAAAGACATCCTCTTTTCCATCTACTATTTGTAACACTACTAAATATACTACTATTTAATACTTTCTAATCTCAATATATACTTTATATATTTATATACTAAAGCTATACTTTATATACTAATATAAGTATTATTCTACTTATTATCTATGAGAATAATATAGATGCAATTAATTATAATGTCAATAACTTATTTTTATCTTTTTTACAATTCTTACTTTTTTGCTTAAAATTTAAGCAATAATTTTTAAAATATTTTTATATATCAGTAATTTAAAAATATTATTTTTTATATTATTTTTTAATAAATTGAATATATAAACTCTATTTTATTAAGTTTTATTTCGCATGTTTTCATTGTCCAAACTGATTAAAACTTTATAACTGCTTAAAAAAAAGGCAGATATTTAGTCTGCACCAATATCTGCCATTAACTTTGATGAGTTTTTAAGCAAAACATATAGTTTTATATATTTTTTTTAATACTTTCAGCATCTTTTGCGATTTCTGAAATTTCTACTTTTAATCTTGGGGGATTATGTTTACCAAAATCATCATTTTTGTATCTTGGAATAATATGAACATGAGAATGAAATACTTCCTGTCCAGAAGCAGGCTCATTTTGCTGAAACATATATATACCTTCTGCCCTAAAAGCAGCCTTTACTGATAAAGACACTTTTTTAAGCACAGGATAAAAACCTGCTCCCACATTATCAGGAGTATCAAGCAGGTTGCGGCAGTGATGTTTTGGTATAACAAGAGTATGCCCGCGAACCGCAGGATTAATATCCATAAAAGCTAAAAAATTATCATCTTCATATACTTTACAGGACGGAATCTCTCCTGCAATAATTTTACAGAATATGCAATCATTTTCCATTATACACCTCTTATACTTTAATATATATTAGTATGCGTTACATTTTTGTTTATGTAAAGTATTAAAATTTTTACAGTATTTTTCATAGATACTCTATCATTAAAACTATTAAGTTCTATTTTCAATTTCTTCAGGATAAGAATTATTATACAAATTAACTGGAACATAAATACTATTTTTATTTTCTGTAGTTTTGTTCCAAAAAAAATTTTATAATACTTGGAGTATTATACCCGACACCCAGCTCCAAATACATAAATTTAGAAGTTATATATTTTTCTGTAAAAGATAAAATCAGGCTCAGAATAGACAGGTTTTGATAGGATAGATAATTAATAAATAACAACTTATGTCATACTGATCCAAAGGCGAAGTATCTAGAATATAGATAATGAATTAAATTTAAAGCAGTATTAAAATTATAAGAATAAAATAAATTCTTCGCTTTCACTCAAAATAGACAACTGTTGCAATACAATATAGATTATATTCCTAAAATGTTTGTTACTGACTAAATAAGCTCATTATACAGCTTGTCTGATATTTTTAAGTAAGTCCAATATTGTAAAATATTTTAAAAAAATGTATAGTTATTTATATATTTAGTTGATTTTATTTTATTAATTTTATATGCTGTTTAGTAAATAAATAATATAAGGCGGTGTTATGAATTCAGATACACTTATAAATGACCTTAGTGTTGTTAGAGAATATTTTTCTCACAACCTGCGGACATCTACTGCTATGGTAGTTGCAACTGTCAGCCTTTTTAAATTTGGTCTTAGTGATGATTCTGACAGTATGGCAGATATGATTGTGGAATCTGCATACTTCCTTGATGTTTATGACAAAGGTATGGAAATATTATTTAACTATATATTAGGCAAGCCTATCCGCAATGATAAAGAAACTTTTGACCCTGTTAAAATAACAGGTAAAGTTATAGAAGATTTAAAAAACACAGTTAAAGAGCAGAATATCAATATTTTTTGCTGCTTTGAAAATATGAATACATGTGAAACTAACAGCTATGTAGCAAAAGCTCTGCTGGAACTTATTTTATGTGAAGAAATTAGAAAATGTAATGCAGAAATGACTATTTCTTCAAGAGATAATGTTTTATGCATAAAAAAAACAACAGAAACTAAAAACCCTGAAATATATAAAATCTTTGCTAAATTTTTTGCTGAATTTAGCATAGAATTTACATATACGCTTGATACTATTACACTGAGGTTTGCATAATGAAAGTATTAATTGCTGATGATGAACTTAGACTGCGTAAAGTTATTGCACTTTATATGTCTAAATGTGGTTATGAAATAATAGAGGCAGGAAATGGCGAAACAGCTATTGGACTGGCAAAAGAAAATAAACCAGACGCAATAGTGTTAGATGTTATGATGCCCGGTATGACTGGAATTGAAGCAACTAAAAAAATTAGAGAACTGCCAGAGTTTGCTGACACTCCTATTATACTTTTAACTGCTAATGCCAGTGAAGATGACATTAAAATAGGTCTTGCTTCAGGTGCAAATAAATATATTACAAAGCCTTTTTCTCCAAAGGAACTTGTAGAATCAATTGATAGTTTAATAAAATAATTAGTATATGGAATACGCATGAATATACGCTTTATTGGAAGTGAAAATGGATTAATCACTTTTAAAAAACTATTGAATGGTAAAGCAAATGTTTCAAACGGAGCTGATGCAAAAGATGCTTTAATATTTGAAATATCATCTTTAGAAGTGCTTTACAAAATACCAAAACGCAATTTTGGTGTGCCAGTATTTTTCTACATTACTACTCCTAATAAAAGTGTAATATCAAATATTAAAGAATATAGGATTTCTGGAATACTTTTTCCACCATTAAATGCTGAAACAATAATGTCAAAACTTATACGCTCGCAGACTCAGGATGCAGCAGTTAATGAAAGAGACTATGAAACTCTTCGCATTAAAATTATTGCAAAAGCTGAAAATATTCCTACTCTGCCAACTATTGCTCAAGAATTAATTAAATTAACACGCAATGCTTCTCAAGCTGCGATAGGACAGGTTACTTCTAAAATTAAAATGGATCAGGGCATAACTTCTAAAGTTATAAAACTTGTCAACTCCCCATTTTATGGTGTCCGTAAAGAGATAGCATCTATTGACAGGGCAACTATGCTTTTAGGTTTCAGCTCAGTTAAAAATATTGCTCTTGCTATATCCCTTGACCAGTATTATCAAAAACCATTTAATATGTATAAAACTACTGGACAGGCTATGTGGCAGCATGCTTATAATGTTGCATTAATTTCTTCAGAAATTGGTAAATATTTGCAGCAGGACTGCGATGCTCTTTATATGGCAGGGCTTATGCATGATATAGGCAAGGTTGTAATGGCAGATTTTCTTGTTAAAGAAGTTGAAGATGTGCAGGATGAGAGAGAGCAGTTAGGGTGCAGCCATGCAGAAATTGCAGCAGTTATTATGAACAAATGGTCTGTTGCTCCCGCAGTTGTAGATGCTGTTAAAACTCACCATGATACAAGGCCAGAGTTATATGGAAGAATTGTTGCTGCTGCAAACCATATAGACCATGATACAGATAATGCTGATGAATATATTTATCAGCTTGGCTCAGAATATCCAATACAAGATATTGATATGCTGAAAGATTCTATACAAACTATTTTAAGCGATAATACTGATGGCAGCTAACGATAATAATATATTAGATTTATTAAATATAGTTTCTTCTGATTCAACAGAAGATTTTATAAAGCATATTAATGAGTTTTTTATAAAACGCTCTATAACAGACTGTCATATATGGGATGTGATAGGCAATATTTGCGAGCCATGCCAGTATATCCATCCAGATGATTATGCAACTTTTGATATTTATGAGCTTGGATTTAAAGAAGATGAAGTGTTTTTGAAAAATATTAATCTTGATATATCTTACTTTGATTATAATTATCACATAGATTCTGCAATTTTTTTCTCATATAATTCAAGAATTACCCATATTATTACTTTTGAAACTCCACTGCCTGAAGATTTAGAAGCAAAAATCAAGATTGCAGCACCATACTTTGGTAAACGCTCAGTAGAGCTTTTTTCAAAAGAAAGGCAGATGGACTTATATATTAATTATCAGAAAAAGGTAGATTTTGTTAAACGAGCAAGCATAATATTTATGTGTCTTGAAATAGAGGAAACTATTTCTATGTCTCTTTCATTTTTTATGGATGTGTTTTCTGCTGATGTAGTATGTGCTGTATATAAAAATGAGTTCCATGGAATAGGTGTTAATGAAGAAGATTTAATAGAAAATATTACTATACACGATATGCCACTTAAAGATTATTTGATTAATATTAATGAAACAATATTTGTAGAAAACGAAGTTATTTCATCAAAATTTAATATAAAAAATGCTTTCTTTATATATGATGAATCTTCTGGACTTAGGTTTGCTCTTTTTAACATAATAGTAGATATTGTTCCTGATAAGGATTTTTGCTCCCTTGTTTCAAGCATTATATCTATTGCAGTAGAAAATGCCCTGAACCACGAAGCACTTACAAAATTTAAAATAGAAGAAACAGAAATAGCACATACTGCAGAAATTCTTAATAAATTTGTTAAATGCAATGTTCAGCTTGAAAATAACGACAATATATATGGAATAAGCTATCCTGCTAGAAATGCAGGAGGCGATTTTGTAAACCTTATGCAGATGGGAAATGATTATATTTTCTGTGTTACTGATGTATGTGGCAAAGGATATTCTGCTGCGGTGCTTACAGTTGTGCTTAGTGTATTTATGTCCCATTTTAAATCTGCTGATGAGCTGACTGCAAAAGTAACTAATCTAAACCAGTTTTTAATTTCTAAAAACTTTGACGACAGGTTTATTACCGCCTTTTTTGGAGTATATCACAGCAATACGAAAGAACTGGAATATATTTCATGCGGTCATGACCCTGCTGCTGTGCTTTCAAAAAATAATAAAATAGAATATATGACTTCTGATTATATGCCTATGGGAATTATGCTGGAAGATTATAAATCAAAATCTATAAAAATAGAAGATAACAGTATAATATTCATATATACTGATGGTTTAATAGAGTATTCTTCACTTGACGACCTGCTTTGTTTAGTGAATGCTCTATCAGATAAAAAATCAAAAGATATAGCAGAATCTTTATATAAAGAGCTTGTAGCAGATACAAGCCTGCAAAAGGATGATTTTACATGTCTAATAATGAAAATATAACAATTGATGAAAACTCTAAAAACATACAAAATATGTTTGATAAAATTGCTGACAAATATGACTTTTTAAATGGAATACTAAGTTTTGCCATGGATGAAAAATGGCGTAAAAAAGCCATACAGTGTGCTGATATTCAGGATAATCATAAAGTGCTTGATTTAGCATGCGGCACAGGAAATATGATTATAGAAATTAAAAAACAGCACCCTTTATGCCATATATTTGGCAGTGATTTCAGTATAAATATGCTGCACCACTGCAGAGAAAAAATACCGTCCTGTCCTCTTTCTGCAGCTGATGTCCATAATCTGCCATATAAAGATAACTATTTTGACAGATTGACTATTGCTTTTGGATTTAGAAATGTTACAGATAAACTAAAAGGACTTTCTGAATTCTTACGGGTAATTAAACCCGGTGGAAAAGTATGTATATTAGAGCTTACAAAGCCGGAAAATGCTTTTACAGATTTTGTTTATAAGATTTATTTCATGTATATACTGCCTGTAATTGGTGGTATATTTTCATCTAAAAAAGCATATAAATATCTGCCTGAATCAGTTTACCATTTTCCTAAGCGTAAGGAATATATGCAGTTAATAGAAGATGCAGGGTTTAAAAATGTTACATTTAAATCACTTGTTTTTGGAGCTGTGACTATTGCAATAATGGAAAAGTAGCTGCTACTGCTGCAAAATTAAATTTATTATACTTATGACATCATTTTTATGGGCTTGGCTTAATAATGCAAAAATTTTAAAAGTTTGTAATACAAATTCTTTATGACTTTCATCAAGTATTAAATATGCTTTTTCTTTTTCTTTTGCACAGCGACCAATTAACGGGTCGCTATCTGCTTGTAATTTAGTTACAGGGAAACAAACATACAACATAGGCTGCAAGCCAACTGCATATTGTTTTTCTTTAATAATAATTTCAACTAATACATCAAAAGAAGATAATTTATAAAGCAACAGTGGATATTGAACTATACTTTTTTGAAAATTTATTCCTTCTAATTCATATTCAACTGGATGACATCTTTGAACAGATAATTCTGCATTCTGCTCAATAAGTTTACTATTATCTATTTGATTTATTTCATTTAAAAGATTTTCTATTTCATCCTTACTTATTATTTCAATATCATAAAAATAATATAAATACTCACTTAATTCATATAATGCTTTTTCTTTTCCATTTGAGCCAATAAACCTTTTATTTTGTAATGTTGATAACTCAAGTTTTGTTTTCTCACTTGTTACTATATCATATCCTATTTGCCATTCTATATAAGAATTAAGCTCAAATTCTTTCTGCCTTGTTGCAACTGGATAACCATAACCATACCATATATCTCTACTTTTAACTCTTGTTTTACTTGTTTGCCCTGTCAATGGTATGGCAACTTTAATATTCTTATTTAATTCATCAATCTCTTCAATTTTCATAATGTATATCCAAATAATTCTGAAAAATATTTATCAATTTTTTCATTCCTAATATTTTTTTCAGAAGAATCTATAAATTCCTGCTCAATAGATTTAAAGTTATTATAATTAATAAACACATCAAAATTTCCAAAATAATATGGCAGTTTATCTATATATTTTTTAAATACATCAACATAGCAGTATAGTGAATATTTATTTTTAGTAACATAAACAGTATTTGAGCAATCATCTTGGATAAATGTTCTTGAACGCTTTAAAGCATTAATATCACGCATTGTATAAAATTTTGCAACAGCATTAGAAATATTAATTTTATTTTTATTCGGATATTTATCAATATACTTATTTATAAAATCATAATTATTCATAGAAAAATTATGACTGTCATCTGTTTTAAAAACATATCTTCTAATATATTCATAATCCATTCCTTTTTCATCTTTTTTGTATAAAGCAATAATAATAGGAAAAAAAGAACATGATGCAGGACAAAATTCCTGAGAACTAATAATTATACTATCCATTAAAATATAATTATCTTTAAACTGCCCTAACCCATTAAAATTTGTTTTCTTTATTAAATAAGATAAAGGATGAAGTACACATACATAATCAGCTTTTAATTCATTATATGATAATAAAAAACTAATTCCTAAATCTCTGTGTTCAACTTTTGGATTAATTTTATATATATTATATTTTTTTAAATAACTTTGTATTATAGAAGTCCTGTCATTATATGGCGGGTTGCCTACAATAAAAAGTTTATCACTATCCAATATATTATATTGTTTTCTATCAACATATTCCAATGAATTAAAAGTATATAAGCCAATATTTTTTTGACTAAGTCTATCTTTTGCAAACTCTATTGCTGCTGCATCAATATCTACACCTATTACTTTATTAAAACTATACATAAGTTCTAATAAATTTCCTGTGCCACAGGAATTATCAAGCAGAACATAGTCATTTAAAATATCAGTATTTATATTATTGCTTATAAGTTTATGAATATATTTTACAAGTTTATCTGGTGTATAAAAACTACCATAATTCACTATATCTTTTTTTGAAAGATGCTCTGCAGTTTTCAAAATAATCTCCAAAAATTTTTATGCTGTATATAATTACTGTTCCATTTCTACCATTTTTATATATTTACCATCATTATATACTTTAATATTATGTTTATCAATGTCATATACTACTTCACTGAAATTATATTTATTGTTTTTATGGTTTATAAGCATATAGTGTTCATTATAGACATATTCTACATTTTTAAATATTACTTTTAAATTTTCTTTACAGCCATGGACAGCTTTTGCATAAACTTTATCACCATTTACAGCAAAAACAAGTTTACCATCCTGAGTTATTGCAATGCTTTCTCCCTGCATTTTAAATTTTGAATTAATGTCTTCATAAGTTAAATCTATAAAATTGTTAGCAGATTTATATCCACCTGCTTTTTCAAAGAATATTTTTAATACTCCATGTTTACCAGTAAGAACTACTTTTTTCGTATTAGCTGCTGTAAGGTTTGCAAGCATACTTTCTGCCAGTGTTACATCAGCTTCCGCTTTTAATGATAATGGTGATAATATGACCAGTATCATCACAATACCTGCTGTTAATCTGTTAATAAACATACTTTTCTACCTCCTAAAATTAATATTGTATGAATTATATATTACCTAGGTATTAATTTTACACCTTTTGCGATATTATCTAACATATTTCCAGAGCGAATATATCCCGGAGAAATATATTTTTCTATTTCTGGAAAATTAGGATAATTTTCTTCACTTGCAAATATCATTTTAGTCAATACTCCCTCATGATGTCTTGGATTTACATATACTATACTTTCTGCAATATCAGGTTTGGTATATATATATTCTGTTTTATTAAATATTTTTTCTTTTACCCTGTATAATTCTTCTGAGCTTTTATAATCATCTACATTAAAGCCTAAACTGACTGCAATCTGTTTAAAAACATTTTCTGCATCTTTATCTATTTTTTTTCTAAAATAATCGCCTAATATATGAGCTATTTCCAGATTACTCTTACTGTTTATCGGGCTTTGCACTACTTTTTTCATGCGTAAAAGTCTGCCGTCTATACTTACAGCTGTGCCGTCAGTTTCTAAAACTGACCTAACAGGCAGCACTACATCTGCATTTTTAACTATGCCTGTTAAAAACATATCAAGTGCAGCATAAAACTCTGCATTTTCTATTAGCTGCATAAGTTCTTCATTTTTACCAATTGAAGGATTTACAGCTACTGCAAATACTGATTTAGGTGCAGCTGCTGCCACATCAAGAGTAGTCAGCCCGCCTGCATATAAACTGCCAACATAATTAACTTTATCATAAGTTAATATAAAGGCTCTTAATTTATCCTGCCCAATATAATCAGCAAATGATAATATAGATTCCAGCTTTTTTTCTCCACAAAAATATTCATTGCCTGCAATTATTGATATTTTTGTATTAGACGAAATCTGTTTTCTTAAAGCTGTATATATATTTTTATCTGATGATTTGATTTTTTCAAACTCTCCTGCAAAATCTGCATAATCTGCAATAAGGCTTAAATATGTTCTTTCGTCATAGTCATATCGCTGCAAACCAATTGTTATAACCTTTGCATTATTTTTACGGATTGCTTTAATAACACTCCATTTTACACCAACATTTTCTCGTGCAAAATCTGCCCCTATAACAAATATTACATCAGATTTTTCCACTTCTGCTAATGTGCCTACACTTTCATAATGACCAAACTTTTCTTTAAAAAGCCGTGCAAAACTGCCAAAATAAACTTCTGCCTCAGTTATAAATTTCATACCTGTTTTATCTGCCAGTGCTTTATAGCTGAAAAGCTCTTCATTTGAAAGCCAGCCTCCTGCAATGATAAGGCTGTTTTCCACTCCATATTCAGTTAAGCTGTGGTATACTCTATCCATAGCATAATGCCAGTCTGTTTTTGTAAAAACACCATCTTTTTTAATAAGCGGTGATTTTATTCTTTTATCAATATCTAAAAACTTAAACCCATAGCGTCCCTTAGAACATATAGATGTGCTGCAGGCAAGTCTTGTTCTATGTATCTGGTTTTGATGAACTCCATAATTAATTTTGCAGCCTACAGGACAAAATGAACATGTAGTATTAATATACTCTAACTCCCACACTTTTAAAGAATATGTAAAAGGCTTATCTTTTATAGCACCAACAGGGCAGCTGTCTACACACATACCACAGAAATCACAGTTTAATGGCTCATGTGCTGGCTCAATATGAGCATTATTTCCACGGGCAACCACATCTATTGCATCACAGCCTGCAATATCTCTGCATACATTAACACATCTCATGCAAAGAACACATGCATCTCTGTCATATAAAAGCATATTCCAGTCCTGTAATGGATGATGCTCTTCTTCATACACATCTGTTACTTCGCTTATACCCATTTGGCGGGCAAGTTCTCTTAATACACAGTCTTCTGCATTTTCACATGTTCCACATTTCAAAGGATGCTTTAAAAGTATAAATTCTAAAGCCTTTAACCTGTGTTTTTTTACTTCATCAGTATCAGTATAGACAACCATTCCATCAGTTGCAAAAGCAGAGCATGATGCAACTGGCTGTGGCACACCTTCTACTTCCACAAGGCATATTCTGCATGCTCCTGTTTCTGCAATATCTTTTATATAGCACAGGACTGGAATATGGATATTATTGCGTTCTGCCACCATTAATATTGTTTCGCCATCTTTAAACAGGCACTTTTTATCATTAATTGTAATATATCTATCCATTATTTCTCTCCTGCTGCAAACATACCTACACGCATGCACCTAAGGCAGCGTCTTGCTTCAAGTGCTGCTGTATGCTCATCATAAGCCTGCTCTACTTCATGAAAATTTTTTATACGCTCATCTACTGGCATTGCTTCTGTTTCATACCTTTTTATAACAGGTCTAGGCGGTTCTGGGGCTTCTCCATAGCTGAATATTTTATTATCATATAAATATTTTTCAATAACCTCTGACGGCTCTAAATAAGGACTGCCGCTCATCACATATCTATCCATCATTTGAGCAGCACGCTTGCCGTCACCTACTGCCCTTACCACTGTATTTTCTCCATCAATACAGTCACCTGCTGCAAAAATTCCTTTTATGGATGTAGTAAAATAAACCTTATCACATACTATTGTATTCCATTTCGTAATCTCTAAACCATCTTCTGCCTTAATAAAGCTCATATCAGGCTTTTGACCAATCGCAGGGATAAGATAATCACACTCTAATATAAAATTTTCGTCATTTATAATTTCAGGGCTTCTCCTGCCTGTTGCATCAGGTGACCCAAGCCGCATTTTACTGCATTCTATCCCTTTAAGTTTGCCATATTCACCTACTGTTCTAACAGGTGCAGCTAAAAAAATAAACTTTACACCTTCATCTTCTGCATATTTTATTTCATAATCTTCTGCAGGCATTTCATCACGGGTGCGTCTATACAATATAGTAACATCATTATTAAAACGAATGGCAGTTCTTGCACAATCTATGGCAGTATTTCCACCACCTACAATAATTACTCTGCTGTTTTCAAAAGGCTTTTCATATTTTGAGACCCTTTCTAAGTAATCTATTCCACTATATATTCCTTCCATCTGCTCCATATCTGCAATATGTGGGTCTTGAGCAAGCCATGCACCAATTGCTAAAAGTGATGCGTCATAAGAATTTGTCAAATATTCTAATGTAATCTCATTGCCTAATGTTTTATTATAATGAATATTTACCCCTAAACTTCTAATTATATTTGCTTCATACTGCAAATGCTCCCTAGGCTCTCTAAAATCTGGAATACCTGCCGCAGTCATACCCCCCGGCTCCTGCATTTTATCAAATACTTCTACCTGATGACCCATAAGTGCTAAATAATAAGCAGCAGAAAGCCCTGCAGGTCCTGCCCCTATTACTGCACATGTTTTGCCAGTAGGTGCTTTTTTCTCTGGAATATTTGGCACTTGGTTTCTAAAATATTCATAATTCCATGCAGACTGCTTTAAATTCATAATATTTATTGGCTCATCTACTTCACCACGCCTGCATACAGCTTCGCATGGGTGCGGGCATACTCTGCCACAGAGACCCGGAAGCGGCATATGCTCCCTGATAATAGATAAAGCCGGCAGAAATCGTTTAGTCCTAATTTCATCAATAAATTCTGGTATCTGTATATGAGCAGGACATGCAGAAGTACATGGTGCTGACATGTGAAAATAATAATCAAGTTTTGGAGCATTTTGATATTTATGTAATTTTTCTGGATATTCTTTTAGAAATGATTTTACTATACTTACAGAAGATGGAGCAAATGAACATTTAGAAGTAGCTTGAATACTGTCTGCTAAATCAAGTGCTTCCTGCATTTTAGTAAGCTCAGGGTCATTTTTTAACTCTTCCATCATATCTGCTAAAAGAGTTGTTCCGTTTTTTCCCGGAATACACCTGCCACAGCAGCCATGCTCGCTGACATACCGCACAAACTTACACATAGCAGCAGCTATATCTACTTCCCCATCATATACCAAAAACCCATGCCAGCTAATAACAAGTTTCACAGATTTACCGTTTACATCATCTTGAAAGATAAAGGGCGATTCTGGTCTGTCCTGCTCTTGAACATTCCTAAAATCAAGACGCTCACCTTTACGAAAGCCATAAACTACTTTTGGCATAATCTACCTCTTGTTCTCATCTTATATGCTTTATTATTCCATAATTTTTTAAAAAATGCTAGATGTGTTTTAAAGTTATTATGAACTTACCCAAAAAAGTTGGACGAGCCATATAATGAGCTTATATAGAAAGTAAATAAGGTCATACTGTGCCTGAAAGACGAAATATCTAAAATAGTAATCTATAATATTAATAGTTCCTTCGCTCGCTGATACTCACTCAGGAATACATATTTTAGTATATCAAAAATTTATGCAGTATAAAATGCTGCTGCATTAAAAAATATACTAAGAAAATACTATATTTTTCTTCCATAAAATTATTTTTCAAGATATAGTGATAATATGAGAAAAATTACATTAATATTATTCATAATTATAATATTTTCCAGTATCAGCTTTGCACAAACTGATATTCCTGTTAGAAGTATTAAACAGCTTGAAACTGAATGCAGCAATAATGATTTCCTTGCATGCTATTTTGCAGGTCAGCTTTTTCAAGACTCTGGGCTTATATTGTCAGCTGTTACTGCTTATAAAAAAGCATGTGGAAACAAAATATATGAAGCATGTGTCAAACTTGGAATATTATATAAAGGCGATTACAATAAAACTATGCAGAAAGAAGCCGTTAAACTTTTTAACACTGCATGTGAGAATAACATAGCTTCCGGATGCTTTGAACTTGCAGCCATTTATTATCAAGGGGAAATCATCAGAAAATCACTTAAAAAGGCTAAAAAACTATATGAAAAAGCATGCAGTCTGCAAAATGCTTCTTCCTGCTATAATATGGGTATTATATATCAGAAAGGCTTAAAAGTTGAAAAAGATATAACAAAAGCACTGGAATATTTTAATAAATCATGCAGCTTAAAATTTAAAAAAGGATGCTTAGAGTATGAAAAATTATTAAACAGCTTAACTGAAACTTTAAAGGAAAATTAATATGGATAATGTAATAATAAATATTGCAGAAAAAAGCGATATTAAAGAGATATTAGAGATTTACAGTTATTATGTTTTAAATTCCCCTGCTACTTTTGAAATAGATATACCTGATATAAATGAATTTTCTCTACAAATAGAAAAAATACAGAATAAATATCCATACTTAACTGCTAAAATCAATGGAAAAACAGCAGGATATGCTTATGCTGCACCACTTAGAACAAGAAAGGCTTATGACTATTCATGTGAAACAACAATTTATCTGCACCACAAATATTTAAATAAATCAATAGGCACAAAACTTTATACCTCTCTTTTTGAATATATCAAACAGATGAATATATTAAATATATATGCCTGCATAACTTATGCAAATACTGAAAGTGTGCTTTTTCATAAAAAATTTGGATTTCAGGAAGCAGCCCATTTTAATAACTGCGGTTATAAGCACAACACATGGCACGATATACTATGGCTTGAAAAAATCATAGGAAGCCATAAGACACCACCTGCACCATTTATTAATTTTAATGATTTAAAACTATAATTTTTTAGTATTACTTTTATTACTCATTTCATCAATGTAGTCTTTAAAGGCTTTTTTCACTTCTTCTTCTGATGAGCCTTTTACTGACACATTCTTTCCTGCCTTAACTCCTTTTACACTGCTTGTAAAATTATTATCATTAGAAGAATATGATATGCGGCCGTAATGTTCTTTATAATGTATTAAATTATGCATAGTAAAACTCCTTGTAACCAAACTTATACTATACAATAGTTTCTGCCCTGCTGTTTTGTATAAAAATCATACCATATAACAGGGCAGAATATATCTGCTAACCAATAAATTTAATAAATGCTTTTACTCTTTCATCATCAAAATTAATTTCATCTGGTTTATTCATTTCATAACTTGCATCTTTAATATAAAATGGATTTTCTGATACATCCATAGGCAAATCATCTTTTTCCTGCTTTTTTGCTTCATTATGAAGTGCCATAATGTATGCAAGCACCATATTTCTTTCTTTTACTGTTTCACCCTCTGCCATAAATGTAAGTTTTGGAGAAGTGTTACTCATGCCATACATTAAAAAGCCTGTTGCCCAGTCTATCCTAATCTGACCGTCAAACTCTACAATAGAAAAACCTGCCCTGCCTTCAAATGTTTTTCTTAATGTATCTAAAATAGAAGCTGTTATTGCATCTTTTGCTTCATTTGATACAGAAGTAGTGCGTATTTCTTTTGTGATAAAGCGTTTTGGCATTTTATCAAAAAATGGTTTTAATGTTTTTATATTCATTTCATCTAATACTTTTTCAAGCAGAAATATATTTTCAACAGCATCATCTCTTGGTATACCGTCCATAGTATCTGTTGCAAACATGTGAAGTGACGCTTCTATCTGTATATCTCTGTAACCTGTTTTTGCAACAAACTCTTTGATAGAAGAAAAGCCTGCAAGTGCTGCCATCTTATTCATATTAGCAGTAATAGTTTCTTTCCATAAAGAATGACCTTTTCTGTGAAACTCTGTTGTGCCTTTAAGCTCTTTTTCCACATAGCTTTTTACACTTGAAGTATAGCGTGGGTCTACATAAATAATGCTTGCAATTTTAACTATTTCATCAATTTTCTCTTTTGCAACATTTAAAGCTTCTAATTTTTTCTTTAATGCAGGCACTGCTATCATAAGTTTATAGCCGGCTAAAATAAATGCAAGATTATCACCTAAATAATGACCTTCCCCATTTAATGTTAATGCATCTTTGCCCTCTGTTATAGAGCCCCTGTCTGCATCTAAATCAAAAGAATGAACTCGTAAGCCTTTATCAAGAGCAGCCTGTAAAGACGGAACTCTTTCAAGCATTTCTTTTCTTGTAGGGTCTGCCAGTAAATCACCAGCATTTACATTTATATCTTTACCTAATATTGTTACTGTTTCGCCAAATATATCTTTAAATAGCTCTACATACTGCACACCTGTGCCACCAAACACATTTACTGCCACCATAGAGTTATCTCTTTTAGAAAAATAATCTTTATAAATATTTTTCATTTTTTCAAAATATACTTTTTTACCTTCTGCTGATTTATCTGTAATTGTGCCACATTTAGCATTTCTTGTGCTGAAACTGCCACTTGCAACAGCTTCATTCATCTGCCCCAAAAGATATGTATGAATACCTTGAGTGCCTATGCCAAATTTTGCTCCGTTAGTAGTTACTTCTACATGGCTTCTTGTAATCTGGCAGTGACCATGAGCCAATAACTGCTCTTGATTTTGGTACACCTGACCTGAAGAAGAAATGCCTATGTCATATACATTTACACCCTGAGAAGCTGCACCTTTTGCAAAAGATTCTGCTAATATTTTAGATGTAGGGCCGTTATCATAACCAACTACAATAGTATCTCCTTCTTTTAAAGAAACTGTGCCGCCATTTTGAGTATTAAATACCATACCTGCTGTAAGCATACCTGCTGTTTCCACAGCACTTGGTGTTAATACTGCATTATCATTAAAAAAATCTCCCGGCTCGCCAACATAAGCCCTTATATCATAAGATGTTTTCTTAAACAGTTTGTTATTATTTTCTTTAACTTTCTTTGGAAATTCAAATAACATAGATTACGCCCCCTTTTATATACATTATACTATATTAAATTATAAAAAAAAATACTTCAAGCATAATCACAAAAAAAATAAAAAAATCCCCTTTTTCATAAAAAGGGGACAGCATTTATTTAAATATTAATAATTAATGACCGCAGCTGCCGTGATGAGAGCAGCTGTTACTTCCACCATGATGAGAACATACTGAACTGCTTGATACAAGCTCTCCTTTTATAAATAATAATACTGCTTCATCTGGGTTTCCTGCAACACCTGTAACTACCTGCATATCCCTTGCATTGCAGCCATTTACAGCTCCAGCACCCATGCCGCCTGCAATAACGACATTTGCACCATGAGATGCTATAAAATCAGGCAGAATACCATGACCTGCACCGGGGCTTTGAATATTTTCTGATGATATTATTTTACCATCCTGAACTTCATAAAATGAAAAAGAAGGACTATGACCAAAATGGCCGCAAACCATGCCATTTTCTACAGCAACCGCTATTTTCATAAAACACCTCATCTATTTTGCAATAATGCTTTCTAAAATACTGTTTAAATTATCAATATCCACATATTCCACTTTACCAGCATCTACAAGCGAAGCTATTTTTGGGTCTACTGGTATTTTTGCAACAAGTGAAACATTGTGCTTTTTGGCGATTTTTTCTATATTGCTTTCGCCAAATATTTTTATCTCACTGCCACAGTCTGGGCATTTTAAATAGCTCATATTTTCCACAAGAGCTAATACTGGTATATCCATCATAGAAGCCATATTAACTGCTTTTTCTACTATCATACCAACAAGCTCCTGTGGTGACGATACTATAATAATACCATCAACTGGAATAGACTGAAATACTGTTAATGGCACATCACCAGTTCCGGGCGGCATATCTATAAACATTATATCTACATTTTTCCAAATAACATCAGTCCAAAACTGTTTAACAACGCCAGCTATAACTGGACCTCTCCATATTACAGGGTCAGTTTCGTTTTCTGAAATTAAGTTAAGAGACATAATCTGTGTGCCTTTTTTAGAAAGCGATGGCATCATTCCCTGCGGGCTTACCCTTGCCCTTTCATTAATTCCAAATGATTTTGGAATAGATGGTCCTGTAATATCTGCATCTAAAATAGCAGTATTTAAACCTTTACGCTGAGCCATTACAGCCATTAATGATGTTACTAAACTTTTACCAACGCCGCCTTTACCGCTGACAACCCCTATTACTTTTTTTACACAGCTGAATTCATTAAGCTTTTCAAACAAACTTTCTGCACTTCTATCACCGCAGTCCTCTCCACATCCGCTGCAATTATGTGAACAACTATCGCTACCCATATCCTAGCTCCTTATAATAATTTATAGTTATATTTATTTGAAAAATATACTGTTACAACCACAAAAACTGCATGGCAGTTCCTTTTTATCACATATAGTATAATCACCGCCATTAATCTCAAGCGGCAGCCCTAACACTAACGCATCTGCAATTTTTTTACGGGCATTGTTATAGACCTGCTGCACTGTTGTGCGGGCAACATTCATATATTTACTGCACTCGCTTTGCGAAAGACCTTCCCTGTCTATAAGCCTGATTGTTTCATATTCATCTATAGTCATAACTATAACTTCCATGCTTAAACCATCTTCATAAGATGATGGAGCAAACATATTCACAACAGGCATACAGCATACTTTACGGCATTTTTTAGGACGCGGCATATAACAACCTCATTTTATTATGCTACATAAGACTTCCGCTTTTTTCCTATACTACTCTGTTTTTAGAAAATTGCAAACATTATTTTTGACATATGCCATAAACTTTTTAATTTAAACATAATATATTATTAATTCTTTAGTTATTTTTTTATAAAATAAAGCCTGATATTTAATATTCTGTTTAAAATTTACTGCATTTTTTATATCGCATATAATTTCAAGGCTAAAATACTTATCAATGTAAAATATCATTGAAAATTAATTAATTGTATGCAATAATTAAGTGTAGTTTAATAAAAAAAAGTATTCTATCATTATGGTATTATGTATAAAAGATATTATGATTTAATAAAAAAATTTTTCTTTTCACTTAAATATACTGGCATTAAAGCTACTTATAAAAAGGTTGATATTTTCATTAAAAATATCATTGCAGGTAAACAGCTGAGTAAGTATTCCTTTGACTGCTTTTATCAGGCAAAGTATATTCCATCAAATACTACTAATACTGATATTAAGCCTATCGCCTTTTATAGTGTTGCTCAAACAGATATAGCATTACTTGCTGCTAGAAAACCACTTTATTTAAACCATTACTCTCCAAGAATTCCACTTGTATACAGCAACAATGCAAGTGAAAGAATAAACTACCATATAAAGCTTGCAAAAGAATACCAGATATATGCTTTCTGCTATGAAGTAAATGATACAAATAAATATAAAAATTTTATCAGTGCATTAAACCTGTGCGATAAAACACACCCTTTCTGCTTAAGCCTTGATGCATGCCTTACTGCTGATGATATAAATACGGTATTAAATATTACTGATTTTTCTAAAATGATAAAACTTGATGAAAAGTATATTATAATTTTAGATATACGCAGACTGAAAAACTATAAAGATATTGACAGCTTCATAAATTCAGCATTCAGTATTATATCACACAATATTAAAGATTTTCAAATATGGTGCAGAATACTTCACACTGCTGATATAAATCATGATAAAATATCACGATATATATATTCTGCTGATACTGATAAAATGCCGTCAATTTCTGCAAACAGTGTTTCATATATTAATAAAAAAATACAGCACTATTTATACAGCTATGATTTTTTAGCACATTTTTTCTGCCACCACATCATAAAATCAGATAAACCATTTTATAAAACTATTATCAACGGTAAAGATACTCTTTATAAAAATGAGCTGTCTGTTTATAAATACAGCCTTGAAATTTTTTATAACTGGATAAAAACAGAATGCAGCTTTTTACGAGATAATTTTAAGGAAAATGAAAGATTTTTATTTATAGATTCTTTTAATAACTGGGATGAATACAGCCATACTGCACCAGAGAAAAAAACTGGCTATGCTTATTTAAATACAATGTATAGAGCTGTATTTAATAAAAAAATATACGGCAAAAAACTTTCATCATACTCTCAAGCTATGCCAGAAGAAATGTGCAGTAAAGCTCAAATATGCCTGCAAATACATATTTTTTATCTTGATTTACTTGAAAATATTGTTACAGAAATAAATAAAATTCCTTATGCTTTTGACTGCTACATATCTACTGACAGCACTGATAAGGCAGAATATATTAGAAACTACTTTAAAAGCCATTCTAATGCTGTAAATGTTATAGTGGAAATTTATGATAATAAAGGCAGAGATGTTTATCCTTTAATTGCTCAAATGAGTAAATATGTTACAAAATATAAATTTATATGCCACATGCATACTAAAAAATCTAAAATAGATATTTTTGGAGATAACTGGCGGGAGTATCTTTTCGGCTCTCTTTTTGGCTCAAAAGAAAACATAGAAAATATCTTAAAAAATCTTGAAATGAATAAAGGGCTGGGGATAGTTTTCCCAAAACCATTTCAAAATCTGGAAAATGCTATCCACTGGGGTTTAAATAAAGAGCTGGCAGAAAATGTGCTGCAAAAGCTGGATATTGATATAAAACTGCCTGTAAATAATATTGTCTTTCCAGTAGGCAATATGTTCTGGGCAAGAGTAGATGCAGTGCTGCCTATTTTTACAAACACACTGGCAAACAACTTCCCTAACGAAAAAGGACAGGCAGATGGAACAATAGCTCATGCCATAGAAAGACTATGGGTTTATACAGCTGAATATAATGGATATACATTCAGCTATTGTGGTGAAAAATAAGCCTGTTTTACTTTCTGACAGCTTTCTATTTCACTTTTCAACATCATTCTATTTTACTTTTTGACATTAATATATTATACTTTTCAAATTAAGTTCACTTTATTTTTGAAACAAGCAGTCATTTTGAGCCTTAATTTATAAGACGAAAAAGCTAAATTATATATATTAAAGCAGCATATAATATATTTAAATTGTATACTTTTTAGATACTTCACCTTTTAGGTTCAGCATAACTAAGGTTAATAAAGGACAAATAAGAATAAGTATATTTAAAAAATGATAAGTCTTGATATAAATAATTAAAAAGCAGTGTAAAAAAGTGGCGGTTCAGGGAATTGAACCCCGGACACTGCGGATATGAGCCGCATGCTCTAACCACCTGAGCTAAACCGCCATAGAAAGTTGCGGGAGCCGGATTTGAACCGACGGCCTCCGGGTTATGAGCCCGACGAGCTACCAAGCTGCTCTATCCCGCGTCATTCAAGGATAAGTTATATAACCTATATATTTTTTTTTGTCAATAACTTTTTTTATTTTTTTAAAAAATAATTTTTATCTTACTAATAATAAATGATTTATTTTTCTTCTTCAACTGGTGGGTATGGCTTATCTTTTCTATACATTGTAGCTTGAGCTATGGCTATAAGGCTTTGGTCGCCATCATATACTTTAACTTCATAAGTGCCTAATTTCCTAGTTTTGCTAAGCTCTCTTGCTTCTGCTGTTAATGGACCTTTTGTTCCCGCCTTAATATAAGATATATTTGCTGCCGCTGTTACTGCAAATGTGCCATAAGCAGTTGCTGCTGCACCTAATGTAGTATCAACTATTGCAAATATTGCCCCACCATGAGTTATACCCATACTGTTTTTATGCTGCGATTTAAGCTCCATAATAGTTTTAGCATAGCCCTTATCTATATCAAGTATTTTTATATTCATTGCCTTTGCAAAAGCATTGTGTGTAGAGTGGTATTCTTTAATATGTTTTAACTCTTCTGTCATAACTCACCTTTAAAGATTTATGTAATACATTAATTAGAATATAAAATAACTTATAAATTCAATATATAACTTAAATAAAACCAAAAATTCTACATTGTTTTATATAAAGTAAAAAAAATAAGTTTTATGCAAAAACAGCTGTTCCTTATATAAAATTAAGAGAAAAAATATCTTATTTCTAAATAACTTATAAAAATATACATATATTATGCCGAAAATACTTGTGTTTTACATTAAGTTACAATAATATATGGTAATGAATTTTAATGTAATAGCATCAGGCAGTTCTGGTAACTGCTATTGTATAGAAAATAATGGATATTTTATATTTGTAGATGCAGGAGCAACATTAACATCTATTAGAAAAGGGTTGGAAAATAGAAAGCCTGATAAAGAAAAGGGAGCAAGCCTTTTTATTACTCATGAGCATACCGACCATATTTCAGGTGTTCTGCCATTAATATCATGCTATAACCCTAAAATATATACATCAAAGGGCACAGCAGCAGTTTTAGCAGAAAAAGGAGTAAACACTGAAATAATTTACACGATAGATGCTAATATTACTTATGAATTTGCAGATTTTACTGTTATGCCATTTAAAACTATGCATGATGCCTGTGAACCTTTTGGCTTTAAATTTGGATTTGGTGATAATGTTTTATCTATCGCCACAGATTTTGGCATAGTTACTGATGAACTATTTAAAGCTATAGAAAATACCCAAGTATTAACAGTAGAATCAAACTATGAAGATGATTTGCTGAAAAAGAACCGCAAGTATCCAGAATATTTAAAAAGACGGATACTTTCAAAAAAAGGTCACCTTTCCAACAAGGATGCTTTTTATCTTATAGGCGAACTAAGTAAAAGCGGATTAAAACGCTGCTTTTTAGGGCATGTTTCTGAAAATAACAATAATTATGATATTTTAGAAAAATATGCAGACGCATGCTTGAATGTTTATAATGTAGAAGCATCTGTATTAAAACAAAAAACAAGAGCAGTTTTTAATATATAACATTTGAAAGGTGCTATATATCTTTCAAGTCTTATAGTATAGAGCATATTGATATGTTTAAAATAGTTTTGGAGCTATTGAGTTTACTTCTGTATTTGCTCTTAATTTAGAAAAAATAATATAATATGTTAAAAAATTTCGCTTATATTCTATGCAGTTATTTATATTAACAATATTCATATACTGCTTTCGCTTAGGAATATAGTATGATATAATTTTTGGAGGAAAACACATGAAAGAAATGGGCTATGGAGCATCATTTGTAAAAAACTTTTTGGGGAATACTCCAGCATGGTATAAACTTTCCATACTGGCGTTTTTAATTATCAACCCAATACTTTTTTTGTTTGTAAGTAAAACACTTGCAGGCTGGGTATTAATTGCAGAGTTTATCTACACTCTTGCTCTTGCATTAAAATGTTATCCACTGCCATCAGGCGGTCTTTTGGCTATTGAAGCATTAATTTTAGGTATGACAAGCCCTTCTACACTTTTACATGAAGTAGAAGCAAATTTATCTGTTATACTTTTATTAATGTTTATGGTAGCAGGCATCTATTTTATGAAAGATTTTCTTTTATTTATATTTTCAAGACTGCTTGTAAAAGTAAAATCAAAACTGGCACTTTCTTTAATATTCTCTATTTTAGGAGCATTTCTTTCTGCCTTTTTAGATGCATTAACAGTAACAGCTGTTATTATTGCAGTAGCTTATGGTTTTTATGGTATATATCACAGATATTCGTCAAAATCAGGTGCTCAGGGCAGCCTGTCAGATGACAGCAGTATTCCAGAAGAAAGTAAACAGGATTTAGAGCAGTTCAGGGGCTTTTTAAGAAACCTTATGATGCATGGTGCTGTAGGAACTGCATTAGGTGGTGCTATGACTCAGGTTGGCGAGCCGCAAAACTTAATTATTGCAGCAGCTGCCGGCTGGAACTTCGTAGACTTTTTTATCCATTGTGCACATGTTTCTATACCTGTTTTTATTGCCGGTCTTTTAACAGTAGTGCTTGTTGAACTTACTCACTTTTTAGGCTATGGATATAAACTGCCATCAAATGTTCGTAAAATTTTAGAAGCAGATGTAGAAGAAAATGCAGCTAAAATGACAAAAAATACTAAAATGCGTTATATTGTGCAGGCGACTGTTGGGATAATATTAATTATTTCTCTTGCACTGCATATTGCAGAAGTTGGTTTTATCGGGTTAATGGTTATTATCCTTTTAACTGCATTTAATGGTGTTACAGATGAGCACCATTTTGGACATGCTTTTACAGAAGCACTGCCATTTACAGCATTACTGGTTGTATTTTTTGCAATAGTTGGTGTTATTCAGGATTTAAAACTATTTAAACCTATTATAGATATTGTTCTTAACATGCAGGGTAATGACCAGCTTGTGGCATTTTTTGCAGCAAACGGCGTGCTTTCAGCTATCAGTGATAATGTATTTGTTGCAACAGTATATATGAGTGAAGTGAAAACTCACTTTTTAGGCGCAGGAGCAAGAAGTGCAGCTGACATTTCTGCTGCTATTGCTAATCTTGATGAATCCACTCGTCAGCAGTATTATAATATTGCAGTTGCTATCAATATGGGAACAAATATTCCATCAGTTGCTACACCAAACGGACAGGCTGCATTTTTATTCTTATTAACTTCATCTCTTGCTCCATTAATAAGGCTTTCATATTTTGAAATGATGAAATTAGCGGCACCTTATGCGGTAATTATGACAGTAACAGGTTTAGTTGCCACAGCATTTTTATAAAATTTATATTCTGCCCCTGCATTAAAGTGGGGCAGAATTTTTTAAGGAATATCAATGGTATTTGGCAGGTATAAAAAACCAGTAAATATTAAAAACAGGCAAAACAAAGAAAATAAAAATCAAAATAAATCACAAAATATTTCTGCAGGAAGGCTTACTCCACTTTCATTTGAATATTCAAAAGATGTAGATGACCATTTAAATTATATTTTTCCAAGCCGTAAAACTGGTCTGCATATTGACCCAAATGGAGCAAAATATCAGATAGACATAAATATTATGTATCCATCAGATGATGAAGAATATTATGTTATTTATACATCAGGCATGAGCAGTGAAGATATGCTTTTACCAGAGAGTATTGAAAAAGAATATCCTGAATTTAAGCGTGCAGAACTTTTTATGCTGCTTCCAAAAAACTGGGATATAGATAATATGGTATCTCCCATACCAAAGCATAATGCTTACTGGCCTATGCAGCTTTTAAGAATGATGGCAAGGTATCACTATGAATTTTTTACATGGATTGGTCCGGGCTATACAATAGAGTATGAATCATTTGCAAATAATACAAAATTAAGTGCAGCTATGGTGCTTTCATTAGGTGATGATATATCTGTTATAAAAACAAGAGATAATAAACTAATATCACTATATTTAGTGCTGCCGCTTTATAAAGAAGAAGTAAAATATAAAATGCAGCATGGCTATGATGCTTTTGTAGATAAGTTTGCAGAATATTTCCCTGCAAATGATGGAAAAGAATGGATAGTAGATATAAACAGGAAAAATATAGGGTTATAAAAATCTTAAAAAGGTTATTTTTCAAAAAAATATGCAAAAATAATTATTTTCTCTTTATATTTTCATAAAAATTATTTATAAATATAATTTCATGGATTATATGGAGTGAACTATTTATAATGTTTTCTTTTGACATAGAATATAAAGACAGTGAAACAAGTGCCAGAGCAGGCAGAATTAAAACTCCTCATGGGGAGATAGAAACACCTATATTTATGCCTGTTGGCACAGTCGGTTCTGTAAAGGCATTATCCCCTGAAGATTTAAATAATGCAGGGGCACAAATAATATTAGGCAATACATATCACTTATATCTGCGTCCCGGAACAGAAGTATTAAAACATTTTGGCGGACTTGCCGCATTTTCTTCATGGAATAAGCCTACATTAACAGACAGCGGCGGATTTCAGGTATTTTCTCTTGCAGAGCTTAATAAAATAACAGAAGACGGTGTCAGCTTTAAATCACACCTTGACGGCTCATCATTATACTTAAACCCTGAAAAATCTATTGAGATACAGGAAGCTATTGGCAGTGATATAATTATGTCATTTGATGAATGTATCCCATATCCTGCAACTTATGAATATGTTAAAAATTCAGTAGACAGGACAGCCAGATGGGCTCTCCGTGGCAAGAATGCTAAAAAAAGAGATGAACAGGCTTTGTTTGGTATTGTGCAGGGCGGTATTTATGAAGATATGCGTAAACGATCAGCAGAGCAGCTCACATCTATTGGGTTTGACGGCTACTCTATTGGCGGGTTAAGTGTAGGTGAAGAAATATCTACAATGTATGAAATATGCGGATATACTGCATCTCTTCTGCCGCAGGATAAACCACGGTATCTTATGGGAGTTGGCACACCTGAAGATATACTTACATGTATTGGCTTAGGTGTTGATATGTTTGACTGTGTTATGCCTACAAGAAATGCTAGAAACGGCACACTTTTTACAAGCAGTGGCAAGTTTTCTATTAAAAGGGCAGATTTAGCTTTCAGCGACGAAAAGATAGATGAAAACTGCAGCTGCTATACATGCCGTAACTTTTCTCGCGGTTATTTAAGGCATTTATATAAAGCTGGTGAAATACTTGCTCTCAGGCTTAACAGTATACACAATATTTCTTTTTATTTATCCATTGTAAAAAACAGCAGAAATGCTGTAAAAGAAGGTAAATTTAAATCATTTCAACAGGAAATGCTTTATAGATTAAAAAATAATAATTAAATAATTTATAATACTTGGAGGTATTAATATGTTTTTTGAAACTGCAGCTTATGCACAGGCAGCAGCAGGTGCTGCACCACAAACAGCCATGGGCAGCTTAATGAGCTTTATGCCGATTATATTAATGGTTGTGATTTTTTATTTTTTACTTATCCGTCCACAGCAAAAAAGGCAGAAACAGCATGCTGTTATGCTTGATGCATTAAAAGCAGGTGACACTGTTCTTACTAATGCAGGGATGATTGGCACAATTTATTCCATTGACGGTAATGTTATGGTAATTGATTTAGGCAGCACAAAAGTTCGTATGTTTAAAACAGCTATTGCTGATAAACTTGACCCAGCAACATATAACACTGTTACAGATACTGCTGTTAAGGAGAATAAATAGATTATGGGAATTACTTCTCGCTGGGTATTAATTGTTCTTGTTCTTGCCTGGGCAGTTTATGCAATATACCCAATATCTGAAAAAATTAATTTAGGTCTTGACCTGCAGGGTGGTATGCACATTGTTTTAGAAGTGGATACAGATAAAGCTATTGAAGGCAAGATTGATAATGCTGCTGCCCAAATCCGCAAAGATTTAGAAAGCGAGCAGTTAGACTATACATTTGTTAGAAAGCAGAATGTTTATAATGTGGCAGTTGGCTTATCTGATGCAAAAGACAGGCAGAAAGTTGTTGATACAATAGATAAAAACTATCCTTATCTTACACAGGTCAGCTTAGATGATAATGAAAAATCAATACTTTTTGGTATGAAAAATGCAGATGAAAACCGCTGGAGACAAGATGCTGTTGACCAGTCTATTGAAGTATTAAGAAACAGGATAGATGAATTTGGTGTTGCTGAACCTTTAATACAAAAACAAGGCAGTAATAAAATTGTTGTTCAGCTTCCCGGTTTAGAAGACCCAGATGAAGCACTTAATCTAATAGGTAAAACTGCAGTTCTTTCATTCCACCTTGTAGATGAAAATGTTACTGCAGAAGCAATTAAAGCAGGGTTGCAGGCTCAGCCTATTGATGTGGCACTGCTTCCATATAAAATGACAGACCCAGTTACTGGTGGAACAATGCCTTCTACTGTTATGATGGCAGTCAAAAAAGAACCAGTATTGACAGGCAGCTATTTAATGGATGCAGAAGTAATGGTATCTCCACAGGATAACAGACCTTATGTTGCTATTAAGTTTGACCCAACAGGTGCTAAACTTTTTGAAGAAATCACTAAAAATAACCTGCAAAGAAATCTTGCTATTGTTCTTGACGGCACAATTTATTCTGCCCCAACAATACAGACTGTTATTTCAGGCGGTGAAGCAAGTATTTCAGGCAGCTTTACTTTTAAAGAAGCAAATAATCTGGCTATCGTTTTAAAAGCCGGCTCACTTCCTGCCCCTGTTACTGTTGCAGAAAACAGAACAGTTGGTGCATCTCTTGGTGATGACTCTATTAAAAGTGGTGTAACAGCAAGTATTACAGGCTTTATATTAATAGTGCTTTTTATTGGCATATACTACCGTTTAAGTGGTATAAATGCAGATATTGCTCTTGTATTAAACCTTTTATTAATTTTAGCTGTTCTTGCTCAGTTTAAAGCTACATTAACACTTCCCGGTATTGCTGGTATAATGCTTACTCTTGGTATGGCAGTAGATGCAAATGTTCTTATATTTGAGCGGATAAGAGAGGAGTTGAGAAAAGGCAGAACTGTTATTAATGCCATAGATATAGGCTACTCAAAAGCGTTATCTGCAATTATTGACTCTAACTTAACATCATTAATCGCAGCAGTTGTATTATTCCAGTTTGGAACAGGTCCTATTAAAGGCTTTGCAATTACATTAAGTATTGGTCTTATAGCTTCTATGTTTACTGCAATATTTGTAACAAGAACTATATTTATGTCATTTATGTATAAACGCACTATAAAGCATTTGAGTATATAGGGAGAGACTTGATATGTTTGAATTAATTAAAACAGAAACAAAGATAGATTTTATTGGCAAATCTAAAATATATTTTACAGTCTCTATTATACTCTGCATTATAGGGCTTGCATTTATATTTGGCAAAGGCTTTAACTATGGTGTAGATTTTTCAGGTGGCACAAGTGTGCAGGTAACATTTGAAAGGGCAGTAGATATTGATAAAATGAGAACTACACTTACTCAGGATATTGGTGCAAGTGTAAGCATACAAACATTAGGTTCAGACAGCTCATTCAGAATTAAAGTAGACCAGGGAGCAGGTGGGGAAGATTTGAAAAAGATTTCAGATACTATCAGCAATTCTTTGGAAACAAAATTCTCTGAAGGGGGCAAAGTTGTAATAGACAGTATTGAGCAGGTAGGTCCACAGGTTGGTAAAGATTTAAAAAGACAGGCTCTTTTAGCAGTGCTTTATGCAGTTATAGGTATATTAATATATGTTGCTATCAGGTTTGAATTAATGTCTGCAACAAGCTCTATTATAGCTTTAACACATGATATTATACTTACACTTGGTATTATTGTTGCAGCAAATGTTACTTTTGATTTAACAGTTTTAGCAGCTCTTCTAACAGTTGTTGGTTACTCATTAAACGATAAAATAGTTATTTTTGACAGAATTAGAGAAAGGTCAAGAATGGATGAACATAAACCATTGATGGAAAGTATAAATATTAGTATTAATGAAACACTTTCAAGAACAATATTAACATCTACTTCTACACTGCTTGCAGTAATAAGTTTGGCAGTTTTTGGCGGCGAAGTTATTAAAGGTTTTGCTGTTGTTATGATAGCAGGTATTATAATTGGCACTTATTCATCAATAGGTATTGCAAGCTCACTTGTGTATAATATTAAAATGATAAAAGGTAAAAAAACAGTTAAATAAATATATTGCCTGCTTTTTAAGCAGGCTTTATTCATGTATTAAATCAAATACAATGCATAAGTCAAAAATAAACTTTTATATATTTTACATATATATTTTACATATAATTAATGTAATACATACAATTCAGACGGCTCATCCTGAGCCAAAGGCGAAGTATCTAAAAACTAAAAAATTACCATATATAATAATTAATCATCATTCCAATTTATCATATAATCTTGCAACGGCTCTGCATAATCTATATCGCATGCTGCTTTTTTACCTATGATTTCTTTATAATATTTTGTGGATATTCCATATCCCGGTCTTACACTTTTGATATTATCTTCCGTAAAATACTCACCTTTTTTTATGCTTTTTGAAGTGAATAAAGACCTTCTATCCATTAATTGATTTTTCTGACTAAGTGATAAAGTATAGTTTATACATCCATAAGCTAGTTCAATTTCTCGTATCATTTTAACCATTGAATGAAATTCATCAGGTGTCATGCTGAATCCTGCATCAACTGTATTATCATTTTTATCAAGCACAACATGTTTTTCAATCACTCTTGCACCAAGGCAGAATGCACCAACAGCAACACTGTATCCTAATGTGTGGTCTGATATGCCTGCTTCTACTTGAAATCTTTCTTTAATATCCTTTATCATTATTATATTTGCATCACTTATGGAAGCAGGATATGATGAAGTGCATTTTAATAAACATATTTGATTATTTCCTGCATATCTTATAGTATTAACTGCATCCCATATTTCATGTTCTTCTGATAAACCTAAAGATAATAATATAGGCTTTTGTTTCTTAGCAATATGTTCTATTAAATATAAATCATTAATTTCAAAAGATGATATTTTATAGCATGGAATGCCTAATTCTTCTAAATAATCGGCAGATGTAATATCAAATGGAGTAGAAAAAAATTCCAGTCCTAAACTTTCTGCATAATCTTTTAACTCTTTATGCCAGCTCCATGGTGTATATGCTTCAGAATAAAGCTGATAAAGTGTTTTACCTGCCCATAACCCATTTATATTAGTATGAAAATAACTTTTATTAGAGTTTAATGTAATTGTATCAGGTGTATATGTTTGAAGTTTGACAGCATCTGCAGAAGCATCTGCCGCTGCTTTAATAAGTTTATAAGCCTTGTTAATATCACCACCATGATTTCCACTTAATTCTGCTACAATGAAAGCTTTTTTATTAGTGTCTACTTTACCTATAACCATATCATACTTCTCTTTGTTTAACATTTATATTAATTTTATTTATTTCATCATGTTTTAATAAAAATTTTATTACACTTTTTGTATCTATTATACTATTTTCTTTATAAAACTTATTATAAAGCACAGATGTCAGCTGGAAATCAGATTTTTCATCAACACATAGTCTTATATTTTTGCTTTTATATATTTCTTCAATCTTTGGGGAAAGTATTTTATACTCATTTTCATGATTATACATATATAATGTAACATGTTCTTTTTCTGAATCAGTTAAATCTTTGCCATGCATATCACATAATGCTTTAAAAGAGAATATTTCGTTATCAAGGCCTCTAATTAATCCGTCTTTACTTCGTGGAGATACACAGTCATGTTTACCCTTTAAAAATATATCTATATTTTTTTCAATAATAGATGGCTCAATAAATGGACAATCTGCTGTTATTCTAGTAATTATATCAGCATTATATTTTAGAGCACATTGAAAAAACCTTTCTAATACATTATTTTCATCACCTCTGAAACATAAAATATTATTAGCAGAACAAAATGAGAATATTGCATCATCTAATGGATTAATTGATGTGGCTACAACTATATCATCAATATTTTTAACATAGTGTAATCTGTTATATATATGATAAAGCATAGGCTTATTACACAGATTAAAAAGAACTTTTCCTTTTAATCTGGCAGAACCCATACGAGCTTGTATTATCACAATTTTTTTCATAAATGACCTAATATGCTGAACTATTTTTTATAACTTTATTTTATATCAGCCTGTATATTCTATAATTATCTCTATTTAGTAACCTGCAGCATCCACCAGCTATTATGTTTGTGTAAATTATCTTTATAGTAATCCTCTCTTTCTATATTTTCTATTTTAAAGCCTGTATTTATAAGCAGCTCTTTTGCTTCATCTAAATTAAAAAACGAATAAACTGCATCTTTATATTCATTTTCTAATATAAAAGTATTGTCATCAATTTTTTGACCTGTTTGATAAAGATAATCATAAGTAGTTCTAAAATTTATAAACATTTTGCCATTACTTTTTAATAATTTATTTATTACTAATAAATCATTTGTAATAGATTTTACATCTCTTAAAAAAATAACTCCAAAAATCAATATTACATCAAACTCCATATTAAAATTATATTCTGTAAAGTTGCCACAATATATTTCTTTTAAGTTTTTATAACCTTGTAGATTATTTTTAGCTATATTACATGCATCAGCAATATAGTCTATACCATAAGACTGAAAACCATAATCAAGTAATGCTTTAAGATTTCTTCCACTGCCTGTTCCTATATCCAATGCTTTCATTTCAGATATTACTGCTCTATCTATCTTGCTGTAATTTCTTCCTAAAAACCTTGCTACACTCTCTGCTGGATATAACATAACTGCATTTTCTATTACATTTTTCCAAACTGATTTATTTTGCTCATCCATTTTATTCATTTACTATTCCCCCTGTTAATTCATCTAATATTTTATTATTTTGAATATATAGTTCTTCCAGTGATTGATTTTCTATAATATAAAATCCCCTGTTTAATACATGTGATGTATTTGTAATTTTACCTATATATTGATTTTTTATAATATTATATTCCATGTAGATGATTTTATATTTATTTTGTATATATGAAATATCCAAATCTTTATCTACACACATATTCTCAAATGGTATATACTGTAATAATGTATAGCTGTTTGATTTTGATATTTTTGGGTTTGGTTTATTAAGTAATTGGTTAATATAATAGTCATATATATTAAATCCGCAAGATGATATAATTAATTTTGATGTAATATTAAGACCTGCTGCTCTAGGTGATATATCAATAATATATGCTTCATTATTTTTCAATATAATATCTGCATGAAATACTGCACTATCTATATTCATATTATTAATATATATATTTAATATATTATAAATTGTATTGTAGTCTTGATTAGAAATATTTGCAGGCATTATATAGGCAAGTTCCTGCCTATACGGCTCAGGTGTTATCTGTTTGCTGCGAATATTTAAGAAATGGAATTCCCCCCCCCCGATAACTATGTCGCAGCCATACTCAACACCTTGAATATATTCCTGTATTAAATATTCTCCATAGCTGCCATCATATTTATTATAAACTTCATCAAGTTCATTTTCATTATATACAATTTGGACATCTTTACTGCCAGAACCAAATTGTGGCTTTAAAATGGCAGGAAAAACAATATTATCTTTTTGGTATATCTGCGGAAAGGCAAGACCATTTTTTTCTAAATATTTATTATTTTTTAGTTTATCTGAACATATATCACAGCATGAAAACGAAGGACCTTTAAGCCCAAAATAATCATTTAAATACCCTGCTGTAACAACATTTCTACCAACAGGGCTTGGAAGAACACCACATATATCATATTGTGATAAAATATCTGCAATTTTTTCTTTTTCATGTATACTGATATTGTAAAATAAATCAGGTTTTACTAAACTATAATCACATTCTTTCATATCAAATGCAATTACCTTTAACCCTTTAGACATAGCAGTATTAATTGCAAATGCTTGTTCTTCTCCAGCACCTAGGGAAACAATATATTTCATTTAAGATTCAGTCTCATCTTCTGTAAGATTATGGTCATTCTTATAGATTTTATCAAGAATAACTGCAATAGCACCATCACCAGTAACATTTGTTGCCGTGCCAAAACTATCCATAACAATATATAATGCTATCATTAATGCATTTGTTTCTTGAGAAAAACCAAGAACTGCTGATAATGGTGCAAGAGCTGTCATAATAGCACCACCCGGAACACCCGGAGCCGCAACCATTGCAACTGCTAATGTAAAAATAAATGCAGAATACTGAGAAAATGATATATCCATACCAGTTGTATATATAACTGCTAATGAGCAGGCTACAATTTTAAGCATAGAGCCAGAAAGGTTAATTGTTGCACATAGTGGAACAGCAAAGCTTGCAATAGAGTTTCTAACACCATTTGATAAAGTAGACTCTAGTGTAACAGGAATTGTTGCAGCTGAAGAAGAAGTGCCAAGGGCTGTAATATAAGCAGGCATCATCCTTTTAAGCAGTGTGAGTGGATTTTTATGTGCTACAATACCTGCAATGCTGAAAAATATTAACAATAAGACAGCTGTTAAAATAAATATTAAAATTATAATCTTAATAAACACTGCTAAAACTTTACCAATTTCACCAACATAAGTTATACTCATAAAAATAGTTAAAATATAAAGCGGAAGCAGTGGAATAATAACTGACGAAATAATTTTATTAATAATTATTCTTAAATCATCAACAACATCCATAATTTTTTCTGTTTTTGTAACTGCTAAACCAAAACCTAAAACAAAAGCAAATATTAATGCTGATGTGACAGACATTATTGGCGGCATATCTATTGTAAAATATGCTTGAATACCTTTTGATACATCTGCATCTGGTGATATAAGTGCTGCACCGTCAAGCATAAAAGGATAAAGTAAAGATGCAATACCATAAGTAGAAAAGCCTGAAAAAAGTGTGAAAGCATACGCCAGAACAATAGTAATAAGTAGAAGTTTACCAGCATCTCTGCCAAGATGCCCAATGCCCGGTGCCACAAGCCCTATAATTAAAAGCGGTATGATAAAGCTGAGAAAATTACTAAAAATAGAATTAAAAATCATCAGTATTTTTGCAATAACAACACCGCCTGAAAAAAGGCTTAATATAAGTCCCAGCACAATACCAATAATTATTGCTGTAATTATTTTAATAAGTAATTTTGCCTGAAATTTTACAGGCTTTAAAGTGGATTGATTTTCTAAACTCATGGTATTTTCCATTAATAATTTATTTGCATATAAGCATGCCATAAAATACTAAACTAATAATCATTATTTGTAAATAATTATTTAAAATATACATTATAAAAAGTGTTATAAAGTCCATTACATAAAACAAGCAGAGATTTAATATATAAGTAAACATATTAAAATAATATTAATATCCTTGCAATTATTTTAATAACATAGTAAAATATTCAGAAATATATTTTTAAGGTGTTTAATGAAAAATATTCTCAAAAAAACAGTATATATTATTATAATTCTATTAATTATATTTATTTTACTTTCTATATTTTTATACTTTTTTACCCGACATCATTTAGATTTTCAGCCAGAAAATAAAGATATAGATAAAATTATTATATATGGCGATGTTCGCTCAGGATATTTAACCCATATAAGAATTGCTGATATGATTTATCAAGAAAAGCCTGATATGGTTATTTTTACAGGCGATATTGCCTCAAACAGCAGAAATTATATTCATTATATGCAGCATACCATATTTGAAAAAAAATTATGGGATAATGCAGAATATTATCCTGTAAGGGGCAATCATGAATCTACCTACTGGCTTTATGATGCTTTTTTTGATTTGCCAAATGATATGTCATATTATTCTTTTGATAGAATGGGTATGCACTTTATTGTGCTTGATTGCTGGAATGTATATGCTCCACTTGAAAAAACTCAGCTGGAATGGCTTAAAAATGATTTAGAAGCAAATAAGAATAAACCAATTTCTGTTGCTATGCATGTGCCGCTTTTTACATCAGGCAAATATGAGCCATATAATGAGCCAGACTTATTAGAACTTTTTGATAAATATAATGTAATGTTTGTATTTTCTGCCCATGTTCATTCTTATGAAAGGTCATTATATAAAGGGACAAACTATATAGTAACTGCCGGCGGCGGTGCTCCACTTTATCCTGTGACAAGAGATAACCCTTATAGACAGATAAGAAAAAATGTTCACCATTATACAATGCTTACAAAAGATAATGACACATATATGCTTAAAGCAGTAGATATAGATGGAAATATTATAGATACAGTAAGTACTTCATTAGAAAGTATTGTGAAAAATAAGGAAAAATAAAATGATATTAAATATTATATTTGTTATTTTTTTTATAATTTGTGTTTTTTTTACACTGGTTTTATTTATCTATTTTCTTGTCCGCCACAGGCTGAAATTTGACCCTGCTGATAAAAACATTAATAAAATAGTAATATATGGTGATGTGCGTTCAAGCTATAAAATGCATAACCATATTGCAAATATGATAAAAAAAGAAAATCCTGATATGATACTTTTTACTGGTGATATAGCTTCTAACAGCCACAATTTTCTCCATTACCTTATATTCAGCATTATAGAAAATAAACTTTGGAAAAAATGCGAATATTTCCCTGTAAGAGGAAACCATGAAGCTGAAATACACCATTATCAAATCTTTTTAGACTTGCCAAAAAATAAAACATACTATTCTTTTGACAGAATGGGTATGCACTTTATTGTGCTTGATGTTATTGATGAAAGTCTGCATACAGAGCTGATTACATGGCTTAAAGATGATTTAGAAAAAAACAAAAATAAAAATATAAGTGTTGGTCTGCATTACCCGCTTTTTACATCAGGCAAATATTACCCATACCAAGCACCATATTTACTGGAACTTTTTGATAAATATAATGTAATGTTTGTATTTTCTGCCCATGTTCATTCTTATGAAAGGTCAATATATAAAAAGACAAATTATATAGTAACTGCTGGCGGCGGTGCTCCACTTTATCCTGCATCTATTGAAAATAAATATAAAGTATGCAGGGTTAATGACCACCATTACTGTGTTATGACAAGAAATGATAAAGATGAATACACTATAAAAGTAATAGATAAAGACGGCAGCAAAATAGATGAAGTAACATCATCTAAAGCAGAAATAACAGCAGGTAAATTATGCACAGATATTTAAAACTTCTTTATGCTGTTTTAATTGGCCTTGCAATATTTACAGTTATCAGGCTGATAATATTCACAGTTTATTTTGATTTATTTAAAGAAAACAGTGCATGGAGCATATTTTTAGCACTGCTCCACGGCATAAGGTTTGATACATCTATCTTTTTAACAATAATATCGCCTTTTATTGTGCTTTTACTATTGCCTGTTAATTCTCAAAAATATCATAAAATAATATACTGGCTTATGTTTCCAGTATATGCAGTAATTACCATATACCTTGTTATAGATGCTGTATATTTTGGCTATGTTTCAAGACATCTGGCAGGTGAATTTGCCGCATTAGGCAATGATTATGAATTTATATATACAATGGCAAAAACTTACTTTTATATGGTGTTTATAGTATTAGCCATTATTGCAGTATGCGGTTTTTTCTGGAAAAAATTTGCAGATATTAAAGTAAAAGATGTAAATATTTCTAGAAACAGCTTAATTAAATCTGCACTTTATTTTATTCTTATAGGCGGCATTGTATTTATATTCATAAGAAGCAGTTTTGATATTAAACCAATAAGCACAATTAATGCTTTTGTAAGTGGAAATAATGCACTTGCCAACCTTACTTTAAATGGATTATTTACATCTCTTAGATATATGACGGAAAATGAAGCAGTGTCTAAAGATATGTATTCATTTTATGATGACAGGCAGGCACATGAATTTATACTGTCATTGAAACATGAAAACTGCACTCATCCTTATACTGAAATTAAAAGACCTAATATTATTTTTATCCTGCTTGAAAGCTGGAGCAGTTATTATGTAGATGCTTTTTCAGGCTCTAATATGCAGCTGACACCAAACTTTAACAGACTTGCATCTAATAGGGGGGGGATTATATTTAGTAACCACTATTCCCCTGAAAGACGCAGTATATCTGCAATACAAGCTATCCTTTTAGGCATACCTCCTATGGATAATATTCCAAAACTTGGCTTTGGTCTGGAAACTATTGCAGGAAGCGGCAATCTTGCTTCAAACCTTAAAGAAAATGGATATGACACAGTCTTTATACAGGCATCAAAAAGAAACTCTTTTTACCTTGATGTGATTGCAAAATCAATTGGATTTCAGGAATATTATGGTATGGAAGATATTAAGCAGATACTAGACTATCCAGACTATAAAGCATCTCAGTTTGGCTGGGACTATGAAACATATATGAAACTTGCAGAAGTTCTTAAAAATAAAGGAAAAGATAAACCATTTTTTGCATTTTTATTTACAGGCACAACCCATATTCCTTATGCTGAGCCAAATAAAATAAATGTAAAATTTCCACATGATATAAACAGTGAAAATGGCTTTAAAAATACACTTGTATATGCTGACTGGAGTTTAGGCGAATTTATTAAAAAAATAGAAAATGAAGAATATTTTAAAAATACCATATTTATTTTTACAGCAGACCATGTATTAGGCAACTTTGAAAAGCAGGAATTTCCAGATGATTTTAAAGTGCCGCTTTTAATATGGTCTCCATCATTTAAGGGAAATCAAAAAATTACATCTTCAACTAATCATGTAGATTTACCACCTACTATTTTAGGGCTTGCAGGACTTAATGATAATCTATCAGAATATATTGGTGAAAACATATTCTGCAAAGATAATAACAGCTACAGCATAATTCACACATGGGGCTCTGCTGCAATAATTAAAAATCATGAATGGCTGAAACATTCATTTAAATATATGCTTGAAAGCAGTCCAAAAAATATGGAACAGGACGAAAAAGATTATCTATCAAAAATACTTCTTTCATATTATCAGGAAAGTTATAATATCATGACAAAGGGGAAAAAATAATGCGTGCATTTATAGGCCTTGAAATACCAGAAAATATTAGAACATTGTATACATCATCATGCAAAACATTACACAATAGTGCAAATATGTCTTTTGTCCGTCTTAATAAAATGCACATAACTCTTGCATTTTTTTCAGATTTGTCAGATACACACATAAAAGATATTAAAAATATACTCTGCCATCTAAAAAGGGAACAGTTTGAAATAAAATGTGAAAATATTGGGCTTTTTAAAAGGAAAGGTATACCATCAACTGTATTTATTAAAATAGTTTCTGATGAATTAAAAAATTATACAGAACAGCTTCATCAAAAATTAAAAGAATTAAACATACTTTTTGATGACAGGAAACCATATACTCCACATATTACACTTGGAAGAATAAAAGAAATGAAAAACGAACAGGAATTTACAAAAAGTTACAGATATATTGCTGAAAATTTTCATTCATCATCTTTTATGGTGGAAAATATTAATTTATACAGCAGTGATATGGTAGTATATAAAAAAGAAGTTAGTGAAGAATTTATTAAAATATATTCAGAAGAAGAAAATAATATTACAAACTAAAAAATTAGATAAAGTATATAATCAATGAATATAGTAGAGCATTTAAAGCAAATAATGTGATACTGAGCCTGCATCTGTGTCTTACTGAGCTTGATTTTTAAGCAAAGTATCTAAAAAACATATACTTTAAATATATTATTAACTCCTGTAATATATATAATTTAGATTTTTCGCCTTAAAAATCAGGCTCAAAATGACTTATGCACAAAATTTTTGGATAAAATCTACCCGCCTGAATTTTTTATAAAATATATCTGCTTAAATCTAAATTTGTACTTATTTCTTTTAGTTTAGACTGCACATATTCTGCATTAATAATTATTTCACCTGTTGCTTTTTCCGGTGCTTCAAAAGCTATATCTTCTAATAATTTTTCCATAATAGTATGGAGCCTTCTAGCCCCTATGTTTTCATTAGAAGCATTTACTGTGCAGGCAATATCTGCAATAGCATCTATACCATCATCAGTATAAGTTAAAATAACATTATCAGCTTGCAAAAGTGCTGAATACTGTTTTGTAATAGCATTTTCAGGCTCTTTTAATATACGCAGAAAGTCTTCTTTGGTTAAAGCATCAAGCTCTACTCTTATAGGGAAACGACCTTGTAATTCAGGTATTAAATCTGATGGTTTAGCCATAGAGAATGCACCTGCTGCAATAAATAATATATGGTCAGTTTTTACTATGCCATATTTAGTATTAACTGTTGAGCCCTCTACAATAGGCAGTAAATCTCTCTGCACACCTTCTCTTGATACATCGCCGCCTTTTGAAGACCCTGTGCTTGATGAGCATATTTTATCTATTTCATCAAGGAAAACTATGCCAGATTGTTCCACTCTTTTTAATGCAGTGCTTTTTACATCATCCATATCAATAAGTCTGTTTAATTCCTGCACTTCTAATATGCCCCTTGCCTCGCTTATTTTCATTTTGCGTTTTTTCTTTTTATTTGGGAACATATTTTTCATCATATCATTTAAATCAACGCCCATATCTTGAAAACCTGCATTTGTAAGCACTTCTATATGTGGTGCAGGCTCATCAACATCTATTTCTATAAACCTGTCATTAAGCTCGCCTGCTGCTAATTTTTCTTTCATTTTTTCTCTTGATTCTTTGCCAGTGCTTTCATGTCCTTCCATAGAATAAGTCATAGGTTTAGGCGGCAGTAATATATCTAAAATTCTGTCTTCTACTAAGGATTTAGCTTTTTCAATATGCAGTTCTTTCTGCTCTGAACGCACCATATTTACCCCTATCTCTACTAAATCTCTTATCATAGATTCTACATCTCTGCCCACATAGCCTACTTCTGTATATTTGCTTGCTTCTACCTTTAAAAAAGGTGATTTAGTAAGGCGTGCAAGTCTTCTTGCTATTTCTGTTTTTCCAACACCTGTTGAGCCAATCATAATAATATTTTTAGGTGTAATATCTTCCTGTATTTTTGCCGGAAGCTGCAGTCTTCTCCATCTGTTTCTTAAAGCAACAGCCACTGCTTTTTTAGCATTTTTCTGCCCAACTATATATTTATCAAGCTCATCTACAATCGTCTTTGGTGTAAGCTCTTCTGCCATTTATTTCTCCTTAAATTATATTTCTTCTATAATAATGTTTTTATTAGTATATATACATATACTGCCTGCTATATTTATAGCTTTTTCAGCTATTTCTCTAACTGAAAGCTCTGTGCTGCTGGCTAATGCTCTGCCTGCTGCCAGTGCATAAGGACCACCTGAGCCAATAGCTGTAACTCCGTCATCTGGGTCTATTACATCACCATTTCCTGAAACAACATACATTCCAGTTTTATCTGCAACTATCATCATAGCTTCAAGTTTGCGAAGGTATCTGTCATTACGCCAGTCTTTTGCAAGCTCTACTGCAGAGCGTTCAAGATTAAAGTTATAGCTGTTTAGTTTTGCTTCAAATCTATCCATTAATGTAAAGGCATCAGCTGCTGATCCTGCAAATCCGCATAGAACTTTTCCGCCAGCTAAACGGCGGACTTTTCTGGCATTATCTTTCATTACCATATTGCCAAAAGTAACCTGTCCGTCTGCAGCCATTGCAACATGTTCTCCTTTTCTTATTGCGACAACTGTTGTTGCCTGTATTGAATTATTATCATGTTCCATTATAACCTCAAAATAATCTTTATAATTTATTAGCAAATTTTACAATATAATAAAAAAGTGTAAATAAAATGTCAAACTGTTATATTATTTTTTTGAATATTTTTTACAAATTTACTTTATTTATTAAAAATATTATAATAAAATGACATAAATAATTTTTAAGGTATAGTATGAAACTAAGTCGCAGAATAGGTTATGCAGTTACATATTATTTAGGCACTGCAATTTTAAAAACATGGAGAATAAAAAATATTAATAAAGAACCTTATAATAAAAGCAGAAAGGAAGGCAGGCGTCCTGTGCTGGTATTATGGCATGATTCTCTGCTTCCTTTATCATTTAGTCATTATAAAGACCCTATTGCTACAATAGCATCAGATTCAAAAGATGGTGATTTAATAGCATATATACTTGAAAAATGGGGATATAAACTTGCAAGGGGCTCATCTACCCGCGGTGGAATAAAAGCAGCTATGAAGCTTGTAAAATTATGCAAAACTCATAATATTTCTGCTGCAATTACTGTTGACGGTCCAAAAGGTCCACGCCATGAAGTTAAAAGTGGTGCAGTATTTATTGCAAAATGTCTTGATAATGAAATATATGCAGTTACACTAAAAACTGACAGCTTTATAAGGTTTAACAGCTGGGATAAATTTATTTTTCCTAAACCATTTGCAAAAGTGGAAGTATGGTATTCCGATGTTTTTTATGTTAGTGAAGATAAAGATGAAGAAGCATTAAATGAAGATACTAAAAAGCTGCAGAAATTTATGATGCAGAGAACTTGTGAAGTATACAGTGAATTTATTTAAAATGGTGAAATATGCGGATTTTACTTTTCATATATAATTTTATACTTATTATTTTAACACCAGTGTTAAGTATTGCAGGTTATTTTATACTCCGTAAAAAAAATAAACATCAGCACTACTGGGAAAGGTTTGGTTTTATCCCTGTTAACAATTTTAAGCCTGTTAAGTCAGTATGGTTTCACTGTGCCAGTGTAGGCGAAGCAAGAAGCATAAAAAAGATTGTTGATATTTTAAGGCAGGATAATCCAGAAATAAGTATTATTGTTTCTACAATGACAGCAACAGGCAGGCAGGCAGCATTAGATTATATACATGCAGACACTGCCTTTCTGCTTCCCATAGAAAATTCAAGAGCAGTAAGTATGATTATATCATATATGAGTGTGTCAGTATTGGTTATAGTAGATACTGAATTATGGCCAAATTTCATATTTACTGCATCAAATCAGGTGCCTGTATTTCTTATTAACGGCAGAATATCTGATAAAACATATAAAACATACAAAAGGTTTAAATTTATTTTTAAAGGTGTGCTTAAAAGATTTAGTGCCATTATGACTAAAAGCAGGCAGGATGAAGAAAGGTTTGCAAATATTTTAGGCAAAAGCAGTAAAATTATAACAGCAGGCAATATTAAATTTCAGGAAAGGAAATCAAAAAACAGTATAGAAACTATAAAAGAGCTTGAAAATATAAAATTTTTCTTAGCAGCCTCTACCCATAAGGGAGAAGAAGAAATAATATTATCATGGTTTACAAATAAAATGGAAGGCTTTGAAAAATTAGTTTTTGTGCCACGCCACATAGAAAGAGCTGCAGAAATAAAAGAGATAATTGAAAAACAGGGATACACAGTATCTTTCTATTCTGAAAAAGATTTTTCAAAGCAGGTAATTATTATTGATGCTTTTGGACTTTTAGAAAGTCTTTATATTTCAGCAGATAAAATATTTATAGGTGGCTCTTTAAAAGAGATTGGCGGGCATAATATATATGAAGCACTGCAGTTTGAAAAAACAGCAGCAGTAGGCAGGTATATGTTTTCTTTTAAAGAAATATTTGATGAGGCAAAAGAGTTTGGATTAGTTACTGTTATAAATAATAAGGAAGAAGCATTACAATTTTTGTCTAAACCAGAAAAAAAACATAATTTTATTGATTTTTTCAATAGAATAGATAAGATTAATCAAGATACAGTATCTATAATAACAGATACAATTAATGCAGTAATCAATAAATAAGGAAGTTGAAATGATACTTTATTATATATTAAAACCATTAGTAATACTTTTAAATTACACACCAAGAAAATTTTTGCATTGTGTGGCAAAATTTATGGCTTTCATGCTCTGGCATATATCAAAAGAAAGGCGTCATGTAGCAGTAACAAATGCAAAAATCTTAGGTGCAGAATACCCATATAAAACAGCAAGAAAATCATTTGATTATACATTTACAGCTTATCTTGATATTTTTTATGCCCACAGGATAGGTGATGATTATATAAAAAATCATGTAACAATAGAGGGCAGGCAGATATATGATAAAATAAAAAATGAAGATGAAAAATTTGTGTTTGTTGGCGGTCATTTTGGCACATGGAGCCTGCTTGCAACTATTGTTCCGCAGGCTTTAGATACTCAGGTAATTACAATAGGCCGTTCCACTAAAAATGCAGCATTAGATAAAATATTAGATGAGCTTAGAACATTTGACAGGGTAAAATATGTTACTCACAGGGGTGCTATGGATAAACTTTCATCATATATTAATGATGGATATATTCCGGGAGTATATATTGACCATACAGCAACTGAAAAAGACTGTATAAATGCAAATTTCTGTGGTTATAAAGTGCCAGTTATTGCAGGTATTCCAGCCCTTTGTGCAAGAAAAAATTATCCTATTGTATTTTTCTTTGGTCTTTATGATGGAATGGATACAAAAGTTATTTTAAAAGGTCCTATATATCCAGATAAAAGTTTAAAGCCTAAGGAAAGAATTATTAAAATTGCTGAAGATATAAATAAAGTATATGAAGAAGTTTTTAAGCAGTATCCTGAGCAGTGGTATTTAATCCACAGGCGTTTTAAAAGGGTGGAATTAGAAGACGGCACAATGAGTAATCATATTTATAAGGAGAGTAGATAATGAATGAATTGAAACCTGTTGTATTTTTAGACAGAGATGGCACTATAAATTATGATGCAGGCTATATTAATGATATAGATAATTTTATTATGTATCCTTATGCTGCACAGGCAGTTAGAATGTTAAATATAAACGGATTTTTAGTAGTAGTTATTACTAACCAGTCTGGACTTGCAAGGGGGTTTTTCACAGAAGACACATTATCAGAAATACATAATAAAATGGTGCAGGATTTAAAAAAACAAGGTGCAGAGATAGACGGCATATATTTCTGTCCCCATGACCCAAATGCAAAGGTAGAAAAATATAAATCTGTATGTTCATGCAGAAAGCCAGAAACTGGACTTATAGATATGGCATTAAAAGAGCTTAATATAGATAAAAGCAGAATGTATTTTATAGGCGATAAACATTCAGATATTATGGCTGGTTATAAATCAGGCTGTAAAACAATAATGGTAAAAACAGGCTATGGCAAAGGTGATTTAATTAATAAATCACATAAGTGGGAAGTTAAGCCTGACAAAATCGCAGACACTTTGCTTGATGGTGTAAAATTAATATTAAAAAAACAAATATAAAACTTGAAAATATTTTAATAATGTAATAGTATAAATTAAAGCAAAAAGGAGAGATTTTATGAAAGGTAAATTATTATTTTTTAAACTATTTATACTAGCTGCATTAGTTATTCCTGTATCTGCTTTTGCAGAAATCAAAGATGATGATGTTGCAAAAATAGATGAACTTATTAAAACAGGTAAATATATAGTAATTGATGTCAGGACAAAAGAAGAATATAATGCAGGACATCTTGCAGGTGCACTTAATTTTGATTACTACAGCGATGATTTTGAAGATAGTATTGAATCACAATTTAAAAATAAAAATAAACCATACATTGTTTACTGCCGTTCAGGTAAGAGAAGTCTTGCTTCTGCTGAAATATTAGAAGAACTTGGGTTTACTAATGTTACTAATATGAAAGGTGGTATTCTTGCATGGGAAAGTGCTGGCAAACCAGTAGTGAAGTAGGTTTATAATAATTTAGGTTTATTTTTAGAAGGAAATATGGGTTACGAAAAATTAAAAGAAGTAACAGTTCTCTATGTAGAAGATGAAGATATGATGAGAGAATCTGTTGTTATGCTTCTTAAAAGACGCTTTAAGCAGGTCTTTGTAGCTGCAAATGGTCTTGAAGCTGTAAATATATATAAAGCTGAACATCCTGATGTTGTAATTACTGATTTACAGATGCCTGTTATGGATGGTATGGAGCTTGCCCGCCAGATTAGAGCATTGGGAAATACTCCAATTGTGGTTGTTTCTGCATTTAATGATAACAGTCACCAAGTTCCAGAAGCAAACAGTATGCTGTTAAAACCTATTAGAAAAAATGATTTATTTGACACAGTAATGGACTGTATAAGTGTATAGTCCGATATTTATTGCTTTTTTTAATGGTGTTTAAAACTATAAACAGATAAACCTATCCAAAAAGAATGCATGGACTTTCCAAGCAAGTAGCGATGGAATTAAAAGTCAGTAGCTGGACAGTATTTTTTAATATAAATTATTAAGTCATTTTGAGCCTGATTTTAAAGGCGAAAAATCTAGATTATATATATTACAGCAGTGTATAATATGTTTAAATTATCTCATGTTTTAGATACTGAATTTATAATATTGATAAAGTGATTTTATATTGCATATCAATTATATCTGCATTTATAAATTATAAGCTTTTCTTAAAATATTTTCAGGGTCTTCTTTTATAAGGTTGCTGAAAAGCCTGATAATTCTTTTATTATCTTCTATATTATTGCCACAGGATATATTGTATAAAGCATTATTAATCACATTATCCACATAAATTTTAGTTGGTGTGGAAAGTGTCTTTGGTGTTTTAGGTGTAGAAAGAGATAAAGTATCAGTCTTTATATTATCTTGCTCAACTGCTGCATACTCATCATTTGATGGTGCCTGCTAAATAATATTTGTATTTTTTTCTATTTCAGCAGTATAAAAACTATTTTTATATGTTCCGCTTATATTTTGAATAACCATATCCCACCCCGTAAAAGTAATAGTATAGTAATATATTATCAAAAAGCGTGCCAAAAATAGATAATTAGAAACTTGAAGAAAGAAGAAGTTCTTTTTGTGCGTTGATATTATTTTTAAAGCGTCTTTTATACATATCAAGCTTAAAAGGAAGCTGAATTTTATTGCGGTAGCACATTTTTTTTGTGGATTCAATAATGTTTTTAAATACAGAAAAGTCATATACAGCAGGCACAGCATTATTTGTGCATTGAGTGCATATTTTTTCAACCAGCTCTGATTCTGCTGCAAGTATAAAAAATATATCAGCAGTTGTATAGATTTTATTATCAAAAATATCGTTTATAAAAATTAAAGAACAGGGAGAATATACCTGCAATTCTTTAATATTATTGTTTTGAAACCAGTGACAGCTTATATCATTAAGTCCTGTAAAACTGCATTGCCCTTTATTGCAGGTAAAATTAAGTGTCTGTATTTTTATATTATTGTTATTAATAAATTTATCAATACCTTCAATAATATTAGAAGTTTTTAATTCTATTGAAAAATTAACAGATTCTTCATTTAGGATAAGGTTTCTGATATATAAAATTATTTCACTGTAAGTAAGCTGTTTATACACATCCTCGCCTATAATAATATTATATTTCATAACAAACTCCTAGAATAAAGGTATTAATACTCTAAATTTTATACTATGTAAGCAAATCATATATTACTATGATAAAAATGTCAACACAAAATGTAAAACAAGTTATGTTTGATAAGATAATAAAAGTAAACATATAGTTTATATTTAAAATTATTTAAACAAAATAAATTGATAAAATTATAAAATAAAATATTTAAATATAGTATTTTGAAAAGTTTATAATTTTAATTGTAAAAATAAATATAAACTTATTTAATATATAAATTATATATATAGAATAATGATAAAAATATTTGTTTATTATTTATATATCAAGTATATATCATATATTATTTCATTTTCTGGACTTATTCAAAAATTTTGGATAAGTTTAATAACTATTATGATTATGTCATACTGAGCCTAAAAGGTGAAGTATCTAATAAATATACAATTTAAATATATTATACACTGCTGTAATAATATATAATTTAGATTTTTCGCCTGTAAAATCAGGCTCAAAATAATTTATAATGTGAAAGCTGTATGTCAATTTAATACAAGTTGAGAAGTTATTAATACATTATCAATTTAGAAAAATACTTTATTTTTTTTACTATATACTATACAATGAAGAAAATATAATCAGGTGATTAAATGGTAAGACAATTTAAAGGCAGCCGAAATACAAAAGAAACTCAGATAGATATTAAGCTTGATTTAGACAGTAATGAATACAATATAAATACAGGTATTGGTTTTTTTGACCATATGTTAGAGCTTTTTGCTCATCATGGCTCATTTGGGCTTGAATTAAAGGCAGCAGGAGATATTCATATAGATTTTCATCATACAGTTGAAGATACAGGCATACTTTTAGGACAGGCATTTTATAATGCAACAGGTGATAAAAAAGGAATAAAAAGATACGGCTTTTTTAAAGTGCCAATGGATGAAGCATTAGTAGAATGTGTTATAGATTTTGGCGGAAGACCATATTTTTCATACGATTTAGAGTTTATATCCCAAAAATGCGGCGATTTTGATATGGAATTGATAGAAGAATTTTTCAGAGCTTTTGCCAGTAATGCAAAAATTAACCTGCATATTATTATGCATAAAAATGGCAATTCTCACCATGTGTCAGAAGCTGCCTTTAAATCATTTGCAAGAGCTTTAAAAGAAGCATTAACAGTGGAAAACGACAGATTAATGTCTACAAAGGGAATAATAGAATAATATGATTACAATAATAGATTTTGGCGGTGGAAATCTTCGCAGTGTTCAAAAATCCATAGAATATATAGGATTTAAAGCAGAAATAACATCTGATGCAGAGACAGTCAGAAAGGCAAGCCATATTATTTTTCCGGGCAATGGTGCATTTGGCGACTGTATAGCCGGTATGAAAAAGCAGGGGCTTGTATCAGCAGTTGATGAATTTATTCAAAAAGGTAATCCATTTTTAGGAATATGTATAGGTATGCAGGCTCTTTTTGAAAAAAGTTATGAATTTGGTGTTCATGATGGGCTTGGATATATTAAAGGTGTAGTTAAAAGATTTTCTGATGAGCTTATAATGAAAGGTATGAAAATACCACATACTGGCTGGAACAGTGTTCATTTTAAAGAAAATCACCCAGTATTTAAAGATATAAAGCAGGATTCTTATTTTTATTTTGTTCATTCTTTTTATGGAGAATGTGCAGATGAAAAAAATATTCAAGGCAGGACTAATTATGGTATAGATTTTGTTTCTGCCGTTACTTATGAAAATATAACAGGGGTGCAGTTCCACCCAGAAAAAAGCCAGCAGGCAGGGCTTAAACTGATGGAAAATTTTTGTAATTTATAAGTGAGAAGGGGTAATAAATATGATAATTATACCAGCTATTGATTTGCTTGATGAAAAAGTTGTAAGACTTAAAAAAGGTATCATGGAAGATGCAACAGAATACGGTCATGACCCTAGAGATGTTGCATTAATGTTTGCAGAACTTGGTGTAGAAAGGCTTCATATTGTAGATTTAAACGGAGCAAGAACAGGTGAAAACCAAAATTTTAATATAATAAAAGAAGTAGTTAAAAAATCTAATCTGCAAATAGAAGTAGGCGGCGGCATTAGAGATATGGCTAGACTTGATACTTATATGGATATGGGTATAAGCTATGCTATACTTGGCACTGTTGCTGTAAAAGACCCTGAATTTGTTAAGGCTGCTGCAAAGAAATATCCAAATAAAATAATATTAGGCATTGATGCTAAAAATATGATGGCAGCAACAGAGGGCTGGTATGAAGAAAGCTCGTTATCAGTTTTTGATATTATAAAAAGATATGAAGGCTGCCAGATAGACAGTATTATTTTTACAGATATAGAAAAAGATGGTATGCTTTCAGGCATTAATGTAAAACAGATAAAAAAAGTGGCAGATAATTCAATATTTCCAGTAATTGCATCAGGTGGAGTATCAGGAATTGATGATATTAAACTTTTAAGAAGCATGGACCATAAAAATATAAAAGGCTGTATTGTTGGAAAAGCAATATATGAAAATAAAATTAATCTAGAAGAAGTTTTTAGTTAAAGGTAAAATATATGAAAAAAGTTCCATTTTTAATTGATATACTTGCAACAGGCTTTTATATGGGTAAAATTCCATTTATGCCGGGCACATTTGGCAGTCTTGTGGCAATTCCTGCAGGGTATTTATGCACATTTTTACCAGTTTATGGCAAATGGACAGTATTTGCTATCATCTTTTTTCTAGGTGTTTATCTATCTGACAGGTATTCAATAATTTCTGGTATTGAAGATCCGGGATGTGTTATTATAGATGAAGTTGCAGGCTTGTTACTGTTTTATATTATATTTCCATTTAAGCCAGTATATATTTTAGCAGGGTTTATATTATTTAGATTTTTTGATATATTAAAACCATTTCCTGTTATCTTTTTTGACAGAATAAAAAACGGCTGGGGTATTATGCTTGATGATATTGCTGCTGGCTTGTATGCTGCTGCAGTCTGGTTTGTTGTAATAAAAATATTACAATATTATAACATTGCATTATAATGGAGTATAAATTTATGCGTTCATGTATATTAAGTATTGGATCTGAGCTTTTAGAAGGAAGTGTTGTTGATACTAATTCAGCTTTTATAGGCAGCAGCCTTTCCCATTATGGCACTGCACCAGATATGATACGCATGGTTAAAGATAATAAGGAAGAAATAATTTCCCTTTTTCAATCCCTTTCAAAAGAGTTTGATGTAATCCTTACAACTGGCGGTCTTGGACCTACTTTTGATGATATAACAGCAGAATGTTTAGCATGTGCCTGCGGGGTAGATGTTACTCTTAATGAAAAAGCATATAAACACATGAAAGAAAGGCTTGAAAGAGCTGGTGTTTTACTTAATAAAGAGCATGAACATCAGTCTATGCTGCCATGCGGCTGTAATCTTTATTATAATGAAAAAGGTACAGCTTTAGGCTTCAGCATGCATTTAAACAAGGCAGATATTATATGTATGCCGGGAGTGCCTGTTGAAATGAAAACTATGTTTTTAAATGAAGTGCTTCCAGTTTTAAAAGAAAAATTTTCTTTGAAAGAAATTACATATAAAGATTTACATTTCTTATCTATCCCAGAATCATATATTGATACAGCCATAAGAAATTTACAAATAAGCAGTGATACTGAATGTATTATAAATGCAGGCAGCGGAAAAGTTATAGTTAAATTAAGGGGACATAATCATCAGGAAATAGATGGCATATCAAAAGTGTTAGTATCAGCTTTTAAAGAAAATTATTTAGGTGATAATATTGCAGATGAAGCAAAATTAATAGTAGATTTATTAAATGAAAAAAAACAGACTGTTTCTTTTGCAGAAAGCTGCACTGGTGGTCTTTTATCAGAATATATTACAAATATAAGTGGTGCATCAGCAGTGTTTATGGGCTCAGTTGTAAGTTATGATAATTCTGTAAAACAAAATGTATTAAATGTGCCAAAAGATATATTGAAAGAGTATGGAGCAGTAAGTGCTGAATGTGCTTCTTTTATGGCAAATGGTGTAAAAGATTTAATGAAAACAGATTATTCTGTATCTGTTACAGGCATTGCAGGACCTTTTGGTGCAACTGATACAAAACCTGTTGGGCTTGTATATATTGGAACAGCCTGTAAAAATGGCACATCAGTATATAAAAATATATTTAATGGAGATAGACAGCAGATTAGGATGAGAAGTGCAAAAAAAGCAATGTTTCATCTTTTAAATATGATAAAAGGTAAACAAAATGGGAATATTTAGAAAAGACAGGGAATTATTTAAGCCAGAATATAATAATGATTATACAATTCATTCTGGCAGTTATCGTTCTGATAACCAAAAAGAAGTTTCATTGGAAGAAAATGTCGGTGCAAGATGCCGCATAGATAATCTGCAAAAAATATGGACAAAAAATTTTCTACTTATTACCATTCTGCCTGTATTATTTATTATAGGAAGCAGTATGTTAGCATCCTGGACTGGTAATTATGATATGTTTTTAATATTTATTGTTGTATTTACTTTTCTATATGCAGGTATGGTGCTGAAAAATATGCTTATGAAAGATAATCTTGTAAATGTATATATAATAAGAAAAACAAAGTTTTATGAAATATTGTATAAAAAAATATCAGAAAAATATACTGTTTCATCAGAATATTCTAATAAAATAAATGAATATGTAAATTTATTTCCTAAAAAATATAAAATGCGAACTGCTGTAAAAGAACTTGCTGGTTCTATACTGATTTTTGTTTTTTTATTTGTTTATCTATCTATTGCTTTATTTACAGATAAATATGAATTTGAACCTTTTAATCATTATAATGATGTATTATTTATTGTAATGTTTGTTATAACTTTTATCATTATAAGTAAGTTTTTCATGATTAATCCATTAAAGCGTAAAAATGAAATATGGTATGAAATAAACTTATTTGAGAAAGATATAGCAGAAACTTTTCAGCAGATAATACCAGACAGTAATAAAAACAAGAAAATATTAAACTATCCTGTTGATAAATCATTAAAACAGCCTTTTGCACTTTATTTAACAGCAAGTATTTTTACAGGTTTCTTTTTCATACTATGGGATAATCAGATGGTAATGGCTAAACAGAAATATTTATCAAAAGCATACCTAGTTGAAGATTACTTTGTGGACTTAATTTCAGAGTAAACAAAACATGGTGAATATTAATGCAGTAAATTTTAGAAATAATATAAGTCTAATACATTATTAGTATTATATGTAGTAATTTATGCCATATATTTTGTGATGGAACTAGATAATTCAAATGTAAAAAAGTATTCAAAAATAATTTATCATTATAGAAGATAAATTATTATAAATTGTAGGATATTAATTATATTATATTATATATATTGAGAGGTCTTAATATATGGTAAATTTGGTATATAATCAGCTGCAGGAAAATATTTTAGAAAGGAAGAAAGTGGATAAGCCGCTTATCAACTGGTTTCTTCTTACTTTTGTTTTAAGCTGGCTTACATTTGGTATAGCTTTAATATATGTATTTATAAAGCGTATATTAAGGGTGGATAAATACATTAGAAGAAAATATGAATTTTTTGATATTGTAATCCATTTCATAGAGATTGAAGCAAATGAAAGAGGGCTTGATAATTATGAAACATATATTAAAGAGTTAAAGGGCAGGCTTGCAAGATTTCAAATGGAAGTAAAGCCTTTAATGCCTTTTGTAATAAAAGCATTTATACCTGTTATTATGTTTACTTTATTTATAGTTTTTTTTATAGTTTTTACTGGTTTATCAAATATATCTTCTGTAACATTAATGGCAGTGCTTGTTATATGGGGCATTTATACTGCAGGAGTTTTCTTAATATATATTTATAGAATGAATAAAATATGGGATGATGTGCAGCAGTTTGAAAGTGAGATATATGATACAATAAGTCAGGTATTTATATCGCTTAAACTGCTTGATTGTCCAGTTATTTACTGCACATACCATGGAATAAAAAAAGATTTTACAATTTATACTATTTTAGGTTTTGCAACAGGTGGAATATGGTTTTTAGTATGGGATTATTATATTCATACTGCACCAGATAATATGTATCAAATATTCCACAAAGCAGAAGATATTATGATAGAAGTTGTAACATCATGCTGTAAAAGGGATTAATATTTATATGAAAGTTATTTATGGTATTGAAAATGTATCTATAAAAGAAAAATGTGCAGTATGTATTGGCAATTTTGACGGTCTGCATTTAGGTCACAGGCTTATTATATCAGTATTAAAAAAGGAAGCAGAGCAAAGGGGTTTAAAAAGTGTTATTATGACATTTGAGCCGCACCCTTTCAGATATTTTAATAAGCCTATAAACCTTATTTCTACACATAAAAAAAGAATGGATAAATTTTTAGAGCAGGAAACAGATTATCTTGTAATTGCAAAATTTAACAACAGTCTTGCAGATTTAAGCCCTGAGCAGTTTGTAAAAGATATACTTGTAGAAAAATTAAATGCTGCACTCATTATTGTAGGCACAGATTACAGGTTTGGAAGTAGTAAATCTGGCAATACATCACTTTTAGCTCAGCTTGGAAAAAAATATGGTTTTCAATGTATGTTTGCTCACAAGTTAAAGGATACTGGTGGTGTAGATATATCAAGCTCACGAATACGCTCTTTATTAGAGCAGGGGTATGTAGAAGAAGCTGGCAGGTTTCTATCTTCTCCATACAGTTTAGATGGTGAAGTTATCCATGGTGATAAAATAGGCAGAACTTTTGGATACCCTACAATAAATTTGAAAACTGTCAATGAAATGATACCTGCTTTTGGAGTGTATGCTGCAAAAGTTAAAATAAAAGGTAAAATATATAATGCTATGGCTTATATAGGCAAAAGACCTACTATAAATAATGAGCCTGCACTAAGGGTGGAAGCAAATATTTTTGACTTTAATGAAGAAATTTATGGAGAATATGCAGAAATAATATTGTATAAATATCTGCGAAGTGATATAAAATTTAATTCATTTGATGAATTAAAGGCTCAAATGGGTAAAGATAAAAGAGAAATACAAGCATATTTTAAAAATATAGATAATTTAAATGAATATTAGGAATGTAGATGAATAAGAAAAAAATAAGTTATGTAAGTTTGGGCTGTGCAAAAAATCAGGTTGATTTTGAATATTTAATAGGTGAGCTTTCAAATTACGGCTTTGCGGCAGAAACGGACCCTGCAAAATGTGATGCTGTTATTATTAATACATGCGGTTTTATTGAGCCTGCTGTTAAAGAGGCTGTAGATAATATACTTCAAATGGAAAATCTTATATCTAAAAAAGCAAAATTAATAGTTACAGGCTGTATGGTTGAAAGATATAAAGATGATATATTAAAAGAAATGCCAGAGATAGATTTTATTACAGGTGTTGGAAAGCTGAGTGAAGCAGCAGATTATCTGTGTAAAGAGTTTAATATAGCAAAAAAAGCGGGGCAGAGTTTCAGAACAATAATTAATGCACCATATTATGCTTATGTAAAAATTAGTGAAGGCTGTAATAATACATGTGCATTTTGTGTTATCCCAAATATCCGTGGCAGGCTTAAAAGCAGGACTATGGAAGATATTGAGCAGGAAATTGAAATGCTTGCAGCAGATGGTGTAAAAGAGATTATTATTATAAGTCAGGATACTACTCAGTATGGTATGGATATATATGGTGAAGAAAAGCTGATACCGCTTATGAAAAAACTTACAGAAAGGTTTGATAATCTGCTTTTTAGAATGCTTTATTTAAATCCGGAAGGTGTAACAGAAGAAGTTATTAAGTTTGTGGCAGAAACAAAAAATGTTATTAAATATTTTGAAGTGCCAGTTCAGCATGCAAGTGATAAAATACTTACAAAGATGAGGCGTGCTTCTACAAGGCAGGTTATAGATAATGTATTTGATACAATTAGAAAATTATGCCCTGAAGCATTTATCCGCACTACATTTATTACAGGTTTTCCGGGGGAAAGTGAAGAAGATTTCAATGAGATATGCAAATTTATAGAAGATAAAAAGCCTGATTATGCTGGTTTTTTCCCATATTATAAAGAAGAAGGCTCTATTGCATATAATTATCATGATGATATTGATGAGAAAACAAAAAAATTAAGAATAAAAAAGCTGCAAAGCATGCAGAAAAAAATAACAAGTGCCAGATTAAAAGAATATAAAAAGAAAGAGTTTATATGCTTTATAGATAAAGTAAATGATGATTTTGAGTTTATACTTGAGGGCAGGGCATTATTTCAGGCACCAGATACTGACGGTAAACTTTATGTAACAGATGGTATTGCAGATAATGGCAGCGGTCCATACAGATGTATTATTAATAAAATAGCATATCCAGATATATATGTTACTTTTTTGGAGAATAATAATGGCTAGATTTTTATATATTTTACTAATAATTTTTGCCTTATATGGCTGTGCAAAGGAAGTGGAGCTTGATAAGCCTGCATCATATTATGAAGAGATGGGGGATAGTCTTGCATCAGAAGGCAAGTTTGTAAAGGCAGCAGAAAGATATGAGCAGGCTCTTGTTCGTGCTGAATCTCCAGAATATGCAGCAACTATCCAGCTTGCTCTTGCAGACAGCTACTTTTTAGCAGGTAAATATATAGATGCAATTCCTATATATGAAGTATATTTAGAAGTATATCAAGGCTGGGAAAGTGCAAAACTTGCCACTGTCCGTGTAGGGCTTGCATACTTTAATTTAGTCCGCTATGCTTCTCAGGACCAGACAAACACAGAGCGTGCATTATTTTATTTAGAAGAAGTAAAAAATAAATATCCTGATTTAGTGGAAGAATACGATGTTGATTTAAGGATACAGCTTTTAAGAGAGCGTCTTGCTAAAAAAGAAATGCAGATAGCTTTTTACTATGCAAGAATATTAAAGCCTGAGTCTGAAATTTTAAGATATAAATATGTAGTAACACATTACAGTGATACAATATATTATGGTGAAGCAGTATATAAGGTTGTAAAACTACTGTTAGAGAAAGATGAGCTTGATGAAGCAGAATATTATCTTTTAAAATTAATAAGTGATGATAAAGAAAATAAATATGTAGAAAAAACTCAAGAATTAATATATAAATATATAGATAAAAAAATATATAGATATATAGATAAAAAAGAAAAAGAGCGTTTAAAAGCATTAAAAGATGGCAAATCTGTAAAATCTAATGAAAATGAAAATATGGAAGAAAAACCTGAAGAAACAGTAAATGAGCCTGAAACAGAAGTTAATCAGCAGGAAAATCAAGAACAGCCAGCACAGGAAGAAAATAATATCCATAATAATCAAGATTAATCTGTTCTTAAAGAAATGAATTAATAATAATATAAAGGTGAAATATGTTAGATTTAAAATTTATCATCAGTAACTTAGAAGAAGTAAAGGAAAAGACAAAAGCAAGAAACTATTCATTTGATTTTGACTGCCTTATTCAAAAAGATGTTTTAAGAAAATCAGTTATTAGTGAAGTAGAAAAATTAAAAGCAGATAGAAATGCTGTATCAAAACAGGTAGGCATATTAAAAAGAGAAGGCAAAGATACTACAGAGCTGCAGGAACAGGTAAAAAGAGATGCAGGCAGAATGCAGGAGCTTGACAGCAGATTATCAGAAATAGATGAAGAAATACGAAGTATGCTTTTAAATATTCCTAACCTTATAGATGACACAACGCCAATAGGCAAAGATGAAACAGAAAATGTGATAGTTAGAAAATGGGGCGAGCCAAGAAAATTTGATTTTGAGCCAAAAAACCACTGGGATATAGGGGTGGATTTAGGAATAATTGATTTTGAAAGAGGTGTAAAAATAGCAGAATCCCGCTTTAATGTTTTAGCAGGGCTTGGTGCAAGGCTGGACAGAGCTATTTCATCATTAATGCTTGATATGCATAGAGAAAAAGGTTATATAGAAATGAGTGTTCCTTATCTTGTTAATACAAAATCAATGGTGGGAACAGGTCAGCTTCCAAAATTTGCAGAAGAAGCATATATATGCGAAAGGGATAATTTATATCTTATATCAACAGCAGAAATCCCTGTTACAAACTTATATTCAGATGAAATATTAGATTTAAAACAGCTTCCAGTAAAAAATACATCTCTTACAGCATGTTTTAGAAGAGAAGCAGGAAGCTATGGTAAAGATACAAAAGGGCTTATTAGAAACCACCAGTTTAATAAAGTAGAGCTTGTAAAAATATGTGCTCAGGATAAATCAGTAGAAGAGCATGAAAGTTTAACTCATGATGCAGAGATGGTGCTGCAGGCATTAAATCTTCCTTACAGGGTTATGGCATTAAGCTCTGGTGATTTAGGTTTTTCAAGTGCTAAAACTTATGATTTAGAAGTATGGCTTCCTGGTCAGAACTGTTACAGAGAAATATCTTCATGCTCTAACTTTAAAGATTTTCAGGCAAGGCGTGCAAATATCCGTTACAGAGATGCAGATGGCAAAGTCAAATTTGCCCATACATTAAATGGCTCAGGGCTTGCAGTTGGCAGAACTCTTGTGGCAGTTCTTGAAAACTATCAAAATGCAGATGGCTCAGTTGTAATTCCAGAAGCACTTCGTCCATATTTAGGCGGACTTGATATTATTAAAAAAGGTTAATATTAGTGCCAGTTTTATATGTTGCAGGGGTATCTATAAGTGAAAATATAAAAGATATCCCTGAAAAAACATTAAATGTAATAAATAAATGCAGTGTAGCAGTTGGTGAAGAAAGAAAAGTATCTTTAAAACTTTTAAATGCAGCTTCAAGCAGTGCAAAGCTTTATTTAATAAACGAGCATACAGAAGATAAGGAAAGATATGAAGTATTAAAGGCTGTGGAGCAGGCAGAATATTCTGTATTTTTTTCAGATGCTGGCACACCCTGCATTTCTGACCCAGATTATAAATTTATAAGTATGTGCAGGGACAAGGGAGTTATAATAAAAAGCCTGCCTGGACCAAGCTCAATAACTTCTGCCATAAGTGTATCAGGTATTAATTCAAAAACATTTTTTTTTGCTGGTTTTCCACCTAGAGAACGCGAAAAACGGAAAAAGTTTTTTGAAAACATAGAAAAAAGCAGTGTTACACAGGTATTTATGGAACGCCCTTATGCTCTTTCTGCCACATTAAAAGATATGTTATTTTTTAAAAGAAAAGTAAGCATATCGCTAAATCTAGACTGTAAAGATGAAGTTACATATTATGACTATCCTGATAAGTTGTTAGAAAAACTTGATGGAGTAAAAGCACCTTTTGTGATAGTAGTAAGTGGAAGAAAATAATAAAGAATTCTCTAGACTTATCCAAAAACTTTATATATTTTTGAGTGTAGTAATATTTTTACACTGCATATATTTTTGAAACACTAATATATGTTTTCCTGAGAGAATGCAAGCGAGCGAAGGAACTATTAAACATTATTATTATAGATACTTCGCATTTCGGTTCAATAAGACAGGGAAGCAGGCTCAGGACGAGCCGTCTTTAGTGAGCGATAGCCGAACTTGTTTCGGCAGAGTGTGCTTTAAAAAATACAAGGATGTATTTTTTAATAAAGGGTAAATAAAGATACTTCGCCTTTCAGGCTCAGTGTTACTAAGGTAGGGACAGGAAGTCCCGTCTGAAAGTAAGCGACGGGAGCATTTACTGCGACAAAGTGTTATTTTTCAAATTCAAGGACGAATTTGAAAATAAAGGACAATTAAGATACTTCGCATTTCGGTTCAGTAAGACAGGGAAGCATGCTCATTAAGATATAATTTTACGAGTATCAGTATCTTACTTAAATTTGCATAATTTTTTGAATGCAACAGTATCTTTATACTGCATATATTTTGAAATACTAAAATATGTCTTCCTGAGTGAGTGAAAGCGAGCGAAGGAACTATAAAAACAGATAATTTAAATATAGTCCACTCTGATGCAACAAGAGATAATTTAGATTTTTTGCCTTTAAAAAATCAGGCTAAAAATGACTGTTGCACAAATTTTTTGGATAATGCCAGAAGCATCTTTTTATCTGTAAGTCTATTTTATCATTGGTAGAAGTCAAATATTTGTTAAAAATTTTATTTGTGAAATTATGATAAGATAAATAATATGTTTCTGATGTTGTATCCTAAATTTTCTTAATAATTAAGCTATTACTAAAATTTTTATAGAGCTGCTTTTTTCTTTAAATCGGTTAAAATCTGTATAGCCTGTATAGGTGTAATATTATCTATATCTATAGATTTAAGCTCATCTATTACGGGATGAGAATTATCAAAAACAAGTATAGGCTGCACAAATCTTTGTTTTTGCTTAGGCAGCTTTTTTTCCTGCATAAGAGAAATGTCTTCATGGTTTTCTAAATCAGAAAGAACTTCGTTTGCTCTTTTTATAACACTTTCAGGAAGTCCAGCCATTTTGCCTACATATATACCATAGCTTTTATCAGCTGTTCCTTTTATGACTTTTCTTAAAAATATAACTTCATTATCCCACTCTTCAACACTTACAGTATAGTTTTGAGCACCTTTTCCTTTTTCGCCTATTTCTGTAAGCTCAAAATAATGGGTGGCAAATAATGTTTTAGCACCAATATTATTTAGTATATATTCAGCTACTGCCCATGCTATAGAAATACCATCAAAAGTGGATGTTCCTCTGCCTATCTCATCAAGTATAATAAGTGAATTTTTGGTAGCATTTTTTAAAATATTAGCAGTTTCAACCATTTCAACCATAAAAGTAGATTCTCCCCGTGAAAGGTTATCGCTTGCACCAACTCTTGTAAAAATCCTGTCAAGCAGTGGAATTTCTGCCATATCAGCAGGAACAAAGCAGCCACAGTGAGCCATAATTGCAATTAATGCACTGGAGCGAAGATATGTGCTTTTACCGCTCATATTAGGACCTGTTATAATTAAAAGCCTGTTTTCATCATTATCTAAATAAAAATCATTTGGCACAAACGCATCTTTACTTTTATTTTCTACAACAGGATGTCTGCCTTCTTTTATATTTATTATACCATTTTCCAGTATTTTTGGGCGACTGTAATTATTTTTTATGCTTATATTTGCAAAAGCTGCAATAGTATCTATCTCTGCAATAAGTTTTGCAAGCTGTCTTAAATTATCAGCCTGACTTGAAGCATATTTTCTTATATCTTGAAAAATAGAATACTCTATATCTGCAAGTTTTTCTTCTGCATTTAATATTTTATTTTCTAACTCTCTTAATTCATCTGTAATAAACCGCTCACTGTTTGCAAGGGTCTGTTTTCTTTCAAAGTATGCTGGCATTTTTGCTGCATTTATTCTTGAAACTTCAAAATAATATCCAAATACTTTATTATAGCCTATTTTCAGCTGACTTATACCAGTTGCCTTTCTTTCTCTTTCTTCTATTTCTAATATTAATGATTTGCCATTATGTTTAATATCCCTAAGTTCATCAACATGGCTGTTATACCCGCTTTTTATAATTCCACCCTCTTTAATAGCAGCAGGTGGCTCATCATTTATTGATTTTTCAATTAAAAAATATAATTTTTCCTGAGCATCAAGTTTATATTTTGCAAATATATCAGGCACTGATTGCAGCATAGCATCAAGCTCTGGAATATTTTTTATAGAAAGTTTAAGCCATATTAAATCCTTTGGTGTGGCTCTGCCTGAAATAAGTCTTGATGTAATACGCTCTATATCAAATATATTTGATAAAAGTCCATTAACTGTGCTTAAAAACGACGGGTTATTTATAAAATATTCCACAATATCAAGCCTTGTATTAATCTGGGCAGTATTTCTCAAAGGTCTTGTAATAGTGTTTTTTAAAAACCTTGCACCCATTGGTGTAGATGTCTGGTTAAGAATAAAAAATAAAGTATTATCTTTTCCGTAATCAGATGTTGTAAGCTCTAATGTAGAAGAAGCAACACTGTCTATTATTAAATTATCTGCATCATTTAATGTAACAGGCAGCATAAGTTTTGTTGTAAGTATCAAATCATCAAGATAATCAAGGACCATAGCTAATGCCCAGATATATCCTTTATCTTCAATGAATAATGCTTTTTCACTTGTAACAGAGTAATGAGAAAGAACTCTGTTTAGTGCTGTATTATAATGCTTTCCAGAATTTCTTATAGTAACAGGTATATTATTTATATCTACATCAATATTTGCAATAATTTCCTTTGCTTCCATTGAATGAGTATTTTCTTCTAATGTATCTACTGGTATAGTTTTTAAATATGTTTCTCCAGTAGTAACATCAACTGCTGCCATGTATATTTTATCAAGTTCTGCATAAAGACTTATTAAAAAGTTGTTATCAAATGCAACAACTGCTTCATCATCTATTGCTGTTGCAGGTGTAACAACTCTTGTAACTCCCCTTTTAACAACACCTTTAACAAGTTTAGGGTCTTCCAACTGTTCGCATATTGCTACTTTTTTACCTGCTTTCAAAAGTTTAATAAGGTATGGCATATAAGAATGATAAGGTATACCGCATAAAGGTATTTGATTTTCTGATGATTTGTTGCGGCATGTGAGAGCAATACCTAATATTTTAGAAGCTGTAAGAGCATCATCTCCAAACATTTCATAAAAATCACCCATCCGAAAAAAAAGAATAGAATCTGGATACTGCTCTTTTATATCATAAAACTGTGCCATTGCTGGTGTAACATTTTTTGGTTTTTGCATTTCTACCTTAGTTATTTTTATTTTGGATAAATGCTGTCATAAGCACTGCATTTTGGACAGTCATCTTTATACTGGTTTGTTTCAAAACCACAGTTTCTGCATTTGAAAGAATATGTGTCTTTTACTATATGTCCTATAAATTTATTATTAAATTTTTCTGCCAATACTTTCGCCGCTATTATTTTTGAGTCAGGCTGCTCAATATATGATTCTAAAATAATTTTAGCACTTTCTTTTTCATTATTATATTCATATTTTTCAGCTAATGCTATATGGATAAATGGATTTAATGCACCTTGAGATGCCTGCTGCCTTAAAAGGTTAGTAAGGTCGCCTTCTTTTCCTGCTGCAATATATGCTTTTTCCACATTTTTAAAGTCGTTCATATCACGGAGCAGCCCTTCTTCTATAACCTGCTGAAATTCGTCAACTGCTTTCTGCACTTTATCAGTTTTTAAGAATAAAAGCCCTTTTATTATCCTTGCAGGGCGGCATTGTCTGTTTTTTTCCAAGGCTGATTTAATATGTTTAAAAGAAGCCTGCGGATTTGCAGCATTGACAGCTTTTTCTACCATACATTTTTCAAAAAAGCCCGGAAGATATTTACCTGTTATTTTATTATATTTTATATGGTATTGCAGAGCATTATCATAGCTTTGAGAAAAAAGTGCACTTTTTGCCATAATTATAATATTATCAGGGTTGTTCATTACCTGATGTTCATTCTGCAAAAGTGATACTGCCTTTGCATATTGACCTGCAAGCATATAATCTTCTGCTAACTCACCAATTAAAGCATTTCTAAAATCTTTATCAAGTTCATTCTTTCCAAGCATCATTTCATGTATTTGAGCAGCACGGGTAAAGTCACCTTTTCTTCTGAATAAAAAACCAAGTATTAAATATATTTCAGGGTTTGCACCGCCTTTAAATGCTATATCTTTCAGTATATCAATGGCTGTATTGTCATCGCCGTTAAAAAAGGCAGAAAGGGCATTTACAACAGAAATACTTGTTTTTTTAGGCTGTTTCACAGTGTTTTTTCTAGTTAAGAAAAATATAAAAACTACTGCTATTATTATGGCTGTTGATATGCTTGCAATCTCTGTATAGCTCATAACATTACCTTAATGCATCTTTTATATCATTTTGAGTATTTTCTGAAGTTGTTTCTGTTTTATTTGTTTCTTCTATAACTGCTGGACTTTCCTGTTTTGCAGGCTCACTTGAAATAGTTAATTTCTGCAGCCTTTCTATTTCCTGCTGTTCTGCTGCAATTTCTTTATTAAGTTTTTTAATTTTACTTTTTAATGCAAGACTTTCACCCCATACTGCTAATGCACCAATAACTATACCTATAAAAAGAGTAATAATTACAAGCAGAAACAAGGGAATATTATATACTGCAATATTCATAAGCGGTTTAAATGTAACAGTTTCCACATTACTTACAGAAAATATTATAAGATAGCCAATAAATACAGCCTGTATAACCAGTTTAAATATTCTTATCATTTTTTAGTTCCTCCTGCAAAGTAGTATAAAGTTTGTTATATGTTGCTTCTAAATGTTCAGAAATAACTCTTGTTTCACCTATAACGGGCATAAAGTTAGTATCACCTGTCCATCTAGGAACAATATGCATGTGGAGATGGTCAGCAATCCCTGCACCTCCCGGTCTGCCAATATTCATGCCTATATTAAACCCCTCTGGGTTAAGTGATTTTTTTATGGCTTTTGTCATAATGCGGACAAATTTCATCATTTCAAAGGATTCTTCATCTGTTAATGTAGTAATATCAGAAGTATGTCTGTAAGGGATAACCATTACATGACCATTATTATAAGGAAACAGGTTCATTATAATAAAGCAGTGGCTGCCTTTGTGTAATATTAAAACTTCTTCATCTTTTGTGCTTTTAGGTGCATTGCAGAATACACAGCCAGTATCTTTATGTTTACCTGTAATATAAGCCATACGCCATGTAGCCCATAATCTGTCCATAAACACTCCAGTATATATTTTAATAGTTTATATATTACAGGTTAAATTACATTCTTGCAAGTTTTTTTATTTAAAACCTTTTGATAAAAATGTTATTAGAAAGATTAAACAGGCTATTAAAGTAAAGGCTGTTGTTAAGTTTGTCATTTCAGATACAAAACCCATAACAGCAGGGCCGAACAATGTGCCAAAATATCCGATAGTTGAAACAGCAGAAACTGCTATACTTAAAGGCATATTGCCTTTATATATGCCTGAAGCTGAAATTGTAACAGGCACTATATTTGCAAGTCCTGCTCCTGCTAATGTAAAGCCAATAAATGAAGCCCAGCTGTGTGGGATATACAGCATAATTAATATACCTGTTACAGCAGTCATACTGCTTGCAAAAAGAATATTTTTTATAGAAAATCTGTTGGCTATTTTATCTCCAAAAAGTCTGCATATTCCCATAGTAATATAAAAAAGAGAAAATGAATATCCTGCATACTGCGGCTCAATCTTTCTCACTTCCCGCATAAATAATGCACTCCAGTCAAGGATAACCCCTTCTGCAGCAAATGCTGTAAAGCATATAATACCTAATATAAAAAGTATCCGTGCAGGCTTTATAAAAAGTTTTTGTGGCACTTCTCCACCATAGTTTAAAAGAGCAGGTATACTTAATACAAGCAGTATGAAAATAAAGCCAGTAATAATAAATACAGCTGTAATATGGGTAAAGTGTTTTAAAAGATATGTTACAATTAAAATACCAAAAAATACACCAAAACTATACATGCTGTGAAAGCCTGCCATTAAGTGCTTTTTCATACCATCTTCTACTATTGCACCCTGTATGTTTAGTGTAACATCAAGCATACCAATACCTGCACCAAATAAAAACATAAATACAGCCGTAATAAAAATATTTCCTGATATAGAAAGAACTAAAAGGCATATAATTAATAATGATGAAGATAAAATCACTGTTTTTCTACAGCCTATTTTTGCAGCAGTCCATCCTGTAAAAAACATACTGATTACTGAGCCAAAAGCAATCTGCAAAAGTAAAAGTCCAAGTTCTGCTTTATTAACTGAGAGACTGTCTTTAACAAAAGGCACAAGCATTGCCCAAAGTCCAAAAGCTAAACCTAATATAATATAGCCTGTATATGTGCTTATTCTGTGTTTAAAGGATATGTTATTCATTATATTTCATTATTGATTTTTACTTTCCATTTTAATAAGCCTGTTATGCTTATAGAAAAAGTTAATATTTTTATTCACATAATCTATTTATAGATTTAATAGTATATAAATCAATTACTTTTAAGTTTCAAGTAAAATATAAAATAAACGGCATACAGATAAAATCCAAAAACGATTTCAAAACAATTGAGTCAAAAAAAGTGGTTGTTAAAACTCTTTAAATAAAATAATATTTTTCAGCCAAAAAAATAAAAAGGAGTTAACGACCACTAATGTATACTACACTAAAACGACAAAAAAATAAACACTTATTAATATTTAAAAGTATAACAGTAGATAATGGTGTAGAATTTTTAGATATGGAAAGTCTAGAAAAATCAGTGTATAATAAACTATCTAAGCGAACTATAATATATTATGCTCACCCTTATTGTTCCCCAAGAAAGTGGAAGTAATGAGAATAATAATAAACTTATAGATGAGTTTATTAAAAAGAAAACTGATATTAAACATTTTTCAGCTGCTTATATTAAAAAAATTCGGGGACTGGATGAATAATTATCCTAGAAAATTATTTAACTATAAATCGGCTAATGATATTTTTTATGAGAACTTGAAACAATGCTTAAACTCTTGCAATCGTTTTTGGATTTTACATATTTTTTAATGAAAGATAAATACAGTTGACAAATATATTTATTTATATATAATTGCTCCATTATAGCATAAAATCTTTGTTTTATTACTGGTGATTATGAACATTTATGTAACAAAATCTTTCACTCCTGCACTTGATGAATACATGCATTATGTAAAAGATATATTTGCAAGTGGAATTTTAACTAATACTGGCTCTTGTGTAAAAGGTTTGGAAGAGAAACTGCGTTCATTTTTAGGTGTTGAAAATATACATTATGTTACAAATGGCACAATAGCTTTGCAATTAGCTTTGGCTGCACTAGATATAACTCATGGTGAAATTATTACCACCCCTTTTTCTTATGTTGCTACCACATCTAGTATATTATGGGAAAAATGTAAACCAGTATTTGTTGATATAGAGCCAGATAATTTTACAATAGACGCCAGTAAAATTGAAGCTGCAATTACAAAAGATACAAAAGCTATTATGGCTGTCCATGTTTTTGGCTATGCCTGCGATATAGATGCAATTAATGCTATTGCAGATAAATATAACTTAAAAGTCATTTATGATGCAGCTCATACATTTGGTTCTGTATATAAAGGCAGGGCTTTATCAAGCTATGGAGATATTTCCACATTATCATTTCATGCTACTAAACTTTTCCATACAGTTGAAGGCGGAGCCTGCATAGTCAAAGATAAAGCAGTATCTGATAAATTAGAATTGCAAAAGCGTTTTGGTCACAATAAAGATGACCATATTACTCTTGGTATTAATGGAAAACAGTCTGAGTTTCATGCAGCAATGGGTTTAGCTAATTTTCCTTATATATCTAAAATTATTGCAGGCCGTAAAGCTATTTCTAACATATATGACACCATATTAAAAGAGCATATTCAAAGACCTAAAAAACAAGTTGACTTACAGTATAATTATGCTTATTATCCAGTAGTTTTTAAATCAGAAAAAGAATTATTAAATGTCTTTTCTATCCTTAATGATAATAATATTTATCCTCGCAGGTATTTTTATCCATCACTTAATAATTTACCATATATAGAAAAAGCAGCATCATGCCCTGTATCTGAAGATATTGCTTTACGCATTGCATGCCTGCCGTTATATCCAGATTTACCCCATGAAAATGTTAAACAAATTTCTGAACTTATTATTAAAGGCTTGTTATGCCCTTAGTTTCAGTATGCTGTGTTACATACAACCATGCAGACTTTATTAAGCAGACATTAGAAGGTTTTGTAACACAAAAAACAAACTTCCCTTTTGAAGTTATTATTGCTGATGACTGTTCTACTGACGGGCAGCAAGATATTATCAAGGAATATGCAAAAAAATATCCTGATATTATTAAGCCAATATTTCACAGCCATAATACAGGCAGTTATCAAAATCTTTTAGATGCTGCAAGTGCATGTAAAGGAAAGTATGTAGCAATGTGCGATGGTGATGATTACTGGACAGATGAAAACAAGCTTCAAAAACAGGCTGATTTTATGGATACACATAAAGACTGCAGCATCTGTTTTCACCCTGTTTTAATTAAATATGAAGATGGCTCACAAAAAAATGTAATTTTTCCAAAATCAAGACACCGCTTTTATAAAAAAACTTTAAATATTAATGATTTATTAAAATATAACTTTATTCAGACAAATTCAGTTATGTATCGCTGGGTTTTTAATGATAAAAACAGTATAGAAGATATACTCCCTAAAAATATTCTTCCAGTTGATTATTACCTGCATTTATTACATGCTTCAAAAGGAAAAATATGTTTTTTGCCAGATGTTATGGCAGTTTATAGAAAGCATGTAAATGGTATATGGTATGGAGTAAATCTTTTAGACAAATGGTTTTTAAATTACGGCATAGAGCACCTTTGCTTTTATGAATCTGTTGAAAAATATTTTGGAGCAGATAAAAGCAAGGAAAAAATACACATGGTTCGTAATACTGCATTAGCATCTTTGCGTAACAATGATAAAGAGACCTTAAATAAACTGCTAAATCTTTATCCACAAATATTAAAAACTGCATTTGCAGAAAATAAAGGTGCAGTATCAAAAATACGACATACTATTAATAAATTTAAACAAAGATTTACAGGCTTTATGCCATTTATTATTTAACTTTTAGACATATTTAATTATAGAAGGGGTATTTATATATAAAATGAAAAAACGCGTTTTAGTTTTTCCCTGCGGAAGTGAAATAGCATTAGAGATAAATAGAGCATTAAAAGACAGCATTCATTTTAAAATGGTTGGTGCATCATCTATTTCTGACCATGGGGAATATGTATTTAAAACATATATTCCAAATATTCCTTTTGTTGAAGATGCTGCATTTATTCCAGCACTGCAAAAAGTTTGCGATGATTACAAAATAGATTTTATTTTTCCAGCCCATGACAGTGTCGTTCTAAAACTAGCTCAGCATGCACATGAGTTTAAAGCAAAAATCATAACATCATCACTAGAAACAAATGAAATATGCCGTTCTAAAGAAAAAACATATAAAAAATTTCAAGGTATTATACCAACACCAAAATTATTTCAAAAAGATAATATAGAAAAATATCCTGTTTTTTTAAAACCATCAGTGGGACAGGGCTCTAAAGGCACCTGTAAAGTATCTAACAAACATGAGCTTGATTTTTATTTATCTAAAAATAGTGAATTATTAATTTTGGAATATTTACCCGGAAGAGAATACACAATAGACTGCTTTACAAATAGACATGGCAAACTTCTTTTTGCAATGGGCAGGCAGCGTATTCGCATAAGCAATGGTATAAGTGTTTCTTCAAAAACTGTTAATAACCCAAAATTTATAGAACTGGCAGAAAAAATAAATAAAGTTTTATCATTTCAAGGTGTTTGGTTTTTTCAAGTAAAAGAAAATACAGATGGTGAATTTGTATTAATGGAAATAGCACCACGAATAGCCGGCACTATGGGTTTATCTTTAGGTCTTGGTGTTAATTTTGCTCAATTAAGTCTTTTTGATATGATGGGCTATGATGTAGAAATTATTAGAAATAACTATGAAATACAAATAGATAGAGCATTATATGCAAGTTATAAAATAAATTTAGATTTTGATACTGTTTATATTGATTTTGATGATGTAATTTCTCTTCAAACAGGTGTAAATACTGATGCTGTTAAGCTGCTGTATCAATTTAAAAATCAAAAAAAAGAAATCATTCTTTTAACTAAGCATGCTGGTGATATTTATCAAAAATTAGATGATTTATGTATTTCAAAAAATCTTTTTAATAAAATTATTCATATAGCAGATACAGATGAAAAATCAAACTATATTACTAAAAATAATGCTGTATTTATAGATGATTCTTTTGCAGAGCGGCAAAAAGTTATGAAAAATAAAAATATTTCTGTTTTTGGAGTAGATAATTTATCAGCCCTTATTGACTGGAGAGTTTAGTAATGAGTGAAAAAAAAGAAATAAAAGTTCAAGTAGTTTGTGTTACATATAATCAAAAAGAATATATTAAGGAAGCACTTGACAGCTTTATAATGCAGAAAACTAATTTTGGCTATGAAGTATTAGTTGGTGATGATGGCTCTACTGACGGAACAAGTGAAATTGTTGCAGAATATGCAAAAAAATATCCTGATATTATTAAGCATATCAAACGCTCTTCTAATATAGGAGCTTTAGAAAATTTTATGGATATATGTGACAGGGTTACATCAAAATATGCAGCATTTTGTGATGGTGATGATTTTTGGACAAATGAAAATAAACTCCAAAAGCAGTATGATTTTATGGAATCAAATAATGATGTAAATATTTGTGCACATAAAACAAAGATTCAGGCTGATAAAGAATGGTCATTGTATGATTATTATGCCAAGCAGGATTTTATTCAGCCTAATGAAGATAATATACCATCAAAAAATAGACTTATTTTATCAGACATTGTTTATGAATGGCCCCATACTTCATCACTTTTTATCAGGTGGAATAATATTGAAATACCTGCAAATTTAAAAACAGATGGTTTTATTGGGGATATGCCTATGATTTTTCTGCACATGGGGCAAGGTCATCTATATATATTAAATGAAGTAATGAGTGTATACCGCAGAGGTGTTTCTGGTGTTTTTAACAATAAAACATCTATGGATGACCACTTTTTAAATACAAGACTAGAATATTTTAAAATATTAACAACATGTATAGATTACTATATAAAACATTATGATAGTTTTTGTATAAATAAACTGCAAGGCAGATTATGGACAGAAGCTAAAAACTATGCAAATGCAATAATTGAAAATGACAGATGGGATTTACTGACATCACTAGAAAAGCAATATCCAGAAGTTTATCAAATGACTAAAAATCTATTTTATGGATTTAATATAAGGTTAAATCAGGTAAATATATTAGGCAAAGAGAATGCTGATTTATTAAATAATAGGAAAATATTAAAAATTTTAAACCCATTTATATCATTTATTAGAAACATTAAAAATATAGTTTTTAAAATGTTTAGATTTTCGCTTTACTGGTGGTTAGCTCTTATTCCTAAAAATAAAAATCTTTGGGTTTTTTCTGGGTTTTCAAAAACATCTTATATGGATAATACTCAGTATTTTTATGAATATATTATAAAAAATCATCCTGAAATAAAGACTGTATGGCTTACAATGGATGATAAAGTATTTGAACAGCTGAATGAAGAAAAAATGCCATGTTATAAAATGAACTCTTTTGCAGGTTTTTGGACAATGGTTAGGGCGAAATTAGCTGTTTCTGACCATTTTAAAATGAGTGATTATACGCCAAGATACGGATTGAATGCTGGAACAAAATTTGTAAACTTATGGCATGGTGTTGGTCCTAAAAGTATGATACCTATAGGTAATGAACTCCCAAACACAACAGTTCCCGGTGCAAGATTATCATCAGATATTTTAATAAATAATGATGATGGAATAATAAATAAAATCATAAAGCCAGTTAAATATTTTTTTAAAGCACCTTTTAGAGAACTTTTTGAAGAATATTATGGTATGGTATGCCCGGGACAGCCATTTAGGGATATTGTTGCAAACCCTTGGAAAATACCAGAAAATGCACAGCTTGCATGTGGATATCCTAGAAATATTACTATGTATGAAAATATAGAAAAAGAAGTTACTGAATATAAAATACTTTATGCTCCAACATACAGATGGAAACCTGAAACAGAGCAATTTATGGTAAAAGATTTCATAAAAAATCTTGATAAAATTAATAATTTATTAGAAAAAATTGATGCTGTTATGTATCTTAGGCTGCATCCTCATACTTGGAGAAATTACACATCTCGTATTAAAAATGCCATAGCTGTTTATCCCCGCATTGAAGTTAGTGATGAAAAAGATATTTATGCATCATTATATGAATATTCGCAGATTATAACAGACTATTCATCCATTGGTTATGACTTTTTAATTACACAAAAACCAGTTATTTACTTTGCTTTTGATTTAGATACTTTTGAGAAAGAAGAAACTACATTTAATATGCCATATAAAGAAAATTGTGCAGGCGATGTTACAAAAACCTGGGAAGAAACAATATTCTCAATAGAAGAAAATTATAACAACCCAGACCGTCATAAAGAATTAAAAAGTAAAATATTAGAAAAGTTTTTCCCTTCTGAATATAATAATATAAACAATAGTGAAAGACTTACTGGAATATTAAAAACAAAATTAAAAATTAAATAAGGGGTGGCTTATGAATATTGCACTAATTATTGCAGGTGGTATTGGGGCAAGAATGTTGTCAGCAATACCAAAACAATTTATAACAGTAAATGATAAACCTATTATTATTTATACATTAGAAGCATTTGAGAAACACCCAAATATTGATGCTATAGCTGTAGTATGTATTGAAGGCTGGGAAATTATCCTACAAAATTATGCAAAAGAATATAATATTACAAAGCTAAAATATATCGCCCCTTCTGGTAAATCAGGACAGGAGTCAATTAAAAACGGATTAGATGAACTTGCAAAATTTTACAGCAGAGAAGATATAGTATTAATTCATGATGCTATTCGCCCTATGGTTTCTAGTGAGATAATTTCTGAATGTATTAATGTAACTAGAGAAAAAGGAAATGCTGTTGTCTGCATTCCATGTCAGGAAGCAATGCTTGAAACTGTAGACGGAGCTTCTGCTGTTTCTGCATATCCTAGAGATAATTTAAAAAGAACTCAAACACCACAAGGGTTTACACTAGGCAGTATTTTAGATACACACAAAAAAGCAAAAGAAATGGGTATCACTAATTCTGTTGCCAGCTGCACCTTATTAGTTGAAACTGGACAGACTGTATATTTTTCAAAAGGGTCTGAGAAAAATATTAAATTAACAACATCAGAAGACCTTGCAATTTTTAGAGCCTTATTAAAAGGAATTTAAAATGACAATCAACACATTAGAAAATGAATATAAAAAACTTGTAGATTTATTAGGCGATGAAATTTTAAAACTTAATAATAAGTCTTTTTTTATTACAGGTGCAACAGGGCTGGTTGCTTCTTACTTAGTAGATTTTATAATGTGGTATAATACTGCATATTCTCAAAATATATATGTATATGCCGTATCTTCAAAATTAGAAAAATTACAAAAAAGATTTAAAGCAAATAAAAATTTATGTTTTATAGAGCAGAATTTAAATGAACCTTTAAAGAAAAAATATGAAGCTGACTATATTATACATGCAGCAAGTAATGCACACCCACTTGCCTTTTCAAAAGACCCTGTCGGCACTATGAAAACAAACTTAACAGGGACTATGAATTTATTAGAAATGATAAAAGATACTGCCGCCTGCTTTTTATACATATCTACTGGCGAAATATATGGGAATAATGCTGATAAACCATTTACAGAAGATGATTTTGGTATGATAGATTCAAAACTTGTGCGTTCCTGCTACCCAGAATCTAAACGAGCAGCAGAAACATTATGTATGAGTTATAATCATCAATATAATATAAAAGCAAACATATTACGCCTTTGCTATGTTTATGGTGCTGCAATTACAAATGAAAATTCTAGAGCAGATGCACAGTTTTTGCGAAATGCCTTAAATGGTGAAAAAATAATTATGAAAAGTGAAGGCTTGCAGAAAAGGACATACTGCTATGTGGCAGATGCAGTATATGCTATGCTTTATGTTATTTTATATAGTAAAGACAGTCAGGTTTATAATGTTGCAAATCCAAACTCTATTGCTTCTATCAGAGAATATGCTGAAACTTTATCTGAACTTGCAGAAGTATCTCTCCAGTTTGAAATACCAGATGAAATAGAAAAACAGGGTTATTCTAAGCCACTTGATTCTATTCTTGATGCATCTAAACTAATGGATTTAGGCTGGCAGCCACAGTATGATTTAAAAACAGGGTTATCACATACACTAATGATAAAAAAGGAAGAAAAGCATGTTTGATAATATAAAAGAAAAAGTTTATGAAGCAAATATACAGCTTTATAAGCAGGGATTAGTGCCTTTAACATGGGGTAATGTTTCTGCCAGAGTAGAAGATTATATTATTATTAAACCATCTGGTGTTGAATATGAAAAAATGTCGCCACAGGATATGGTTGTTTTGGATTTAGCTGGTAAAGTTATAGATGGTAAATTAAAGCCATCATCAGATACAAAAACACATTTAGAAATTTATCATTCATGCTCTCAAATTTATAGTGTATGCCACACACACTCTAAATATGCAACTTCATACGCTCAAGCAGGAATTCCAATTAAAGCTATGGGAACGACACATGCAGATTACTTTTTTGGTGATATTCCCTGCACTAGAGCATTAACTTATGATGAAGTTGAAAGCGATTATGAATTAAATACAGGCAAAGTAATAGCAGAAACATTTAAAGATAAAGACTGGCTTCAAATACCTGCTGTTTTAGTTAAGCAGCATGGACCATTTACATGGGGCGGCAGTGCAGATAAAGGCGGGCTTGATGCTGTGGAAAATGCTGTTGTTTTAGAAGAGATAGCTCAAATAAATTATCAAACAATGCTTATTAATCCTGCTGCTGTTCTACTGCCTGATTATGTTCTTAATAAACATTATTACAGAAAACATGGTGCAGGTGCTTATTATGGACAAAAGAAATAATTAAGGTTAATAAATGCTTTTTAATTCCATAAGCTTTTTAATTTTCTTTCCAGTAGTTATCTTATTATACTTTATAATACCACACAGATTTAGATATATTTGGCTTTTAGCAGCAAGCTATTATTTTTATATGGCTTGGAACCCTGTATATGCTCTATTAATGCTTACATCTACTTTTATAACTTATACTAGTGGTATATTGATAGATAAAGCAAATAAAACGAGTGGGGGGGGGAATGCAGCAAAACTTAAAAACATATATGTTTCCATTAGCTTTATTTTAAACCTTTCCATTTTATTTTTCTTTAAATATTTTTATTTTGCAGTAGATAATATAAATATTTTATTATCTGCACTTCATATTCAATTAATTCAGCCAAAATTTGATATAATATTACCACTTGGTATATCATTTTATACTATGCAGATGATAGCTTATATAGTTGATATATATAGAGGTGCAAAAGCAGAAACTAATTTTATAAAATATGCTCTTTTTATATCATTTTTCCCAAAATTACTTGCAGGACCAATAGAAAGAACTGCAACTTTTCTTCCTCAACTGCAGGAAAGAAAATATTTTAATTATGATAATCTTAAAAACGGTTTATTATTAATGCTCTATGGTTATTTTTTAAAGATGGTTATAGGCGATAGAGCTGCCATTTTAGTAAATTTTGTATTTGAAAACTATGAAGCTTATATGGGGCTTGAAATATTTGTTGCAATAACAATCTATTCTATACAAATATATGCAGATTTTTTTGGTTATACATGTATTGCAATAGGTGCAGCACAAACTATGGGGTTTACTTTATTACAAAACTTTAACCATCCTTTTTTTGCAGTATCTGTTGGTGATTACTGGCGAAGATGGCATATATCACTTTCTATGTGGTTAAGAGATTACATATATTTTCCATTAGGTGGCAGCAGGTGCTCTAAAATAAAAAAATATAGAAATATATTAATTACTTTTTTTATAAGCGGCTTATGGCACGGTGCAAACTGGACATTTATTATATGGGGTATGATACATGGTTTAAGTATTATACTTGATGATATTTTTAAGCCAGTATTTCAAAAGATATACTCTATTTTTAATATAAATACACAATGTTTTAGTTTTAGATTATTTCAAATTATTATAGCATTTTTAATTATTAATTATTCACGGCTCTTTTTTAGAGCTCCAGATATAGAAACTGCTGTTATTATGACAAAGCAAATGTTTAGTGTTTGGAACCCTTGGATATTTTTTGATAACTCACTTTATGATATGGGACTTTCTAGAAAAGATTTCTATGTATTATGCTTTTCTATTATTATTTTATGGGCAGTATCTTTTATGCAGGAAAAAGGTATCAAAATAAGAGAAGAACTGGCGAAACAAAATTTAGTTTTTAGATGGATATTATATTGGATAGCAATTTTTGGAATACTGACTTTTGGTGTTTATGGCACAGCATATAATGCTAATCAATTTATTTATTTTCAGTTTTAGGTGATATATGATAAAAAAAGTTATTTCATTAATAATATTTACTGTATTAACAATATTAATTGCTGTTAATTATGAAGATATAATAAAAAATAAATATGAATCATATAATATTAAACAATACTATAATGAAAAAAATAATATAGATGTATTTTTTCTAGGAACAAGTAGAGTTTACTTTACCATGTCTCCAATGGAAATATGGCATAAATATGGGATTGTTTCATACAACCGTGGAACTGCTCAGCAATATTATAAAGTATCATACTTATTTTTAGAAGAAATACTGTCAAAATATAATCCAAAACTTATAATATTTGATACAGCTTATCTTGAAGATTTATCTTATAAAGAAAAACAAACTATGATACATTTACAAAATTTAAAAAATGATTTTTTTAAGTTTTATGCATACAAATATATTTATAAAAATACAGATGATATTTTAAAAAACATAAATACTATAAAACAATATCATTCAAGATGGAAAGAATTAACTAAGTATGATTTTACATACGACACTTTTTGGAAAGGTAGATTTTCAGGCTCTTCTTATGGCTCATGGTTATCTAAAATACACTCAATAAATAGTGTTAATAGATATGAAAATGATAATATTACACAAATAGAATTATATCCAGAAACAATAAAATATGCAAATATGATGGTAGATTTAGCAGCCAAACATAACTGTAATATTTTATTTGTAAAAATGCCTTTTTCTGCTAATTTATTACATTCACAGCTGGATAAAGCATTTAAACTTTATGCTGAAGAAAAAGGATGGAATTTTATTAATTATAATATAATGTATGATGAACTAAATTTAAATTTTAATAGAGATTTTCGTGACTGGTCTCATACAAACCTTTATGGTTCTCGTAAAGTTATGGACCACCTTATACCATACATTATAAAGCATTATAATATTCAGTCCCATAAAAATGATCCAAAATATGCTTCATGGAATGAAGATTATATTAAATATGCAAGAGCAGTAAACAGAGAAGAAATTAGAGAGCTTAAATCTTTTACAGAATGGAAAAATTTAGCTTTTTATGACAACTATACTGTAATGATTGCTGCAAATGGTGATGTTTTAAAAAAATTACCTGATAATTTAAAAAATGATTTAAAATCTTTTGGACTAAAAAAATATAATTCAGATAAGGCAAATATGCGTTATGCTGCTGTAATTGATGAAAATCAAATATTTTTTGAAGAAATATCAAATAAGCCTGTAAAATACAAAGGCAGAATGAAAAATATTATAAATCTGTTTATATCATCAGATGGCAAAGCGGCAATAAATGTAAGTGGCAAAAATAGAAGTAAAAATAAATATGGTTTAAATTTTGTAATTTATGATAAAGTGAATAGAGAAATAGTTGACAGCATCTATATAGACCCTGATAAACCTGATGTGGTTAGAAGATAATTCTAATATTAATATAATATATATACTCTTGCTTTTTTGTAGTATTTCATATATAAAAAAACAGGAGAAAAAATATTTAATGGAAAACAATAATCAGGAAACAGAAGACCAGAATTTTATAACAAATTCAAACATATATAAACACTATCAATATAAAACTGCTCTTTATAACCTTGTAAAGCGAGATTTTATTGTAAAATACAGACGCTCTATTTTAGGTATATTATGGAGTGTTTTAAACCCTTTTTTAATGATGGTAGTGATAAGTGCTGTTTTTTCTTATATGTTTCGCTTTGATGTGGAGCATTACCCTGTTTATTATCTTACTGGCTACATTCTATTTACAATGTTTACATCATCTACAAGTGGTGCCATTTCTTCCATTATTAATTCTGCTATGCTTATAAAAAAAATGTATATTCCAAACTATCTTTTTCCTGTAGAAAAATGCTTATTTGAATTTATAAATACTTCTGTTTCACTTATAGCACTTGCTGCAGTGCTTATATGGTTTAAAATACCTGCTGCTTTAAGCTGGCTGCTTATACCTTTGCCATTTATATATATATTTATATTTTCTGTTGGCATAGCTTTTATACTTTCCTCATTAAATGTATATTTTAGAGATATTGGTCATTTATACAGTGTTGTTACAAAAGTGTTAATATATGCTACACCAGTTTTTTATCCTGTTACTATACTCCCACCTGAAATAATGCAGATAATGAACTGGAACCCTTTGTATCATTTTATAGATTATTTTAGAATAATAATTTTAGATGGTCAAATACCTTCACTGAATGCAAACTTGATATGTGCTGCTTTTGCTTTTGGCTCTTTTTTCACTGGTGCTGTTGTATTTAGACTGCTGCAGCGTAAATTTATATTATATATTTAAAAGAAGAGATGATATGGATAATATTGCAATAGATGTAAAAAATGTTTCTGTTAAATTTAACCTTGCAATGGCTAAATATGACGGGCTGAAAGAGTATGTTATAAATCTTATTAAAGGCAGAGTTTTATATCAGGAATTTCAGGCATTGAAAGATGTGAGCTTTCAAGTAGCAAAAGGGGAAGCTTTAGGCATTGTTGGCTTTAATGGCTCTGGCAAAAGCACTCTTTTAAAAGTAATAGCAGGTATATTACGACCAGACAGCGGCAAAGCAAAAGTTTATGGCTCTATTGCTCCACTCATTGAGCTTGGTGCTGGTTTTGACCATAATTTAACTGCAAAAGAAAATATATTTTTTAATGGTGCACTCCGTGCAATACCTAGAAAAAAAATACAAGAAAAATATGATGAAATAGTAGATTTTGCAGAGCTGCATGATTTCATAGATGTGCCAATTAAAAACTTTTCTTCAGGTATGAGAGCAAGACTTGGTTTCGCTGCTGCAATAATGTTTGACCCAGATGTATTAATAGCAGATGAAGTATTATCAACTGGAGATTATAAGTTTAAAGCAAAATGTGAAACAAAAATAAATCAAATGCGTAAAAACGGCCTTACGATTTTATTTGTATCTCATCATGCTGCACAAGTAAAAAATGTATGCTCTAAGGCAATATGGCTTGACAAAGGTCAGATAAAAATGCATGGCAATACAGACGAAGTTTGCAAGGCATATGAAAACAGTAATAAAAAATAAGTAATGGACTTTGAACTCAGCCAAAAAATTTTTGCAGCAGACATTTTTTTAAGCCTGATTTTTACAGGCAAAAATCTATATTATATATCTTGCAATAATCTATAATATTTAAATTATCTATGTTTTAGATACTTCGCCTTATCAGGCTCAGTATGACCTATGGCTTTCATCTTGCAGTCATTTTGAGCCTGATTTCATAGGCGAAAAATCTATATTATACATATTACAATAATCTATAGTATATTTAAATTATATCTTTTAGATACTTCGCTATATCAAACTCAGTATGACAATGCAGGGACAGGAAGTCCCGTCGCATAGCGTAAGCGATGGGAGCATTTACTGCGACCGAG